>NZOA01000077.1 GCA_002695115.1 Planctomycetota bacterium
CACACCCCACTCGGTAGGTTCCTCCTTTTTCCTCGTTTATTTCAGACCCAAACACCTCCTCATCGAGTAGGGACGATGAGGAGATTTTTTTTGCCCGGGTTTCCAGCCACTGGGGCCTTCATGGGCGTCCGGCCGCGTATCTTTCCCAACGGCTCCATTGGGGGTAGATGATAGGATACTGGCCGGGTCCGGAGGCGACCCTCCGGTGGGTGCGGTCTCCTTTTTCAGTACGAAGACCTCTGCGGAGCCGAGTTGATGCTGCGGATATTGTGTCGCCTGAAGGAAATCTTGTTTTCCAGGGCGCCTGAAGAGCTCGTCGGGTTCAGGGGTTTTCTCACGAAGGTTGGCCAGGTACTCTACCTGGCGGTGAGGAAATTCCGTAAGGACTTCTGTCTCGAGCGGGCCGCCAGCCTGACTTTTTTTTCCATCATCTCGCTCATTCCCCTGACGGTGCTCTTCCTTAGTATTGCCAATGTGAGAGGAGAGGGAGGGCGCATCAAGGAGTGGTTTATCGAGAAGGTCCCGAAGCTGTTGCTGGGGGAGAATGCGGGACTGACGGAAAACCTCCGCCAGGTGATTAAAGAAAGTATCGGGGACGACGCCCTGGCGGATCCCAGCGGGCTGGTGAATTTTACGGCCTTCTGTGGATTGGTCATGATCTCGCTGGGAATCTATTTCGCTGCGGAACGGGTTTTCAACCATATCTGGGAGGTTCAGCGGCGCAGGAATCATCTCCAGAGGCTGATGGTGTTCTGGGTCATCCTGACGACGAGCCCCCTCCTGGCCGCTGCCTCACTCTGGGCCGAGGATATGTTGCCCACCGGCGGCCTGAAGTCATTCCTGGAGGACTCGGCAACCTTCGCGACCTTCCTCGGCTTCCTGGCTTTTACGCTGATGTTTCTTTTCCTGCCGGCGGTCAAGGTGCGTATTACGAGCGCTGCCCTGGGGGGACTGGTAGCGGCGCTCCTCTGGCAGCTGTCCAAGTACGGTTTTTCCTACTATCTCGTGGGGGTCGGCAAGGTCACGAGTTTTTATGATAATCTCAAGGCTATTCCTTTGTTCCTTATCTGGCTCTACGTTACCTGGCTGGTAATTCTCTGGGGGGGCCAGATCAGCTTCGTTCACCAGAACCGGGAAGACCTGGCGGAATCTAACCGGGAAAAAACCGATCAGGGGAAACGCTCCCTGGCGGCTCTCGGTTTAAACCTCCTCTACAGGGTTGCCGCGGCTTTCAACAGCGGCGGCAGGATTCCTTCGCTCAAGAGGGTAGCTCGGGATCTCGGTATCGACGACATCGAAGGATTTGAGCGTGCGGCGGCGGTACTTGTCGAGCAGGGCGTGCTGCTTGGCGATGATTCTCACGACAGGCGCTACAGTCTTGCGCGAGATGCAGCCAGGATCCCGCTCAGAGAGGTGGCGGCGGGGTTGCGGGGGGCGGAGTTTCCAGGGGAAACAGGCNCCCCTGGTTCGTCCCAGGCTTCAGATCCNGAGGNGGNGGCGATCAGTCGATTGATCGCGGAGGCCAACGCCNNCTGGGAGGNCTCCTTCGNTTCCTGTACACTGGCGGATATCCTGCAGNCGGCAGGAGATACCGAAGCCGGTCAAGTTATTGCGNGNCAACAAGATACAGAGTCCAGTTGATTATTTTTGACATGGTACTCAAAGGCCAATTACTATCTTGGTTTAAGAAAAGAACNGGGAAGACAATCCATTGATCAAGTCAGGAACCGGGTATACGTCNACNGNCCCATTCCCATTTCNCTCCAGCTTCCAGTTTCGCGAGGCTGAAAAAGCTACCCTCGAGGCTTTCTTCGAGAAGGTGTTTTTCGCGAAGCCGATTACCAGCGAGGAATTCGCGGCCATGGAGGGGATGCGCTGGGACCCCGCGAGAATTGCGGAGGGGGGGGAAGGNGAGGCCGAAGCTCCAGAAAACAAGCCAGGGGAAGATCCCGGCGAATCTGTCCAGGACGTCTCCTCCTCCGGGGTGGCGGAGAACGATGAGGGCACCCGCTATGTCATGCTCTGCCACGGGGCGGATGGCATTGGCAAGACGCGTATTTTCCGCCACCTTCGAGAGCGTGCCAGGGAAAAAGACGTCGCGGTCTACGAAACACACAATTACGAGGTCGAGGGGATTCCGCTGAAGCCCTTTCTCCATACGATTCGGCAGATCATGCGTGATCTTGATGAGAAGGCGGGTCTCGGACTGCCCAACCAGCGCCTGGGTTCCTCGCTCATCAAGCGCTACCGTCATGCGCTCGAGAGCCTGATTCCTGAAGCTTTCGGAGATGCCCGGGCTCCCGCTGAGAGCAGCATTCTTAATTCAGAGAACTGGGAAGACGAGAAGGTTCGAATCTTTGATGGAATCACCCAATTTCTTCTCGAGGTTTCAGTACACAAACCACTGCTGATCCTGGTCCATGACCTGCATTGGGCTGATCGAANCACGGTCGAACTGCT
Source organism: Planctomycetota bacterium (assembly GCA_002695115.1). GTDB lineage: Bacteria > Planctomycetota > UBA8108 > UBA8108 > UBA8108 > UBA8108. The sequence continues at coordinate 2,461 of NZOA01000077.1, forward strand.
GCGATACATCGGTCGNAATCTNCAGCTGAGGAACGAGGCCCTGCTCGCGGAGCACTCAGCGATGGGTGGCGCGGACGCGCAGCAGGTAACCGAGGACTGGCGGGCGCTCGTGGCCGGGGCGGATCCGACCGAAGCTGCCGGGGGTAAGGCNGGCGAAGAGAATTCGGGTTCCGGCACGGGGGAGGGGCCTCCCGAGATCTGGCCGTCCCGGTTGATGCTGCTGGCGAACTATCGCTCCTTTGATGATTGTGACAATGACATCGGCAAGGCCGTTGAGAGNCTCGGNAANGAGANCTTCAGCTTTCACGGTGAGCTCCGTCCTCTGCATCGAAAGGAGGCGAGGCANTTCCTCGAGAAATCGGTTGAGGGAGTCCAGGTTGCCGGTCGGCAATTGGAGATCACGACCGATGCCGCCGACGCGGTCTTCGAGCTTTCCGAGGGTTTCCCGAGTTTTCAGCAGGAACTTTTTCGAGGGGTCTTTCTTGGAGAATCAAANTTGCCCTCCTGGAGCGGTGACAGCTTCCGGGGCTATGTAAACAGCACATCNGGAGCGGGTGGGCTGGTCCTTGCGGAAGATTCTCCAGTCCGTCACCGGATCCTGGTGCGTCGCCTCGAAGATTACTTTTCAGCCGCGAAGGAGGATGGTCCGGGCGTCGAGGCCCGCATACTCCAGGTTCTTTCCCTGGCCCGCCGTCCTGTACGAAGCGATCTTATCTCCCATGTCCTGACGCATGTGGATGGCGCTCCGGCGGNTCCGGAAGAGGCGTCTCTGGCGGCCGACAAGCTCGGCTGTTTCTCGGGCGCCGGGGGCTCCGAGAGGGTCGAGGAGATACTGAGCGTTTTCGAGCAGCGTGGGATCACGGCCCTGGCGAGTCCCGGCAAGTATTTCTTCAGGCTGTGGGATTATACCCAGGTCGTGGAGGCGACGATCGAGCCGGAGGTGAAGATGCTTGTCCATCAACGCATCGGCGAGGAATACAGCAGGCGCCTCGGTGAGGGCAATGGTGAAACCATCTTCACCGGCGAGGAGATCTANGAGGTTTATTATCATCTCAGCCGCGGTTTCGACCCCGCCTCGGCCCTGGACTTCGGTATCGCGGCCGGCAACCGTTTTGAGCGTACCTTCGCTTTTCAGAAGGCCCGGGAACTTTTCGCTGAGATGGTTGCTTCCGTCGAAGATGACGAACAGCTGCCTGCGCGGCTTATGGTTCTCGAGCGGCTGGCCCGGGTTCAGGCAGCCCTGCGGGATCATGAGGGAGCCATCGAGTCGCTCAAGCGAATTAACCAGGAAGAGGCCGGGACCCTGGAGCCTGCCACCAGGACGAACCTGTATCTGCTGGAGGCGCAGGTGGTCGCCGTCATCGATCCGGGCCGGGCTCTGAAGATCCTTGCAAGGGCCCAGAAGATTATTGCAGATGAGCAGAGCCTCGAATCGATCAGGGTCCAGCTGGAGGTGACCCGGTGTCGGCTGAAGAGGCAGGACTGGAAGCGGACGATCAACTACGGGCTCAAGGGCGCTGAGTTGGCGCAGAAGGTGCCGGACTGCGTCGAGCTCGGTATGTTCTATCGCCTGGTAGCTCGAGCGTTCTACCGAAAGGGAGATTATTCTCACGCGCTTGATAATTTTCAACGCGGTCTCGCTGTCGCCGAGGAGCAGCAACATCACTCCCTGACGGTGAGCATCCTGGATGACCTCGGAAGGGTCTATCTCGAGCGCGGAAATCATTTCCGGGCCGCGAGGTACTATTACAAAGCCCTGGAGATGCGCCAGCGTCAGCAGGATGTCTCCGGTCTCTGCAGATCTTATGACCAATTGGGTCTTGTCTATCGACGTGATGGTGACTACCACAAGACGATCGACAATCTCAGCCGCAGCCTGAATATGAAGCTGAGGATAGGTGATTTTGAGGGCCTCAATCCCACCCTCGGAACTCTCGGCGATCTCTGCTTCCGCCTGGGTAATTACCAGGTTGCGATCGAGTATTTCCAGAAAGAGGTCGAGAACAGCAAGAAGGTAAAAGAGATCGAGGCCGACGAGACAGGAGGTCTCGCTGATGCCTTTGTGCGTATGGGACGCGTATATTTCGAGATTGGGGACCTGAAGGAAGCCGAGAAATTCTGCAAGCAGGCCCTGATCCTCGCTTCCGAGTTCCAGCTGAAATCGTTTGAGGCCGATGGGCTACTCCTCGATGGAAATATCAAGGCCTGCCAGCTCGACTGGAACGTTGCCGAGAAGAGCCTCAAGCAGGCCGGTGATTCCTACGGGAAGCTAGGCCACAGGATCCGCCAGGCCTGCGCGTTGCTCGATCTCGCCGAGGCCAAGTTCAACCGCGAGTTTTACGCTGAGGCGCTCAAGCTCGCCTCCAGGGCACAGGTGATCGCTGAGGATGTGAGGGCGCTGGATCTTCAGGTGCGTGTCCTGACGGTCAAGGGGAACGTCCACAGGCACCTGAAGGGAGGAAACCCTGAGAAGGTTCGCGAGCAATTGGGTAAGGCCATCGAGCTGAGCCAGAGGCTGAGCGATGTCAGGGTGCTCTTCGACCTGTACTACGCCCTGGCGAAGGTGCATCACACAGACCGGGAGTTTTCCGAGGCATCGACCTGTTACGGCAAGGCCGATGCCATCCTCAAGAGGATCTCCGAGCAGGTGCCGGATGGATTGCGGTCGAAGTTTTCCGATGATCCCCGGCGGAAGATCTTCACGGAGGACTATTCGCGTTTCCGCAAGGAGTCGGAAGCCAAGAATCTCACGGCGGGAAGCCGTGAGAGAACCCTTTCTCACAGCGAGCTGCGGGAGCGTCCCGCGGGCTCGGATGATTACAAGAGCCTGCTTGATAGCGTCTTGCTGATCAACACCCGGATGAACCAGCTCGATTTCCACCAGGGTTGCCTGGATGAGGCGCTGGCGCTGACCGAGGCCGAGCGAGGGCTCATCATGTCAGTCAACGATCGGCAATACGAGACGGTCGCCTCGGTGGGCTTTGGCGAAGACTTCATCCAGCATCCGGAGGCTTCCTCCGCCAGCCAGCTTGCTGAAGACACGATTCGCCGCGGCCGCGGGTCATCCAGCAGTGGCGGCGAGGATGAGGCCCGCGGAAAATTGAGTCCCCTGAAGGTTCTGCAGGACAGGTCGGTCCTCGTTGTTCCCCTGAAGACAGAGGACCGAGTTCTCGGCAGCATCTATCTCGACCGGCTGAACTCGCTGGGGCCTTTTACCCAGAGGCACCAGCTGCTTGTGGAGACCTACGCCCTGCAGGTGGCTGCCGTTCTGCAGAACCGCAGGCAGCTTGACGTGGCGATCCGCGAGCCGGTAACGGGTTTCTATACACCCAGCTATTTCCTCGACAGGCTGCGGGAGGAATACAGGCTCTTCAACCTGCACGACAGGTCATTCTGCCTGGCGGGTTTCTACCTCCCCGTGCTCGAGGATTCGGTGGGGGAAACCCAGAGTGGTCTTGGCGACAAGCTCGCCAGGGAGATCGCCTCGGTTGCCGAAGGGGCGACCGTCTGCTGGGGCAATCCAGTGCTCTACCTGCTGTTCCGGCATACGGATCTCGGTGTCGCCGAGGAATATACCGCCAGGGTACAGGAGAGGCTGCAGCTTCTGTTGGCGGAGGAGGTGCCCTACGAGGTGCTTCCTGTCGAGCGGCGGTACCAGCTCGGCTCGGATATCTATTTCGATTTGCGCCGGAAGCTGCTTCCCGATGAATGCGATCACAAGACGCTCACGGATCTCCGGCTCCTGCTTGCGAAGGATTTAAAGCTCAAGGATGCCAAGAGGATGCTTGAGCGTCAGATCATCGAGAGCACCCTCAGGAAGACCAACGGCAATATCACCCATGCCGCCCGGGAGCTGGGTATCCACCGCCCGCAGCTTTCCAATTACCTGAAAAAATACGGGTTGAACAGGGAACTCTTCGAGAGCTCCATCGAGTCTCCCCGGATTACCCCGATGGAAAACTGAGAGATCCCGGCTCTCCAGGTTCTTGACGCCTATACCGGAAAGATGGAGCGGAGTTCATCTCGGCCAGGCTGGCTGCCGAATTCGCAGAGTTCAAAGGCCTCGGCGAAGATGACCTCCCCGCCGCGTCCGCTTCCATAGGTCTCCAGCAGCAGTGGGCGGCAGGAGGCCGCTGGTCGAGCGAGGTGTTCGCTCCAGGTGGCCTTCAGCCATTGGAGTTTCTCAGCCGCTTCGGTAGGGACGCTGTCTTCGCCCGGCCCCATATTGTAGGCCAGCCATTCGTAGAATTGAGACTGGTGACAGTCGAGCGCTTTCCATTTCCGCTCAGCCACCGCGTCGATGTCGACGACCACATCCGTTCGGAAGGCCGCGGGCCTGGTGAACTCATCGAAGAGGTAGGCGATCACCGGGTTGGTCTCGAGATGGGGAACCTCGGGGCAGATAAGGGGTACGGTCACCATGTAGGCCGCATCCTGCACGAGGATCGATGTATAGCGGTGGTCAGGGTGGTAATCGTTCGGTCGATGGGTAAGGACCAGGTCCGGATCGATTTCTCTTATCCTGCGGATGAGCCCCAGCCGGTTTTCGAGGTCCGGAACGAGGCAGCCATCATCATTGTCGAGGATCTCATAGCGGCCTCCGAGCACCTCAGCCGCCCTGGCCGCCTCGTCCCGCCGCCGGCTCTCCAGCTCCGGAGGATCTTCCCGATGATGTCCTGCGTTACCGTTGGTCATGGAGATGAAGGTGACCTCGTCGCCACGGTCACTCCAGAGAGCCGCGCAGCCTCCCGCTAAAATGTCGCAATCATCCGGATGGGCGCCGATAACGAGGATCTTTTTCATGATGATCTGGATACTGGAGGATACGTCTTCAAGAATAAGGCCATCATGATACCCGTAGACAGGTTTGAGCCGGCACCACTTTACCAGCCTCGGGTCTATCCCGGGGCGAGCCCCCGAGAGTCCTTTCTTTACCTGGGAGACAGTATACAGCTTCTGGGTGATGTGCTGGACTTTCAGCAATTGGCTGAGACCCTCGAGAAGTTCGATTGTGTCTCCCTCGCCGATCGCCAGGCGGTTCTCTGCAGCGGCTCCAACGCCTGCCCTGCCCAGGTTCGTACGAAGCTCTCCGGAATCGACGGGGACCTGGGCGTACCCTTTCTCCTGGTCGATCTCGAGGGGGCTTCACCGGTCTTTGCCGCCCACGTCTCGAGCTACGGAGTGATCCCGGCAACCCTCGACAAGGTGGCTGGAAGCTCCAGGTGCCACCTGGCGTTCTTCACCGGCAGCCAGCTTGAGCGGGTCAACGCGACGGAGGGATCGAGGTATGAACTCAGTCGCCTGCAGGGGTTGCGGATGGAATGGAACGGTACCGAGCTCCGCGATCCACCCCTGGCCTATCTTTCCACCAGCGGAGTGCTGACTTTCGACGGCGTTCCGGCCAGGCTGGCTGAATACGATCAGGAATCTCTTATAGAGCGGGTTCTGAAGGAATTGGGGCAGCGATGTTCGTTCGCGGATTCGGAGGAATTCTTCTCGTCACCCGGAGCCTCCAGCACGGTTCTCAACCACGAGCTTCGTGCTGCGGGGATCTGGCGGCGTCACCAGCTCGCCCATGAGCCCGCGAGTCTCTGATGGGCGGGAGGTCAGCGTGCGCTGAGTTTCTCGATGCTCTCCAGCAGCCAGCGGTACTCGCGTGAGATGCCGTCTATGAGCTTGCGCCGTCGCTGTGTTCCTCCTGCGAGGATGGGCCAGGTGTAGGTCTCGAAGACGAGATGAGAGCAACTGCGCCGTTTGATGACCTCGCCTAGCGCTCGCTCGGTATCATCGCGGGTCGTGTGCAAACGCCTGTATTTTTTCAGGTAGAGCGGTACGTGGAAATGCGAACGAATCTCGACAACGTCAGGATGCTCTCCCTCCAGGAGCCTCTTCGGCAATTGGTCGAGGTCGGTACCTCTCCAGATGGCGCGGCCTTCTTCATCGGCTCCGCAGAATTGGTGAAAATATTTCGGCTCGTCCATGGCCCGGAGGTCCTTGAAGGCCGCGGGTGAGCGGTAGGGGTTTTTCAGCGCGACGGCGTTGGTCACATGGACCTTGCCGAGCTCGAGCCCGGCCTTTTGAAGCTCGCGCAGGTTCGAGACCTGGCCCTCGAAGAGTACCGAGAGGTGGCAGGTGTCGATGTTGACGGTGAAGACCTTTCTCAGGTCAGCCTCGATACGGGCCCTCGAACCTTTTTTCTTCCAGCGTTCAAGGGCGAGTGGACAGAGGTATTCTTCGAAGAACGAGATGACGTCTCGGGCTGTCTCGAAGGTGGTTTCCGGCTCCGGCTCAACGGCCAGCACCATGGGTCTTCCGTTCGCCTCCTCGATCTCGAGGAGGGCTTCGAGTGTCTGGAGATAGTTGGCAGCGAGCTTTCTGAAGACCGCCGGGCCGTGGCCGTGGCCCCGGAAGCATCCTCCCAGGGTGCTGATGGACACCTTGAGTCCAGCCGGGGCGATTTCGTCAACGATACGGGCGATCCTGGAGGTCCAGCGCGCGCGCTGCGGGCTGACCCACGAGGGCTGGTAAACGGTTTCCTTGACCCGCCGGGCGTGAAAGTCACTCAGGGGGTAGGCGTTTACCGAGAAGAGCACGAGGCCTGATTCTTCCAGGAATTCTCGGAACTCCAGTCGCGCCCTGCGCGTCGACAGGTCCTTTGCCGCTCCAATGCCCAGGCGCAGTTCCAGTCCGCAGGACTCGGAACCGAAGACGCGCTCGCGAATTGGCACGGTGTATTCTTCGAGGGAGCGGTAGACGGCCTCCATGTTTTCGCCGGGGTGGACGTTGGTGCTGTAGCCCAACTGGAGCGGCTGGCGTTTACTGTGCGGCTTGTTCATTTAGCGGAACTGTTCATTTTTCCGGAGCCGGCCTTTAAAAGGCTGTGCAAACTGTCGGGTCCCTGATTCTAACCAGAAGCGAGAATGGCGCAAGTGCGACGGTCTAGGGTGTTTTCGAATAGTCGTCGCGAGCCATCGTCACATAAAAGGCCACGTTCCCGCGGTCTTTGCGGGTAATTGGCGGGGTTTCGAATCTCGCTCAATTGCTCAATCAGATGACGGATCGGGTCGATAATGTGAGAGCGAGCCTAATTTTCCGGAGCGACCTGAATGAAGACGATCCTCGTTACTGGCGGGGCTGGTTTTATCGGAAGTGACCTGGTGAGGCTGATCCTTGCCGAAGAGCCCGATACCAGTGTGCTCACCTACGATCTCCTCACCTACGCGGGAAATCTTGATAACCTCAAGAGCTGTATCCGGGATTCCCGGCATCGGTTCGCCAGGGGAGACATCTGTGACCGCGAGCGAGTCGGCGAGTTGCTGAGCTCAGGAGAGGTTTCCCATATCATCAATCTCGCCGCCGAGAGTCATGTCGACCGCTCGATACTTGGGCCGAAGGGTTTTGCCGAGACAAACGTCCTGGGGACAGTCGCTCTTCTCGAGGCCGCGTGCGAGGCGGGCATCGAACGTTTCGTCCAGGTTTCGACCGATGAGGTCTACGGGTCGCTGGGTTCCGAAGGGAGCTTCAGTGAAGAGAGCCCACTAGCGCCCAGCTCGCCCTATAGCGCCTCGAAGGCGGCCGCGGATCATTTCGTGGAAGCCTTCGGTCGTACCTTCGGGATGGACGTTATCATCACCCGGTGCTCGAACAATTACGGACCCTTCCAGTTTCCCGAGAAGCTTATTCCACTGATGATTCGAAACGCGATGAACGATGAGCCGCTGCCGATCTACGGAGATGGCCTGCAGGTCAGAGACTGGATTCACGTAGGGGATCATTCCCGCGCCCTGCTCTCGGTATTGAAGAATGGAGAGTCCGGCGGGATCTACAACATCGGCGGCGGCAACGAGAGGACCAACCTCGATGTAGTCAAATCCGTACTTCGGGTGCTTGGTAAACCTGAGAGCCTTATCCGGCATATCGAGGACAGGCCGGGTCATGACAGGCGCTATTCGATGGATGCCTCGAAAATTCGGGCGGAGCTGGACTGGCAGGCTGAGGTGGAGTTTGAGCGGGGCATCGAGAATACGGTCCAGTGGTACATCGACAACAGGGACTGGCTCGAATCGGTTATCACGGGAGAATATCGAAATTATTACTCCGCCTGGTATTCAGGCGGCAGGACGACAGGCTGATGGAAGGACGAAGGCTTTTATTTACAGCATCCATAAGAGTCTAGGGTGTTGCGTGTTCCTGTTACAATCATGCTGCGATGAAGAAAAGATCGTTTTTCTCCAGATTATTCAACCGCCGGAAGCGTGTGCCGTTCTCCATTAAGAGTGTCCTGTCTTTTTATACTAGCCTGATGGGGCGCTATTGGTACCTGCTGGGCTTCATGGCGGTATTCACCCTCTTCTACAGCGCCATTACGGCGCTGCGCCTGGGCTTCATCTCTATCGTCGTTGATGGCCTGCCGACGGCGGAGGGTAACAACACTGGCCAGTTCGCCAAGTATCTCACCCTGTTGTGGGAATGGGGTCTCCCGGAGATAGAACGCACGAATACCAATCTGCTGATCTTCCTCGGGGCGTCGATCTGCTCGATGGGTATTTTCGCGGCGGCCTGCTACTACCTCAAGGAGATGATCGCCCAACGGATGGTCGTTCACATGCTCGTCGATACACGCAAGGCTCTCTTCAGGCATCTTGCCAGCCAGTCGGTCTCCTTCTTTCACAACCGCCGCTCCGGCGACCTGCTGTCGCGCGTTACCAATGATGTCGCGATCGTCCAGGACTCCCTGCTCGGTATCTTCACGACCATGCTTCAGCAGCCCTTCCTGGTCATTTCCTACCTGGTGACGGCCTACCTGGCCAATAGCCTTCTCTTCTGGTGCACGATCCCGGCTTATTTCTTCATCATCTATCCCGTCATCAGGGCCAGTCGCAAGGTCCTGCGTCACAGCCGAAAGAGGCAGAAGAAGCTCGGGATGATCACCGATGCTCTCCAGCAGCTCTTTGGCGGCATCCGGATCGTCAAGGCATTCGGCATGGAGGAGCGGGAGCTGGCGGAGTTTGGAGAGAAAAACCGTGAGTTCCAGAGCTCGTTTCTCAAGAGCAAGAAGGCCAGGGTCTTCGGGCGTACTATCCAGGAGTTGCTCTTCAACCTCGCGCTGGCGGGCTTGTTGATTGGCGGCAGTTTTCTCATCAGCAGTCAAACGCTGACAATTGGAGATTTCTGCGGCTTCTGCATGGCGCTCATCATGCTGTTTCAGCCCGTAAAGAAAATATCCCAGTCCTGGAACGCCGTTGTCGAGGCTCGTCCCGGGGTTGAGCGCGTCCTCGAGATTCTCAACGAGACGCCCGAGATTCGTGATACCAGCGATGCGAGCGTCTTCCCGGAGCGTTTCGAGAAGATGGCCTTCGAGGGTGTCAGCTTCACCTATCGGTCGGCTTCCGCGGAGCCGGAGGCCGCCACTCGTCTCGCGGCCGCGCTCAAAGACGTCGATCTTGAGATCAGGGAGGGAGAGGTAGTGGCCCTGGTCGGCCCCAGCGGAAGCGGCAAGACGACCTTCGTCGATCTCGTTGCCCGTTTCTACGACCCCTCCGAGGGAAGGCTGAGCGTTGACGGGGCGGACATCCGGGATTTCCAGCACGCCTCCTATCTCGACAATATCGCTATCGTTTCCCAGGAGCCATTTCTCTTTAACACATCCATCCTGGAGAACATCCGCTATGGACGTGACTCGGCTACGGACGAGGAGGTCATACAGGCGGCGAAGGTGGCAAATGCCCACGACTTCATCATGCTGCAGGAGGATGGCTACGAGACCGAGATCGGAGACCGGGGAATGAAGCTCTCCGGCGGCCAGCGCCAGCGCCTGACAATCGCCCGGGCGATGCTGAAGGACGCGCCGATTCTCATTCTCGATGAGGCAACCTCGGCTCTCGACAGCGAGGCGGAGAAGGAGGTCCAGGCGGGCATCAACAATCTCATACAGCGGCGTACGACCTTCGTCATCGCCCACCGTCTCTCGACGATCACCAGCGCCGACAAGATCGTCGTTCTCGAGAACGGTCATATTGTCGAGATGGGAACCCACGAAGAGTTGCTCTCGCGGCAGGGCAGGTACCACCGGCTGTATACCTCCCAGAATCCTGATTACGTTCTCCGCCAGGAGGGCTCCCTCGCGGGCAAGCGGCCCTCCTCCTCTCCATCGGTACAAAGCGCCGAGACGGGAGAGGGTACACGGGGCTGATTCCCGCCCTAGAGGGTGCCGAGAACCTCCTCTATCGCGTCAAAGACGTGGTGGATTTCCGCATCGCTGATGATGTAGGGCGGCAGGAAGTAGAGCACGTTGCCAAGCGGCCTCAGGAGGATGCCTCGTTCGAGGAACTCGGAGTAGAGTTTCGGGCCGATGGCATCGAGGTAGCCGCCGCCGTCGGCGCCCGGGGGCTTGACATCCAGGGCGGCGAGGGAGCCGATGCAGCGGGGGTTGTTTACCGTGGGCAGCTCTTGCAGTTTCGCGAGCCGTTCACCGAAGAGCTTCTCGATCCCGGCGATCCTCGCGAGGATGTTCTCTTCCTCCAGGATGTCGAGATTTTCCAGTGCCACCGCGCAGGCCAGCGCGTTGGCGGTGAAGGAGTGGCCGTGGAAGAAGGTCTTCCCCCTGTCCTCGCTGAGGAAGGATTCGTAGATCCGGTCGGTGGAGAGCGTCGCGGCCAGGGGCATGTAGCCCGCTGTGAGGGCCTTGGAGAGACAGATGATGTCGGGAACGATCGGGCCATGCTCGCAGGCGAAGAGCTTCCCGGTGCGGCCGAATCCAGTGAAGACCTCGTCGGCGATCAGCAGCGTCCCGTAATGGTCACAGAGCTCACGGATCTCGATAAGGCTTGAAGACGGCCACAGGATCATCCCGCCGGCTCCCTGGAGCATCGGTTCGATGACGACGCCGGCGATCTTGTCGCCTTCGCGCTCGAGTATCTCTTCGAGGCTGCCATCTCCCTGCGCGCCGAGACTGGCGGCCGGGGCGGCGTCCCGGGATTCTTTCCGGCCGTATTCGAAATGGCGTACCGGGAAGAAGAATGGTGAAAAGTTGGTATGGAATACCGGCGAGCCGCCCAGCGCCATGGTTCCGAAGGTGTCGCCATGGTAGGAGTTGGTCATGGAGACGAAGAGGGTTCGGCCTTCTTCTTTCCGGTTTCTCCAGTATTGGGCGGCCATCTTCAGGCCGACCTCCACCGCGGTCGAGCCATCGTCGGAATAGAAGCAGTGGTCGAGTTCGCCCGGCGTGATGGCCGCCAGCCGGGCGGCCAGCTTGGCGGCTCCCGGGTGGGTCGCTCCGGCGAAGATCACCTGTTGGAGCTTCTCCACCTGGCGGCTGAGAGCGCTGTTGAGCCGGGGGTTGGAGTGTCCGAGTGAGTTCACCCACCAGGAGGAGATCCCATCGAGGATCTTTTTCCCATCGGAGGTGTAGAGGTAGACGCCTTCAGCGCGCTCAATTCCAAGCGGAGGCGGAGCGTTGAGCATCTGCGTATAGGGGTGCCAGGCGTGGACTCGGTCGTCTTCTTTCCAGTCGGTCATGGACCGGAGGATACCCGTGCGAGGCGGGTTTTTTAAGCAAGATTTCCAGGGGTTGGCCGGGAAGGAAGGCGCGTGGGCTGCCGCTTTCTCAGGCCTCGAAGTAACGCTTGAGATGTCCACGGCTGTCGAAACGCCGGGCGGCCTTCTCGATCGAGGCTCGGCCGAGCCTCGGGATCCACTCGAGCTCAGCGATTACCTTGACGTCTCCGTACTTCTCGATGGCGGCCTTGTTCTCCTTGTCCCGGGGGCCGACCATGACCACCCCGGCGAGGCTCAGCTCCCGTTCCCGGATAGCTTCGAGGCTCAGCAGGGTGTGGTTGATCGTTCCGAGTCCGCTNCGCGCGACCAGCAGGCAGGGCAGATGCATATCTTTCAGGAGGTGGGAGAGGAGGTANCCCTGGCTCGTGAGCGGCACGTGGAGNCCGCCGATTCCCTCGACCACCAGGTTGCGGCGCGGATCATCGAGGCCGTGCTGTACCAGCCGGGAGAGGANCAGCTCCGGCTCGATGGGCCGCGAGGCCAGGCGAGCCGCGAGATGCGGTGAGACCGGGGGGGCNTAGAGATAGGCTTCATCGAGCACCTCGACACGGTGTCCGACCCACCTGCGAATCAGCCCGGTATCGGTCTCTCCCTCCGCGCCGGTGGCGATGGGTTTCCAATATGCCAGCCGACGCCGGCGGGCGTAGCGTCCCAGGACGACGGCGCTGACCACCGTCTTGCCGANCTCGGTGTCCGTTCCGANGACAACCAGGCTCATCNCGCGGCCTCCCGTTCAAGGATCTCCAGCAGCGCGGCCGCCAGCCGGTCGATTTCAGCCTCGGCGTGGTCGGCATGCACCGAGATCCTGAGCCGGGAGCTCCCGGGGGCGACGGTGGGGGGGCGNACGGCCCGGACNTCGAGTCCTCTCTCCTGCAGCGCCCGGGCGGCCTCCAGGGCCGCCTCGTTGTCGCCGACAACGATGGGCACGATGGGGCCGCTGCTCGATGAGCAGTCGATGCCGCCGTCCGCGAGGGAATTCCGGAGCCTGNCGGCGAGGGAGTGAACACGCGTCCTCGGCGCCGCTTCGGCGCAGAGCTCGANCCCCGCCTCCATCATCGCCAGCAGCAGGGGAGGAGTCGCGGTGGTGAAGATGAACGGTCTCGATCGGTTGATGAGCCAGTCCACCAGCACGCGGGAGCCCGCCACGAAGGCGCCGAACCCGCCCAGGGCCTTGCCGAAGGTCGAGACGATGGCGGCGCAATCGCGTTCTATTCCCAGCTCTTCCGCGAGCCCGGAGCCGCGGTGGGGGCCGAAGATACCGGTGGCGTGGGCATCATCGACCAGGAGGGAGGCGGAGTATTTCGCGGCGAGGGCGGNGTAGCGTTNCAGCGGNGCGATGTCGCCATCCATGCTGAAATAGCTCTCCGTCACGATGAAGGTCTTTCCGCCGNGATGGGGGCGCGCCAGCTCTTTCTCCAGCTCTCCCGGGTCGATGTGCCGGTAGATGTGTTTCTGAGCCCCGCTGAGGCGCAGGCCATCGATGATGCTGGCGTGGTTCAACTCATCGGAGAGGACCCGGTCCTCCGGTCCCAGGAGGGAGGTCAGCAGGCCGAGGTTGGCCTGGTAGCCGGTTGGGAAGATGAGCGCGGCCTCGGTTCCTTTGAATTCAGCGAGCTTTTCTTCGAGCTCCAGGTGGCGGGGGTGGGTGCCTCGCAGGAGCCGGGAGGCNGGCGCGGACAGGACCTCCCGGTCGATGTTACCGCGGACCTTCTCCCTGAATCCGGGCGAGGCCGAGAGTCCGAGGTAGTCATTCGAGGTGAAATCGATCCCGCCTCCCGGCTCGAGAGCCCTGGTCAGGCCCTCCNTCTCGANCATCTCCAGGGCTTTCTCCAGGGTCCGCTCGAGGTCGTTCATGGCTCGCCGACAACGGAAGCGGCTGGATCTCTCAAGCGCCGCATTCCAAGGCTCGCGAGAAGTTTTTCATCTTCGTTTTCGCTGGGATTGGCCGCGGTCAGGAGCTTCTCTCCTGCGAAGATCGAGTTGGCGCCCGCGAGNAAGCAGAGNGCCTGNNCCTCCGTAGACATATNTACNCGNCCGGCGCTGAGGCGNACCATGGAGCCGGGCATCATGATGCGCGCGCAGGCGATCGTGCGAACCATCTCCATCGTATCGATGGGCTCCCGGCTCTCGAGGGGGGTGCCTTCCATGGCCATGAGCGCGTTGATTGGNACGCTCTCGGGATGAGGATCGAGGCCCGCGAGGACACAGAGCATCTCCAGCCGGTCGGNGATGCTTTCACCCATGCCGATGATGCCTCCACAGCAGACGGTGATACCCGCGTCGCGGACGTGGCGAATGGTATCCAGTCTCTCCTGGTAGGTCCTGGTGGTGATGATCTTGTCGTAGTACCCCGGTCCCGTATCGAGNTTGTGGTTGTAGGCGCTCAGGCCCGCNTCGGCCAGGCGGCCGGCCTGCTCCGCGCTGATCATTCCAAGGGTGCAGCAGGCCTCCATGCCGAGNTCGCGGACGCCGGCGACCATCTCCAGGACATTGTCGAAGTCCTCTCCATCGGACACCTCGCGCCAGGCAGCTCCCATGCAGAACCGGGTCGCGCCGCCTCCCCTGGCCTCCTTCGCGGCGGAGAGAACATCCTGCACCGGCAGCAGGGGCTCGCGCTCTACACCGGTCTCGTAGTGGGCGCTTTGCGGACAATAGGTGCAATCTTCCGCGCAGCCGCCCGTCTTGATGCTCAGGAGGCTGCAGACCTGTACTTCGCANGGATCGTGGAAATCCCGATGGACCGTCTGGCTCTGGAAAAGGAGCTCGGGGACGGGTTGATCGTACAGTTTTCGCGCNTCCGCGAGGGTCCAGTCGTAGCGCGGTGAAGGTCGGTTTTCGGTCATACTTCTTTTCCTCGATGGGGCAGATTAGCCCATAGCCAGTCTCAAAGCAGCCTACATTTTGGCCTTTTTGAACCCTTCAGGGAAAGCCCCGGGGTGTCGATAACCGAAGTGGAGGGAAGCAGAGTATGCGCGAGACAAAACCGGCACCAAGGCTGCACCGCTCGATCTGGTACATGGGCGCCAAGTCCCGGTTGATCCCCGGTTTCCTGGAGAAGGTGCTGGCGGATGAGCTTCCTGTCGGCGGCACCTTCATCGACCTGATGTGCGGCAGCGGCGTCGTCAGCGCCTGGTGCGCGGGGCTCTATCGCGTCATCTCAAATGACGTGCAGAGCTACTCCGCCGTGATAGCCCGCAGCCTCATCGAGCATTCTCCCGGGACCCGGGATGACTTTCTCGCGACGCTCGATCCCGAGGCGGACCTCTCGAAATCCTACGAGGCGAACTATGCTCTGTTGGCGGGGCCTTACGGGGCCGCCCTCGAAGAGGAGGCGGCCTGCCTCGATGCCTACGCGAAGGACCGGGCGGATGGAGCGTGGGCGGACAGCTACAGGGAATACCTCCGCGCGGCCGCGGTGCTCTATCCGGGCGTCGGCGGCGAGAACATCGTCGAGCCGTTTCGAGGCGCCGCCGCGTTGCTCGAGGGGCGTGGAGAGCCCGCGTCACGTCCCGCATGCCTGGCGACAACCTATTACTCCAATATCTACTTCGGGCTTCGCCAATCCCTGCAGATTGATTCCCTCAGGATCGCCATCGACGAGCTGCCTGAAGGGGACCCCTGGCGCGAGGCCAGGCGGACCCATTATCTCAGCGCTCTTCTGCACGCAGCCTCCGTTTCCACCTCCGGAACCAGTCACTTCGCCCAGCCGCGCCACCTGGTCAAGGACAGCGAGCTGCAGGCGATGGCCCGCCGCCGGCTGACCGACATTCGCGAGTCCCTGGCCGAATACAGCGCGGCCATCGCCCAGACTGTCGGTGAGACGGTATTTACCGAGGGCAACCAGGTCTTCAATTCAGACTACCGCGAGCTTCTCGACGACGAGGGTGTCTTCCGTTTTCCTGCGGGCCCCGGTCTTGTCTATCTCGATCCTCCCTATACCGCAGACAACTACTCACGGTTCTACCATGTCCTCGAGGTGCTCACGCGCTACGACTACCCCGAGCTGAAGCGGGATCGCGACGGCGGGATCCTCCGGGGTCGCTACCCGGTGCTTTCTCATCGTTTCCGTTCCGACTTCTGCAGCCCGACGAAGGTCGAGGATGAGTTCCGGAAGATCCTGTTCGGGGTGGCTTCCTGCGGCGCGAAGCTGGTGATCAGCTACGCCTCACCTACGGGGCTGTTGTTGAAGGAGTACACGCGCGCGGGTTGCGGCGATCCACTGGCGCGACTGAACGACCTGTGTGGTGAGTTCTTCGCATCGGTCGAGATATTGCGGCGGCCGATGATGCATTCCGGCCAGGGCGACTCCAACATCTCCATCGACGAGTTGCTGGTGGTCTGCGGCCGGCCTCACTCTCGAAGGCGGGCCTGGTAGCCGGCCTTTTCGAGCTCATCGAGAGCCTGGAGCGCCTGCTCGCGGGTTCCGAAGGCTATCCGTACGCTTCCGGTCTCTCCCTCGCGGACCTTCACGACGCTCATGTCCTTGATGTTGAGGCCCTTGCTGTAGAGATGGCCTGAGATGTCAGCGATCATCCCGGGGCGATCTTCAACCACCACGCGCAGGTCCCACAGGCGGGTGAGAAAGCCCTTGGTGTCTCCCGGCAGCGCAGAGCGGGTCCGCCGAGCCTTCTCGAAGCTTTCCTCCAGCGCGTCGATGTTGAAGTCTTCCATCCTTTCCGAGAGTCGGCGGATGAAATTTTCCAGCAGGTTGCGGACCTCACCGGTATTGCTCGTGAGAATGTCCTCCCAGATCGAGAAGGGGCTCGAGGCAATCCTCGTCATGTCACGGAATCCTCCGGCCGCCAGGTGGACGGCCTTCTCGCTGTCCTCGCCGAGGTCATCGAGGGAGTTGACCAGTTCGACAGCGAGCAGCTGCGGCAGGTGGCTGATGGCCGCGGCGATCAGGTCGTGCTTTTGCGGCGTCAGCACCATCATTCGCGCTCCGGTCAGGGAGATGAACTTTCCCAGCCGCTCGACCTCGNCGGANANGTTTCCATCCGGGGGCGTCAGCACGTAGATGGCGTTTTCAAACAGCAGGGGATCGGCTGCCCCGACCCCGCGCTCTTCGCTTCCGGCAAGAGGATGGCCGCCGATGAAGTGGACGGTCTCGGGCAGGCTCCGAGCGGCCGCCTCCATGATNTCGTGCTTGGTGCTGCCGACATCGCTGATGATTGTTCCGGGGGCGAGGCTGTCACCGATCGCTCCGAGGTCTCCGATCAGCTCGATGATCCTGCTGATCGGGGTCGCCAGGATGATGAGNTCCGATCGCGCGGCGGCTTTCGGCAGGTCTTCATAGGCGAAGCCCTCATCGATAAGTTCTTTCCTCCNGGCCTCTTCAAGCGCCTCGGGGCTGCTGATGCCGAGGATCCGCCCCTCGAACCCCCGCTTGCGCAGGGCCATGGCGAAGGAGCCGCCGATCAGGCCGACGCCCACGATGGTGATGGTTTGATAGTTGTTCGTCTCAGGCATGACATCTATTCTCAGCCCGGGAGTCTACAGCCGGNATGGGCCGGATGGAAGGAAATGAACCGGGCAGTCTTCGGCTCCCGGCCGCGAGAGCTCAACTCAGGAGGGGGCCGCCGAGACCCTTTTCCTCCAGCGGCTTNTCAAAGCGGATGGAGTAGNGCCCCGGTGCCTTGCGTCCGANCACCTTGGCCTGGATTTCCGTATCCGACTCANCGAGGACAAACTTGAGGTCCTGGCCGGGAACCAGGTCTGTATCCGTAGAGACCATGGCNCCGCTGCGNCTGACATTGACCACCATGGCCTCGAGTATTTCATCCTGGCGCAGGAGCGATGCCCGCAGGCGGGGCTGGGGCAGCCCGCTTCCGTCGTTATTGGCCAGGAGCTCGATGCCCCCATCCTGGTTCATGCGCACCAGGTCGCCCGTTCTGATGCTGCTGGTGGCTCCCTCGACGCCGACGATCGCCGGAACGTTGATCTCCCTGGCCAGGATGGCCGCGTGGCTGAGCCGGCCTCCAACCTCCGTGATCAGGCCGGCGGCGCGGCCGAAGACGGGATTCCAGGACGGATCGGTNAATCGCGCGACGAGGATCTCGCCNTCCNTGAAGGAGTCGATTTCATCCGGACTGTTGAGNACCCGCGCGGCTCCCAGCGCCCAGCTGTCCCCNGCCACCACCAGGCCCTTGAGGNCATCGCTGCCGGCGCGGGGTTGGTCGGAGAGAGGCGTCGGCTGTAGATCCTCGAGGTCGAGAATGGTCAGCTTCGTCTTGAGGTTGAGTTCCAGTTCCAGNAATCTCTTTTCTTCCATGCGCCGCCTGGCGGCCCGGGTCCGGAGCTCGNTGANGGGNGCGGNGGCATCGACACTCGNGAGCTCTTCAAGGTCCAGGTGGAAGATGTTTCCTCCAAGCTCGAGGCGCATGTCGAGCTCGAGCAGCAAGCNGCGCAATAACGCGAACTCGCGCAGGCAGTGATGTTTCGCTTCTTCCTTGAGAGCCTGGAACTGGCTGGCCCGTTCTGCCGCCAGNGATGAGATGGANGACGAGCTTGTCCCGGTTCTTTCGTTGTGGGGGGAGGGGGAGTAATCTTCACTCGACGANCTCTCGATCAGNTTCGTGAGCAGCTCCGGATTTTCATTGTAGCGCGCGTCCGCGAGCTCGTAGTCGTGGAGGGAGCGGTGGCCGTAGATTTCNAGGAAGGCGNCCGGNCCGCGTTCTCCCCGCTTGATNGATGGAAGCAGTTCGAAGGCCTGGCTGACGATGGTCCGTGGACCCTCCGGGAGAACCGGGACCTTGCCNCGGATAGCCCGCTCGGCCGNGCGCATNTAGAAATCGGCGGCGATATTGATGATTTCGACCTGTACGTGGGTCCTGGTCCGNAGATCCTCTTTCCATTCAGAGAAGAGCTCCAGNAGCTCGGCGGTTTCAAGCNGGGAGAGGTCAATGGCNTCTCGGATCTTGAGCTGGCGCAGGTAGCCGGGCAGGAACACCTCGAGGTAGTGGTTTTTGAGCTTCCAGGCATCCCGGCTGAGGCGGAAGGACGCCATGAGCCCCGGTCCCTTCGCGGCTCGTCTCTTCTCCTCGGGGCGGTTGATATAGAGCTGTCCAAAGACCGGGATGAGCAGTGCCAGCCCATCCTCCTGCGCTTCGTAGGGGATGCCGAGAGTTCTGCAGGCGAGATCGGTGCTGCCGCCCGGTTCCCACAGAGACTGCATCAGGGAGAGGCTCAGGGGGGTTGGCCGCGGCAGGAGCTCCGAGAGCTCGTTCTGGTAGAAGACCGTCTCGGAGGCATCGAGTTCTCCGGCCTCAGCCGCCAGCTCGAGAAGGCGTCTTCGCTCAAGTTCGAAGGCCGCTTGCGGCCTGTCACTATTTTCCGGGGTGATCCTCGTGGTGACGTCCCGGGCCTGGAGAATGATGAAATGACCGTCCGCGTAGGCCCATTCGATGTCCTGGGGCGCGCCGAATAGTTTCTCTATGCGAACGCCAAGCTCGAGCAGGGGAGCGAGGTCGATCGGGGAGCGATGTTCATCGAGTTCACGGCCGCTGAAGCGGCCGTAACGGAAAGAGGATGGCGTGGCTGTCCCACTGACCAGCGCCTCGCCCAGTCCCTCGACCATTTCGATCAACATGCTCCCCGTCTCGCTCGGGTGTTCGGTGAAGAACACCCCGGCGTATTCGGCGGCAACCATCTTTTGAACGACGATGCCGCCTCGCTCCGTGGCCGCGAGGCCGTAGGAACTTACCCGTCCACCGTTCAATGAATTCCTGACTGTTCGCAGCGCCTCGTAGAGCCCGCTCCAGTTGACATTCAGCTCCGAGTCGAAGATACCGGCATAGCTCTTGCCGGAGCCGTCTTCGTTCAGGCCCGAGCTGCGTACGGCGGCTTTTTCGATCTCCGCTTCTTCCCAGGCTTCCAGGAGCTCTTCCAGCAGGGGGGCCGGGAGCTCGAAGTCTTCGCCGAGGCTCTCGAGCAATTCAGCCGTCAGCACGAAGCCACCCGGTACTGGTAATCCCGCCTGGATCATGACACCCAGCCGGGCGGCCTTATTGCCGCAGCCGGGGTGGTGGGAAGCATCTCCAAGTTCGACCACGGAGCGGGAACTCTCGAGCGCCTTCTTCGGCGTGGTTGTGTCACGGTCTTTTTTCGTCTCGAGGATGCGTCCGAGCAGCAGGGTCTGCAGGAGGCTTGTGCCGATACTGAGCGCCAGGTAGAAGTTCACGGCGGCGCTGAAGTTGTAGCTGATGCTGCAAAGCAGGGCCGCGAGGGCGCCGCCCATCAACAACCTCTTCTTCAATGAGCCGCCCGCGCTGAGAGCCACGTGCGCCAGCACCGCGGCGCCGAGGACGATGGGCAGGAGGAGCAGGGGGTCGGGGGAGGAGAGGTCGGGTATCCAGCCGAGGGCCTCACTGCTCGAGGAGCCGATGGCGTTGATAGCGTTACAGAAAAGAAGCATGAGGATGACCTGCAGGCCGGTCGTCAGCAGGTTGGCTACCGGTGTGATGCCGCTTCTTTTGCGCAGGGAGCTGATGGCGCGCAGGAGACGCTCAGGGTCATCGGCGAGCTTTTCTTTCAGCTCGGCGAGCCGCGGTTCGAGCTTTCTCGCGACAACCTGGTCCTTTTCCATCTTCAGCGACAGTGGCAGGAGGACGATTCTCAGCAGCAGGACGCTCAGGATGATGGCGATCGCGAGATGACCGAATATTCCNCGCAGCCATTCGATAGCCAGCCTGAAGGGAGTGGAGAGGTAGCTGAGAAGATCTCCCTGTTGCGCCCGNTTCCACTGNAGCGCATGAGGCAGGGCGGCTGTTGCTTCGAAATATTCATGGGGCACGGTATAGCGGCCCAGGAATTCATGCCCCCTGCGGCTGAGCTTGAGCCCCATGACCAGGGAGTAAAAGGAGCTGCGCTTGTCATAGCCGAGNGTGATGATGGGCGCTCCAGGAGGAACCCGCTCTTCGAGGGCGGTCTTGAGCTCTCCGGTCGTCAGCTTCCTGATAGGGATGTTGATGGCCTTGGGCAGGTGCTCGTGCTGGAAGTCGGTTTCGTAGCGGACATCGACGAACACGGCCCCGTGAGCGTTGACGAGCCGTTTGACGTTTCCCGTGTCCAGCAGCTTTTCCTTATTGGCGAATCCGGGAAGACCNCGGCGATTGTTCAGATCAGCATCGCCGCCCAGCAGGGGATACCCNTCCTTGNNCCATTTCTCGTAGCCCCCGATGAGAAAGTTGCAATCAAAACCGATCTCCGAGAAATCGTTGCAGAGCTCTGAGCTGCGGTTGCCTGAATAGCACAGCAGCACGGTCCGGATCTCTTTTCCGGGGAGCTGNCCGGGGTCGCTCTTCAGGTCAGGGTAGCGTATCGCCACGGCATCCTTGATGCNNCCCATCTCGATCTCTTCAGGTTCTCGTACATCGATCAGGGCGAGCCCCGGGTTCCTGAGCAGNTNGGCAAGCTCCNTGGNGTCCANGCCCCGCGGGTGNTTCTGCTGCCGGCTGAAGGAGAGGGTCNCCAGNTCGCTGTCTTCCTTCGTGGTTCCGTTCTCCACCGAGGGACGCAGGAGGTTTCTTCCCAGGCGTTCATTGTCATTGTCTATTTTTCTGCAGTANTGGAGGATGTTGGCCGTGATCGAAACCACCAGCAGGGCCAGGAGGAGCTTCAGGGNCCATGAGGGGANCCCTGTTTTTGATGNNNGGCCTCCGGGATCCAGGTGGGCTTTTCGNCGTTTGCGGGCGAAGAGGATGCCCCCGATGGAGACNGCCAGGAGTCCGAGGATCTGGCCGGCGCTGGCGAAAATACCTATTACCACGTCAGGAGAGGGGATGGCCAGCAGCGGCGCGCAGGTAAAGAGGTTGATTCCCAGCGCCCATACAACCGCCCCTGCTCCGAGGCCATCGNGGACCTTCGGTNCGCCNCGNGGGGGCGCGGAGGGTCCGGTTTTCGTATTTTTCAGGGCCGGTTCAGTCAATTTGTCACCTGCGTTTCNTGGCCCGGGAGGCCGGATCNGCTCNAGGTCCGGTCTCGATCTNCCACATTGCCCCGGGATATTCTCCGGCGTNTTCGGATGCCGGAGCCAGCTTNGAAGTTTCGTGCTTCAGTAAAGTTTCATGTCGNGAAATGCCGATCCCGCGGCGAGGTCCGGCCGTTCTCCCGTTTCCNGGTNCGTGCGAACCGCCACAGGGCGCTGCTTCTTTTCTTTGTCCTGATTTTGAGCAGGACAGTTAGTTGAACACAGCGTTTCGCAAAGACGAAAAGCGATCCGGCAAACTCTTTAAAAAACAGAGTTTATGGGAATTAGAGATGCCTTACCGGACCATCGGATGGGCAGAAAAGCGCATTCTGCCGTCTCANCTGGCTGTGGCGTCCTGGTGCAGGGAGANGTTCTGGCGGGANCGNCTNGANTCCAGCGGCAGGGAGATGGTGAAGGTTGAACCTTTNCCCGGCCGGCTGGATACGGTGATGTCTCCACCGAGAAGGCGTGCGAGCTGTCTCGATACGCTGAGGCCGAGCCCGGCGCCGCCGTATTCACGGGTGGAGGAGTTGTCATCCTGGGTGAAGGGCAGGAAGATCTCTTCCTTCTTTTCAGGTGGGATTCCCACGCCCGTATCGCGGACATCGATCACCATCATGGCGGGCTCGNCTCCCTCGATCCTGCCTGCCTCGATATGAACCGAGCCCTGGTCGGTGAACTTGATGGCGTTATCNACGATGTTTCCAACCAGGCGCTGGAACTCAGCGNGGGCTGTGTACATCACCAGGTCCAGCTCCGGATCGAGGCGCAGGTCCAGCTCCAGTCCTTTGCCCGCGGCCTTCTTTCTCCAATCGCCNTCAAATCCGGAGAGGGTGGCCACCGGGTTGATCGGGGCGAGCTCGAAGGTCATGCTGCGCGATTCTATCCGCGCGATATCGAGAATATCATCGACGAGAGCCAGCAGTGACTGCGCGCAGGTTCTCGCCTCGCCCAGCAGCTCCTCCTCCTGGTGGGCGATGGCCTCTTCGGTCTCGAGCGCCAGCTCGAGGCAGCCCAGGACGCCGTTGATCGGNGTGCGGATCTCGTGGCTCATGTTCGCGAGGAACTGGGACTTGACCTTGTCCGCCTGCTGGGCCACCAGCATCGCCTCGGTTTTCTCTTTGATCTCACGCTCGATTTTTTCGTACGACCCCTTGAGGTTGTCGCGCATCTCGTTCATGGTCAAGGCGAGCCCGCCGAGCTCGTCATCCGTGGTCGGCTCGACGGGAGACTCGAGATCTCCGCTACCGATNCGGCTGGCGTGNNNGCTGAGNNCATCGACNGGATCGAGNACGCTGCGGCGCAGGACCTTTCCGATGACTATGGCCAGCAGGGCGAAGGTCAGGGCTGTGCCCAGCAGCAGCTGCCAGGTGCTGGTTGCCAGCTGTTTNTCGAGACGCGCGGTCGAGAGTCCGACCTCGACATNCCCGAGAATCTTCGCCGGTTGTCCCTCTTCCTGCATCACCACAGGGGCACGGAAGATNTCTATCCCGGNTTCTTCGCCCNCGGTTTTTTCTCCATAGCTCGCGCGCAGCTGGGTTTCTTCGTTTTCCAGCTGGCTGGCCCGGATGTAGGAGACGAGCGGGTTGCCCTTACCCGCCATTTCGATGGGGGTATCGAGCAGGGGGTAATCGTTCGAGAGAAACGGCTCGAGGCAGATGGCTGCCACGGTCTGTGAGAGGGTCTCGCCGTTGTGGACGAGATCCTCACGCAGGATCTTGTGCTCACTCTTCAGGACCAGGAAAATGGTCAGGANCGAGGTAAGCACGAGGCTCCCCAGNACTCCTGTCCTGATCNTGTTGCTGAGCTTTTTCATCNGATNTGCCGCCNCGACAGCGCNCCTGTTCAGGGAGTGTCGGTGTTGGCGGCAGCCTCATCTTCGGAGTTACTGAAGAAACCCTCTGAGCGCTTCATTCCCTCGCGGACGAAGTCATACTCGCTGTCCTCGCACGGCGCGAAACCNGAGAGACTCTTCGAGAAGGTCTTCAGCACATCGGGGTTCNTGGTGCCCAGGAGGACATTCTGCAGGGCGATGAAGTGTTCTTCCGTGATTCCGCCGCGAGCCACCCAGGGCTTGGTGACGTTGTCGAAGGACTTCAACTCGCGCAGGCCCTTTTCTTTGTACTTGGCGAAGGTGCTCTCCTTGGCGGCACCAGCGTCATATTTTCCGTGCAGTACGGCGGCAACCACCTTGTCGTGCCGGCCGAGGTAGTCGTAGCTCTCNAGGTCCCGAGCGGTAATTCCCGCCTCGACAAGCTCGGCCTGCGAGAGATAGCGGCCGATGGTNCTGTTCTCATCACCAAAGGCGAAGCTCTTACCCCGGAGCTCCGTGAGGGAGCCGAAGGAGCTGTCTTCCCGCACCAGGATGATGCCGTTGAAGCGTCTCTGTNCCTTGTTCTCTTCGATCGCCAGGAGCCGGACATCCGGGTTTTTCTGCTTGGCGATCACGTAGGACGCCGGTCCGAACCGGACGAAGTCGACCTCGTCGTTGATGAAGGCCTTCAGCGCGAGCTCGTAGGTAGAGTAGATCTTCAGCTTGATCTGGGGCGCNTCCTCGATCCGATCGGCGATCTCGTCCTCGATGTAGCGCAGCATCGGCTTGAACTTCTTGTACATCTCCGACGGCTTGTCCGAGGTGTAGACGCCGAAGGTCAGCGTCGGGATGNTNACGGAGGCGCTTGTTTCCGCCGTCGCNTTTTTCGTCGCGTTCGGCTTGTTGGAGGCGAAGGTCGCCACCAGGATGGCGAGAACCGCGAGAACCGATGAGATTGCGGCAATATGCACGCGCGAAAGAGAATTAAACATGACCCTGTTTCCTTATTTTTTCAGACCTTTGAAATGATTCCTGGTATCGCACGGCCACCCGGCGTCTTTCGCCGATCCCGGGAAGCTCAATGGAANTCCNGGAGAGTGGTCTTCGGCACCGCTTTGACCACTGGACTCAGTACCCTGTACATTGACAATATCGGTGTGCCGGGAGGGNGCTCTTGAAGCCATCCGGAGGGCGGGGGCGGATAACACGCCGATTTACGGTTATCGGCACTCCCAGGTCCCATCTACGGGGTGAAAAGGAGGGACTGGGAGCGGTTGGGANGCTTGCCGGGGCGGCGCCCTACTTGCTCTCCAGCCAGTTCTTTCCCCAGGCCACNTCGACCTTGACCGGGACATCGAGNTCGATGGCGCCGGCCATCTCCTCCCGNACGATCTCGCTGTAGTCCCCGATCNTGTCTTCGGGCGCATCNAGCACGAGCTCATCATGTACCTGGATCAGGAGCCGCATATCGAGCTCTTCCCGGCCGATTCTCTCGTGGAGATTGACCATGGCCTGCTTGATCATGTCCGCCGCGCTCCCCTGGACCACGGTATTGATCGCCAGGCGTTCGCCAAGAGCCCTGAGGTTCCTGTTGTTGGAGTGGATGTCGGGGATTGGTCGGCGGCGGCCGAGCATGGTCGTCACGAAGCCGTTCTTCTCGGCCTCGCTGACGCAGGTCTTCATGAATTTCGGTATTCCCGGGTAGCGCTCCTTGTATTCGTCGATGAACTTCGCCGCCTCGGCCCGGCTGATGCCGAGCCCCCGGGCAAGNCCGAAGGCTCCCTGTCCGTAGATGATNCCGAANTTGACCGCCTTGGCACGGCCTCTCTGCTCCCGGGTCACCTGCTCCTGCTCGATTCCCTCGATCTGGGCGGCGACGAAGGTGTGGATGTCCTGGTCGGTATTGAACGCCTCCCGCAGACCCTTGTCTTTTGACAGGTGGGCGAGTACGCGCAGCTCGATCTGTGAATAATCAGCGGTGATCAGCGCGTGTCCCCGGGCGCCGGGGACGAAGGCCGCCCGGATCTCNCTNCCCTGCTCCGTCCTCACGGGAATNTTCTGNAGGTTGGGATCCGAGGAGCTGAGACGACCCGTCGCCGCCACCGCCTGGTGGAAGGACGCGTGTATCCGGCCGGTCTTCTCGGAGATCANCTCCGGCAGCGGCGCGACATAGGTTCCCAGCAGCTTGTTCACNCCCCTGTACTTGAGAATCAGCCCGGGAAGCGGGTGGGCGGTTTCGGCGGCGAGGGTCTCCAGCACGGAGGCATCGGTGCTGCGCCCGGTCTTGGTCTTTTTGACTACCCGGAGATTCATCTCATCGAAGAGGATCTCGGAGAGCTGCTTGGGAGAGTCGATGTTGAACTCCCGGCCGGCATTACGCTGGATCTCTTCTTTCAGCTCTTCGACCTTCGCGGTCAGGCTCTTGCGGGTTTGTTCGAGCCGCTCGAGATCGAGAGTCACTCCCTCGTTCTCCATGTCGGCGAGCACGCTCAGCAGCGGCATCTCGAGCTCGTCAAAGAGTTTTCTGAGGCCCGCTTCGTCGAGTTTCGGCGCCAGCAGCTCGTAGAGTCGCCAGGTGATGTCGGCATCTTCCCCGGCGTACTCGACGATCTTGTCGAGCTCCACCTCGAGCATGGTGATCTGTTTCTTGCCCTTGCCGATCAGGTCGCTGATGGGGATGGTCTGCAGGCCGAGGAGATCACGGGCGAGCGCATCCATGGCCTGGCTGCGGCGTCCGGGCTCCAGCAGGTAGGAGGCGATCATGGTATCGAAGGTGATTCCAGCCAGCTCGATTCCCGCCTGGCGCAGAACGATGAGGTCGTANTTGATGTTCTGTCCGCATTTNCCGATCGCGGGGTCCTCCAGGATCGGCCTGAGGGCCTCCAGGGCTGCCCCNGGATCGAGCGTATCGGCCTTGTCCGAGCGNAGGGCCAGGTACCAGCCCTTGCCCGCCTCCCAGGAGAAGGAGAGCCCCACGAGCTCGCAGTCTACCGCGTGTACGGAGGTCGTCTCGGTATCGATGGCGAAGAGGTCGACCTTCTTCAGCTCAGCGAGGAAGTTTTTGAGGTCCTGCTCGGTGGCGACCAGGCGGTAATCGCCCGAGGCGCTCTCGCGCTCGGGCTCCTCGGCAATGAAATCCTCAGCCTCCCCGGGACCATCGANCCGGGAGAGCAGGCGCCGGAACCCGAGCTCCTCGAATGAGGGCTTGAGCTCTCCGAGAGTCACCTTCGTGGTATCGCAGGCCGCGAGGTCGAACTCAAAGTCCACCTCCCGGTTGAGGGTCACCAGCCGCCGGGTGAGGTCGAAGAGGTCTCCCTGGTTGGCGACGTTCTCNCTCATCTTCGGCGTCAGCTCGTCGACGTGCTCGCGAACNCCCTCCACCGAGCCNTATTTCCGGATGAGGTCGACGGCCTTCTTGGGGCCGATGCCGGGAACCCCGGGTATGTTGTCGGTNGAATCCCCGGTCAGGGTCTGGATCTCCACGGCCTGCTCGGGAGTGTAGCCCTTGTCCTCCACCAGGCTCACCGGGTCGGTNATGAGATCCTTCTGGGGGTCCCACATCTTGACCTTCTCGGTCAACAGCTGGTGGAGATCCTTGTCCTTGCTCACGATCCTGAGCTCTATGTCTTCATCCTCGAGCAGCCGTCCGATCGTGGCGATGATGTCATCGGCCTCCTGCCCCTTCACCTTGAAGGTGGGGATGCTCATGATTCCCAGCAGCTCCTCTATGCGTCGGACCTGGGGGCCGAAATCTTCAGGAGCCGCGTCGCGGTTGGCCTTGTACTCGGGATAGAACTCCTTGCGCTCGGTGCTCGAGTCTCCGTAATCGAGCGCCACCGCGAGGTAGTCGGGATCCTGTCTGTCGAGAATGCCCAGCATCATCTGCGTGAAGATATACGTGGCCTTGGTGGGCTCTCCGTCGGGCGCGTTCAGCTGGGCGCTGAAGGGTGCGTAGTAGGCCCTGAAAATCTGGGCATGGCCGTCGATGAGGTAAAAGGTCTTCANGTGGAATAAGCCGCNTGCTGGGTCCGCCNTTGATAAGGAAGACCATAGCCTAAGAAATGGTTTTTCTTTTCTCCACGCTATTGTGGACAGGTTCTTCCCTCCGCTGGAGNGGCNNNCGGCCTCCCCGGGNGCGCGGTAGATGATCGTCCGGTCGCTTTCGGTTAGCATGACCCCGCGATCGTATGAAAGATCTCCTGTCACCATCGATACCAGCGGTAGAAGNCCTGTTTCCGCGCACTGTGATCCAGCCAGTCTCGATCCTGCTCACGGCGGGNTTTTTACTGGNCGCCGGCNCGGCGTGCGCGGATGGAGCGTTCCGAACCGGGCTGGAGGTGGCTGCTTCGAACGGGTTCAAGGCCCTCAGGGGCCGCAAGGTCGGGGTCGTCACCAATCCTACGGGGGTTGACCGCGGACTGGTCAGCATCATCGATCTGCTGGCGAAGGCGAAGGGCGTTGAGCTGAAGGCTGTCTTCGGGCCGGAGCACGGGGCCCGGGGAGCTGCGGCTGCCGGGGCCCGGGTTGCCGATGCGAAAGACGCCTCCACGGGTGTGCCGGTCTACAGCCTGTTCGGGCAAAACCGGAGCCCGTCGGACGAGGTGCTCAAAAAACTCGATGTGATCATCTTCGATATCCAGGACATCGGGGTCCGCACCTACACCTACCTCGCGACGCTCATCAAGGTGATGGAGGCCGCGGCGAAGAACAAGGTCGAGGTCTGGGTGCTGGACCGGCCGGTGCCCATCGGCGGCGCTACGGTGGAGGGCCCGATGCTCGCTCCCGGCTTCGAGTCATTTGTCGGGCCGCATTCCCTGCCCCTGAGGCACGGCCTGAGCGCCGGCGAGTTCGCCCGCATGGTGAACAGGGAGAGGAAGCTGGGCGCCCGCCTCGAGGTCGTCGAGATGCAGGGCTACAGCCGCCGCCACTGGTATGGAGACAGCGGGCTGGTCTGGGTCGCGCCCTCACCCAATATACCGGATGTGGAGACGGCGCTGGTCTACGCCGGCATGGTGCTGGTTGAGGGAGTAAGCACCCTGAGTGAAGGCCGGGGCACGACCCGGCCCTTCAGGCTCATCGGAGCCCCCTGGCTAGATGGCCGCCGCCTCGCCGGGAAGCTCAACAGCCTGCGGCTGCCGGGCGTTCTCTTCAGGGCCGCGTGGTTCAAGCCCTCGGCAAGCAAGTTCGCGGGCGAGGAATGCTCCGGCGTCGAGATCCACGTAACCGACACCCGGAGCTACCGCTCGGTGACGGCCGCTGTCGCCCTCATCTGCGCGGTCCGCAGGCAGCATCCCGTCGAGTTCAAATTTCGCGAACGCTCCTTCGATCGCCTGGCGGGAACAGGCGCCCTCCGCAAGGCGATCGAGTCGGGCAGGACGCACGCGGAGATTGCCGCGTCCTGGAGGAAGGGCCTCGCGGATTTCCTGGAGCGCCGTGAGCCCTACCTGCTCTACCGCTGAGCCTGCCCCGGCGGTGGCCCGGCGCTATTCCATCAGCGCGATATTGTCCCTGGTGATGAACTCGGGGAAATCGGCATCGGCGATCTCGTTACTGTCCCTGCCCAGCAGCCCGCCGGCCTCCTGCGAGTCGTAGTTGCTGATGCCGCGGGCGAACTCGACGCCTTCGTCATCGATGATGCTGAGAACGTCGCCGCGCCTGAAGTCTCCGTCGATCCTGACGGCGCCCTTGAACAGGAGGCTCGAGCCTTGCTCGACGAGGGCCTTCTTCGCACCCGGGTTGACCGCGGCGCTTCCGGCCGTGGAGCTGGCATAGGCGATCCAGTGTTTCCTGCTCTTGATCCGTTTGCCGGGAAGGAAGAGGGTTCCCACGTCCCTGCCGCCGAGCACCTCGCCGATCACCTCGGGCTTCAGGCCGTTGGCGATGACCGCCGGGATGCCGCTCTGCAGCGCGATCGTGATGGAGCGCAGCTTGGAGGCCATGCCGCCTCGGCCCGGACCATCGCCGTTTCCGCCGGCCATGGAGGTGATCTCATCGGTGATTTCCCCGACGATGGAGAGAGGCGTGCCGCCGGTCTCTCCCCCGGTGGAGGGGTTCCGGGGATAGAGGCCATCGACGTCGGTGAGCAGCAGGAGCAGGTCCGCGTCCAGCTTGGATGCCACCAGCGCGGAGAGCTGGTCATTGTCCCCGAAGATGGCCCCTCGATCGGAGCTGGGTTCTTCTATCTCGCTGGTCGAGATAGAGTCGTTCTCGTTCACGATCGGCAGGACGCCCATCTCCAGCAGCCGGAACATCGTATTGCGGAGGTTGAGGTAGCGGTCTCTCGAGGCGAAATCCTCTTCGGTCAGCAGCAGCTGGGCGGTGGGTATCTGGTAGCGGTCGAAGCCCTGCTGGTAGACGGCCATGAGTTGGATCTGGCCGATCGCGGCGCAGGCCTGCTTGTCGGGCAGGGAGGTCGGCCTCTTGTCGAACTCCAGGCGGCTCATGCCCATGCTGATGGCGCCCGAGCTCACCAGGATGACCTTGATTCCCCTGCGGTTGAGATCCGCGAGGTTCTCGATGATGCCGTGGATCCGCCCCAGGGCCATGTTCCCATCGGGGCGCGAGAGGACGTTGGTCCCCACCTTGACGACGACGGTCCTGACGTCCGCGAGGGCGTCGGCGCGCCCGGGTTCGTTCGAGCTGGGCTGGGTTGAGGTGTCGGTGCTCATGATCAAATCCGGGCTAATTGCCGGGTGTGGTTATATCCTCGATGCCCGGGGCTTACGAGTCCGTATTGCCGCTCTTCACCGCTTCGCGTCATCCTTATCGATGGCGCCCTCGGGGCAGCCGGGCCCGAGCAGGGTGGGGGGCCTGCCTACCGCGCAGTAATTGAAGCCCAGCTCGAGCAGGGAGGCGGGATCGAAGAGGCCGCGGCAGTCGAGGACCAGCTTGTTCTTTACCAGGCTTCCGAGCGCCTGGAAATCGAGCTCCCGCAGCGAGTCCCACTCGCTCATGACGGCGATGGCGGAGGCTCCCCTGGCGGCCTCGTAGGCATCGCCGGCGTATTCGATCCCGGGGAACACACGGCGCGTATTTTCGATCGCGACCGGGTCCCAGGCGGCCACCTCGGCGCCCGCCTCGAGCAGCTGCGCGATGAGTACCGTGGCGGCGGAGTTCGTGACGTCATCGCTGCCGGCCTTGAAGCTGAGGCCGAGCACGGCGATCCGCCGTCCCTCGAGGTCGCCGAGGAACGAGCGCAGGCGTTCGAGGTGGGAGGCCTTCTGCGCCTCGTTCACGCTCTCGATCGCCTCAAAGAGCCGCGCGTCGAGGCCCCGCTCCCTGAAGGTGTCGATGAGGGCCCGCAGATCCTTGGGAAGGCAGGCTCCGCCGTAGCCGGCGGAGGCATCGAGAGCGCCGGAGCCGATTCTCCTGTCGAGCCCGATTCCCCGGGCAAGCTCGGCGACGTCCGCGCCGAGCTGCTCGCACAGTCCCGCCAGCGAGTTCATGAAGGAAATTCTGCAGGCCAGCATCGCGTTGGAGGCGTACTTGATGAGCTCGGCTGTCCTTGAATCGACCTCGAGCAACACTCCCCCCTCGGCGGTGAAGCTTCCGTAGAGCTCCCTGAGAATTTCGAGGGAGCGCGGGTCATCGGCTCCGACCACGATCCGGTCCGGCGTGCGGAAATCCTCGACCGCGCTCCCGGCCTTGAGGAACTCTGGATTGCAGGCGATGGAGAAGGGCTCAGTGGTGCCCTCGGCGATCTTCCCGCCGATGGTCTCGGTGGTGCCCACCGGCACGGTGCTCTTGATGACGATGAGGGTGAAGCCCTCGATGTTCGCGGCGACGGTTCCGGCAGCCTCGAGGACCCTGTCGAGGTCGGGCTTTCCATCCTCCCCCTGCGGGGTCTCGACGCAGAGGAAGATCACCTCGGCCTCGGCGACGGCCGCCGCCGCGTCGGTGGTGAAGCTCAGCCGGCCGGCCTCGGCGTTCCGGCGCACCAGGTCATCGAGGCCGGGCTCACTCGAGGAGATGTCGAGGTCGCGCAGCCGCTCGATCTTCTCCGCGTCGATATCGACGCAGCGGACCTCGTGGCCCTGCGCGCTGAAGCAGGCGCCGGTGACCAGGCCGACGTTTCCAGTTCCGATGATCGAGAGCTTCATAATGGGATTCCTTCGCTTCGAGCCGGGCCTTGCCGGCTCTTGAGGAGACTATATTAGAGTTTCCACCCGCTTCGGAGGAATCTCCATTCAGAAAAAAAGCGGGAAGTCGAACGTGTTGGCGTCTGCCCGCTTTCTGCTGACCATTCCCGGGAAGGTCTCACGTAAAAAACGGACGAGGCCAGGACTCCTTTGGGGAAGTCCTGGCCCTCGCCTGAAACGGTATCGACAGGCCGAGGGAAGCGGAGTCACGTCTTACGGAGGTTGGCCGGAAGGCCAGGGTGCGACATGACAGTCCGCCCGAATCGTCAGCTGGGTCTTGCTTCACTTACGGAAAAGGGCGTACAGCCTCGAACCAGTCACCGGAAACTTTATCGGTTTTATGTCACCGCTATGTCACCAACGGGGCGCCAGGAGGAGAAAAAAGCCCCGATGTTCGGTATTTGGCAGGGAAGCAGCCCGGATTTCAGTTTTCTGCCCCGGAGACCTCGCCGGGCTTTGGCTCCCGGGGCCTGCACATTTTGGTGTTTGTGGGGCAAACGCAATAATCTACAATCCCTCCCTTTTGCATAGAGCAGCTAAAACAGAAAATAGCAGAGCGAGGTTTCAGAAGAGATGGCGAAGACCAAGTACGTCTACTTCTTCGGCGCCGGTAAGGCCGAAGGTAACGGTTCGCAGAAGAATTTACTCGGCGGCAAGGGCGCGAACCTGGCCGAGATGGCGGGGCATCCGAAGCTCAAGCTGCCGGTGCCGCCCGGCTTCACCGTCAGTACGGACGTCTGTACCTATTACTACGACAACCGCCGTCGCTATCCGCCCGAGCTGAAGGCCCAGGTCGACGCCGCGATTCGCAAGACCGAGCGGGTCATGAAGAAGAAGTTCTGCGANCCGAAGAACCCNCTGCTNNTGTCGGTNCGCTCNGGCGCCNGNATCTCNATGCCCGGCATGATGGAGACCGTGCTCAACATCGGNCTNACCTCGAAGACCATCCCCGGCCTCATCAANCAGACCGGCGGCAACGNNCGCTTCGTCTACGATGCCTACCGCCGNCTGATCACCATGTACTCCGATGTGGTCATGGAGAAGGCGGCCGGGATCGAGCCGGCCGAGGGCAAGGGCATCCGCCACCGGATAGAGCATCTCTTCGAGAAGAAAAAGAAATCGTTAGGCGTCAGCGAGGACACCGATGTCGGCGCTGAGGATCTGAAAGCTTTATGCGAGGACATGAAGAAGCTCGTCAGGAAGGTNCTCGGCAAGTCCTTCCCCGATGATGGAGAGAAGCAGCTCTGGGGCGGACTCGGCGCCGTCTTCGCCTCCTGGAACGGCGCGCGGGCGATCCTGTACCGCGAGGTCGAGGGGATTCCGCACGTGTGGGGCACCGCGGTCAACGTGCAGACCATGGTCTTCGGAAATATGGGAGACACCTGCGCCACCGGCGTCGCCTTCAGTCGCGATCCCGGCAGAGACCATAAAGACATCTTTTACGGCGAGTATCTTGTCAACGCCCAGGGCGAGGACGTGGTCGCCGGGATCCGTACCCCGGCCCCGATCAACAAGGCATCCCAGTCGGCAGATAACAAGGATCTGATGACCCTCGAGAAGCTCATGCCCGGGCCGTATAAAGAGCTCAACGCGATTCAGAAGCGCCTCGAGCGCCACTATCGCGACATGCAGGACATCGAGTTCACCATCGAAGACCACAAGCTCTTCATGCTCCAGTGCCGTGTCGGTAAGAGAAACGGTACGGCGGCCGTGCGCATCGCGGTTGACATGGTGAAGGAAAAGCTCATCACCGAGAAGGAAGCCGTCTGCCGGGTTACAGGCGGCCAACTTGACGAATGGCTGCACGACATTCTCGATCCGGAGGTAGAGGCGAAGACCAAGGCTGTAGCCAAGGGCCTGCCAGCCGGACCTGGCGGGGCCAAGGGTAAGATCGTCTTTACCTCTGAAGAGGCTGTACGCGTTGCTAAATTGGATGCGGATGATGTTGTCCAGGGAGAGCCGGTCATCCTGGTCCGCGAGGAGACGAAC
Organism: Planctomycetota bacterium; assembly: GCA_002695115.1. Taxonomy (GTDB): domain Bacteria; phylum Planctomycetota; class UBA8108; order UBA8108; family UBA8108; genus UBA8108. The sequence goes on from NZOA01000077.1 coordinate 35,924, forward strand.
CCCGAGGATGTCGCTGGCATGTTCGCTTCGGAGGCGATTCTGACCCAGCGCGGCGGCATGACCTCGCATGCGGCGCTCGTCGCCCGCGGCTGGGGCAAGTGCTGCATCGTCGGTTGCGCCGAGCTCGACATCGATGCCAAGCGCAAGACACTGAAGGTCGGTAAGCGGGTCTTCAAGTCAGGAGATTCTCTGAGCCTTAATGGTTCGACCGGGAATGTCTACGCAGGCGACGACTTTCCAACGATTCCCCCCGACACCAGCACCAGGACTTTATCGACCTTCCTGAAGATGTGTGACAAGCTGCGTACGCTCAAGGTGCGGACCAACGTCGAGACTCCCGCGGACGCGGCCCTCGCCAGAGAGTTTGGCGCTGAGGGGATCGGCCTCTTCCGTACCGAGCATATGTTCTACGGCGGCGATCCCGAGGCCCTGGCCTGCCTGCGACGGATGATCCTGGCGGGCGACAAGAAGGCCCAGCAGAAGGCGAACAACCAGCTCTTCCGCTTCGTCAAGAAGGACATCAAGGGTACTCTCAAGGCGATGAAGGGCTTGCCGGTGACGATTCGTCTGCTCGACCCGCCGCTGCATGAGTTCATTCCCCACGAGGACAAGGGCCTGCGCAAGATCGCGCGCGAATTGAAGACCCCCTTCGCCGAGGTGAAGAAGCGTGCCGACTCGCTGCACGAGGTGAACCCCATGATGGGACACCGCGGTGTACGCCTGGGGATCACCCATCCCGAGGTCACCGAGATGTACGTCCGCGCTATCCTGGAGTCAGCAGGCGAGCTTTCAAAGAAAGGCATCAGGGTCTTTCCCGAGATCATGGTTCCTGTCGTTGCCGTTGAAACGGAGATGGCGCACCAGTTCGAGTTGATCAAGGGCGTTCACAAGACAGTCTGCAAAAAGCTGGGCGTACGCAAGGTGAACCACATGGTCGGTACCATGATCGAGACCCCGCGCGCCTGCCTCATCAGCAAGAAGCTGGTTCAAAAGGGAGCCGAGTTCTTCTCCTTCGGTACCAACGACCTGACGCAGATGACCTTCGGCTTCTCCCGCGATGATATCGGCGGCTTCATGGGTGAATATCTTGACCAGGGCATCATGGCCGCGGATCCCTTCGGGACCCTGGACAAGGGCGTCAAGAAGCTGGTCAAGAAGGGTGTTAAAAAGGGCCGCAAGGTCGATCCGAAGCTCAAGATCGGCATCTGCGGCGAGCANGGCGGNGANCCNGNNTCGGTCAAGTTCTGCCATCGCGTCGGCATGNACTACGTNTCCTGCTCACCCTACCGCGTGCCGATCGCNCGNNTGGCCGCGGCGCAGGCTGTCGCNGAGGAATAAGGNTNCCTGGNTTCAGCTTNNGCTTAGCGGAAGNNCCACCACAGGNCGCAGATNGTCGCGAANAGCGNNGCCGATCCANNNCTTGTGNGCNNNGCTCANCTCTCCCCAGCCGCGCAGCAGGCTGAAGGAGCCCTCTTGGATGTCTTTCGGCGGCGGAGCGGTCAGCAGGCTGACGATGATCACCGTCGCGGCNGTCAGCACGGCGCTGAGGAAGTGCCGGTGCAGGAAGGAGCCGAGGTATTCGTGGCGCAGNAAGNNNACCTGCCANNNGTNTACCNCCGANTCGAGCAGCAGGACNGTNCCNGCGNNGATNCCCATCGCCACCCCGCAGAGCGCTCCCTGCCGGTTCATGCGGCTNGAGAAGATTCCCAGCAGCCCGGCGACCGCGAAGGGAACCGAGAGNTAGCCGGTNACNACCTGCAGGTACTTCCANANGGTNTCCTGGCTCTCGATNAGCGGNGTGGCGAAGATNCCNAGCACCATGACCGCCACCAGNGCGATGCGNCCGGCNAGGATCTGGGTGGNGGTNNNGNCTGTNGATGACCAGCGNGCGACGATGTCNCGTCCGACNAGGGTCGCCACGGAATTGAAGCTCGAGCTCANCGAGGACATCAGCGCCGCCAGNAGCGCNGCCAGCACCACGCCCCNNAGNCCNGGNGAGAGCAGGTTCTCCAGCAGCATNGAGTAGGTNNCGTTGTAGTTGACCTTGCCGTCNTCGCNGGTNAGCNGCTCNNNGTAGAGGATGAAGCCGATGATNCCCGGCAGGACGAAGATGAACACNGGNATGATCTTCAGGAANCCGGCGAAGATGGCGCCGGAGGTGGCNTGGTGGAGATTGCGCGCNCCGAGNACNCGCTGCACGTTCACCTGGTCCATGCACCAGTAGAACATGCCGCCGATCAGGAAGTTGCCCAGCAGGTAGCCGCTGAAGGGCAGCTCGTGGTCGACGCCCTTGACCATCGACAGCATGTCGAGCCTGTCCTTCTCGGCGAGCTTCGCGGTGAGGCCGTCCCAGCCGCCCACCGCGTCGAGGCCGATCCAGGTCAGGATCACCGAGCCGCCGATGAGGATGATCGATTGCACGAAGTCGGTGTAGATCACCGCCCTCAGTCCGCCGACGAGGGTATAGGCAGCCGTCAGGATGCCGATTCCCCAGAGGATGGAGTTGCCTGAAAAGCCGGTGAAATACTCGAGGACCAGCTTGCCGCTGAAGAGCGCGAGTGACACCTTGGTCAGGACGATCATGGCGAGGAAATACATCGTCAGGCTCATGCGCATCTCCGGGCCGTAGCGTTTCTCGAAGAATTCGGGGATGGTGAAGACCTTGTGGCGCAGGTACTGGGGGGCGAAGACGCAGGCGAGCATGATCAGGCAGAGGCTGGCCATCCACTCCCAGCCTCCGGCGACCAACCCCAGCCGATGTCCATCGGCGGCGAGGCCGACGAAATGCTCGGTGGAGATGTTGGTGGCGAACAGCGAGAGGCCGATGAAGGGCCAGGTGAGATCGCGCCCGGCGAGGAAATAACCCGCCGACGAGGTCTGCTTGCGCCTGGCGAAGTAGATGCCCAGGGCGACGGTGGCGCCGAGATAAACCGCGACGATTGAAAAATCGAGCTGTCCGAGCTTCGCGGCTTTTTCCATCGGCGTCTTTCCCTGTCCCGGATGATGTTGAGAAACCGGCTCCAGCCGGCCATCGACGTGCGCAGTTTAACGCAAAGAAACCGTGTCCGCAGCCACGCAGCGCTCACTCCGGGGTATTTTCTGTCCGTACCGGCAGTTGCCAGAAAACCGGCATTCGATTAGTTTCTAGGCCGAAGGTCTTAGAGAGGTCCAGCGTTCATGGCGAAGAAAACAACAGCGGCGGACGACGGTGGTGGGCGCTTCCGGTTCCTGGAGTGGCTGCCGTGGGAAAAGCTGACCATCTGGGCGCTCTTCCTGCTGCTGGTCTACAGCCTGCGCAGCTTCTTCTTCATCGTCTTCATGACCTTCATCCTCGCCTACAGCATGAGGGGCCTGGTGGACTGACTGGCGAAGCTTATCTCCCCGGATGAGGAGAAGGCCTGGCTGCACCGCCTGCTGACGGTGGGCTGCTTCCTGGGGCTGATCGGGGGGGGGTACGGAGTCGGGAGCTTTTTCGTGCCGCGGCTTGTCGACCAGGTCGAGATGGTCATACCCAGGGCGGAGGAGCTTGCCAGCAACCCGGGGGGGAAACTGGACGAGGTTCTGAGGGACACCCTGGGTCATTACCTGGCAAGTGAGAAGTACGGTTCGTCCGGCGATGGGGCCTACGACAAGGCCTTTGAGAATTACAGGAAACAGGGACTTCGCTATGAAGAGTTCGAGGCTTTCCAGAAGGAACGCAAGAAGCTCGAAGCCCTGTTCGAGGCCGAACTGGTGGCCAAGAGGGTCGAGGAGGTCTTCGAGCAGGAGCTCCGCACCGGCAGCAAGGACGACCGCCTCCTGGTCTGGATCCTCGATGAGGAGTACGACTCGGTTCTCGACACGAAGCGCCGTGAATACGACGCCAAGCGCAAGAAGATCAGCGAGGAGGAGGGCCTCAAGATCGAGCCGTTTGACAAGCTCTCAGCGACGGATCAGCGCAGCCTGGTCGAGGATTACGTCAGGAGGATCATCCTGCCTGATGAGAAGCTCAGGGCTCCCTACCGGGACAGGTGGAAGGCGAGAAGAGAGACCCCGGCCCGTCTCTACGTACTTAAACTGAGAAACGAACAGTCGGGGGAATACAGGAAACAATTCGCCGCCTTCTACTCGGCCCGCAAGACGGCCGCTGGAGAGGACGATCCCTTAACCTATCCCTATGAAAAATTCACCGAGCTGAGCGCCTCGCTGGAGGAGAAGAACGCTCTCCTGGCCTTTTCAAAGGCCCTTGATGGGGAGGACTCGGCATCGGCGCGCTCGGAGGATGACTGGCGGGAAGGCTTCGAGCTCAAGGCTCGTACCGATGCTCTCGATGAGTGGAAGAAGGGGGGCCTCGCGCGGAAGATCGGCTCCAAGCTCGAGGACATCGCCGGAGAGGGGCTCGCGGATGCGGGCGCCGGGATGAAAGATCTCTTCAAGCAGCTGATCTACCTGCCCGTCGCCCTCGGCCTCTCTCTCCTGCTGAGCTTCTTCATCGTTTTCGACCTGACGAAGATGCGCCGCGGGGTTCGGAGGCTCCATAGCAGCCGGGCGAAGGATTTTTATCTCGAGATCGCTCCCGGCCTCATCAGCTTCGGCCGCCTGATCGGCCGTGCCTTCCAGGCCCAGGCCGTGATCGCCTTCTTCAACACGATCCTGACGTTCCTGCTGATCCAGATTCTCGGCATCGAGAGCCCTCTCTTTCTCTGCTCCATCGTCTTCGTCTGCAGCTTCATTCCCGTGCTCGGGGTGGTCCTGTCGAGCGTTCCCATCGCCATCATGGCGATCGCCCAGGATGGAGGCGGCGTCGGGCTGGCCTTCCTGGCGGTGGCAGGCGTTCTGCTCATCCACCTGGTGGAGGCCTGGATTCTCAATCCGAAGATCCTCGGCGACATGCTGCACCTGCACCCGGTCATGGTGCTGGCGATCCTGGCCGTCGGTGAGCATTTCTTCGGTGTCTGGGGGCTGCTGCTGGGAGTTCCCGTGATCGTCTACATCCTTCGCTTCGTCATCCTCGATGAGGGGATTCCCGGGATCATCGAGCCGATTCATCCGGCGGACCTGCTGAAGGCGGGCGAGGCGGACGCGGCCGACGATGCCATCGCGGCAGCGGCCGAGACCGATGAGGAGTGACGGACGATGCCGACCCCGAAATTTTCCCAGGGGATTCTCCTCCTCCTGCCGCTGCTTGTGGGCTGTTCGATGAGTGAGGGATTTCGCAGGCAGGGCTTCAAGATCATCGCCCATCGCGGCGCCTCGAAGGATGCTCCCGAGAACACGCTCGCCGCGCTCGAGCTTGGAATCAGGCAGGGCGCCGATGGAGTGGAGTTCGATGTCTACAAGACCGGTGATGGCTGGCTCACGCTCATGCACGATAAGGACGTGCTGCGCACCACGAACTTCAAGGACGTGTTTACCGATGGCCGCAGCGCGAAGGTCTCCGAGCTGAGCCTCGCGGAGCTTCGCTCACTCGACGCTGGAAGCTGGCTGTCCGCGGACTATGCGGGGGAAAAGGTACCGACCTTCGAGGAGGCCCTCGAGAAGCTGCGGGGCCGGGCCACGCCCGTCATCGAGATCAAGCCCGAGGATATCGGGCAGGACGTGGCGATGATCGTCCAGAAGCTCTCCATCGAGAAAGAGGTCTTCGTGCAGAGCTTCTCGCCGCGGGCCATCAGCGATTTCCACAAGGTGTTGCCGGAGGTCACGACCGGCTATCTCACCGGGAGCAAGGTCTCCGACGACAGCGTCGAGCGCGCCCGCGAGCACCTGCGCATCGCCCGGGAGTCCGGGGCCTCGGTGGTCGTCTGCAACTACAAGCTGGCCGATCGAGAATACATCGAGGAGATCCACAGGAACGAGTTCTTCGTCTGGGTCTATACCGTCGACGATGCCGCCGTCATGCGGTTGTTGATGGAGCGGGGCATCGATGGGATCATCACCAACGTTCCCTCCGTCCTCCGTGATCTGTCGGGGCGAGGGAAGTAGCGGGCCGCTGGTTCAGCCCGCCTCTTTCGCGAGTCCCCGTTTCCTGCCGAACAAATTACCCGGAGCTGATGTGATGCCGTCAAAAATGACATATGTGGCCTGCTGGTTGATTCTCCTGGCCGGCCCCCCGGCGCAAGCGCAGGAGGATTCTTCTTCACCCGTCGCTGTGCTCGAGCTGGCCGCCGCCGGCCTGACCCTGAACCTGCCGGGCCGGGAGCCGGTACGGTTCGCGAGCATCGAGGAGCTGCTCGGGGCTCACCCGGGTCTCGCCGGCCGTTTCCATGTGGAAAAGGCGGCCCCGGCGGTGGCCGGGCGCATCGAGCCGGACCTACGGAAGAAGAAGAGCCAGCCGGTCGATATCCTCGCCGGCAGCGTTTCGGCCCTCGAGCTGCTGCAGTTCCTGGCCGATTATACGGGTCTTCCCATCGTGCACGATTCGAGCGATAAGACGCTGGCCTCGGTGAGGGTTCCGTTTACGGCCGACGTGAAAGGCGCGGACTACGAGGTGGTCAAGGCGCATCTCGAGGCGGCAGGCCTCCGGCTCAGCGAGCGCAAGCTGCCCGGCGGCAGGCGCCTGATCGAGGTGAGCGGAGGCTCCGGTTCGACTCGCCCCAGGCCTCTGAAGGCGCGCCCCATCATCGTCGTCGGCAGGGAAAAAGGCTCCGGGGCGAAGATCCAGCGCAGGAGGCAGGCCGCGGAGCCGGGTCGCCCGGCGCTCGAGGACTACATGGGCGTTGTGCTCACCAGGGTCCCCGGGATTCTCAGGGCGCAGCTGCCCATCACCTCCCGGGAGGGTGTGCTGGCTCTCGATGTGGACAGGAACCTGGCCCAGCTTCGCAACGACCTGCGTATCCTCGAGCGCTACGATGTGATCACTACTATCGACAGGCGCTCGGTCAGCACCCCGGCGGCGATGGTCGAAGAGCTCAACCGGTTCTCGAAGGGCGACGAGTTCACCCTGCGGCTCTACCGAAAGGGGAGCCTGAAGATCTACCGTGTCAGGCGCTGAGAGCCGGGCGTCTCCCGGCGCGAGCGCTCAGAAGCGCTCGATCCACTCGCGGTTGAGATATTTTTCTTCGAGGAGCGCCTCGAGGGAAGGCATCTCCCAGGTCCTCGCCGCCGGCTCGGCTTCCCAGACCGCGGCGATCCGCTCGCGCAGCTCGGCGCTTCCCAGCGGCAGGTTGGAGACGAAGTCGAGGTGCTCCCTTCCCTCCCGGTAGTCCGGCTGTTTTTCCGGCTGCCTGAGATAGAGCGGAATCGACTCCAGGCTGAAATCGTAGAGCAGGGTGCCCTGGTGCAGGAGGCAGTAGCGGCTTCTTTTCTGGGCGCTGCCGCTGAACTTCCTGCCGCCCAGCGCCAGGTCGCAGCTGCCTCGCATGGAGATGCCATCGAGCCTCAGCGCGGCGGCGCAGGGGTCGAGGATCACCCGGTAGGAGCTGTTGATGTCGCGGAGTCCCGCGCTATAGCCAAGCGGCAGGACGAGGGTGAAGTTGAGGCAGCCGGGGCCCTGCAGGACGGTGCCGCCGCCGGAGGCCCGGCGCAGGATGGGCACGCCGTCCTCCCCGCAGCGTTCGTGGTCGGCGTCCGCCTCGAGTCCGCAGGAGACCCCCAGCACGACAAAATGCTTCGGGCTCTCCCAGAAGCGCAGGTAGCCGAGCTTCCGGCCCTCGGCGGCGGCGCTCTCGGCCTCCAGGAGGAGCGCCTCGTCGAGCGCGAGGTTCTCCTGGGGGCTGTCGAGGCTGAGGTCGATGAGCTGGAGGGCCATCAGCGCTTGCGTAGCCTGGCGCGGTAGACCGAGGTGCTGGCGGTGATGTAGAGATTGGTGGTAGCGGCGTCGAAGCAGCAGTTGGTGGCCAGCTCGGGGGTGGGAATGAAATCCAGCAGAACGCCCCCGGGCGAGAGGACCCAGATTCCGCTCAGCGGCCCGCGGCCGGCGGCGGCGTAGATGTTTCCGCCGGGGTGCACCTCCATGCCGTCGACGCCGCGACCCTCGCCGAAATCGAAGAGCAGCCGGCGTTCACTGCACTCGCCGGCCTCGGAGAGCTCGCAGGCGTAGAGCCGGCTCGCGCCGGCGTCCGAGATGTAGAGGGTTTTTCCATCGGGGGAGACGGCCAGGCCGTTGGGTTTGACGAGGTCCTTCGCCACCAGGCGGACCCGGCCGGGCGCGTCGATCCTGTAGACCGACTCGGTCTCGAGCTCCCGGGGCTCAGCGCCCTTGTAGCGCGGATCGGAGAAGTAGATCCTGCCCCTGGAGTCGATGGTGAGATCGTTGGGGCTGTTGAATCGTTTTCCATCGATTCGATCGGCGAGGACCGTCAGGCTGCCGTCGAGCTCGATCCTGCTCACCTGCCGGGCTCCGCCGTCGGCTCCCTGGCACATCAGCAGGCGGCCTTTTCGGTCGAACTTCAGGCCGTTCGTTCTTCCCGACGGCCGCCTGTAGACCGATGTGTTGCCATCGAGATGGCGGAGGATCCTGTTGTTGGGGATGTCGGAGAAGTAGAGCGCTCCATCGGGGCCGACGGTGGGGCCCTCGGTGAAGATCCCCTCCGCCCAGATCCTGTCGAGCCCGGTCCCGCCCGGCCCCTCGCGCAGGGCGGCGGTTCGTACCAGGCGGTGGGCGAGGTCCATGACCCGCTTCTCGATCCCCGCGGCCCAGGGACCGTGGAAGCCGTAGTAGATCATCGAGGAGTCGCCCTCGTAGCCTCCCTCCCTGAGGATCCGCTCGTTGGGGATGTAGGCCGGGCAGTCGTTGGCGTAGGCCAGGGCCATCACCCGGGCGCCACCGGAGGTCTCCAGGGGCACCTCGCGCTTGAGACGCAGGGCGTAGTCGACGACCACCTCCCCGGCCAGCGCCACGACGAACTGTCCGCCTCCCAGCCGCCAGGCCTGGGCGGTATAATCGTAGCTGGTGGGGATGCTGCCCCCCGAGCGCAGGGTCTCGAGGAGGCGCTTTGCCCGGGCGCTCACGTAGCGGTTGGAGCTCTTCTCCTGCTTCTCGAGCTCAGCCGCGTCAGGCGCCTTCACCAATTCGAGCTTCGTGTGTCCGAAGGCCGCCCCGGTGTCGGCCTCCAGCGGCTGCATGGGAGCGGAGAGCACCTCGGAGACCGCCGTCGCCAGCGAGCGGCCGTGCTTGCGCGCCAGCTCCATGGAGCGCCGCGGGTCGGGGTTCTGGTCGCCGGCACAGCCGGCGGCGAAGAGGGCGGTGAGGCCGGGATGGTCTTTTTCGAGGTCTTCCTGGGCGAAGCCGGCGTAGTCGCCGCACATATGGGGACCGCTCAGGGTCGTATTGTGACAGGCGTAGGCGAAGAGCGCGGCCCGGCGTCGCGGCGCGCCGGCAGTCTTTGCCCGGGTGAACTCGACGCACAGCACCGGGACCTCGTGGTCGATCGGGTCGCCGGGATTGCGCTTGCGGCGGTTGATCGCGAAGGTCGCCTTGCCGCTGCCGGTAAGAACCCGGGCCGGCTCGAGCGACTCGATGGCCCGGCGGGCGGCCTCGAAGAGGTGAGCGCCCACCTCGCGGGTATAGCGTTCGACCTGCCGCAGCCGGTCGCC
>NZOA01000078.1 GCA_002695115.1 Planctomycetota bacterium
CGAGATGAACCAGCACAGCGCTTCGATGGCCCTCCTCGATGTCGGCGTTGGGCAGCTTCCGNTTCTTGATGCACTGGAGAAAATTCGCCTTGTGCGGCGGATCGGGGAAGCGGCCGAACACTTGCTCGTCGACCTTGCCGTCGCCGGTGAAGACCTGCCAGCCGCCGCCGTGGCGGCCGAGAATCATGAGCTTCTTCGTGCCGTAAAACTCGATGCGGGTNGCGTTCTGGGGCCAGAAGGGATGGACGCTGCCGTTTCGGGTCTGGCCGTTGGTCTTGCGCATATAGGGCGCCCAATGGGTCAGCTCGAAGGTCATCAGCATCTTNTCGAATTCGTAGGTGACGATCTGGGTATCGGGAACCTCGCTGTCATCCTTGTGGACGAGGTTGCCGCCGGAGGCGTGAACGGCCGAGGGATAGTCGACCCCGCAGAGCCAGCGCGCGATGTCGAGCTGGTGGACGCCGCAGTCGGCCATGTCGCCGCCGGAATAGGCCCAGTACTTGTGCCAATTGCCGTGGAAATGGGCCCGGCTGAAGGTCCGCAGGGGAGCGGCCCCGAGCCAGGTATTGTAATCGACCCCCCTGGGCCTGGTGCCCGCCGGGGGCTCCCTGTAGGGCCCGCCGTTCTTCATGTTGAAGACCTTGCAGACCTTGATGTCGCCAATCCCGCCACCGCGAATGAATTCAAGCGCCTTGTGGACATAGGGCGCGCTGCGGTTCTGGGTGCCGACCTGGACGATGCGCTTGTAACGGCGCGCCGCCTCGACCATCTTGCGGCCCTCCCAGACATTGTGAGAGGGCGGCTTCTCGACGTAGACGTCCTTGCCCGCCTGGCAGGAAAAGACCGTCAGNGGACCGTGCCAGTGATCCGGGGTGGCGTTGATGACGGCGTCGATGTTCTTGTCATCGAGCACCTTGCGGTACTCGAGGATGCGCGCAGGCTTCTTGCCCTGGCGCGCCTCGCAGTGCTTGACGAGGGAGCCGCCGCGAGAGGGATCAAGATCACAGATGGCCGCGATCTCGACCTCCTTGTGGTCGAGAAAACCGGAGACGAGGCTCGAGCCACGGCCTCCGGAGCCGATTCCGGCGATCCGAATCCGCTCGCTGGGCGGGACCGCCGGCACCGGGCTGCGAGCCGCCAGGGTGGAGCCCGCAGCCGACATCAGGAACACGCTCTTCGCGCTCTTTGAAAGAAAACCGCGCCTGTTCATGGGACCCTGCATGCCGTCATCCTCCTGTGGGGTGTGGTCCACCTACTATACTCAAGGCGGCAAGTTGAAGTCCAACTAGCTCTGCTGGCTNTCTTCCTCCTGCCCGCCGCCGGCTTCTTCACCTGCCTGGCGACCCAGCAGGATCCCGCGCACCCACCAGCTCAGGCAGAGGAGGCCGANCAGCGACAAGGCGATGGTCATGGTGACAAGCCAGGGGTCGCGCTCTCCCCTCAGGCCGGCCGCCGCCTCCCGGGCGAGGAAGGAGTAAGTCATGGCCGCTGGGGCCTGGCCGAGCAGGGTAGCCAGGAAGAAAGGCGCGGCCCGAACGCCGCCCACCCCGCAGAGATAGCTGACGGCGTCGAAGGGCACGATGGGTATCAGCCGGGCGACGAAGACCGCGCGGGTGCCGTGGGTTCCGGCCAACCTGTCGATCTTCTCCTTCGTCTTTTCGCTGACCATCCTCTCGACAACCTGCTCGCCAAAGAGCCTGCCGATAGAGAAGCAGACCATGGCCGCGACATTCGCCGACAGGATCGAGAGCAGCCCCCCGAGCAGCGGCCCGAATAGAAAGCTGTTGGTCACCGTCACCAGCAATGCCGGGATCGGAATGGGCGAGACGGCCTGCAGGACCATCAGGCCGGCCATGATGAGCGGAGCCCACCCTCCCGTAGCGCGGGCCCAGGACTCCAGCGCGGGAAGATCTCCCGAGCGAAGGAGGGCGAAGGCCTCCCTGACCCCCTCTCCGAAAGGAGCGCAGAAAAAAAACAGCGCCGCGAGGACGAGCAGGGGCAGGAGGCAGATCGCCTGGAGGATTCGCAGCTTGCTGATAGGCGGCTTCACAAGACCACTCAGGAGGAACCGAGCTTCATCTTGTGGAAACGCATCTCGCCGAGGTCGAAGACCAGCAACTCGCCGGCAAGAGGCTCACCGATGCTGGAAATGACCTTGATGNCCTCCATCGCCCCCATGCAGCCCACCGCGCCCGACACGGCNCCGAATACCGGGAACTCCCGCTTCCACCACTCGGGCTTCTCGGGATAGAGATCGTGCAGATAGGGGGTCTTCCCGGGAAGAAAGGTCGTGAGCTGAGCTTCCATCTCGTACATCGCGCATTCCACCAGGGGCTTGCCCTGGCTCTTCGCCTCGCGGTTCAGCAGGAAGCGCTCCTCGAAGAGCGGAGCGCAGTCGACCACCAGGTCGACGCTCCCGACCAGGTCCGCGGCGTTGTCCTTGCTGATGTTTTCGTTGACGGCCTCTACCTCGAGCCGGGGGTTGAGCTCCCGGAGCCTCCTGGCCGCCGACTCGACCCGCGACTTNCCCAGGCCCTCGTGGGTCATGAGCAGCTGGCGGTTCAGATCGCTGGGCTTCACATCGCCGGCATGCGCCAGCACCAGGCGCCCCACCCCGGCGGCAGCGAGCTCGTAGGCGACCACACCTCCCAGTCCACCGATCCGCGAGATGAGCACCGAGGCGCCCTTGAGCTTCTCCTGGCCGGACTCGCCGAACTCGGGAACCCACATCTGCCACTCGTAGATGGCACGCTCTTCTTCGGTGAGTGATTTCGGTTCGATCATTTTACCGGGCCTGTTTACTCCGCGGGAGAAGCAGCTTCAACCCCCCGCTATAGCCGACATGAACACCAGCTCGTCCCCATCGCCGAGGGGTCTTGCCGTCTCCCAGTCAACCTGCTCTTCGTTCACGAAGGCAAGCACCGTCGCTCTCAGGCGGCCGCTCTCATCGAGAAGGTAGCCGGCGAGCGGTTCGCCGTGATTCTCCGCCACGCTCGCGATCAGTTCCTGAGCGCTCAGGCAGTCCTCCAGCCCGAGCTCCTCAGATGGGCAGCCGGCGGCCTGCTTGAGCTGGCCGCAATAGCGAATGTTCACCTTCATCCGTCACCCTCCTGGCCGTCGGCGGGAGAATCCCCATCCACGGGCAGCTCCCTGACCCGGCCGTCTTCCATCACCAGGATCATATCACAGAGAGACCTCGCCTCCTGCAGGCTGTGGGTGATGTGAAGCGTCGTGACACCGGTTTCCTCCCTGACCTCGCTCAGCAGGTCGATGAGTCCCTCCTTGGTTTCATCGTCGAGGGCGCTCAGCGGTTCGTCAAGGCAGAGGATGCCGGGCTCGAAGGCGAGCGCCCTTCCCAGCGCCACCCGCTGCTTCTCTCCTCCACTGAGTCCCTGGATCCGCCGCTGGAGAAGGCCGGACATTCCCAGCAGCTCCGCCAGCCGCCCCACGCGCTCCGAGACAGCGCCTTTTTTCCGGCCCCTCACCGCCAGGGAGAAACCGAGATTTTCCTCAACCGTCATGGTGGAAAAAAGCGCGCCGTCCTGGGGAACGAAACCGATTCCCCGCTCGGCCGGCGGCAGGGCGGTAACCTCCCGTGACATCAGCTCGATGCTTCCCGCGACCACATCGCGCAGCCCGCAGATCGCCTCCAGGATAGTGGTCTTACCGCAGCCGGTCCTACCCATCAGTGCGCAATAGGCCCTGGCCGGAATCTCGAAGCTCACATCCTCGAGGGCAAACTCCCCCACCTCCAGGCTGAGATTCTTGACTGATATCATCTTCTCAGATAACCCTTCCCAGGGCCCTGTCACTGCCAAAATGCCTGATGGTGAACAACACGGCGACCGCGAAGAATACCATGAGGATCGAAACCGCCACGGCCGCCTCCAGGCTTCCAGTGGTCATCTCGAGGTAGACGGTGGTCGGCAGGACCTCCGTCTTCATGCGGGTCGCCCCGGAAAAGACCAGGATGGGCCCGAACTCGCCCAGCGAACGCGCCCAGGCGAGAGTCAACGCGGTGATCAGCCCGTTGCGCGCCTCCGGCAGGGTTACCCGCCAGAAGGCCTGGAAGCGGCTGCAGCCGAGCGTCAGGGCGACATCCTCCTGGCGTACCGAGATCTGGTCAAAGGTGGCCCGCATGGTGCGCACGGCGAAGGCGCAGGCGACCATGAACTGGGCGAGGACGACGCTGGGTATCTGGTAGGTGATCCCCGTACCGAAGACAGACTTGAAGAGGTCCTCGACCCAGACCCCCGCGGAGGTATGAAAAAGAACGAGCAGGCTGAGGCCGACCACCAGCGGAGGCAGCACGATCGGGATATCCAGGATGGCATCGATGAGTCCCTTGCCGAAGAAGTTGAAGCGGGACATCAGGTAGCCGATCGGCACAGCGACCCAGACCGAGAGGATCGCCGCGAGGGTGCATGACATCAGGCTCAGGCGAATCGAGTACTGGATCTCATCGGAGGAGAGCGCCTCGAGAAAATGCCCCGGCGAGGTCCAGGTCAGGTCGGCCGCCAGCATCGCCAGGAGCATGATCACGTAGAAGGAACCGATCAGGATGAGAGCGACAAGAAACCCCCAATCGCTTTGCCAGCGCGAGAAGCTTCCGCCCGGAGAACTCGTCTTCACCGCATCCGGCCCGCTCCTGTCAACCTCCGGCTCGCTCACTCGCTTCCTTCCTTTCCCCCGGCTTGCCATCGAAAGCCCATATTCTCAAAACGCTCCTGGGAGACGGGCGACAGAATCTTGTCGATAAAACGCCGGGCAAGCCGGGAACGCGTCGAGATCCGGCTGATGGCGATCGGTTGCTCGGCCCTCGCTTCCGGATGGTCAATCTTCACGATGGCCACCTTGTCACGTACCCTGGCGGTATTGGCCAGGTAGACAATCACGGCATCGAGGCTCTTCCCCTCTGAAACGACGATCTGGTTTACCAGGAAATCGGCGGTGCCGGCCCTGGTCTCCACCTTGCTGTAGACCTTCTCGTAGAGCCCGGCCTTCTTCAGCAGCCTGACGGTGAGACGGCCCAGGGCGCTCTTGGCCGGATCGGCGACCCCGAGACGCATCCCATCGGCGCCGAGATCTTCGAGGCCGCGAATCCTGCGGGGGTTATCCTTCGGGGCCAGGATGACCATGTCGGTCTCGGAGACATCCTCGCTCGAAAGATACCAATCGTTGACGTTGTCCATGTAGACGCGATCACAGGCGAAATAAACATCCGGAAAGCGCGGCGTGTCCCAGACGGTCTTCATCTGGGCGGTAAGAGATCCGCAGCCCCCGAAGATGGTCGCGACCTCGACCCCTTCACGCTCCCGGAACTCCTTGACGCTCTCCTCGATAGCCAGGCGATTCACCCCGCCGCTCCAGACAACCAGCTCCGGGATCTCTTCCCAGGGATCGCCCCCGGGCGTTTCAAAACCATTCTCTCTGAAGACCGGCAGGCCCTCGTCTTCAGAGGCCAGGAAGCGGGCGAAACGAAGCGCCGAGGAGGGGCTCCGGGATGAGCTCACAACGCCCAGGGTCACGTTGACGCGCTCCTTGCCCAGCAATGGGTCGCGAATGGCCTGGAGCTCCGGGTACATCGCCACCGTGGAGTCCCAGACGATAGCGGCGTCCACCGTTCCCAGCTTCACGTCATTGGCAAGATCGGTCACCTTCGGCTTCATCACCGTCACCTTCTTCTCCAGACGATCCCAATGACCGCTCTCCTGGAGGACCCGGCGGGCGCTGCGGCCCACGGCAGCCTGGTCCGGGTTGCAGACCGCAACCTTGAGGCCTTCGGCCAGGAGATCCTCGACTTTGCTGATTCCCTTCGGATTGCCTTTCTGAACCGCGATGACCGGACGCATATAGGCAACGGGCAGGCTCTCGGCGACAAGCCCCTTCTCCCGAGCCTTGAAGATGTAGGAATCATCGGCGGCGAGATAGAGATCTCCNCGCTTTTCCTCCCTTGCGCTGCGAGCCTCGGCCTGCAGCTTACCCAGGAGGGAGCCGGACCCATCGTAGTCGGCCTCGATGGTAACCTTGTACTTCTCGAAATATTTTTTCGCGAGCTCCTCCACCGACTTACGCATATTCGCGGCGCAATAGAGATGAAGCGTGCCGATGCTCTCTCCCTTATTGCCACCGAGCGTCATCATGTAGATGAGCGCAACGACCACGAGACCGGAAACGAGGAATACTCTGCTACTTTTCATGGTGTTTACCCGGAAAGAAACAAGGTGGCTGGCGTTAAAACGTGACGATCTTCCCAGTGAGCCAATATAGAACAGTAAGACCATTCAATACAATACGAGACCACCCGTTAAGGTGGCGCGCAGGAATCCAAACAGCTAATATGACCGTCGAGGTAGAGGAGATTTCTCCCGCGGCTACGCGCCGACGACCTGAGACACGCAAACGGATGGAGCCCCCATGAAAACGCTGAGACTCCCGCTACCGGCGATCACCGCGGNGGCCTGCATCCTCTGCGCAAACGNCCTGGTGGCCTGCCCCTACTCGATNCGNGATTCGGCNTTCATNGGAAGGGGCTCCAGNGTTCCNTTCCGGCTGGTNTTCCTGTCGAGCTCCGGCACTCCCGGAAACGATAAACTCGGCGAAGCCGTCAAGGCCGCCTCCGCCGCCTGGCTGCGCGATTCGAACGTCGTCGCCCGGATCGTAGAGCTCGATGGTCCTGAAAAGGACGAGGTTCCCAACGAGATCCAGGCCCGCTACAGCGACAACTCCCTGCTGCCCACCGCCATCCTGATCTCTCCGGCGGGAGAAACCCTCGAACTGGGGCAACTGGATATTTCAGACAAACCTCTCGATGCCATCATGGCGGTGATGGAGCCCGTGGTGGAGTCGTCCCTGCGCCGCGGATTGCAGGAGAAGCTCGTCAGGCATTGGTGCGTTATCGTCTTCGTCCCGGGAACCGATGAGAAACGCAACGCCGCCGCCCTCACCGACATCGAGACCGCGGCAAAGGCCATCGTCGGGAAAAAAACCGAGCTCAACAAATCGATCACGACGGCGCCCCACATCCTGGTCCTCGACCCCGCGAAACCCGGAGAGAAAATCGTCCTCTGGAGTCTCGGCCTCACCCCCGGCGAAGGAGAAAAGGAACGGCCCGTGCGGACCCTCGCTCTCGCCGGACGTGGCGAGACCCGCGGACCGACCCTCGAAGGTGAAAACGTCAACTCAGAAAAGATGAGCGAGCTCCTCGAAATGCTCGGCAGGAGCTGTTCCTGCACGACCTCGCCGGTATGGCTCATCGGCAAGGCCATCCCGCTCACCTGGAGCGACGAGATCCGCTCGATGGCGACCCTCCAGCTGGGTTTCGACCCACTCGATCCGGAGGTCCTGCGCAGCATCAAGGGAGAGAAGAAAAAACCGCGGGAGCTCGGCGGCTTCGAAGAGTTTGAGCTGGGCTACAGCGAGATCNCCATCGAACCCATACCCGTTACGGAGGACGCTCCCGCCGGGGAAGGCAGCGATGGCCCCGAGGCTGACGCCATCACAGCGGCGGGAAAAACCGGGGAGGCCCGGCCGACCGGCTCTACGGAAGGCTCACCCGCCACGGTCATGCTGATCGCGCTCGGGACCATGTTGACGGTGGTGCTGGTGACGGGCTTCGCCATCCTGCGCAGAGGCCGCGGGAGCTGAAAAATGAGCGCTGTCCTTGCGATAGACAATCTCAGCAAATCATTCCCGGCGGCGAAAGATGTTCACGCCGTTGTCGATGTCTCCCTGGAGGTCGCAGGTGGAGAATTCGTCGCCCTGTGCGGCCCCAGCGGCTGCGGCAAGTCGACACTCCTCATGGCCGCCGGAGGCTTGCTCGAACCCACCAGCGGCTCTGTCCATGTCGATGGAACGAACCTCTACTCGCTGAACCAGGATGGCAGGGCCCGCTTTCGGGCGGAAAACATCGGCTTCGTATTCCAGCAATTCCATCTCATCCCCTACCTCGATGTCCGAGACAACATCCTGGCGGCATCGCTGGCGACCGGCACCGGCGACAAGGATCGGGCCGGCGAGTTGCTCGAACACTTCNGGCTCACCCACAGGGCCCACCACGTACCCGCGGCGCTCAGCACCGGCGAGAAGCAACGCACCGCGATGGCCCGAGCGCTCTTTAACAACCCCGGTCTCATCCTGGCGGACGAGCCGACCGGCAACCTCGACCGAGACAACGCCGAGACCCTGCTCGAGCAGCTCTCGACCTTTACTGTCGATGGAGGCGCGGTGCTGCTCGTTACCCACGATACGAGAGTCGAAGAACGCGCCGCGCGAACCCTGGAGATCTCAGAGGGCAGCCTCCTCAGCTGAGACCCCTTGTCGATTCCTCGCGTTATTTCGCCGAGATGTCGTAGCAGAAAATATTGCCCTGGTCGCGCAGGAAGAGCTTGCCCCCGGCGACGACTGGATGCGTCCAACAGGGTTTCGCTTCGTCCTCACCAATTCCGCCGGTCTTGAAGCGCTTGTACTTCTTGAAAACGAAGGAGCTCACGAGCTCATAACCAGCGGGGCTGATCTTCGCTATTCCCATTTTGCCGTCCTCGGTCAGGCAGTAGAACAAGCCCTCGGCCCAGACGATCGAGCACTTCCCGAGACCTNTTNCCTNCCAGNNNACNTNGCCNGTCTTGAANTCCATNCAGACNAANNTNTGNCTANGNNTCGAATTGCCACCGGAGTGNCCGTAGATCTTCCCATCGAGATAAATGACTCCCCCATGATGGTTCTGGAGATCCTTGTTGTAATAGACCACGTCGGCATCGCCGGTCGTGGCGGCGCCGACCGTATACTTCCACCCATCGCTCGAAGCGGCAATCACCGGCGCAGCGGTTGCCGCGGCCTCGAGTTGCAGATCGAGAAAGGCATCGCTGGAGCCCTTGTTATTGTTCACCCGAACAGCGATCAGGTTCCCCTCTTTCTTGAGTATCCCGGCAGCCACCTCGACCATACGATTCCAGTACAACGGCTCGTGATCAATCTCCTCCTTGTCAACCTGCTGGCCATTGATCCAGACCGTTGCCGAATTATCCGAGGCAACCGACAACTTGAAGCCAGCCTTGGAATCGATCAGCTTCTGGTCCACCGCGAATTTTCTGCGAAAGAGCAGCGGTTTACCCTTCAAGCTGTCGCTAATGACGGTTCCCTTCTTTTCGTCGATAGCAGGCTCGCCATAGC
>NZOA01000035.1 GCA_002695115.1 Planctomycetota bacterium
TAAATCTTGACCCCACACCATGTCGCTTCCACCTCTATTTAACTCCTCCACTGCCTCCGAGTAGCTGATCCTAGGAAAGGGGGTCTTCACAAGCTCCAACGTGCTCGTGTCTCTCTCAAGGACCTTCAATTCCTCACCGCACCGATCTAGGGATCGTTCTACGATATAGGAGATGAACTCCTCCTGGAGTCGCATGTTGTCTGAAGAATCTACAAAGGCCACCTCCGGCTCAACCATCCAGAACTCGGTGAGATGGCGACGCGTCTTGGACTTCTCGGCCCGGAAGGTCGGCCCGAAGCAATAGGCCTTGCCGAAGGCCATCGCAGCGGCCTCCATATAGAGCTGGCCGCTCTGGGTCAGGTAGGCCTTCTCATCAAAATATTCGACCTCGAAGAGATTGGTCGTCCCCTCGCAGGCATTGGGCGTGAAGATCGGGGCGTCGACACAGACAAAATCCCGCTCACCGAAGAAATTACGGACCGCCGTGATCACCGCGTCGCGAACCCGGAGGATAGCGTGCTGCTTGCTCTGGCGCAGCCATAAATGGCGGTGACGAAGAAGAAAATCCGGGCCGATATCAGAGGTCTTCGAGATGGGATACTCGCTCGTTGGCTCCTGCAGAACATCCAGGTCCGAGGCCTTCAGCTCGACCCCGCTTGGCGCTCTCTCATCAGCCGAAACCGTACCGGTGACGATGACGGAGGATTCGTAGGGAAGATGAGCGCAGCGCTCAAAAAGCTCCTCGCTTACATCCGCCTTGCCCATGATGGCCTGCACCCTGCCGCTGCCATCGCGAAACTGCAGGAAGTGAATCTTCCCCTTGGAGCGCCTGTTGAAGAGCCATCCGGCGATACGGACCTCCTCTCCCACATGTTCCGGTAAAGTTCGAATCGCCACTGTGTTCGGGTTTTTTTCGCTCATTTTGCCTGTCTCCCTCGCGGCATTGAGGTCTCCTGAAGCTCATCGGCGCGAAGTCTAACCCTAAACGCCAAAGCTAGAAAGAGAGAAAAATAGCGGTCCCGAAATCGTTGAAAGAAAATACGGGTAGTCCAAACCTTACAGAAGCCTATAATTGGGTTATCGAAGTTCAAATCTTTGGGTTTGACTCTCGAATCGGCGGTTGGGCGGCCTGTCAGAGGCTCTCTTGATCCGTCTGTTCGACCGACAATGCGACTGAGAACGGATTCTGCCTGTTCGGTACTGCCTTTCGATACGGGGGCGTGAGTTCCCAGGCCGGGATTTTCGCGGGTTGGTGGTTTGTTTCGTACGCCGTTGTCCACTATCGCCTGTTCTTTCCCGCTGAAGCAGTTTTACACATTTCCGAGAGGGACACACCCTCGAGACCCCTCGCGGTAAATGAAGGTTGTTTTCCGATGTCGAATGAAACCTCCAGGATGACCGGTCCCGCCAGGCTCGCAGCCTGTCTCTGGATCCTCCTGGTCTCGCTCTGCCTGGCTGCCGACAGAGCGGAGGCGGCCAATGGAGACCTCCTCGGCGTCAGCGACACCCTGGACTCCGCCAACCGGGAGCTCATCGACATGGTGGAAGATTCCCGGGATGGAACCTTCTGGGTCCTGGGCGCCAACGGCAGCTCGGTTGAAAACCACCTCATCTATCATCTCAGCCACGATCTCACCACCGTGCTTGGAACGACGGAAAACCCTCATCCCAGCGGCAGCATCGCCGAGAGCAATATGTCGCTCAATCGCGGCATCGCCTTTCACGACCCCACGGGAAATCTCTTCGTCCTCTCGCTGACCGGCCTCCGGGGCGAGCAGCGCTACGAGGTGAGGGCTGTCGACGAAAATGGAAACGCGAGCCCCGCCTTCGACTTTTCCATAGACCTCGAGGGTGAAGAAGGAGCCAGCCTCTTCGGCCTGAGCTTCGATATCGTATCGGGCCAATTCTGGACCCTCGACATCGCCAGGGACCTGGTGCTCCGCATCGGCTTCGATGGAAACATCAGCCGCTCGTTCCTGCTGCCGGGAAAAATCAGCGACGAGACCCTGATCCGCGGCCAGGGATTGTCCTTCGACAGCGAGGCCCTCCTGCTCTATGTCTCCTACGGAAGCATCCTCGACCAGGGGGCCTCGAAGATACTCCAGTTGACGACAGAGGGAGTCCTGATCGATGACAGGCTGAGCGCCTACCGCACCGGGATCGAGATCCCTCTCGGCCAAATCCCCGAGACTGACCTCCGGGGCATCACCTCCTATCTGGTTGGAGCCGGCCAGAACCGGTTCGCCGTCATAGGCGGCTCCGGACGGATCTACCAGATCGAGCAGGTAATACCTCGAGTCATCCCTCCCAACCAGTTGTCCTGCGGCCTGACGGTTACCAGCCAGGTCGTGCTCAATTGGGTCAACAACGGCCCCGGAGCCGAAGGCGCCTACCAGGGCTCCATCCAGATCGTTCGCAACGGCGTCGCCCTTGCCAACGTCGAAGGCCACACCACCAGCTACGTCGACTCAACACCGATCAACGGCCCCTCAACCTACGCCCTGCGGGCGGCCGAGGACGGCGTCTTCGGCCCGGTCGGCTGCGAATGCGCGACCGTCGCGGGTCCCGGCGGGATCATCAACTGGACGGCGGCTCCCACGGGCGGCTGCTATGACCTGGCCCTCGTCCCCGATGCGGAAAAAATCTACGTGACCGATGACTCCGCGGGGACTGTCTCCATCCTCGATGCCGACCTCAGCGATGCGGGGAAAGACGACTTCCCGAGCCCCTGGAGCAATCCCGGGGGAATCGCCTTCGTCCCGGCAATCCAGCTTGGCTTTCCTCCCCAGCTCTTCGAGGACTTCATCGCGATAGCCAATACCAGCGACAACCGGCTTCGCCTGGCGAGCCTCGCCGCCCCGGAATCCGGAACGACCATCAACCTGCGTTTTCCCGACGAGGTGGAAAATCCGAGAATCGGCGGGCTTACCTATATTCCATCCGACACCCCCTCCCTGCAACGTTTCGTGGTAACGGAGAGGGAAAGTAAAGAAATCTACATTTTCAGGACCAATGGAAACCTGGTCCGCTCCTGCTCGCCGCCCAGCCTCTTCCTCGACGTCGCCATCGGCTCCGGGGTCTCCTACGATCCCCTCCGCGACACCTTCCTTACGGGATTCGAAGATGGTGTCGTGCGTGAGCTCTACAGCGACGGGCCTCCCGGAACCTGTCCCCTGACCGCTCCCAGCTTCGAGATCAGCCTCGAGGCCGTCGGCGGCGGCTACGACCAGGACGGCCACATCGGCGGCATCCAGATTTCAGATAACACCCTGCTGATCTGCCTTCCGGGCAACGGCACGATCTTCCGCACCCTGCTGTTTCCTTTCGGCCCCGACTTCATCAGGGGTGATTTCGACCGGAACTCGGAGGTCGACCTGAGTGATGCGGTATCCATAGCCCGCTACCTGTTCCTTGGCGGAACGCCACCGACCTGCATGGATGCGGCCGACAGTAATGACGATGGGATCCTCGACATTTCCGATCCTGTCTACCTGCTGTTCTACCTGTTTATCGCCAACAGCCCGTCGCCCCCGGAGCCTTTCCCCGGGGCGGGTAACGACCCCACCTTCCGGGACAACCTGGGCTGCCAGGAGTGAAGAAGAGACCCTCATGAGCGAAAAGAAAACCACTGGCATCCTGCGGCGCCTGGCGTTGCTCCTCGCGATGTTCCTTCCGGGAGCCTTCTGTGAAGAGCTCGCGGCGGCGAACGTTCTACAGGTTGGCTACGCCTCAGCCAAGCCCGGGGACGACCGGGTCCATATGACCATCACGGCTACCAACGATGAGCCGATCCACGGCTACAGCCTGGCGCTGGCCTATCCTTCGGGCGTACTCCAGATGACCGATATCGGTGTCTGCGGGACCCACCTCGTGGAGCTCGAGCCTGAATTCGTGGCCCCGCGAATCGACAACGAGCTGGGGATCGCCCACCTCGCGGTGATCATCGAATTCGAGGCCCCCACGGGTGAAAACTACCTCGAGCCCCTCTCGCCGCAGGATTCTCCGAGAATCGTGGCCCGCCTCAGCTTCCGGGTTCTTCCCGGGGCCGCGGGTGGCCACTACCCCGTAAGGCTCGTTGACGGGATCGGCGCTCCCGCCGTCTACAATCGCTTCAGCAACGCGGGCCGCAGCATCCGGCCGGAGCTCAGAAATGGAACCTTCTTCGTCAAGGGAGAGAACGTGCTGGCCCTCGACCGGCGGAGGGCTTTCTGCGGCGCCACCCCCCAGATGGTCATCCGCGCGCTGGCCAGCCATCCGGATCCGCTCGATGGCTTCTCGATCGGCATATCCTTCGACTGTGAGACCCTCGAGCTCGACCCCGACGACGCGCTCCTGGGAACGGATGTCATCGCCTCGCTGGGAAACCAGGTCGAACTCTTCCAGACCGACATCGACACGCTCCCGGGGCCCATGGACTGCCGCTCACGTACCGGCGTCATTTTTGACCGGGTGCCGCCCTTCCTCGGACAGAACCTGCTGCCCTCGACGAACTCGCCGCCCACCCAGGAGATCATGCGCTACACCTTCCGTCTGAAGAGCAACGCGATCGACTGCGCCGACACCGAGAAGCTCGACCTGCTCCTTGAGGAGCTCGAGCAGCCGGGCTCCCTGAATACGACCTTTATCGTCGGCTCCAGCAGCATCACCCCGGTAAGAGAGCACGGCAAGATCTACTTCTGCACCGGCACCCTGCGCGGCCGGGTCGTCGACGCGCTCACCGGCACCGGACTCGGCGGCGTGCGGGTGGTCACCATCCCGGAAGGAATCAACGCGACCTCCTCGGCCAACGGCAACTTCGTCCTGGCAGATCTTCCCCCGGGGGACTACTCCCTCGAGTACGAGAAAAACGGCTACTACTCCGGCGGGCTACTCGATGTGCCGGTCAGCTGCGGAAATGAAAACAACGCCGAGGAGACCGGCCTCTACGCGCTGCCGCCGAGCTGCCCGCCTCCCGAAGGCAGCTTCCGAAGAGGCTTTATCAACAGCGATGCCCGCTCCGATCTCTCCGATG
Source organism: Planctomycetota bacterium (assembly GCA_002695115.1). GTDB lineage: Bacteria > Planctomycetota > UBA8108 > UBA8108 > UBA8108 > UBA8108. The sequence goes on from NZOA01000035.1 coordinate 5,012, forward strand.
CCATCAGCATCTTCAACTACCTCTTCAGGGGCTTCGCCCCGCCTGAATGCACGGCGGCCGCCGATGTCAATGCCGACAACCGTCTCGACATCAGCGATGGAATCTTCATGCTGAACTTCCTCTTCGGCAACGGCCCGCCACCCTACTCTCCCTACGAGGAATGCGGCACCGATCCGGACAGCACGCTCGGCTGCGTACGCTCCTACGCCTGCGAGCAGTGATCCCGGACGCTACCTGAGGTCATCGACCTTGTCGGTATACTCCCACGAGAGATCCGGGCGGCCGAAGTGGCCGTTCCTGGCCGTATCAAGGTAGATCGGTCGGCGCAGATTGAGCGCCTCGATGATCTCCTTCGGGGTAAGCGGGAAGTGCTGGCGGACCAGCTTCTCGAGCTCCGGCTCCGGCTTCTTGCCGGTACCCTGGGTATCGACGAGAACCGAACAAGGCTCAGCAATACCGATGGCATAGGAGAGCTGCACCTCGCAGATATCCGCCAGCCCGGCGGCGACGATGTTCTTGGCGATATAGCGCGCCATGTAGGCGGCGCTGCGATCTACCTTGCTGGGATCCTTGCCGCTGAAGGCACCGCCACCGTGGCGGCCGCGGCCACCGTAGGTGTCGACGATGATCTTGCGGCCGGTAAGGCCCGTATCCGCTGCGGGACCTCCCTTGACGAATTTTCCGGTCGGGTTGACATGGAAGACGGTCTTGTCATCGAGGAATTCCCCGGGCACCACCTTCCGGATTAGTTCATTGATGATCTTCGGCTTGATGTCCTTCTCCAGGTCGGCCTCGGGAGTGTGCTGGGTCGAGATGACCACCGTGTCCACCCTGGTGGGAACACCATCCTCATATTCGACGGTGACCTGTGATTTCCCGTCCGGCCTGAGAAAATACATTTCGCTGCTCTCCCTCGCCCTGGCAAGCTCGTCGACAAGCTTGCGAGCCAGCAGGATCGCCAGGGGCATGTATTCAGGGGTTTCGTTGCAGGCGAAACCGAACATCATTCCCTGGTCGCCGGCGCCCTGATCGCTGTGAAGTCCCTTGCCCTCATCAACGCCCTGGGCGATATCTCCTGACTGCCCGTGAATAGCGGAGAGAACCGCGACATCTTCGTAGTGAAAACCCATATCGGGATTCGTATAGCCGATCTCCTGGATCGTCTGGCGCGCCACCTTATCGAAATCGCAATAACCCTGGGTCGTTATCTCACCCGCGATCAGTGTCAACCCCGTGGTCACCAGGGCCTCCACCGCCACCCGGGAGTTGGGATCCTGCCTCAGCAGGTCATCAAGGACGGCGTCCGACACCTGGTCGGATACCTTGTCGGGGTGTCCCATCGTCACCGATTCGGAGGTGAATAGGGTTCGTTCTGCCATGCTCTGTTCCTGGAAAAATACACCGGTTTCGCCGGGGCGAGCTGGGCTGGGGGACCGATGCTGCCGCCTGCTGGTTGATTCACGAAGGGCGGATTCTATCAATTACGATTGGACTTGGAAAGAGGCAATGCCCGGGCAATCCACTCGACATGGCGCTCCACGGCGCCTGAGAGGCCGGAAAAAGCCTCCCCGGCTCTTTCTCCCAGCCTGGCGCGCTCCCCGGCGTCGCCGAGAAGCTTCCCGACGGCCTGCTCGAGCTCTTCCGCATCCCGTGCCAGGAGGGCCGCCTGCCCCTCCAGCAGCAGCGAAACCTCGTCCGCAAAATTCTCCGTATGGGGCCCGAAGAGCACGGCTTTCGACAGGCTGGCGGGCTCGAGGACGTTGTGCCCCCCGTGGGGAACGAAGCTGCCGCCGACCACCGCGAGATCGGCGATGGAGTAGAACCTCTCGAGCTCGCCCACCGTGTCCACCACCAGGATCGAATGACCGAGCGGCTCCCCTGCCCCGTCCCGCCACTCGCTCCACCTGGTAAAGGAACGCTCCGCCGTGCCCCGCTCAGGCCAGCCGCTGGGCTCCTCGCCGGCCAGGCGTTCGATGTGACGCGGGGCCAGCACGAGGCGGAGGCCGGGGTGGGAGCTCTCCAGGCGCGAGAGGATGCCCAGCAGGATGGACTCCTCCCCGGGATGCGTACAGCCGCCGACGATCACCAGNTCCCCGGAGCTCCAGCCCAGCCGCCGGCGCAACTCGGCGGCATCGGCGGCGGTGACGCTCACCTCTCGATCGTGCTTCAGGTTGCCCAGCACCTCGATGTTCCCGGGGTCGACCCCCAGGGTCTCGAAGCGCCCGGCGTAGATCTCGTTCTGGGCCGCCACCTGGTCCACCATGGAAAAAAGCCAGCGTCCGAGAAAGCCCGTACGCCGGTAGCGCTCGGAGGAGCCACCGCTCAGGCGGCCGTTGGCGACCATCACCGGAAGCCCCCGCCTCCTGGCCGCGAGAAGGAAATTCGGCCACACCTCCAGCTCCAGGAGCAGGAGGGCATCCGGCCGGCGCCGGCTGAAGGTCCGGGCGACGCAGGCTGAGAGATCGAACGGGGCGTAGAATACCGTCGTACCCGGCAACCGCTTGCGCGCGGTATCGAACCCGGTAGGAGTCGACACCGACAGGGAGACGTCCCAGCCTTCGAGGCCGCGCTCGAGCGCCTCGATGAGCGGAGCCGCCGTGAGCACCTCCCCCACCGAGACCGCGTGCACCCAGAGAGAGCGGGAAGCTCCCTCACGGCGCTCGACCGAGCCGAGCTTCCGGAAGAAACCGCGCCGGTATTTCTCACGGGTCATGAGGCGGGAAAGAAAAAGCCAGGCAGGAACGAGCAGGGGAGAAGACAGCAGGTAGAGAAGATCACAGAGCCAGCTGAGCGGGAGTGTCTTGAACCGTGACATCAGTCAGAACCTCCTGGCTCCCCGTGCCGCGCCGCTGACCATCGCCCGGAGGGGTCTCAGGATCCCATCCCACAGCATTTCTTGAACTTCTTCCCGCTTCCGCAGGGACAGGGATCGTTGCGCTTCACCTTCGGCGACTTGTTGACAATGGTCTTCACAGGCACCTGGCTCGACGGATCGCTGGCCTCCTGCATGGGCGACTCCGGCTGCGCCCCCGGCGTCAGTTCGCTGTGCTGGAACTCGGCCTCATCGAGTCCGCTGTCGAGCTCCTGTTCATCTTCCTCCCCGACCTGCACACGCAGCACCAGCTGGGTTACCGAGGACCTGAAGTTGTCGAGCATCTCGCTGAACATTTCGTAGCCTTCACGCTTGTAGGCTATCTTGGGATCGATCTGCGCGTATCCCCGCAGCCCGATCGCGTGGCGCAGGGTATCCATGGCGTGGAGATGGTCCTTCCACTTGTCATCGAGCTCCATGAGCAGGATGAAGCGCTCCGCCCTCCGCATGTTCTCCTCACCGTTGGCCGCGGTGCGGGCAACGTAGCTCTCCTGGTAGGCCGACAGGATCTTATCGCTGAACTCCCCGAAATGGTCGACCTGGCTTTTTCCGNTATCGAGCTGGAGATCCGCTTCAATTCCGTAACTCGACCTGGCCCAATTCCCGAGCTCATCGACAGGGTCGTACGCCTCGATGACCTCTCCGCCCGCCTCGACCGATTCCTCGATCGTTTCCATGGAAAGAAAATCCCGTACCCGCAGAGAGCAGACCTCATCCATCATCTCCTGCACCATCCCGGAGAGACCCTCCCCCTCGAGGATGTTCTGGCGCTGGTCGTAGACGATGGTGCGCTGCTCATTCATGACACCATCATATTCGAGCAGGTTCTTGCGGATGTCGAAATGATAGGCCTCGACCTTCTTCTGCGCCTTGGCGATGGACCTGCTCACCCAGGGATGGGAGATCTCCTCCCCCTCCTTCATACCAATCTTCTTGAGCATGGACTGGACCTTATCGCCGGCAAAGCGGCGCATCAGGTCATCCTCGAGCGACAGGAAGAAGATCGAGGAGCCGGGATCTCCCTGGCGGGCGCAGCGGCCCCGGAGCTGGTTGTCGATACGCCGCGATTCGTGCCGCTCGGTGCCGACAACGTGCAGGCCGCCCCTCTCGACCACCCCCTCACCCAGCACGATATCCGTTCCGCGTCCGGCCATATTGGTAGAGAGAGTCACGCGGCCGGCCTGCCCCGCCTCCGCGACGATATCCGCCTCGCGATCGTGATGCTTGGCGTTGAGGACATAGTGCTTGACCCCTTGGCGCTTGAGCATGCCGCTGAGCAATTCGGACTTCTCTACCGAGGTCGTACCCACCAGGATGGGGCGACCCAGCTTATTGACCCGGTCGATCTCCTCGACGATAGCGTAGTATTTCTCGCGCGCGGTCATGTAGACGACGTCCGGCAGGTCATCACGAATCAGCGGTTTATTGGTGGGAATCGGCGCGACCCGCAGCTTGTAGATCCCATCGAACTCGACCGCCTCGGTAAGCGCGGTNCCCGTCATCCCCGAGAGCTTCGAATAGAGCTTGAAGTAATTCTGCAGGGTGATGGTCGCCAGGGTCTGGTTCTCACGGCGAATCTGCAGCCCCTCCTTGGCCTCGACCGCCTGGTGAAGTCCCTCGCTCCAGCTCCTCCCCTCGAGGGCGCGGCCGGTGAACTCATCGATGATCTTCACCTCCCCGTTATCGATGAGATAATGATCGTCTCTGTGGTAAACATGATGAGCCTTGAGCGCCTGCTCCAGGAGGTGAGGCCACTCCATGTCCTTGCCGACATAGAAGCTCTTGACCCCCACCAGGCCCTCGGCCTTCTCGATCCCNGCCTCGGTAAANACGATNGAGCGTTCCTTTTCCTTGAGCTCGAAATCCTGCCCCTTCACCAGCCGCTTGGCCACCCGGTCGGCGACATGGTATTTGTCCGTCGNTTTTTCCGCCGGGCCCGAGATGATCAGGGGGGTACGGGCCTCATCGATGAGGATGCTGTCGACCTCGTCGACGATGGCGAAGTTGCGGCCGCGGCCCTGCACCTGCTGCTCGAGATGGATCTTCATATTGTCCCTGAGATAGTCAAAGCCGAACTCGTTGTTCGTGCCGTAGGTGATATCNCAGGCGTACATATCGAGCCGCTCGNCGCTGTCCATCTCGCCCTGGATCGCNCCNGAGGTCAGCCCNAGGAATTCAAAGAGCGGNGCCATCCAGTCCCGGTCACGCTGGGCGAGGTAGTCGTTGACGGTCACCACGTGCACGCCCTTCTGCTCCAGGGCGTTGAGATAGCAGGCCAGCGTCGCCACCAGCGTCTTTCCCTCACCGGTCGACATCTCGGCAATCTGCCCCCTGTGCAGGGCGACACCNCCCATGATCTGGACGTCGAAGTGACGCATCGCGACTCCGCCCGCGGTTTTGAGCACCCGGCGGGATGCCTCCCGACAGACCGCGAAGGCCTCGGGCAGGAGGTCGTCGAGGGTCTCTCCCTGCGAGAGGCGGGAGCGGAGNTCCCCTGTCTTCGCCGCCAACTCCTCATCGCCGAGCTGCCGCATGGACCCTTCGAAGCTGTTGACCTGCTCGGCGACGGGACGCAGCTCCTTCTCCGCCCGATCGCCGGTGGAGCCGAATATCNTGGTCAGGATCCTGTTGATGAAATTGATCATGGTCTTACCTGCCGNCCGGCTCCCCGGCNCCTTCATCCGCGTCCCCCTGGCGAACCGTGATGGCATCCCGATCCGTCTCGAGGGTGCCGACGAGCTCCCCGATCGAGTTGGCACCGATCTCATCGAGAGCTTCGCCGAGGCCAGCGAGAATATCCAGCGCTATGCGAGGCCGGATGAACTGAACCGTACCGATCTGCACGGCACTCGCCCCGGCAACTATAAACTCGAGGACATCATCGGTGTTCATAATTCCCCCGATCCCGATGACGGGAATCTCACAATTCTGCGCCACCAGCCACACCAGCCGCAGGGCGAGGGGCTTGATGGCCGGCCCCGAGAGCCCCCCGGTTATTCCGCCGAGGCGGGGCCGGCGCTGCCGCCAGTCAACCGCCATGCCAACGTAGGTGTTGACCAGCGAGAGGGCATCGGCCCCGCCTCTCTCGGCTGCCTGGGCGATGGGCACCACGTCGGTCACGTTGGGGGTCAGCTTGGCGATGATCGTCCGGCTGAAGTTTTCCCTGACGGCCTCGACGAGTCGCCGGGTAGCCTCCGGATCGATTCCGAACTCCATACCGCCAAGCGGACAATTGGGACAGGAGATATTCAGCTCGAGTGCGTCCACCGCCGATTCGGCTTCGAGGCGCCTGGACATCTCGACGTACTCATCGACAGTATCACCGACCAGGTTGACCACCACCCGGGTATCGTAGGCGCTCATGCGCGGCAGGTAGCCGGGGTCGGAGATAAAGGCGTCGAGCCCGGGATTCTGGAGCCCGATGGAATTGAGCATCCCCGAGGCCGTCTCCCAGGTACGCGGCAGGGGGTTTCCCTTGCGGGGCTCGAGGGAGATGCTCTTGCCGACGATCCCTCCGTAAACGGATGGATCTACGAAGGACTCCACCTCCTTGCCGTATCCGAAGGTACCCGAGGCACTCAGGACGGGGTTTTTCAGCTCCAGGGAGCCAATCCGGATTTTCAGAGAATCATCCATGAAAGAAGAACACCAGGCGGGAAAATATCATTCAAGAGGGATGGATTATAACACCACTCAGAGCGCCCTGAAACCGGCGTCAAGGCCTTCGATGAGCCTCTTCGAGGGTTGGGCCACAAACCTCACGCACAGGTTACAGTGCCGTTTCTGCCGAAGTATAGAGGAGTGGACAAAACTTGTACATCCGCTCCCTCGCCTGTTCCGGTAACGCTCCGGAGGTGCCCCGGGAGCAGTCATCGTAGACTATCGCAATGCTCCAGTTGAAGACCTGCCTGAAGACCTTCCTCACCCACATCGAGATCGAGCGCGGGCTGTCTCCCAATACGGTCGACGCGTACCGAAGGGATTGCGAAAGATTCCTGGGAGATCTCGCGAAAAAAAACCACGGAGAAAACCCGCCAACGGAAAAGGACATCTCCGACTTCCTGGTCGCCGAGCGCCAGAGGGAACGGGGGGATGCGAGTATTCAGCGCAGCCTCTCGGCCCTCCGCACCTTTCTCAAATTCCTGGTCAGGGAAGGACTCCTTGACGAGGACCCCGCGCGTAACATCGAGACACCCCGCAAAGGAAAATACCTGCCCAATGTGCTGGAGGAGGAGGCCGTCACCAGGCTGCTCGATGCTGTCGTCGAGCACCCTTCACGTCATCCGATGAGGGACTGCGCGCTCCTGGAGCTCCTCTACGCCTCGGGTCTGCGGGTATCCGAGGCCTGCGGACTACGGGAGCGGGACCTGCGTCCCGACCTGGGAATCATCAAGTGTACCGGCAAGGGCTCCCGGGAACGAGTCGTCCCCACCAGCAGAACCTGCATGGAGGCCATCGACGCCTACCGCCAGCGGGAGAGGCCCGCGCTGCTGAACGGCCGGGACACCGAGCTGCTCTTCCTCAGTCGCGGCGGACGCAAGCTGGGCAGGGAGGTGGTTGCCGCCATGATCCGCAAGTACTCGCTGCTGGCGGGCCTGCCCGGCAGGATCACCCCGCACACCCTGCGCCATTCCTTCGCCACCCACCTGCTGCGCGGCGGAGCCGACCTGCGAATCGTCCAGGAGATCCTCGGACACGTGAACGTGGAGACAACCGAGATCTACACCCACATTGAAAAATCCGAGTTGAAGAAGCTCCACACGGAGTTTCACCCCCGCGGCTGAATCAGGCCTGGGGCTCACCCTCGCCATCCCACCAGCCGGCATTTCCGGAGTTCAGCAGGCCGGCCGACTCGTAGGCCTCGTAGCGGTTCAGGATACGCCGGGCGTAGGCCGCGTAGTAGCTCCTGGGGTAGAGACGCACCAGGCGCCTGAGGAGCGGCAGGGCGTTCTTCACCGACAGCCGGCGCTCCACGCAGATATAGATGGCCCTGTACATCAACCGCGCCTGCTCTGGCCCCGAATCGAGGCTGTCGGCGGCCTTGCGGTACTCGGAGATGGCCGAATCGAGCGCCCCCAGCCGGAGGTAGGAATCCGCCAGCGCCTCCCTGCGGCGGGCATCGAGAGGCTTCTCTGCAAGATGCCGCAGGTGCTCCTCCACCAGCTTCCACTCCTCGACGGGCGTGAGCTCCTTTTCGGCCGTTTCGACAACCCGGTGCTTGCTGAAGGAAGCCACCAACCTGCCGCTGTGAAAAAGAATTATGTAGATCCACACGGGGACATGACAGAGCGAGGTACCCAGGAACAAAAACCCCTGGAAGCCGAGATGAAACTCGGCAAAGCTCTCCCTGCCGCTCACCGCGAGAGCTGGAAGCGCCATTGCAAAGCTCAACAGCAAAGCTGAGATCTGGCACCAGGGATTCTCCCTGATTGTCCTTGAAGAGTAAAAAGCCGCTGCTGTACAGATCCCGGCCACAGCATATACGGAACAAGCGATTACATAATCCGGAAGACCCATACTTTTACTGTAACCTCTTTCAGATTAATAAGCTATATGCGGCAAGCGGTCTCCGGGAAGTTCCTTCGGGCAGGTCGACTTGACGATTTTGGATTCCTGTCCTACTCTTTAATGGCGCGAGAAATTCGGTCGCCGGCCGCCTCGAGGAAGCGGCAGGATTGACCGTGCACGCCCCCCGGAATGCCGGTGAGGCTCAGCGCGGCGCCATCAAAACTACCCCCAACCCACGTTCCACGGGCTCATTCCGTTTGCAGGTTTGAGCCCTTTTTTTTTACCTCAGTCGGCCTGCAGGCAACGAGCCCAGAGAATCCCCTGCTTCTGCTCGAGATCTTCTGCTACGGCCGCGAACTTCTGCGTATCGGGAGCATCGAGATTGATGACCGAGAGCGCCGTGCCGCCACTGCGGTCGCGCCCCAGCGACATGGAAGATATGTTCATCTCGTGGGATGCGAGCACCTGCCCGATCGTACCGATCATGCCGGGCCGATCCTCGTTCGCGGCGATCACCAGCTGCCCCTCGAGCACGGCATCGAAATGATAGTTGTCCAGCGAGACCAGGCGGATGCCCTTGCGCCCACGTATCGAGCCTCCAAGGTTCCTCTCCCCGGATCCATCTGCCAGCTCGACGCGAATCATATTGGCGAAGTAGCGGCTGCGGCCCTCGCTGACCTCTTCGACAGCGAGTCCCTGCTCCCTGGCAAGCGCCCTGGCGTTCACCTGGTTCACCGGCTGTGTGCAGCCCTCACCCAGGAAGCCGGCCAGCACCCCGGCGGTGACGAAATTGCGGCTCTGGGGCTCGTCGAATATGTCGCCGAAATACTTGACGATAATCCGCTCGGGATTGCCCTCGAGGAACTGGGCCTGGAGGCGGCCCAGCCGGCGGCCCAGCTCACCATAGGGCTCGAGACGCTCGCGCATGTCGGGCTCGAGAAAGATCGCGTTAACCGGACTGTGTAGCTTTCCATGCAGCAGGTAGTCAACGACGAGCTGCGCCGCCGAAAGGGCCACGTTCACCTGGGCCTCACGCGTAGAGGCTCCGAGGTGAGGGGTCGCCACGACAGCGGGATGGTCCACCAGGGCCCGGTCCGATGGAGGCTCCTCCTCGAAGACATCCAGGGCGGCCCCGGCTACCTTGCCGTTCTCGATCGCCTCCAGCAGGGCCGCCTCATCCACGATCCCTCCCCTGGCACAATTGATCACCCTCAGTCCATCCTTCGCCCGACCCAGCACATCAGGACCGATGAGGGCGTTGGTGCCCTCGGTCTTGGGAACGTGGACGGTGAGGAAATCACAGCGGGATGCCAGGTCGCCAAGCTCATCGACAAGCTCTATGCCGAGCTCCTCGGCCATGTGAGGCGCGAGGAACGGGTCGTGAGCGAGAATCTCGAGCCCCAATCCCGCCGCCATGTGAGCCACGTGGCGGCCTATCTTGCCGAACCCGATGATCCCGAGGGTCTTGCCCTGGAGCTCCACCCCGACGAACCTGCCACGCTCCCATTCACCTGCCTTGATCGAGCGGTGGGCCTCGGGGATGTTGCGTGAGAGCGCCAGCATCATGGCTATGGTATGCTCCGCGGCCGAACGGGTATTGCCCTCCGGGACGTTCTGAACGACCACCCCCTTGCGGGTGGCGGCATCGAGATCGATGTTGTCGACGCCGACACCGGCGCGAACTACGAGCGAGAGAGAGGAGGCTGCCTCGAGCAGCTCGGCATCCACCTTCGTGGCGCTGCGAACGATGACCGCGTCCGCCTTCCCTACCGCCTCCAGCTTTTCAGGCATCGAAAGCCCGGGCCGGTTGTCGACCTCCAGGTCTCCGGAGGCGGCAAGGAATTCGAGCGCATCCTCACTGATCTTGTCGGCGATGAATAATACCTTGCTCACGTCCCTGTCCTTGTCCTGCTTCCTGCGGCCGGAGGCGAGTTAGATTTTCCCGAAGGCCATCGCAACGTTGTGGCCGCCAAATCCAAACGAGTTCGTGATGAGGTTGTCGATGGCGGTCTCCCTGGGCTCGTTGGGAACGTAGTCGAGATCGCACTCGGGGTCGGGGGTCTGGTAATTGATCGTTGGCAGCACCACCTGGTGACTCAGTGCCAGGCAGCAGGCCACGCTCTCCACTGCTCCCGACGCTCCCAGGAGGTGGCCGACCTGCGACTTGGTGGAGCTCACCATGAGCTTATCGGCGTGCTCGCCAAAGGCTGTCCGGATCGCCCTGGTTTCCATCACGTCATTCAGTGGTGTCGAGGTCCCGTGGGCGTTGACATACTGCACCTCGTCCGGGTTCCTGCCGGCTTCAGCCAGGGCCATGCTCATCGCCCTGGTGGCATTGGTACCCTCCGGCACCGGCGCAGAGATGTGGTGGCCGTCGTCGGTCATCCCCAGGCCGAGGGCCTCGCAGTAGATCCGGGCTCCACGCGCCCGGGCATGCTCCAGCTCCTCCAGGACCAGGGCGCCGCTACCCTCGCCCATCAGGAATCCATCACGGTCCAGCGTAAAAGGTCGCGAGGCCGTCGCCGGATCATCGTTGCGGGTCGAGAGGGCACGCAGGGAACAAAACCCGCCGAGGCTGAGGGGGGTGATCGCCGCTTCGGATCCACCCGTGATCATGATGTCCGACTCCCCGTATTTAATGCTCCTGAACGCGAGGCCGATCGCATGCTGCGCGGAAGCGCAGGCCGAGGCGACCGCGAAATTGACGCCCTCGATCGAGAATCGAATGGCGATCTGTCCGCAGGCGGCGTTGAGCATGAGCTTGGGTATGAAGAAAGGACTGATCCGCCGCGGCCCCCTGTCGAGATAGAGATGATGGGTGGCCTCGATCTCGATGAGACCACCGATCCCGGAGGCCCAGATACAGCCGGCCCTCGAGACATCTTCCTTTTCGAAATCGAGACCGCTGTCCGCCACGGACTCATCGGCCGCAGCCAGGGCGAATTGGGTAAAACGGTCGAGGGTGCGGGCGGCCTTGGCCCCCAGGTATTCCGCGGCATCGAAGTCCTTCACCTCCGCCCCGATGTGTACCGAGAAGGCTTCGGTGTCGAAGGCCTCGATGACATTGGCTCCACTGTGACCATCCAGCAGGCCTTGCCAGTATTTGGGAATTCCAGTTCCGATGGGAGTCAGGGCTCCCAACCCGGTAACGACAACACGACGACTCATAGCTCTGAATTAATCTCCGGCCGTGAAAAAAAGATGATCCCGGTAAAGGGAGCCCAAAAAGAATCCAAACAGGGATTCACCCACGATCCCCATACATCGGACCGCATACGACTCACGCTTCATTTCCGGGCATTCCGACGAATCAAAGGGCGTTTTCATTCCGCCGGAGGCGCGGGGGGAGCCTCTTCGGCATCTCCGCCGGCATCTCCACCGGCATCTCCACCGGCATCTCCACCGTCGTCTCCGCCGGCATCTCCGCCGTCGCCTCCACCGGCATCTCCACCGTCGCCTCCGCCGGCATCTCCACCGTCGCCTCCACCGGCATCTCCGCCGTCGCCTCCACCGGCATCTCCACCGGCATCTCCGCCGTCGCCTCCGCCGGCATCTCCACCACCGACCTTCGACTCGATGTAGGTGGTGGCCTCACCGACCGTGCGAATACTCTCTGCATCTTCGTCGGGGATCGTCATATCGAAAGCTTCTTCGAATTCCATCACCAGCTCGACGATATCGAGGGAGTCAGCTCCCAGGTCGTTAATGAAACTGCTCTCGGCCNTCACTGTGTCNGCGTTGACTGAGAGTCTCTCAACGACGATCTCTACTACCTTTGCATTGATATCGGACACTNTATCTNTCTCCAAAAAAAAACCCGGCGGNAAAATGCCGTCGCCTTGGACNCGGTCCTCAGCAACCGATGGCAAGCCCGCCATCNACNCGAATAACTTCTCCAGTAATATAACTTGCCCCGGGCCCGCACAGGAAGGCTACCAGTGCNGAAATTTCTTCGGGTTTTCCGATCCTGGCAAGCGGAATGCCCTCGCTCATGGCCTCCCGGGCCGCCTCGGGCATGGCCGCCGTCATATCGGTCTCTATGAAACCGGGCGCCACGGCATTTACGAGCACACCTCGAGAGGCCATCTCTCGCGCCAGGGAATAGGTCAGGCTGATGATGCCACCCTTGCTGGCGGCGTAATTGACCTGGCCCGCGTTGCCAAGCAGCCCCACGACACTCGTAATGTTGANGATCCGCCCGGCCCTCTGCCTCAGCATCTGACGGGCAGCCAGCCNGCAGGTATTGAATACCCCCGTCAGATTGGCGGCCAGAACATCATCCCATTCTTCCTTCTTCATCCGCATCACCAGGTTNTCCCGGGTGATACCGGCGTTGTTGATNAGAAANTCTATCTTCTCGAACTTTTCAACNGTCCTGTCCATCAGCTCGCTGACGCTGTCCCAACTCGACACATCACAGCCCACAGGCAGGAAGCGACCATCGGGATATTCCTCCGCCAGCGCGGCACCCGCGGCCTCGACGCCATCAACCCCACGGGCGCCCAGGACCAGGTCTGCGCCCTCGGATGCGAGCCTCGAAGCGATAGCGCGGCCGATGCCCCGCGACGCGCCGGTCACCACCGCTACCTGTCCCTTCAGGGGCATTAAGGAATCACTCATCGATTCGTTTTCCAGAAAATATCAACAACACTGAACGGACCCTATCCTATACAGCAACAGCCTGCAGGTTGTCCAGAGACTCNAGGGTGCCAATAGACTCCACAACAGCATCTCGATCAATCTTTCGTACGTGCCCTCGCAATACCTTTCCAGGCCCCACCTCCAGCGCCGTCGAGCAGCCCAGGCCCAGCACGCCGCGCACGCACTGCTCCCACCTGACCGGATTCTCGATCTGGCGAAGCAGGCCCTCCCGGATCTCCTCGGGATCTTCAACCCTGGCGCCTGAATAATTGGCAAAGAANGGCAGGCGCGGCGGTGAGATGGTGAGCTCANCCAGCCAGGGCTGGAGCTTCCTGGTNGCTGATTCCATCAGGACCGAGTGATAGGCTCCGGCCACGCGCAGGGCGACCACCTTCCTGGCCCCGGCCTCCTCCAGCCTCCGTGAGCACTCCTCAACGCCTGCGCTGGAGCCCGAGATCACCGTCTCGGCCGGTGAGTTATAGTTGGCGACCCCCGCCTCGCAGCCATCTTCGCGAGCCGCGGCNACCNCGGCCTCGATCTCGTCNACCGGCATCCCGACCACGGCCGCCATCGNNCCNTCGCTCTGATCGCAGGCCTCCTGCATGAATTCACCCCTCTTACCCACCACCTCGAGGGCGTCTTCAAACTCGAGCGCCCCGGCAAAGACGAGGGCGGAATACTCTCCGAGGCTCAGNCCCGAGGCGGCCGNGGCGGCGAGNCCCCGCCCGAATCCTCCCTCGAGGCCGCGGCGCTCGGCCAGGGCTTCGAGAACCGCCATCGAGTGGAGAAAAATCGCNGGCTGGCTGAGNCGGGTGGCGTTGAGCTCCTCGGCGGGACCCTCGGAGCAGATCGAGAGGATGTCAAAGCCGAGAATCNCTCCTCCCCGACGGAAAACATCCCGCGCACGCTCGGACGCGGCGCACAAATCCGCGGCCATACCCACCGTCTGCGCTCCCTGCCCTGGGAAAAGGCAGGCGAATTTTGGATTGTCGTCCTCAGCCCTCATGTCTGTTTCCTGCCATCTGTTGAATTGCCGCCGCTGGACGACTGGTCAATGAGAAGTGTACCCGCCTACCAGCGAACCAGGTTATAGCCCCAGGTGAGACCGGCTCCGAAGGCCACCAGCAGGATCAGGCTCCCGCTCTGGACGCGTCCCTCCTCGACCGCCTCGTGCAGGGCCATTGGAACAGAGGCCGCCGAAGTGTTTCCGTAGCGCTCGAGGTTGAGATAGATCTTGTCTTCGGGAAGGTCGATCTTGCGCAGGACACTGTCGATGATGCGCGAGTTCACCTGGTGGGGAATCACCAGGTCAAGGTCGTCGATGGAGATTCCATTGCGCTCGAGAGCCGTCTCGATGAGCGTCTGCATGCTCTTGGTGGCGAACTTGAACACATCGTTGCCCTGCATGGAGAGGAAATGAAGCTTCTCATCGACGGTGGCGTGGGTAGAGGGCCGCCGGGCGCCTCCCCCTTCCATGATGATGAGCTCCGTGCCCGCGCCGTCAGAGCGCAGGTAGTGGTCAATCGTTCTCGCCTCACTTCCCTCCTCAGCCCTCGAAAGCACCGCCGCGCCGGCGCCATCCCCGAAGAGAATACAGGTGTTCCGCTCGGTGTAATCTATAAACCGCGACAACGTCTCGGCNCCNATCACCAGCACATTGCGATGCAGCCCTGTTCNGACCAGGCTCGAGCCCACGGTAATNCCATAGACGAAGCCCGTGCAGGCCGCGCTGAGATCNAAAGCGCAGGCGTTGACGGCCCCCAGCANATGTTGCACATAGCAGGCTCCGGCGGGGCAATAGGTGTCCGGCGTCAGGGTGGCNAGGATGATGGCGTCGAGGTCCCCGGGCTCCAACCCGGCATTGNTGAGCGCCATGCGGGCCGCCTCCAGGCCGAGATCGCTGGTNGACTNNTTCTCNGCCGCTATCCGGCGTTCGCGAATCCCCGTACGCTTTACGATCCACTCGTCGCTGGTCTCGACCATCCGCTCGAGNTCCGCATTGGTAAGGACCTTNTCNGGTACGTATCGTCCCGTACCGGCNACNCGACATTCATACATCATTTCTACCTCGAATCGGCTCCCCTTCAGTCCNCCACGGTCTCTTCGGTCCCGGCNTTCCACGCCGACACGGACTGCTTCGAAAATGCCCGTAGATTCTGCACGATCAGGCCATTGATGTCGACCTCCGCCATCTTATTCGCGGTCCGGATCGCGTTGCTGATAGCCTTCGCGCCGCTGCGGCCGTGAGAGATGATGACTGTTCCATCCACGCCAAGCAGCGGAGCGCCTCCGGACTCGGCGTAATCAATTTTGCTTCCGAGATCGGCAAGAGAAGACTGGACCAGCTTCTCCAGCTCCGGAGCCAACGCGCCGTCCGCCGAGCCGCTGATGCGGGCGGCGCCGGAGATGACCTCCTCGGCTCCCTCTTTAAAAATCCGGAAGAGACGCTCGGCAAGTCCCTCAGCCATCTTGAGGACNATGTTGCCGGTGAAACCATCGCATACCGCCACATCGCACCTGCCCCGGAACAATTCCCCNGCCTCTACATTGCCCTGGAAATTCAAGCCGCTGGAGGCGAAGAGATCGTGNGTCTNTTTAGCCAGGCGATTGCCCTTGGCGCCCTCCTCACCGATATTGAGAAGCCCCACAGATGGATTCTCCACCCCATGAATCCGGGAGGCGTAGAGGCTCGCCATGACACCGTATTGCACCAGGTGCTCAGGCCGGGCCTCTACATTGGCNCCGACATCCATGAGGATCAGCGGCTTNTCCCCGACCTTCAGNTCCACGGCTATTCCCGCCTTCCTGGCCTCGGGCANGGTNCGCAGCAGGAGNGAAGNCGCCGCCACNCANGCGCCTGTATTNCCNGCGCTGACGAAGGCGGANGCNTNGCCGTCCCGGACCCTCTNCAGGCCCACGACAATCGAGGAGTCCTTCTTGTTCCTGACGGCCTCTACGGGCCCCTCCCCCATACCGACCACCTCGGAGGCGGGAACAACCGTGATGGACTCACCCTTGAAGCCGGCGGCCTCGAACTCGCTGTGTATATCGCTCTCTGAGCCGACCAGCTCCAGCCGCAGCCCTTCCATCTCTTCAACGGCCCTGATAGCTCCGCGAACCACCTCGGCGGGAGCGCGGTCACCGCCCATGGCGTCAACCGCAATCGGACTGCTCAAGCGAGGAAGTCCTCAGCCGCAATGACTTCCTTACCCCGGTAATACCCGCATTCAGGACAAATTCGATGCCGGGGTTTCATGGTGCTGCAATTGCTGCATTTCACCAACGAAGCCGGTGTGAGCCTGTGATGCGAGCGCCGCATCCCCTTTTTAGATTTGGATGTGCGTCTCTTTGGGACTGCCATAATTCCACCGCGAATAATAGGTCGTTAACTGTCTGAAAATGAAGAGCTTAGGTGCTATCGCAACTCACGCTCCAGATAGAATCGAGCCATTTTAGGTTCGACTCGATCCGATGTCAAGCTATGGCCATGGACCGAAAAGAAAACAGCCCTAGGAACCCGGTCCCTGCTCGACACGGCTCTCCATGGCCTCCAGGGCCGCCCTGGCGCCTTCCGGGTTCGTTCCCCCTGCCTGCACCATCTCCGGACGGCCGCCGCCTCGGGCCTCGATATGTTCCGCTCCAGCCTGGAAAATATCACCCGCCTTCCAGCCCTCCTTCGTCAGTGAAGGAGTGACGGCCACGAGCGCCTGGACCTTTCCTTCACCCGGCGCCAGCAGAACGGCGATAACCTTGTCTGACTCCTTCTTGACGCGGTCAAAACAATCCCGCAGTCCCTTTCCATCGAGACCCGCGAAGATCCCGGAGGCGAAGAGAAGGTCTCCTATCTTTTTCTTATCGAGCTCACCGCCGGCCGCCGGAGCGGGCGCCGCCCCCCTGGTCTTCAGCTCCCTGTTCTCCTCGAGCAGGCGGGAGATCCTCTCCCCCACCAGGTCGGAAGAAACCTTCAGCAGCTTCGACAGGTCATCGACGAGCCGAACCCTCCCATCGAACCAGGCCTCGGCATCGTTGGCGGTCAGCGCCTCGACACGGCGCACACCAGCGGAAACCGAGCCCTCACCGGTGAGAGTGAAAAAACCGATGTCGCCGGTACGGGAGACATGCGTTCCACCGCAGAGTTCGATGGAAAAATCGCCCATGCGGACAACCCGGACCCTGTCGCCGTATTTCTCCCCGAAGAAGGCCATGGCGCCCTCCTCGATGGCTTCATCCTTGTCCATCTCGGTGATCTCCACCGGCAGGTTGGCGCGCACCTGCTCATTGACGAGCTCCTGGGCCTGCTGAAGCTCCTGCCCCTCGATGCCGCTGAAGTGGGTGACGTCGAATCGAAGCCGCGACGGGTCCACCAGCGAGCCCTTCTGGTGTACGTGGGTTCCCAGCACCTCTCTCAGGGCCGCGTGGAGGAGATGGGTCGCGGAATGATTGCGCTCGGTCGCCTGGCGGGTGGAATCATCCACCTCGGCCTCGACCGCGGACCCGGTGCCGACATCGCCGAGCTCTCCCTCCAGGAGCCTGCAGATGTGGACCATGCGTCCTCCATCGCGCTGTGTATCCTCTACCGCCAGGCGGAAATCGTCGGCGGAGATCACGCCCCGGTCCCCCACCTGGCCGCCGCTCTCGCCATAGAAGGGTGAATGCGACAGCACGACCTGCAGGGTCCCGTCCGCCTCCTCGGCGGCCTGCAGTTCCGCACCGCAGCGCAGGCTCTCGTAGCCTACGAACTCCGTTGCGGGCAGGGAATCAAAGCTCGTGGTTACCGAGAAATCCGACGCCTGGCGGCTGCGCTCGCGCTGCTCATTCATACATTCCTCGAAGCGCTCCATGTCGACGCCGAAGCCGGCCTCCTCGGCCATTCTCTGGGTCAGGTCGGCCGGAAAACCATAGCTGTCCCAGAGCAGGTACATCTTGTCGCCGCTGATGATCTTCGTGCCGGACTCCTTCATGACGCTGATCTCGTCTTCGAAGAGCTCGATGCCCCGGCCGAGGGTCTTCCCGAAACGATTCTCCTCGCTCCTGATGAGATGGGTGATGAACTCCTGGTTCTCCAACAGCTCGGGATAGGCGTCTCCCATGCTCTCCACCACCGGCCCTACCAGCCTGTGGAGGATGGACCCCTCCTCCTGGAGCTTGCGCCCGTAGCGGGCCGCCCGCCTGAGAATGCGCCGCAGGACATAGCCCCGGCCCTCGTTGGAGATCTCGGCTCCATCGGCGAGGCAGAACACAAGCGACCTGATGTGGTCGGCGAGAACCCGGTGGGGAACCCCTTTTTCACCGGGATCGTACTCGACGCCGGTGATCGACTCGACCTCGGAGATCAGGCCACGCAGGACGTCCGTCTCGTAGACCGTGTCCACCTCCTGCAGGACCATCGCCATGCGCTCGAGCCCCAGCCCGGTGTCGATGCTCGGCCGCGGGAGTGGCGTCTTCTCTCCATCAGCCGACTGGCTGAACTGCATGAAGACGAGGTTCCAGAGCTCGAAGAAACGCTCACCGTTTTCCACGTCGGCTTCACCGAAGGCCTCACCGCGATCGAGGAGAATCTCCGAGCAGGGACCGCAGGGGCCGACATCCCCCATGCTCCAGTAGTTATCCTTCTCACCGAGACGGACGATCCGCTCATCGGGCAGGCCGGAGATTTTCTTCCACAGTTCCCAGGCCTCGTCGTCCTCGCGAAAAACGGTCGCCCAGAGAGCGTCCGGGTCGAGACCGTAGCCCTCGGTGATCAGCTCCCAGGCGAAGGAGATCGCCTCCTCCTTGAAATAATCTCCGAAGGAGAAATTGCCCAGCATCTCGAAGAGGGTCAGGTGCCTGCTGGTATAGCCTACGTTGTCGAGGTCGTTGTGCTTGCCGCCGGCGCGAACGCACTTCTGAACCGTCGCCGCGCGCGGGTGGACCCTCTCCTCCCGCCCCGTAAAGACATCCTTGAACTGGACCATGCCCGCGTTGGTGAAGAGCAGGGTCTTGTCTCCATGGGGAATCGAGGGGCTCGACGGCAGCACCACGTGATCCCTCTGGCGGAAATAATCCAGGAAACGGTCTCGTACTTCAGAGGTCTTCATGTGAACGACTTTCCCGGGGCGTCCTCTCCCCTCGACACTCTCAGCCCGGAAAGCGGCTCCGGGGGATTAAAGGCAAAGAATAATAAACGGATCATCTACGGATTTGAAGTGAGTCGCAATAGTTCATAAAACGTTCCCCAACCTCATCCGCGCCGAGCACGGCCAGCCTGTCGGTTCCGAAGCCTTCACAGGTAAAAGAGGCTACCACGGAACCGTAGGCTATGGCTGTCTTGAGATGCTCTTCATCGACGGCTCCCGCCTGCGAGAGAGAGCCCATCAGGGCTCCCGCGAAGCTGTCACCGGCCCCGGTCGGGTCGATGACCTTCCCGGTCGGGTAGGCCGGCAGAGCGACGACCCCGGCCTCCGTAAAGAGAACGGCGCCGTGTTCGCCCTTCTTCACGACAACATTGGCAGGGCCCATATCGAGAATCGCGCAGCCCGCGTCGATGAGGTTGCGGCAGCCGGTCAGCTCGAGCGCCTCGGCATCATTAAGCGAGATTCCATCGATACGCCCGAGAAGCTCCAGGAGCTCATCACGCGCCGAGCCGATCCACAGGTCCATGGTGTCCGCCATGACGCAGACAGGCTCCTCCACCTGCTCGAGTACGCTGAGCTGCGTTCCCGGCGCCGCGTTGGCGAGGAAAACAAAGCTCGAGTCACGGTAGCCCCTGGGCAGGACGGGCCTGAAGTGCTCAAAGACGTTGAGCTCGACCGAGAGCGTCCGCCTGGAGTTCATGTCCTCGGAATACTCGCCGCTCCAGCGAAAGGTAACGCCACCCTCGACCACCTCGAGGCCGGCAAGATCGACACCCTTCGACCTGAGGAGCTCGATATCCCCCGCCTCGAAATCATCCCCCACAACCCCGACCATCCTCACCTCGGTGAAGATGCCGGCAGCGAGCGAAAAGTAAACGGCCGCCCCGCCGAGCGCGTCCTGCACCTCTCCGTACGGAGTGCGGATCGAATCACGGGCCACGGAACCGACGACAAGCAGAGACATCGAGAAATCTCCCTGGTGAAAAGGAGGTATCATAACGCACCGGGCGACGGATGAAAGAGTCTCGAAGCCTCCCCGGCGGGTGGATCCCGCCGGGCCGAAGACGGGCGCGGGGTTTTTACGTCCCCCGGATGGGCGGAGTCAAAAGTCGAATGAATAAGCTTGTCTTCAACACCTAAACCATCTGAAATCGATCCCGACATGACGACCTTGATACCAGTAGATCGCCTCGCCCCGGACCCCGGGGCCATCGCCGCCGCGGCGGATATTCTCGAAAATGGAGGAGTGCTTGCCTTCCCGACTGAGACCGTCTATGGGCTCGGCGCCCTCGAGGGAGATGAGAGCGCCTGCGCGAAGCTGAGGGCACTGAAAGAACGCCCTGGGGACAAACCCTTTACCCTGCTGATCGCCGATTCACAGGAGGCGATACGCCGCTGTGACCAGCTGCCGATAGCCGCCGGACGCCTGATGAAGCGCTTCTGGCCCGGGCCCCTGACGATCGTTCTGCCAACCGGTGAGCCGGGCGCCGGGGAGACCACGGGCTTCAGAGTGCCGGACGCCACCGTAACCCGGGCCCTCCTGGAAAAGCTCCCCGGCCCGGTCCTCGCCCCCAGCGCCAACCCCTCCGGCGGCGCCCCGGCGCTCAACGCCGAAGAGGTCAGGGCCTATTTCGAGGGCAGGATCGACGGCATCCTCGACGGGGGGCCGGTGGAATTGAAGCGGGCATCGACGGTCGTTCAACTCGAGGGAGAGCGGTTCACGGTGCTGCGCGAAGGTCACCTCAGCACACAGGAGCTCGAGAGCGCGGCCAGGGGAGCGACCGTTCTCTTCGTATGCACCGGGAATACCTGCCGCAGCCCCATGGCGGAAGCTCTCTTCAGAAAACACCTCGCACG
Organism: Planctomycetota bacterium; assembly: GCA_002695115.1. Lineage (GTDB taxonomy): Bacteria > Planctomycetota > UBA8108 > UBA8108 > UBA8108 > UBA8108. The sequence continues at coordinate 26,003 of NZOA01000035.1, forward strand.
CAAGAGAGGAGTGGAGACGGCCGAACTCGAGGAGCTCGGCTACCGGGTGCTCTCGGCCGGCACATCGGCCTTCGGAGGCAGCGCCGCAAGCAAGGAGGCCGTGGAGGTGATGAGAGAGCGGGGCTGCGACATCGAGTCCCACGCCTCGCGGCCGCTGTCGCTGGAGATCCTGGAGGAAGCCGACAGAATCTACGCGCTCACCACATCGCACCAGCTGGGCATATCAGCCCTTGCCGCCAGTTTCGAGCTGCCGGATGAAGAGCTCCGTGGCAAGCTCGGCCTGCTGGCTGAGCGGGACATCAGCGACCCCATCGGCCTGGATACCGATGGCTACAGGAATTGCGCCGATGAGATCGAGGCCGGCCTCGAAAAGATCGTCGCGAGCTTCTGAAGACCCGCATCGAGGGCTTTTCAAAAAGAGAAAAGAGAGCCTCGACGCCTCTCAGCCTTCCTGGACCGCCTCAGGGGGCGCGGCGCCCTCCTCGCAGGCATCTCCGATCCCGTCCCCGTCGGAATCGAGCTGGTCAGGATTTGGAACGGCGGGACAATTGTCCCTGGGGGCGAAGACGCCATCGCGGTCACCATCGCCCGCCCGGGCGTAGAGCTCGGCGACCCATTCCGAGAATTTGAGCTCCTCCCGGCTTTTCTTGAGGTTCCTGACGATTTGCGGGCGGCTTCTCCCGAATTCGGCCGGATCGGGGTACTGCCGGGACGCGTAGCGCATGATGAAACAAGCGCTCTCCTTGTCGTCCCTGGCGACCGTGGTACCTCCAACCTCTTCAATACCGAAACCGGCGCTCACCAGGGCGGAATTTGACGGATGGATCTCATCGACGATGCTGCCCTGCTCATCCTTCTCGCCGGGGAATGAGATGGAGCCCCTTCTCCGGATAAAGTTGCCGCCGGTATCTTTCAGCTCTCCAAAGCTGGCCTTGAAGGCGGTCTTCTCATCGAAGGAGACCTCGAGCTCACCGCCGGCAAGCTCCTTGAACCCGCCAGGCGAATCCTCGAGCCCCTCCGACCTCTTCTTGCAGGCCTCAACGAGCTTATCGACCACCTTCTGCTTGTGAAGATCGGAGGTGACATCTTCGAGCGCCTCCTCGTAGCTGCGTTCTCCGGGCGACTTGATCTCGACATTGGAGAAAAAGGTAACGCCCACGGTTGAATTCAGCCGGGAAACACCTTCGACCTCATCGTATTCGTACACCGCCGATTTCAGCCTTTTTTTCAGGCTCTCGGTGAGAATGTATCGTCCCGAACTCCGCCCCTCCCTGTTCGCCGTGTTGTACCAATTGTCGATGGTCGTCTTATTCGCCTTGCTGTAGATGCCGTTGCCTTCTTCTCCGAAAACAGCTTCGGCATCAGCCTGGGTGGTGAAGGGAACATGACCCACCTCGAACCGCTCATCCTCGGCCGCCAACGCCTCGAAGGTGACCTGGGGCTCATCGGGCTCGACCACCTGCGCCCCGGCGGCCTTGCCGGGATAGATCCGGGATTTCAGCTTGTTGCCGAGCACCCTGAGCTTCTCGGAAGCGACCTGGAAAACATGGCGCTCACGCACCTTGTCCTTGACCTCCTCGAAGGGAAGATAGACCTGCTCATCGCGCTGTTTTTCCTCCTCACTGCCGAGCAGTTGGAAGATCCCCTCGTCCGCCTGGATGTCAGGACGGGCATAAAACCCCCGATCCTCTTCGTACGCTTTGAGAAGATCCTCCTCCTTCACCTCCGCTTCCACCTCTTTCTTGAAGCTGTCGGCAGAGACCTTCAGGTACTTGAAGCGCAGACGCGTAGCGGAATTGTAGGAGGCCTTATTCTCATCGTAGTGCTCCTTGAGCTCCTCCTCGGTGATCCCCTCCCTTACCTTCGCAGACAGGTCCTCCGGGGCCGTCAGCTTTACCCACTCGAACTTTCGCCTGTGCTGCTGCGTCCTGAATTCATCAAAGGCCTCCTTGCCGGAGACCTGGACCCTCGCGTTGATATGATCATCGAGCCGGGCGATGAGGATCAGGTCGCGCAGGGTTTTCTCAAAAATGGTTCTCGTAATGAACGACGTTCCCTTGCAGCTGCTGATCCACAGCGAAACGATAGCGCTGTCCTGGGAGCCCTTCGCTCCCTTGAGGGCCAGGGTGAACCTGTCGAGGGCGTCCCTGTAGTTACGCTTAGAAAACAGGGTCTTGCCTTCGTAGAAGGCGCTCGAGCAATCATCACGCTCAGCCGTGAACACGGGATCCGGAGTGCGGGGCTTGTTGCCCCGCCCCGCCAGCAAGTCTGAATAACGGCCTGGATCGAACTTGTTCTGGTTCCTGAGTAAACCCAGGAGCCTTTCCTTCTCAGCCTTCTGTGCCTGCAGGAATCTGAAATCCTGGCCTCCCTGGGGCAGGGCTATCCCCGCCAAGCCGAGGTGATCGGGATCGTTGACCAGCTGGGTCGCATAGATCTTCTGCCAGAGCTCCGTACGGGCCGCCTCGAACTCGGCCTCCGAAACGCTGAGCCCCGCCTCCCTGGCGGCGCGGCGGTAGAGACGAAACTCACGGTAGGAGAGCGGTCTCTGTTCCGGGTAGATCGTCCGGTACTTCGGAATCGGCGGCAGGGTCGGGAAGAAGGGCTCGTCGAGGAAGATCGGGCCCGCGAACCTGAGTGTATTTCTCAGGGCCTTGCTCTCGATTTGAAATTCGAGATCCGAGATCTCCTCTTCGAAACCTATCGAGATGCTTGCCCCCGTGGGCCTGAGAACGGTCGCGATCTGCGATCCGAAGGCGAAACTGAACCCTAAAAACGCCAGGAGCAATACCCAGAAGACCTTTTCATTAGCCTTGATAAAGGCCATGAAACGCTCCCCCAGGTGCATCTCTTCTTTCTGCTTGAACTGAGCCATTTCAACCTCGAATTTTTTCAGTGAACGGCCGCCTGTGCCGTGATTTTCCGGCCTGTTCCAGTCTCCTTGACGATCCAGCCGGAACCGGCGACTTCATACAAAGATACCAGTTCTTATGAGTAAAACCCAATCTCCCGTCATTCTCCAGCACCATGAGCCGGATCCTTGATCCGGTAAAGTTTTCCAATGATAACCCAGGGATCCGCTCAATTTAAGCAGAACTCGGCGTCAGGGCTCGCGCGGCTCGCCACCCTCGAGCAAAACGGCGATTCGCGCCTGTACCGCGCCGTCGTGGGGAAAACGGTCCGCGACCATTTTCCAGAAACTTCTCGCCTCCCGCCGTTTTCCAACTCCCGCCCGGCAGCGGCCAAGCTGCTCGAAAATCTCCGGCTCCCAGGGGACCTCGTATCCATCCCTGAGCAGGCTCTCGAGCAGCCCCCCGGCCTCCTCGTAGAGTCCATCTTCGACCAGGGTCCTGGCCTGGAGAAAAACCGCCGTGTCACGCACGGCGACACTCCCATCGAGGGCCCNCAGCGNNCTGAGCNCCTTGCGNGCGNGNCCATGCCGGCCGGNGGAACAGAGCGCNACAGCCTCGGCAAAGAGGCGCTCAGAGCGCTCTGAGATCAGTCCGCGGATCCTCTCCGAGCAATAACGAANAGCCGCCTTCGCAACCCTCCCGGGCGTAAGACCGATGAGCTCCCCGAGAGTTTCTTCAAACGCCCCGCCCGACACCAGCTTCGCCAGGAGCTCGCGGAGACCGGATTTTCCAAGCCGCTCCTCGATCCAGCGAACCGCCAGGTAACCCTCGGCCCCGGTCACCCGGCGGCCNCCGAGGGAGCCCGGCGNCGCCCCCNCCAGCCCGGAGAGAAAACCGCCGGANCGGCCGCCNTCCAGGAGCGTCGAGGAGATCCTGCCCTTCACCCTTCCCGGCCCCTCGCCGGAGACCAGCAGGGCCGTTCCCTCCCTGAACCAGCCGGGCAGAGCGCGNTAGGCGGCGGGGGTNCCGAGCTTCGATGCCATCACGGCGTGGACCGTCTCGTGAATGACCACCCTTCGGACCTTCGTGGGAAACCCCAGGTATCTCCAGGCGGGGATCGTGACCACCACCTCGTCTTCACCCACCTCCGTCCAGCCGGCANCCGCCTTCGCCGCTCCAGTCCCGNCCGCCGGCCGTCCCAGCCGGAGCACCCAGCGAATGGGCAGCTTCCCCGGAACAAGCCCGAGGCTCCGCCTGGTTTTCTCAAGCGCCATCTTTCGAGAATCCGCAAGCTCCCGCTCCAGGGCGGAGATCCCGNGANCGGTACCGCGCCGACCGCCGGAGAGCTCCCAGGGAACGTCCNNACCGGCAAGGAGACAGCAGAAAAAGATACACGAAGCCGTCATTTGGGTAACCCCNATCGTGACCCGAAACCAGCTATCTTTCAGGGCGAGGGCTTACTCGGCAAGCTCAAAGCTGATCTGCCTGGCGGCGGAGTTGAGGTCCGTCAGCTTGACCCGCACCCGCTGGCCCGGACGGAAGCTCGCGGCCGGGGAGCGTTTTCCCCCTCCGCGTCCTTTGCCTTTGCCTTTGCCTTTGCCCTTGCCCTTGCCCTTGCCCCGGCCTCTTCCCGCGGGCTCCAGGGTCTGGGTGGAAGGATCGAACTCGTAGTAGGCCCCGAGCGTCGCCACCGGCACCAGGCCCTCGATCGGAAGCTCNTCCAGCCGCACGAAAAAACCGAAGGGAAATATCGAGATGATGCTGCCGCCCATCTCCTCTCCCAGGCGCGGCGAGAGAAAACGGATCAGGGCCGCCGCCTGCATCGCCCGCTCGGCATCCTCAGCCCGGCGCTCGGTTTTAGATGCGTGGGGAGCCACCCCCTCCACCTTCTGCGACCAGTGGACCCTGCGCTCCGAGGTCATACCCTGGTCTCTGAGATGCTCCTCCAGGATCTGGTGGACCACCAGGTCGGGATAGCGTCTGATCGGGGAGGTGAAGTGGCAATAGGAGCTTGTCGAGAGGGCNTAGTGGAGATCGGCCTTCGGGACATACTCGGCGTGCCCCATNGTTCGAAGGAGGGCTATCTGGACGGTAACCGCCAGGGGCCCCCCGACCACCTTGTCTACCAGCTTCTGCAGGTCGCCCACCTCCGGCCGCGCGCGCAGGTCGAGCCCCAGCGCGGCGAGCATCTCCCGGAAATCCGCTATCTTCTCATCTGTGGGCGCCGGGTGAACCCGGGCTATTATCGCCAGGCCCTGATCCTGGAGAAAACGGGCGACCGCCTCGTTCGCCGCCAGCATGAACTCTTCGATGAGCGAATGGGCCGGATCCCCCTCCTCCCTGTCGACGCTATCCACCTGTCCGTTGTCTCCCACCCGGACCTTGAGCTGCGGCAGATCGAGAAACAGGGCGCCGCGGCGNGTACGGACATCGAGGAGGGCATCCCGCAGGAAGGCCATGCGCTCGAGGATCGGCTCGTACTCATCACGGTCCGGAGGCAGGTCTTCGGCGGGAACCTCTTTGCCCTCGAGCGAATCGAGGATCGCCAGCGCCTCGCCATAGGTGAACCGCCGGCGGCTGCGGATGACACTGCGGCAGACCTCGCTCTCCAGCAGCCGGCCCTCGGAGGAGAAAACCAGGAAGACCGTCTTCGCCAGGCGATCTTCGTCGGGACGCAGGCTGCAGAGATCATTCGCCAGGCGCTCCGGCAGCATCGGGATGACGCGGCCGGGAAGGTAGATCGACGTTCCGCGAAACTCCGCGCTCTGATCGATCANGGAGCCCGGCTGGACATAATGGGAAACNTCCGCNATATGAACACCAAGCCGAAGCTTCCCTCCGGGGAGGCTCTCGAGGGATACGGCATCATCGAAATCCCTCGCATCCTCTGGATCGATGGTGAAGGTAGGAACGTTTCTCAGGTCCGTTCGATCGGGCCATGACGCGCCATCCTCCACCGCGGGCAGCGCATCGGCCTCCTCTACGACGCCGGCCGGCTGCTCAACGGGCAGGTCGAACTCGGCCCTGACAACCTCGAAATCAGCCTCCAGGCTGTCTTCGTTGGTAAGCACGAGGATGACCTCTCCCAGGGGGAACCTGCCGCGGGAACCCATAGTGAGCCGCACCAGGACCCGCCCACCATCCTTCATCTTCTCGATTCCATCGGCGGGNATAAAGACATCNGAAGGNATGCGCGGGTCATCACAGGCGACCAGGCCGCCCTCTTTTCCCCTCCAGAAGGTGCCGCGCAGNGGCTTCCTGCCGCGCTCGACGACCTCGACGACCCTGCCCTCGCGAAGACGGTCGCCGCGCGCATCGGAGGTCACCCTCACCAGCACCAGGTCGCCCGGAAAGGCGTCGGCCAGATGGGAGGCCCGCACGAAAACATCATCCTCCGCCCGATCGGCGGGCCGGAAGAACCCCGAGCCGCGCCGGTCGAGCTGCAGCTTGCCGACCCTCAGGGGAGTTCTCTCGGGAAGCTCCCACTTGCNCCCGGACTCCGTCGGAACCCTGATGAGNCGGCCCTCCGCCTGCAGGCTGAACAGCTGATCGCGAAAGCCCTCGAAATCCGCCTTCGCCACGGCGAGGCGCTTGGCGAGGCGGCGCGCGCCTCCACCACCCCCATGACGGATCTCCTCACAGATTTGATCTCCGCCGGAAGGCTGCCGTCCATCCGCGGGCTGCGGCTCTGGACGGGCGCTTGCTGATTTCCCCCTGTTTCGCTTCAACCGCTATCCGATATTCTCGATGATGGATACCAGGGGCAGGAAGAGCGAAATGACGATGAAGCCGACGATCAGTCCCATTCCCACGATCAGGAGCGGCTCAAGGAGGCTCGACATACCCTCCACGGCGACATCCACGTCCGCTTCGTAATTGTCGGCGATCTTCATNAGCATCTTGTCGAGCTCNCCNGTTTCTTCNCCNACNTCNATCATGTTNACCAGNAGCTCGTCGAAAATCCCCGAGGCCCGCAGNGGGTCNGCNATNGTNTCGCCCTCGCGAATACTNCCGTGNACNTCTTCGATNGCATTGGNGATGATGACNTTGCCNACGGCATCCTTGACGATCCNCANNGCCTCCAGAATCGGCACACCTGAGGCGATCAGGGTACCCAGCGTACGGCAGAACCTGGCCACGGAAGATTTCTTGATGATATTGCCGAAGACCGGCATCCGAAGCTTGAAGGCATCGAGCGCCTTCTCGCCGCGCTCGGTACGGGCGATGAGCTTCAGGATCATTATCAGGACGATGGGAACCACAGGGATCAGGAGGCAATTGGGCCAGGCCATTGCCTGGCTCGCGCTCAGCAGCATCTGGGTGGGCGCCGGCAACGCCTGGCCGATATCCTGGAACATCTTCTCAAAGGCCGGCACCACGAAAATCATAATCACCACGAGAATCGCGATGGCTACGGTGATAACCGCGATCGGGTAGACCAGCGCGCCCTTGACCTTCTTGCGCAGCTTCTGGGATTTCTCCATGAAACCGGCAAGCCGTCTGAGGATGACATCGAGCACTCCGCCGGCCTCGCCGGCCTTCACCATGCTGATGTAGAGCTTGTCGAAACTCCTGGGGTACTTGGCCATGGCCTCCGAAAGCGTGCTCCCCTGCTCAACCTCGTCCGCGACCTCTTCGAGCTGCTCCTTGAACCTTCCGGGCTTCTGCTGCTCCTCGAGAATCCTGAGACTCCGAACGATCGGCAAGCCCGCATCCTGAAGGGTCGAAAGCTGCGTGGTGAACGTGACGATGTCGTTGGAGCTCACGCCCCTCGTGAGCAGTCCGCCGCCTTTTTTCTTGGCCGCTTTTTCTACGCCGGGGACCACCCGCGGCTGAGACTCACCCTTCTGGGTGGCGATCCTGGTCGGACGGAGACCCTGCTCCTGGATCTTCTTGATGGCCTCGTCCTTGGAGTCGGCGGTGACCTCCGATTTAACTTTTTGACCGTCGTTTTTTAACGCTTCATACGCGAAGACGGGCATAGGCCCTCCTGTACCCCACCATACCTACTTGGATTTCTTACTCATTTCTTACGGAATCTTATCCAGCCCTGGCCGCGGACTCAAACCGAGCCGCGATCAAAAAGCCGGGGCCCGGAAGACTTTTACCGCTTCCAAGACCTGCAATGATAACCAAAAAACCGGAAAACACCAAAATCAGAAAACTATCGCAATGCGACAATCTGAAGGTAAAAGCGAAACCGAACGAATGCCTCACAGCCGCTGGCGGGACCTCAGACCGTTGAAATGGTCTCCCTGACGACTTCCTCGATGGTGGAAATACCATCGTAGATATGCAGCAGCCCGCTATCCCTCAGGGTCCGCATCCCATCCTCCCTCGCGGCCGAACGCAATTCAGCCGTCGAAGCGGAGTTCATGATCAGGTCCCTGAGCCGGTCATTGACGATCATCATCTCAAAGAGCGCGACACGACCCTTATAGCCGGTCCCGTTACAGGACTTACAGCCCTTGCCGAAGTAAAATTCGCGGCCCTGGGTTTCGGTCGCGGTCAGCTCCAGCTCGTAGAGCTCCTGCTCAGTCGGATCATACGGCGTTTTACAATTCAGACAGATCCTCCTGGCGAGACGCTGGGCGATAACTCCCTCGAGTGTAGCGGCGATGAGGAATGGCTCCAGTCCAAGGTCCAGGATCCTGGTCACGGATGACGGTGCATCGTTGGTGTGCAGGGTGCTGTAGACGATATGCCCGGTGAGCGATGACTCGACCGCGATCTGGGCGGTTTCGAGGTCACGAACCTCACCTACGAGAATCTTGTCGGGGTCCTGTCGCAGGATACTGCGCAGGCAATCGGCGAAGGTGAGTCCGATCTCCTCCTGGACCTGTACCTGGATGACACCCTCGAGGTCATACTCGACGGGATCTTCCGTCGTGATGATCTTCACATCGACCGAGTTGGCCTCCATGAGGACCGAATAAAGCGTTGTCGTCTTNCCGGACCCTGTCGGACCCGTCACCAGGATAATACCNTTGGGCTTGGCNACCAGGTNCCGNAACGCNNCGAGCTCGTCAGGCCTGAAGCCCAGCTTCTCCANNTCGAGGGCCAGNTTGCTGCGGTCGAGAATACGCAGGACGACGCTCTCNCCNTACATNGTCGGCAGGGTGGANACNCGCAGATCGATCGGGTTGCCGCCGACGTTGAGCTCGATNCGGCCATCCTGCGGCAGCCGGGTCTCGGCGATATCNAGAGANGCCATGACCTTCACNCGNGAGATCACCGCGCGCGCGAGATGAATCGGCGGCGGCATCATCTCGTAGAGAACTCCATCCACCCGGTAGCGCACCTTGAACTCATGCTCGAACGGCTCNAGNTGGATATCCGCCGCCCGATCGCGGATGGCCTGCANCAGGACCATGTTCAGCAGCTTGACGACCGGCCCCGCNTTGGCATCNGCCTCGAGCTGGGCCAGGTCCGTCGCNCCATCACTCTCCAGNGCCGCGGTACCGACGCCGGCGAGAAGTTCGTCCATATTGCTGCGGCCGTCCTGGTAGTAGGTCTCAATGGCCTTCTTGACCTGCTCCTCGTTCGCCACCCTCGCCTTGAAGTTGGAGACCTCGGGAACACTGAAACGAAGGTCATCCAGTACGCTCAGGTTGTCGGGCCTGCTGACCGCAACGACCAGGGTGCTGCCATCGAATTCAAGCGGCATCACCTGGAAAGTCTCGGCCGTGGTGTGATCGATGAGNTCGATTACCTCGGGAGGAATCTCGACCTTCTCCAGGTCGACAAACTCCATCCCCTTCTGCTCCGCCAGAGCGCGGCTGAGGTCGACCTCGGTAACCAGGCCATTACCCACCAGGATCTGCCCGATCGCCTCTCCGGTCTCTTTCTGCTTGGCGAGGGCCTGCTGGATGTCGTACTCGGTCACCAGACCCATCTCCTTGAAGATCTGTCCAAGCGGCTTGTGGGTCAATTTTTCTCTCCGAATTGTCTGGTTAGGGCCGTCAGGACGGGCCCGGGGCCCGCCGGACCTCTGTTAAACTTCACGATGCGTGATTCTCAGGACTTCAGGTATGGTCGTTACTCCCGAGAGCACCTTCCTGATGGCATCCTCCTGGAGGGTCACCATTCCTTCGCTCCTGGCCTTTGCCCTCAGCTCGAGAGTCGGCTTGCACTGGAAGGCCATCTCCCTGATGTCGTTCGACATTTCCATCAGCTCGTAAACTCCCTGGCGTCCCTTGTAGCCTGAATTGCTGCAGGCCGGACAGCCAACGGCCTCGTAGACCGTCGCCTCGGCCAGGCGCTGCTGGGTCAGGCCGACAGATCGCAGATCCGTCTCAGACACCTCCCCCTCCTGGCGGCACTCGAGGCAGATGCGCCGAATGAGACGCTGCGCCATAATNGCCATGACGGCGGANGCGACGAGGAACGGCTTCACGCCCATATCTACCAGGCGAGTCAGCGCCGAGGGAGCATCATTGGTATGCAGGGTGCTNAACACGAGGTGCCCGGTCAGGGCCGCCTGGATAGCGATCTCCGCCGTCTCATGGTCACGGATCTCACCCACCAGGATGATATTGGGAGCCTGCCGCATCATGGCGCGCAGAATACGCTGGAACGTCAGGCCGATCTCGTGGCGGACCTCCGCTTGGTTGATGCCCGTCAGGTTGTACTCGATCGGGTTCTCGGCGGTAATGATCTTCACATCCGGCTGGTTGAGGTTTTTCAGCGCCGCATAGAGCGTTGTCGTCTTTCCCGATCCCGTCGGACCCGTCACCAGGAAGATNCCGTTGGGACGCTTGATGATCTTGTTGAAGCGNTCGTATTCCGATTCGTGGAAGCCGAGCTCCTCGAGATCGACGAGNCCCTTCTCCTTGTCGAGGATACGCATGACGATGCTCTCCCCGTGCCTGGCCGGAAGNGAGCTNACNCGCAGGTCGATATCCCGGCCGTGCAGCTTGATCTTGATACGGCCATCCTGCGTCCTTCGCTTCTCGGCCATATCCATCCTGGACATGATCTTGATNCGCGAAAGGATCGGCCCCTGCAGCCGCTTNGGCGGATTCTCTTTCTCTACACACACGCCATCTATCCTGTAGCGAATCCTCACCCGCTTCTCAAATGGCTCGATATGAATATCACTGGCGCGCTCCTTGAGAGCCTTCGAGATAAGCTGGGTGACGTACTTGATGACCGGGGCATCNTCGGCATCTCCGTCTTCTCCGGAGTACTCTCCGCGGCCGACCTGTACGCCATCCTCGCCTTCACCGATGACATCGCCGAGGTCCCCGGTGAGCCGGTAGTAGTGATCAAGCGACTCCTCGATATCCTTGGGAGTCGAGATGGCCGCCTCNACCTGCTGGTTCAGCAGGAAGCGCAGGTTGTCGAGGACCATGAGATCCATGGACTCCATCGCCACGATCAGGGTGCCGTTTTTTCGCNTGACCGGAACGATATTGTTCTCAACCGCGACCTCCTTCGGCACCAGGGCGATGATCTCTTTCTTGATCTCCGCGGTGGCGAGATTGGCGTAGGGCAGGCCCCAATGCNTGGCCAATGCCCTGCTGACATCCTCCTGCGCGCAGGCTTCAGTCTTCACGAGCGCCTCACCGAGCAGGCAACTCTCATTCTTGGAATACTCGAGCGCCTTTTTTATCTGAGCGTCGTTGACGACCCCTTTTGCCTTGAGGATCTGACCAACAGCCTTCTTGTTCAAGGATAACTCCTGACTCTTAGCTCAATCGAAATTCACCGCCGGGCCCGGGAAATCCGGCGTCCCGACGAAACTTCACTTCTTGTTTATTTTTATCTGTTTCAAAACCGCGAAGAAACCACCATGACCATCGCCGGCCCTACGANCCCGNCGACAGAGCGCGGGTGAAACAGNTTCTTCCTCGTTTAAACAGCAGACCCGNCATTGAANCCCTAAGCGGGNCTCCAGCAAAGTAATTTAAAAAGTTTTTACCTCGTGAAATGGCCACCANCGAACGATGACTTTGCCCTTCAGGCTCTCCCCGGATACGCTGCCGAAACGCCTGGAATCGTGGCTGTCATCACGGTTNTCACCGAGGACATAGATTTCGCCCTCCGACACGACCTCATCGATCCCCGCATCGTAGANGCCNTAANCCTTATCCTCGAGATAGCTCTCCGTCAGCAGCTCTCCGTTTATCCTTACTTTTCCTTTTCTGATCCGGATCCGCTCACCCGGAAANGCGACNACCCTCTTGATAAGGTCCTTGCCGGGCTCGTCCTGTGAAGAAAAAATGACGATATCGCCGCGCCTGAGATNCCCGATACCGCTGAACAGCTTAAACACGACAACGCGCTGGCCATCCTCGAAAGTCGGAACCATGCTGCGGCCNTTGATCTCATAGGCCTCCACAACNTAGGTCTTGGTTGTCATGGCCAGGGCGAACGCCAGGACNACNAGGATCACGATCTCTGCAACCGCGCTCCTGTACACTCTCNCGAATCGGTTTTTCTTCTCCGGCTCGGGAGCGGAGCCCATCAGCTCCGCCTCCACGCTGGAATCATCTCCCACTTTCAAAATTGCTGAATTCTCGACCCCATTGCCGGGATCCCCACTCTCTCTATATCGGGTCTCCGCCGGATCACCTTCAACAGAAGGTTCCGGTTTATCGGCGGGTAGCTCAGCACTGCCTGGGAGTTTATTACCGGGGGTCATGCCTGGTGTAACTGCCTTTTTGCTTCATTCAAAAGCCTGGAAATGGCTCCCAGGCTGCTACAAAGGAAGATCCGCTCATTTCCCTGCCNTGGAACAGGCAATTCAAAGTTGAAACGGCGATCTCCGGAAAACCTATTTTACCAGATAGCATTCCCTGACCCGCAAAGTATTTAAAACGGCGAAAAGGGTCCCCAATGACGGGGCAGGACCGGCCCGGTGCGGCCCGTCCGGCGGACTGTATAAGATCTGGACACTCCCCCCCGGCCTATTTGCTGATGTCCTCATCCGTATTGTCACGCAAATCGAGAAGAAGCCGGACGACATCGTTCTGCTGATCACCCAGGCTGGCCATTAACAATGCCAGCTCGGCGAGGTATTTCAGCAACAGGAACAGGATCCCCCCCACAAGGATCCAGCCGATCAGGACCATGCTGAGGATGACAATCGAGCCGATCTCGCCGGCGACCTTGAGATAGATGGTCAGGCCGATGCCGGTCAACGCCAGCATCAGGGCCGCGTAGGCGCCAATCAGGAGGAGATCTGCGAGGTACCTGAGTCCCAGGAATCCCGGGCCCGATCTCGGATCATAATTGCGAACAGGCTGGGTTCCGGTCTGGAACTTTTCGTAATACGGCATCGCGGCCTTGCTGCCGCGGCTCTTCTTCTCCTGGCGCTCGATCAGTTCGATGCGCCGGCGATCCTCGAGCTGCTGCAGTTTCCTGGCCTCTAATTCCGCGGCCTCCTGCAAGGTCTGCTCCTCGGTTTTGAGAACAAAACGATGATCACACTTGGGGCAATTTATCTTTTTGCCCGCGTAATCCTCGGGAGCGGAAAACAGCTTGCCACAACAGGGACAGGAGGTCTTGAGGGCCAAGGCTAAAATCAGATGTCGCCATCAGGATCGAGATCGTCGCTGCCGGGCTCCTCGACGGAAGCATCTTCCTCTGGAGCGGGCTCCTCCTCCGGGGCTCCAGCATCGGCCGGGGCAGCGCCCGAAGACTTGCTCTGGATCAGGGCAAGATGGTCTTCAGCGCTCGCGCCGGAACGCCCGAAGGCGATCCAGGAGGCCTGGCGAATGGCGGCATCATTCTCCGCGCAGCCGCTCTTGATGATCAGGAGAACATCGTCGGTGGCTTTCTGGGACGCCGATAGGGCCTTGCCAATGGCAAGCATCGCCGCCTTGCGAACCCTGGCTGAATTATCCAGGTTGGAAAAGACCTGGGCAACCTGCGCCAGGATCCCTGTCGCCCTCAGGTTACCGAGGGCCTCCAGGCAGGGGATCCTCACGCTGTCAGGCCTGTTGGTAAGAACCTGGCCGAGCGAGGCGACCGACTGGACTACGGGCATATCCGTCCGCACCGACGAGAGATACGAGAGCGCCTCGGCGGCTTCAGAGGCCAGGCGCGTGGCGAGAGTCTTCGAATCGTCCTTGCCTTCGAAGATCGGCTCAACCACCGCTTTCTGGAGCGCTACCGCGCCGATATTGGCGGCGATGACCCAGACCTTCCTCTCATCACTCTCATAGGCTTCCTTGGCTTTTTCCTTACGGCCGGGCTCAACGACCACGACCACCGGCACGTCGACGGTCCTGTAGTCCTTCCTCAGCTCGTTGACAATCGTATTGATGGGTGAGGTGGCGCGCTCGACAGTCGCGTAGCCAATCTCTTCATCCACCAGGACCATGTCCGGAGGTGATTTCCTGAGCGTATGAAGCAACTCTTCGACGTTCGTCTCGTGGAGATAGCTCTCCATGTTGAGCTTGCTGCGCAGGAGCGCATCGAACCGGTTGGCCAGGGGTTTGTTCCCCATTCCCTTGACGACGGTCCGAATCCCGCTCTGGACGACCGCGTTCGAGAGAATCGAGATCACCTGCTCACCGGCATCGAAGCCGGACTCAGGGTTCCAATAGGCCAGCGTAATCGCGGCGGCGACACGCACGAGTCGTGAATTTTCGTCCTCGAGCGCTTCGACAAGAGCCACGGGAACCTCTCCGCGCAGCCCGATCGTATGGGCGGAACGAATCAGCTTACGCGCGACCTCTCCCCGTCCATCCAGGGCCGCCTGCCTGATAGCGGCATAGAGAACGGGCGCCGGGGCGGACAGCAGACGGTTTCTCACCACCAGGTCAGTATGGTCCTTCTGGCCTGAGAGAACGGCCTTGATGTCTTCAAAACCATCCTGGGCGGAATACCAGGATGTGTTTTCATCGTACTCGACGATACGGGCCGCATCGGCGCAGAGGTTCAGAACACGGGCCGCCGTGTAGTTCGGATCGAGCTTGAGCGACTCGAGCAGGCACTGCGTCGCCATCATCTCGCTCACCTGGAAACCCACCACCTTGGTTCCAATGACCTGCATGCCCGAGAGCTCGTAGACCATCGGAGAATACTTCCTGTTGTCGAAAGGATTGCGATAAGGCTTGAGATAGAACTCCCTGGCGGTCTGAAGGAAATAAGCCTTCGCATCGTCGACCGTGCCGGTCCCATCGAGATCGGCAAGTATGGCGTTCAGGGAGGAGGAGGCCTCGTCACGGACCTCCTTGAGATCATCGGTCTCGGCCAGGGCCTTGAGATACCCGAGTGAATACGGGTGCCTCAGCGACCTGGCGCCCAGCAGGGCGGCAACGTTGGTGCGAATTCTTCCATCGGGGTGCTTGCAGGCGGCCACCAGCGGTGGCAGCGCATCCATCCCGATGCGGGCGATCCAGTTCATCACCAGGGCCCGCACGGCAATCTCTCCATCACCGAGGTAGGGAATCAGCAGCGGCACGAGATTCCGGCCGAGCTGGTAGGCATACTGGATCTTGTATCTCAGTTGCTCTTCATTCTCACTCTGAAGAACCGTTTCGACAGCCGTCTTCAAAACCTCACTGTCTTCACCTCGTTGAGAGATCACCAGGGTGGAGATCCTGAGGAGCTCAACGCCGATACCCGACACACGAGGATTCTCGCTGCGAACCATGCGGTAGATCTTGGCAACCGAGGCCTTCTCGACAAAATCGGCGACCAGGTCGTTGGTCGGGTTTTCCGCGAAAGCTTTCTCGAATTCCCCGATGGCGCCATCGAGGTCGCCTTCCTGGAACCTGGAGAAGCCCTGTTCCAGCAGCCCCCCGGAGCCGTCCTCATCCTGAGCGACGGCACCAGCGAGAGGAACAAGCAGCAGGCCGGTGATGAACAGGCTTTTTACAGCCACAAAAACCGTAGGACCCCAAGAGCTCAGCTTCTTACACGACATAGCCGTGAAAACCTTTCTTCTTCTGCCAATGAGATACCGAAGGCCTACGCGAGGAGCTTTTCGAAAATCCTCGAACCGAGACCAACGAATCCCGATGTCTGACATACCAATTCAATAGATTCAATAGCGAAACATGATCCGGCGACAAAACATAAGTCCTGACACCTGGAAGTCATAAAAACCACTCATGCGGCGACTGGCCTTCCAACACCCAACTCGGACTTTCTTCGATTTCGAGGGCCCACTCGGCCGCCCTCGAAGACCTTTCCGGAGGGCTCGCTCAGATCAGAATTAAGGGTAAAGACTCCGGTTTTTTACCGGAACCTCAACCTAAGATTATAGGCATCCACTTCGGACACTGTCAAGACCGCACAGGCTCAGACCTGCCAACCTAACATTACATATAACAAAAACTTAATTAAACCGCCGCTGGCGACTTAACCAGCACCGGAACGAGACTTCAGATGCCCTCAACCACTGCCATACAAGAGTATACTTCAGCTTGAGAAAGAGCGCCAAGCGGATACAGTCATATGAGGATTCACCTTGCGGAGATCCTGGAATATATAATTCGGAAATCGCCAGATGACAAAAATCGCTTATTTTCAACCCTTCAGCGGCTGCAGTGGAGATATGACGCTCGGGGCTCTCGCCGATGCGGGACTCGACCTCGAGGAGCTCCGCAAAGGACTCCGCAAGCTCAACCTCGGCGGCTACTCCATAGAAGAGGAGACCGTCCGGCGCGGGGCCTTCCAATGCACCCGGGTCAGGGTCGTGCTCGATGAACCGGGAGGCCCCTCGGGCAGGGTGACGGAAAATGGACATTCCCATGAGCATGCGCACTCTCATTCCCATGCGCACTCTCATGCGACTGAAACAAAAGCATCTCCCGGCGAAGCCCACCGCAGCCTGGGCTCCATCATCGAGCTCATCGACTCCAGCGACCTGCCGGCTGGCGCCGTAAAAAACGCGAAGGCCGTTTTTACCCGGCTTGGCGAAGCTGAAGCCCGGGTCCACGGTGTCGATATCGAAGAGGTCCACTTCCACGAAGTCGGGGCGGTCGACTCCATCGTCGATATCGTTGGAAGCTGCCTGGCCCTGGAGCTTCTCGATATCGATGAGGTCTATTGCGCCCCCATCACCGTGGGCACAGGCTTCGTGGAAGGAGCGCACGGCCGTATGCCCCTGCCCGCGCCGGCCACCGCCGAGCTCCTGAAAGGCTTTCCGATCGAGCAGGTCGACAGCGGCGCCGAGCTCACGACGCCAACGGGAGCGGCGCTGTTAACCACCCTGGCCGTGAATTTCGGCCCGATGCCGCCGGTCACCATCTCCTCGATGGGACTCGGCGCGGGTGACGAACGGCACGGAGCGACCCCGAACGCGCTACGGGTCTTCCTGGCCGACAGGGTCGAGGAGAAGGACACGGGAAGAGATACTGTTCTCCTGCTGGAAACCAACATCGACGATATGAGCTCGGAGTGGATCGGACACCTCATGGACCGCCTGTTCGAAAATGGAGCCCTCGATGTTTACGTAACCCCGATCCTGATGAAGAAAACCCGGCCGGCTCACAAGCTCTCCATCCTCGGCCCCCTTGACCGGGAACGGGAGCTTGCCGATACCCTCTTTACCGAGAGCACCACGCTCGGGGTGAGAAGAACCGAGATTGAACGGATCGTGCTCGAGAGAGAGACCATGGAGATCGAGACGCCCTGGGGCCCGATACGAATCAAGATTGCCCGGCGCGGGGGCGAGCGGGTCGGAGCCTCCCCTGAATACGAAGATCTCAAGCGCGTCGCCGAAGCGGCGGGACTTCCGATCAAGGAAGTTCACCGGCAGGCCCTGGAGCTCTACCATCGCTCGGTAGATTGAAACCGGGCGAACGACTCAGGAAAGCAGCTCGGTCTGGAATTTTCGCAGTTGGCCCTTCAGGCGGAGAATAATCCGTGAGTGCAGCTGGCAGACTCTCGACTCTGAAAGATCGAGGGCCTCACCTATCTCCCGCATGGTCAGCTCTTCGTAGTAGTAGAGAAGGATAATCAGGCGCTCCTTGCGGCTGAGCCCCCGGGTGATGAACTCGGTGACCTCCTTCTTCTTCAGCTCGATCTCGGGATCGACGCCTTTCTTATCCTCGAGGAGGTCAAGCTTCCGCATCGACTTGCCGCCGTCATCGTCCTTCGTTTCCGTCGTGAGGCTGGTCATGGTGACCGCGCTGGCCTCGCGGGCCATCGCCTCGAATTCCGACAGGCCCATCTCGAGGTGGGTGGCCATTTCAATGTCTGATGGATCCCGGCCGAGCTGGGTCTCGAGGGCCTTCCGGGCACGCTCGAGCTGGTTCGCCTTGCTTCGAACAATTCTCGGCACCCAGTCGAGAGAACGAAGCTCATCGAGAATGGCTCCGCGAATCCTCGTGGTGCAATAGGTCTCGAACTTGACTCCTCTCTCGGGATCGAATCCCCGCACCGCGTCCATGAGGCCCAGGACCCCGGCGCTCTGAAGATCCTCTACGTTGATATTCTTGGGGAGCTTGGCCAGCAGTCGCTCGGCAATGTACCTCACCAGGGGAAGATACTTCTCGAGCAGGTGATTGCGGAGGTCCAGGCTCTGAGTACGCTTGTACTCCCTCCACATCGCAATCACTTCCGGGTCAACCTTCTTTCGCATCTGAATCAACCTTCTTCTAACGTGAATCGCTCACGCACAGAATCTTCCCTCGATGACAAGCGTCGCCATCATAGTTTTATCGGGCAGTCCTGGCCGGGACTTTAGACCCCGAAAGAGAACTATTTGTCCCGAAGCCTTCCCCGGGCGCGCCCGGGGCATCCACTCGAGTAACTCCATACCGCCAGAACCGCTCATCATGGCGCCCTGAACCATTATTTCGCTCCTCTTCGCATCTCTCACTCTCTCTCCGTAACAGCCCTGAGTTAATTAAAGAATTTCAGCTCCCCCGCATTACCGGCCCAATCCACATGGAAAATCTCGGCAAGCTTGCGGATGTCGACGCTGGCATGGCAATTGGGATATTGCAGAAGGAAGGATTTCCTGTCGCGCACTGCGCGTTTCACCTTTTCGTCAAACCGCACACACCCCAGGTCCCTGATGCCCAGGTCGAGGAACTTGAGGCAGATATCCTTTAGCCGCTTACAGACCTTGCTGCCCTCGTCGATGGTATTCGCCTCATTGCATACCAGGCCGATCTGTCCATGGCCCTTCTCCCTCTCTACCGTCTTGATGAGCGCGTATCCATCCGTTATCGCGCTAGGCTCAGGCACCGTCACGACGATGAGCTGATCAGCCGCCGTCGCGAAGTGAATCACGTTGCCCGTAATTCCCGCCCCGATATCGATGATTACGAAATCAGCCCTGGCGGTCAGTTTTTTGAACCGCCGGATGAGAAAATTTTTCTGCTCCGGGTCCAGATCGGACACCTTCTTGACCCCCGTAGAACCTGCGAGCAGCTCGATACCTCCGGGGGCGGGAGTCAGCGCGTCCTCGATCTCGCACTCTCCAACCAGGACATCGAGCAAGGTCGCGCGCGGCTTGATCCCGAGGAGTACACAGTCATTGGCGAGCCCTATGTCGACATCAACGAGGATGACCCGGAAGTCGAGCTCACTCAGAGCGATGGCGAGGTTGACGGCGATGTTGCTCTTGCCGACACCGCCCTTGCCGCTGGCTACGGCGATGAGCTTCCCGCCGCCCTGGGATGGATCGACCATCCTGCGGAGTCCGGCGGCCTGGTCTTCTGGATATTTCGAGCTCATGCCTTCTGCTTGTTCACTATGAAATCGACAACCCTCTCCGGATCCGCCGGAAAGATGTCCTTGGGTACGTTCTGTCCATCCGTCAGGTAGGAGATCGGCTTGCCGATGTCCAGCAGGCAGCCCACCAGGGGGCCCAGGGAGACGCTCTCATCGAGCTTGGTCAGGATCACCCGGTCAAACGACATCGACGAAAAGCGCTCGGCGATGCTCTCGATCGTCCTGGGATGAGTGGTGGTGCTCAACACCAGGTGGATCTCGGCCTCCGGCAGGGCGTTGATGAAGCCTTTGAGCTCCGACATCTTCAGCTCGTCCTGGGGGCTGCGTCCGGCTGAATCGATGAATATGATTTCAGCCCCCTCGCCGGTGCATTTTTCGACCTCCGGTCCGAGCTCATCGGGTTTCTCGATGACGTGAACGGGCACCTTGAAGATGTCCGCGTATTGCTTCAGCTGGTCGACCGCTCCGATCCTGAACGTGTCGAGGGTAATCAGGGCGACCTTTCGGCACTGCTCGACCTTGGCCCGCGAGGCCAGCTTGGCGATCGTTGTCGTCTTGCCCACCCCCGTGGGACCGATGAGGAAGATGATCCTCGGCCTGTCACCTGAGACCATGAGCGGGTTGGGCGGAAAAATTTTCGCGAGGCGATCCCTGACGATCAGCTCGACGCTGGTCTTCGCAGGAAAACCCCCGGGAAGCTTCTGTTCCTCGATCTGCGATATGATCATATCGACTATCCGCGGCTCGAGCTCGTAGCTCAACAACTGCTCGGAACACTCGCGCAGGAAAGGATGCGCGATGGGGCTTTCCTTACCCGGACGGCGCAGGAGCTCGGTGAGCTTGCCGAGGTCCTCCCGCAACTTTTCGAGCTGTTCCTTTTCCCGAATCGGAGGCGGGGTAAACGGGATCTCGTCCACCTCCTCCCTGGCGGAAACCGGCACGGGGGATATTGCCCCGCCGCACTTCAGATTTTGAACCTGGGAATCCGTATCGGCGACGAAGACCTCCACCATCTCCTTGCTGCCAAAGCCCAGGAATCCGCCTTCCCGGCATTTCCGGGAGCCCATGATCACGGCCCCGTGGCCAAACTTCTCGCGGATCTTCTCCAGCGCTTCGGCCATGGTCGAAGCCTGAAAGCGCTCGAATTTTTCGTTCATTCTTCTCACTCCTGAAGAGCTTCCGAGCTTACCCCGGCGGTTTCCATTTGCACGCTTTGGTGGATCTCGACCTTGATGCCTTCACAAACTTCGTCGTACGCGAGTACCGAAAGTCTCGACACGCGCGTACCCAGTAATTCCCATAAATGTCTTCGTATCGACGGGCTGCACAATACGACAGGCTTGTGTCCGTGGGCCCTCAGCTCCGTGAGCTTCTCGCAGATCCGCAGGCGAACCCGCTTGCGAAGGGCGGTATCGAGATCCAGTATTTCTCCATCGACGGTTTCCGTGATGCTGTCTTCTATCAGGCCCTCGAGCTCGGGATCGAGCTTGATGGCGTGCAGCCTTCCCTCCGTATCCAGCCTCGAATTCGCAAGCGCCCTCGACAGGCTTCTTCGCACCTCGCGGAGAACCATTTCGTGCCTGAGATTTCCAGCCAGGCTGCCACCTACGCTCTCGAGGATGGTCTCGATATCGCGAATCGACACCCCCTCCAGGAGAAGATCCTTGAGCACCTTCAGGAGCTGCCCCACCTTCACCTGGTGGGGTACGAACTCATCGACGAGAGCGGGAGACTTCTCCCTCAGGTCTTCCAGTATCCGCGAGACCCGCTCATGGCTCAGCAGCTCGGCCGCATACTCCCTGATACAGTCCTCGAGATGAAGCGCGATGGCCTCCGCGGGACTTACCAGCTGGCAGCCGGCATCGTGAGCCGCCACGGTCATGTCATCGGAAATCCAGAAGCCCGAACCTTCCGCCAGGTCGATGGAAGACTCGAACTCGAAGGGCAGGTCGCCGGAGCCCGGAAGGCGCTCCTCGTCCTTCCGCAGGGCGAGACTTCCATTCGGAACGATCTTCCAGGCTCCCAGCCTGTTCCCTCGGAGCTTGAAACAATACTCGCGGGACCCGATCTCATTCGAATCCGAAACCTTCACCGACGGCACGTGGAGACCGAGATTCAGCGCCAGCTTTCTGCGCATCGCCGCCAGGCGCTCCAGCAGGTCGCCATCACGCTCTTGATCCTGGAGGCCGACCAGCCGGTAGCCGATCTGCAATTCGAGCGTCTCTACCTTCAGCAGGGTTTTCACGTCGACCACGGGTACGCGTGCCTGGTCAGACTCCTCGCTCTGGCGTTGCGAGCGCTCCCGGCCTTCCGCCTCGAGCCTCTCCCTGCGAAGAATGATGCCGCAGAAAACGCAGGCCCCGGAGGTCAGCAACAGCACCGGCACGGGCAGACCCGAAGGCAGCAGCAGCCAGAGAAAAGCTCCCGCGAAGAAAAGGCTCCTGTCATTTGAAAATATCTGCCTGCCGAGATCCTTGCCAAGCTGCTCGCTGGCGGTGCTCCGGGTGACCAGCAGCGCGGCGGCGATCGACACCATGAGGGCAGGAACCTGGCTTACCAGGCCGTCCCCGATGGTCAACCGCCCGAACACCTCGAGGGCGCGACCGACGCTCAGGTCGTGGTAGAGAATCCCGATTCCCAGGCCCCCGACGATATTCACCAGCATGATCACGATTCCGGCAACCGCGTCGCCACGCACAAATTTACTGGCTCCATCCATCGAGCCGTAGAAATCGGCCTCGCGGGCAACCTCCTGCCGGCGCCCACTGGCGGACTCCTGGTTGATGAGCCCCGCGGCGAGATCTCCATCAATGCTCAGCTGCTTTCCAGGCATGGCATCGAGCTGGAAACGGGCGGCCACCTCCGACACCCTCGTCGCTCCGCGAGTAATGACAACGAACTGGACCACCACGATGACCGTAAAGACAACGAGCCCTACCACGAGGTTGTCGCCGCCGACAAAACTACCGAAGGTCTGGACCACCTTGCCGGCCGCCAGGGGCCCCTCGGCCGCGTTGCCGAGAATGAGGCGGGTGGTCGCGATGTTCAGCGACAGGCGGAAGAAGGTCACGACCAGCAACAACGATGGGAAGGTGCTGAATTCCAGGGGCCGGTTTACAGACGCCGCTCTCATCAGGACAAGCAGGGAAATGGTGATGTTGAAAATCAACAGCGCGTCGACCACCATCGGGGCCAGCGGCACCAGGATGACCATGAGGATGCCGATCAGGATTATCCCGAGGAAGAGATCGGGCTGGGCCTTGACACGCCCCCAGAGGGTATGAGCGCCTGGATTTCTCAGGGCGTCCTGCGGACTCATTCAACACCTCCCCGGATTCGAGCGGAGGGAGAGAGCAGCCGCCTGGCGAAGCCGCGCTGCTTGCGACGTACGTTCTCGGGAGTTTCCTGGCGAGCGAGCTCTTCCCGCAGCTCTTCCCTCGTCATCATCAACTCCCTCTCGAACCGCCACCTCCGGCAGGACCAGTCGAAAACTCCAAGAACGATGAGGCCCATGGAGAGGATGGCGCCGACGCTGAGAAGATGTTGCGCGCCCAGGCTCAATCCCGTCAACCCCGGAGCGCCCATGAGGTTCTGCGCGCTGACGCTTCCTTCGGCAACCAGCAAGGGAGAGACAGCCCAGCAGATCCCGACTGCAAGCCAGGCGCATTTCAGCAGGGCGAAGAAGCCCGAAACAAGTGAGCTCCCGGAGAAGAGCCTGCCAAATCCCGCCACCGGCGACAGGCGTCCCGGGTCGGGAGAGACCGCCGCCGGCCTCAAAATCCAGCCGCTCTGCACCAGGCTCGAGATCAACACCAACACAAGCACCGCCATGAGAACGGGCACGAGAAGCCCCAATGCCTCCAGCAATGAATCCCGCAGGATGGAGGCCGTCTCGACCGCCGTCAGGCTCTGCGGCGAAAAAGCTGCCTGGAGCATCTGCCTGACACTTACAACCGCCCGCTCCAGGAAGGGACCCGCGAACTGGTGAAACGCCAGCAGCACCCAGAGCAGGGAGAAGGCCGCGACCAGGTCGCGGCTTACCGCCACGCGGCCCTGCTCACGGGCAAGACGCCGTCTTGCCTCGGTAGGCTTCTCAGTTTTTCGATCCCAGTCCGACGACATCTTTATCCTCTATCTCCAGGAGTCCTCAACCGCTCCAGCCCGAAAGAAAACCATCTCCACCGCGAACCGCCGAGCGCAGCATTCCCCCCACGTACCTCATCGATACCGGCAACGAGGCGTAGAGCACCATGAGGCCGACCAGCAGCCTTACCGGCAGCCCGAGGGTGAACAGCTCGGCCTGGGGCAGGGCCCGTCCCAGCGCGGCCTGCGCCATGGACACCAACACCATGGCCAGCAGTACAGGCAAGGCGAGCACCATGGCCGCCACGAACAGGTCGCTGCCGATTTCCAGCGCCAGGCGTCCCAGCATCTGCGCGACGGAAGCCGCCGACAGGGAGCCGGGCGGAACCCAGGAAAAGCTCTTCAGNACCGANCCGATCAGGCTGTGATGCAGGTTCAGGGAAAGCAGCAGGTAGATTGCCAGGCCGTGGTAGAAGATACCCAGCGAAGAGCCGCCGCCCTGTGACTGGGGATCCGCGATGAGATTCGCCGTGAACCCCGTCTGCTGCGCGATGAGATCCGCCGCTCCCTGTACGCAGGCCAGCACGACCAGGACGCTCCAGCCCAGCACCGCNCCGATGAGNAGCTCGCCNCCGATGAGCAGCCAGCCCCGGGCCGGATCCCGGAGGTCTTCGAGCACGCCATCCCCCAGTCCCATCAGGCTCTCCTGCGGAACAGGCGAGAGGAGGACGCCCATGCTCAANACCGCCACCACCGCGATNTTCAACCGCCAGGGCAGCAGCCTGCTGCGAAAAAACGGGGCGGNGATAAACAGCCCCAGCAGACGGCAGCCGACCAGCACAGCCGCGGGCGGCAGGGCGTCGAACGTCCATTGCTCTATTGTTGCCTCTTGCATCAATCTCTGTCGCTAATTCCATACCGCGGCCCGTTCATGGGACCCCTCTCAGGGAAAAAAACCCTCNCCCAGCTGTTCGAAAANCGTACGGGTGTANCCTTCCATCACCTTCAGGAACCAGGGCAGCAGCACCAGGATCACTGTCACCATGGCCAGGATCTTCGGGATGAAGGAGAGGGTCTGGTCATGAACCTGGGTCATCGCCTGGAATACGCTCACGATCACCCCGACGNCCANGCCCACAACCATCACCGGCAGGGCCAACTCGATCGCCGTTGCAAGAGCTCCGCGGGAGAGCTCGATGGCTGTGTCCATCAGGCNTGCTCCTTCCTTCGCTCCCCGAGGGNGNCTAGAAGCCCNGCTCCCGCCTCACNGCGCGCATCATTTTTCATCACGAATCCCATCCGTTATTACCTCCTACCCTCCACCCTGGANNCCGGAGAGAAGCTGCCCCACCACCAGGCTCCAGCCATCTACCAGCACGAAAACAAGGATCTTCAGGGGCAGAGAAACGAGCGTGGGAGGCAGCATGATCATTCCCATCGATACGAGNACGGCGGAAACGACCAGGTCGACCANCAGGAACGGAAGAANGAGCAGGAAGCCCAGCTGAAAGGCCNTCTTCAACTCGCTGAGCACAAAGGCCGGCAGGATCGTGAAAAAACTGAGCTCCTCGAGCTGCTGANCGGCNGNGNAACCNGGCTCCGNCCCCGAAGCCCTGCCGCTGTCCGTGGAAGGAAAGGACTGTTTTCCGGCGCCCTGTACAGACACCTCCAGCATCAACCTGAGATCGTCGCGCAGGGTGTGCCTGAGCATGAACCTCTTCACCGGCAGCTCGGCCCTTTGAAGAGCCTGCTCCGCGTCAATCTCCTTCGTTTCCACCAGGGGGACGTAGGCCTCCCGGTGCACCTCTTTCCAGACGGGGAGCATCACNGCTCCCGTCAGCAGAAAGGAAAGTCCGAAGACNAGCATATTGGGTGGCAGNTCCTGGGTTCCCANCGCCTTCCTGAGNAAAAAAAGAACCACCAGGATTCTCGGAAAGCAGGTCGTCAACAGGACGATCGAGGGAACGACCCCGAATATCGTTACCAGNGCCAGNGCGCGAAGAGGAACGCCGAGGTTCTCTCCATCGAGCCCGGTCAGGGTCCTCAGCNCATCGCCTGAAGCCTCGGCCTCTTCAGCAACGACNGCCTCTCCCGCCGCCAGCAGGCCGCAGAACACCAGGCCGCGCAGGGCTGTCTTCAGCAATCCGGGTCCCGCTGATTTCATTGTCCCGCCTCGGTCTGCGCTGAAGAAGAGCTGGAGACGAAGCTCCTCGAGGAGANGGCCCCGTCATCCGAAGNAGAGTCGGCCTCCCCGGTTTTCTCCGCCTCGGTGAGCCAGGGGGCCCGCCCGGCGGGCTCTTCGAGCTCTCCAATTATCCTGCCAACCTCATCTTCTCCCTCGATCGTGCACAGCGGGCTCATCGCTTCACCGCACAAGGCGACGACGACCAGCCTGTCAGGTCCGACCTTCAGAAGGCAGGCGGTATGCTTGGANGAGAGGGCGGCCCGGCCGATGACCTCCATGGAGTCCCGCGCCCTCGTAGCGGCTGCCGAGACCGGNCGCCGNCGCTGCCAGGAAAGCAGCAGGAAGACCCCGAGCCCCACCCCNAGAACGAATATCCCTCCTGTTCTCCACAGCCCGTTCCNACCGGCCGCCAGGGCCGCGGTTTCCTTCCCNTCCCCTTCGTTGAGGAGNTCGTGGACCGTCTCGTCCGGACGCACAAGCAGATCTTCCTGCGCCGCCAGAGAGCCTCCGAAAAAATCAGCGCGGCTATTGAGAGCCGTGATGGAGAAGATCGCCAGCAGGCAGAAAAGACCTGTTCGACTTTTTTTTCTCATCCCGGATCTCTCCATTTTCTTTCCGTGCCGTTCCTGGCGAACCACCACTGCCAACGTCCTCAGCTGGCGACATCTTCCAGGTCTTTCTCCTCCAGGTCCGC
The DNA here is from genome assembly GCA_002695115.1 of Planctomycetota bacterium. Taxonomy (GTDB): domain Bacteria; phylum Planctomycetota; class UBA8108; order UBA8108; family UBA8108; genus UBA8108. The sequence goes on from NZOA01000035.1 coordinate 52,461, forward strand.
CAGCAGAGCGGNCTCCGGATCAGCTGTAGTTCCCCCTGCGTCGAGGGATTCCATCCCGGGCTCTTCTGAAACCTCTTCCTCCCCCTCCGTACCGGCCCCGGCCGGCGCTTCATCCGCGCCCTCCACCTCAGCGACCTCTTCGGGAACCTCGGCTTCCGTCTCTCCGTTATTCCGGCTGCCGAGCGTCTCAGCCAGCCTGCGAGCCTGCTCCTTGTGAAGAAATTTCTCGCCGACGGAGATCGCTCCATCGACACCACCCTCGCGGTAAGCCTTGTGGATCCCGCAGAGAACATCGAATTCCCTGAGCACATCGATCGCCATATCGGCCCCGAGGACACCCATGGAATCGAGCTCCTCCCTGACCATGACCTTCTCCATGCTGTTGAGAGAATCAAAGAGGCGGCGAGCCGCCGCCTCGTCCTGGAGCAGGACGGAGCGGAACAGGACCGCTACCTTCTTCAATCCAGTCAACCTCGAGAAGGTCAGGATCTCCGTGGCGCCGCCCGGCTCTTCGACATTTCCCAATAGGGTGACAGGAATACTCATGGCTCTAACCGGTTCTCTTCCTTCAATTCGCGCTCGGCGCCGCGACGCGTTCACTCTCGGCGTCGCCAGCGGCCGGATTGGACATTTCAGCTACCGGGTCCAGGCTGTCGCTCAGCCACATCTTCACCACCGCCGTGGAGACCTCCGGGCTGTTCCTGGCCAGCCTTCCAGCCTGATCCACCGCCAGCAGGGCATCCCTGCAGGCATCGGCGCGAAGGACATCGGCCACCTCGGTTTCAAAACGCCGCTTCCTGCGGCTCCGGATTCCCAGGAGACAACAGGAGAGCAGAAAAACCAGGCCCAACCCGCCACCACCGTAAATGTAGGGATCTGAGAGCCATCCGAGCCCCCAGTCCCGGTTGAAAAAGCCCGGGAAGAAAGGCGGGGCCGCGGCCTCTTCCGTCTGTGAATTCAAGAAAGCCTCCGTGTTCACCGTTACCCGGACGTTATCGAGCGGCAGCTGGCGGGCGAGAAACTCTTCCTGTTCACGCTCGTACTCATCGATTCGGGCGGCGAAATCAGTGGTCGCCGGATTCCCCCTGGCCTCGAGCAGGTCGTCGCGGCGCCCGAGGACCTGCCTGACCGCCCCGATATCAAGAACGAGATTAACGTTCGCCTTGTATTTTGCCTCCCGGCCGGACCGCTGCGCCTCGATGGCGTCAACGATCACCCCCAGGCGAAACTGCTCCTTCTCGTACGCTCCAAGNCAGAGATCTTCGATAACCTCGCAGATCTCGCTTCGAACCTCCACCCGGAGGTCCCGGGCCAGGAGTTCCTCCAGGCCCTCCGACCCTTCCGAGTAGTCCCGCCCGTTGCTGTCGAGGATCTGGATGTTCTCCTCCTTGATCCCGAACGAACCGTAAACAATCTTGCGTATGGATCCCGCCTCCTTTGCATCCAGGCGCGAGGCTGAATCCTTCATCCGCAACAGCACGACCGCGGTGTCGGGAGTGTCCTTGTCGGCGGCGAATCTCCCCTCCTTGCCGTGCTTGATCACGAGNTCGACGGATGTAACGACGGNATGCCAGCGGATCGCTTTCTCCACCTTGCGGCTCCTGGCCTGCTCCAACCTGATGCGGCTCTTCTCAGGGGTATCCGTCACACTACCAAACAGACCCTGGCCTATCCCTTCTCCACTGGCCTCATCGACCAGGCCGTTTTCGGATGCCAACAACAGGGCTCTCCTGTAGTCCGGACCCGAGTGAACCTCGATTTCGAACTTGCTGGCCTTGGCTCCCTGACTGAGCTGCCACGGTATCTCCTCGGTATCGAGGCGCGCGAGAAGCTCACGCAGTTCATCAGAGTTACGGCCAAGCCTGGTCTCCAGGAGAACCTGCCAGGTCTCCGATGTCCCGGCCGNATAGNTCCAGACNATGNNNNCAAGCCCCACCGTGATNATGATCACGGCTGCCANCCGCTGNGCCNNNCTCCAATTCCTCCACAGATTCCTCACGTTTTCCTGCTCAGTCCCCTNGCCCGNTTTTCANANCCANCCGATGNNGCCGGNGATCCGNNTTTCCCGGNGACCNCCGGGAAAAAGAAAGGAAAAGGAAATAACATTGGACAGGCACGGCAGTTAACTGACCGGGCTCGTCCTCCCCTCTGCATTATTTCCTTTTCCAAATTCCGTCCTTCGAGACTCGCAAAACGACCACTCCTGGCCGCGGCGAACCTCATAATCTCCTGACCGGTAGAGGGGTTAGGTTTCTTTCTCTTCACTTCCTGAGCGTACGGCAACTCCATCGCCGCCGTGCCCCAAGGGCGTCCGAACATCCGAAAATGTCCGTCCCCAGTCAGGTGGAGCCGAATATAAAAATTGGTTTATAAAATGTAAAGNANATTNTCGGAATTTGATATGATCCAANCTATTTGGATTATTATAGTTACGATTTTTGGNGAGCTCNGTCTGAATCGTNCTTTTCAGAAGCACAATAGAGTGTTGTTTAGGGGAAAACGCCCCACTATCCCTTGTTATTCGAGCCCCTGGAGCCGAGTGGAGTCCATCAAAATCCGGACTGAACCCGGAATCGGCACNGCAAAAAAAAATGACCGACCCAGCGGGCCTCGAGAAAGAGCCGAGGTGAGAACCCTCTCGCCCCCCTCGCACTCAACTGAGACCGCGACTCTCAGCCCTGGAGGATGTTGACGATNTCCCTGAGGCTCTTCCCCTCCTCCTTGAGCTTCAGGATCCGCTCGATTCGGGAAAANACCTTCTCGCTGTACAAACGGTGGCCGGACTCTGTACGCTCGGCTTCTGTAATCAAGCCGAAGGTCGTATAGTTATGGATGGTCTGACGCGTGAGGCCGGTGTACCTCATCACCTCACCGATCTTGTAGCGCTTCTTTGGTATCACCGGGTGTCGTTCCGACGGGAGAGTTGGTTTTGAGAAGAGGCCTGTGAACTTCCCTTTGTTCAAATCACTTTAGCCGATGGGCGCCGGAAGAATAAACCCCTTACTGGAGTACTGTTGAACTGTGAATAAAAAAATCAAAAAGAAGATCGAGGTCCTGAGAAAAAAACTCGACGGCCTCAGGAGACAGCTCGCCGGAGCGAAAAAGCAGACCGATGAGCCTGGAGAGGTGGAACGCCTGAGCGCGGAGGTCGAGCAGATAGAGAGCTCCCTCGCCGANCTCAAGAACGGCTGACGGAAACAAACCCATGCAAGACCTCCCCCTGCTGGAGCAGAGAAAGATCGAAGCTCGGATCCTCGCCCCGATCATCGAAGCCTTCGAGGCGGAGTTCGGCAGAAAACGTACGCANGCCCTCGTTGGCGGGGTGATCAAAAAGATCGCGCGCCGCCACGGTGAGGCCATCAGGGAAGAGCTCGGTGGTACGCCCATGGAGAAAGTCGCCGCCCTGCTGCCTCGCTTCAACGAAGCCGACGCGCTGGAAATCGATGTCCTCAACCAGGATGGTTCCTGCCTTGAATTCAACGTTACCCGTTGCCGCTTCGCCGAGTTCTACGAGGAGCTCGGGATTCCTGAGCTGGGCTTTCTCCTCTCTTGCAACAGAGACTTCGCCTTGAGCGAAGGCATCAGCCCCGAGCTGAAGCTTGAGCGTTCGCAGACCATCATGGAGGGAGCCCCCCACTGCGATTTTCGCTTCCGGACAAAAGAAGCTCCTGCGGATCAACAGGACTGAGAGAAAACTTCATGTCTTTCGCCCACTTCACCCTCGCCACCAGGGACCCCCGGAAAACCGGGAGCTTCTTCGAGGCCACACTGGGCTACAAACCGGTAGAGACCCCGGACAACTCTCCNCATGACCTCTGCTGGCTGGAGATCAGCCCCGGGCAGCAGATGCACCTGGTGCGAGTAGACGATTTTGAGATCTCGGCGCATGAGAAAGAATNCGGCCGCCACATCGCGGTATTCCATGACCTCGATGACTTCGAGNGACTCAGGCAGCGTCTCGCTGAAAATGGAGCCCGCCTGATCGAGCCGCTGCGTGAAACCCCGCACCAGCGCCTCTTCTTCGAGACCCCTGAAGGCTATGTCTTCGAGGTGATTGAAAGACCTAATTAAGATCCTGCCGAGCCCGNCTGTAAGCCTCGAAAAGCTCCGCCGCGTAGGAAACGTAGTCGAAGTCGATGTCGGAAGCGACTGTCTGGATGACCGCCCAGAGGGTCTCTCGCAGCAGGGAAACGGCCTTGAGAATACGAACCTCCCTGGCAACCGCGGCGTCCTCCCTGCCGAAATACGCCGACAACAGCAACACCTCCTCCTCACGCTCCAGGCCGCAATTGCCGCAGACGCCGGCCAGGTCGAAGAGCGGATTGCCCATGCCNCCGTACTCCCAGTCCACCAGCCACAGGCGGTCTCCATCATCGAGAATATTCGCCGCCAGCACATCGTTGTGGCAGAGGGCCGGCCTGAACGGACTGATCTCCTCGGAGAGCCAGCTCATGTCCTCCAGCACGCTGTCGATAGTTTCCGGCAAGCGGGCTCCGAGTTCACGTGCGTTGCCGACATAGGTCCGGACAGTCTGGAAAGGACAGAAGTAGAGCATCTCCCCGCTGAGGCCGTCACGGGCTCCATGCAGATGGCGTAACACCTGGGCGAGCCGCCGGAGCGTCGCCGCCTCACGCACATCGGAGTCTGCCAGGGTTTGAGCCTCGATGAACTCGCTCACCAGGATCCCCTCCTCGTGGTAGACGATCTCCGGGGCAATGCCGAGAGCCGCCGCGGCCTCCTGGCAGGCCAACTCGTTGCGGCGGTCGATGCCCAGGATCCTGTGATCCTCGCAAACCCGGGCCATGCGGTTCCCGGCGGCGGAAACCACCTTGTAGTTACGGTTGGTGATTCCGCCGGGCAGCTCCTCGAGCTCAACGCTCGAATCCCAGCAGGGGAGAGAGAGAATCCTCTCTTTACTCATCTCCCACCGGCCTCCCGGATCCGGACACCACCGGGCGNCTGCGCCCCTCGCTCCTGAAGCGGNCGAGAAGCNCNGNGAGCTCCNNGACGATCTTCGGCTTCTNGNGATANAGGTTTTTCGTCTCNGCCGGATCTTCCCGCAGGTTGTAGAGCTGGCCCACGGCCCCTCCCGCTCCGGGTTTCTCCCTGCGAGGCTTGCTGAAGCCTCCCGAGCCAAGCTGCGGTATCAGTTTCCAGTCCCCCTGCCGGACACTGAGGACGCGCCCGGAGGACTGCAGCACGAGCGCCTTCCTGCCGGACACCTTCGGCCCGCCTCCAAGCAGCACGGAGGAGATGTCGAAGCTGTCGAGACCATCCCCGCTGGCCAGCTTCTCACCGACGATCGCCGCAAAGGTGGCGAGCATGTCCGTATGACAGATCATCGCCGCGCTAACGGCGCCCGCGGGAACCCGGCCGGGCCACCTGGCGATAAAGGGCATGCGGTGCCCTCCTTCCCAGGTATCCCCCTTCATGCCCCTGAAATGACCGGTTGAGCGATGGCCGTATTTTTCCTCATCGGCGTCGTACCAGACCGGCCCGTTGTCGGAGGTGAAGATCACCAGCGTATTTTTCTCCAGATCGAGGACGCGCAGCTTGTCGAGCACGCGGCCCACCGAGGCATCGACCTGGCAGGTGAAATCGCCGTATTCAGCGGCCTTGCTCCTCCCCCTGAATTCCGCCAGGGGGAGCCAGGGCGTGTGCGGAGCGGGAAGAGCGAAATAGAGGAAGAACGGTTTCCCACGGGCCGCAGCCGCCTGCTTGTCGAGGAACCCAATGGCCTTACGCGTCAGGCGTCCAAGCACCTCCTCATGTTTGAACCCGGGAGCAAGCCCCCCCCCACGCCAGAAGGCCCCCTGGATGCGGGTCCAGCCCCTGGTATTGTTGTCGTCGATCCGCCCGGTCGGAGCCGCCAGGCAGCGATCATTCTCGATGTAGTAATAAGGCGGAATATCCAGAGAGGCCGGGATCCCGAAGTAATAATCGAAGCCGCGGTCCACAGGACCACCGGGCAGAGGCTTTGAGTAATCCGGCTTGCCCGCGAAATCGAAGCCCAGGTGCCACTTTCCGACACACCCTGTCGTATACCCCTTGCGTTTCAGCAATCCTCCCAGGGTCAGCCGATCCTTGTCGATCAGGCTGCCTCCCTTCCTGCGCGGCATCCGAAAAGGAAAGCAGCCCGTCAAGAGGCCATAGCGCGTGGGAACGCATACCGCGGCGGGCGCATGGGCGTCGGTGAAACGAATTCCCGCCGAGGCGAGAGCATCGATATTGGGAGTCGGGATCTTCGAGCCGGCGTTGTAGCAGCCCGGATCCCCCCAGCCCATATCGTCAGCCATGATAAAGATGATGTTGGGCGGGGGCTCGACGGCTGGCGCAACCGCAGCGAGAAAAAAAATAAGGGTGGCTGCGATGAGCGCGAAGACTCCTGCCCTCATTCTCATGACACGTCCTCGCCGCTCCATCGCCCATCGAGAAGGCGCCAGAGTCCACCGCCGGGATTCCTGTCCCTCAGCTCAACCGGCAGCCTGTCCTCTCGCACATTGTCGTAGCACTCCAGCGCCGCGAAGCGGCGGATCGAGCCGGGTATTCCAACCGCGGTAAAACCGGGATGCCCGGTAGCTGGAAAAGGCCCTCCATGATTCATCGCCGGGCTCACCGCCACCCCGGTAGGCATCTTGTCGTTGAGCAACCTCCCCACCTGCCTGCGCAGGCTCCTGGCGATGGGTCCGTAGAGAGCCTCGTCGCCGCCCTCACTGTCGGAGTAAATGCAGCCGGTCAGGTTTCCCTCGAAGACCTTGCTGATCCCGATGAGCTCACCTTCATCGGCCGCCTCGATGATCAACCCGGCATTGCCGAAGGCTTCGCGCTGAAGAGCCTCGGGCTGCTGGAGAAAGTCCGATCCGGAGACACGAAGAAGCGTGTTCTGAAAACGGAAGCCTTCGCCTTCAACAGGCTTGCCTCCCGTCAGCAGCTCGGCACCGCAGGCGACCAGGGCCTCGATCGATTCACCAAGGCCCGACACCACCCGCTCGCCGAGCAGGTAGCCGGGCTCGGCCTCTTCGAACGCGGAAGCCGCCCCGGCGATGAATCGCCCCGAGGCTTCGGATGCGAGCACCACCGTAATTCCCGGGTTGGTACAGAACTGGCCGGCCCCCATCAGGACGGAGGTAACGTACTCGCCAACCAACTCCTCGCCACCCGATTCAAGCGCCCGGGGAAGAATGAAAATAGGATTGATGCTCGAGAGTTCGAGATAGATCGGCTTTCCCGCCCCATCAGCCGCCGCCTTCAACGTAAGACCGGAGGAGCGGGCTCCCGTATACCCGGTAGCTCCAATGGCCGGATGGGAGACCAGGTATGCTCCATCCTCGTGGCTCAGCCTGTAGAGCATCTGCACCGTCGCCGGCGGCAGGCCGACCGCCTCGACAGCCGCCCGCGCCTGCTCCGCCAGCAGCCGGGATGTCCCCGGATGGCTGGAGTGCGCCTTGGCGATCACGGGATTGCCGGCGGCGATCGCGGCGGCGAAATCTCCGCCGGAGATTCCGTTGAAGGCCAGGGGGAAATTATTCGGTCCGAATACCGCGACGCCACCGCCGAGGGGTCCCAGCCGGGAACGGATATTCGTCTCGGTGTCGATGGTGGCCTCCATCCACGTTCCCTCGCGCGCGGCCGTGGCGGCCTGGCGAAGCTGCCCGGTGGTACGCGGAAGCTCGACATCGCGCAGCCTCGGACTCAGGGGCAGGGCGGTCTCGATATGCGCCTGCTCGGCAATCTCATCGGCATTGGCATCAATTCCGTCGGCGTAGGCCTCCAGGAACGCGGCCCGCATGCCCGCATCGGTGTCGAGCAAAGCGTCGGCCGCGTCGGCCGCAGCAGCCACGGCCCCCTCCATCTCGGCCCTCGAACTCACGGGGTAGGATCCATCAACCGGCTCCCCGGTACATGGATCCACCGCCTGGAAAGCACCTGTCGCGTCAGCCTCCCGCCACTCTCCGGCGAGCAGGACTGGGTAGTTCGTCATTGCCGGCCTCGCTCTCTATCTAAACGCCAGTTGAATTCGTGAAAGGCCGGATATCGTAAAGAATCCACCGCTTTTCGTCCATCGGCAGACTGCCCCAAAACACCTCTTCTTCACCCCCTCACCGGCCACGGGGAACGCCATGAATCAAGATTCGCCATATTTTTACACGAGCGCTCCGAAGGGAAATGTAGAATAGAGAGGTTGGGTCTTATCCATTTTCCCTGGTGGATTGCACACGATGAAAAAATACCTGTCCATCACCATCATATTTCTCGTCGGCCTCCTGGCGGGAGTCTGTATTCGCCACCAGGACCGCATCGCCATGGCCATCGACATGGCCCCGGCCTCCGGGGGAGACGTCAACGGCGATGGCATGATCAACATCACCGATGCCGTCTTCCTGCTGAACTTCCTCTTCATCGGCGGAGAGCCCCCGGCACCGCTGCCGGAGTCACGCCCGGTAACCACCCTCTACGTCACCAGGCATTTTGAGAAAGGGCCGGGTAATGATCCGAGCCTCACCGAGGCTGGACAGCGCCGGGCCCGGCTCCTGGCCCAGATGCTCGCCAACGCAGAGATCTCCTGCTTCATCACCAGCGAGCTCCGCCGGACGATAGAAACCGTGATCCCGCTGGCGGAAAACCATGGAATAGATGAAGAGGATTTCCAGAAAATCGGCGATATCGACGCCGTGGTCGAATACATCCACGGCCTGCCCCAGGGGGCAACCGCCATCCTGTCCCATCACAGCTTCACCCTGCACCAGATCCTCACCGGGCTCTGCGTCCCCGGCCACGAAGATATCCGTATCAGCGGAAGCGCCTACGATAATCTCTTCATCGTTCTCTTTCCAGCGGGCGGCACCCCGAAGCTGCACCACCTCAAGCACGGCGAGTTCCCGGAGCCCTGCCCGATCGTCGAACCGCCTCCCGCCCTGCCCGAGCGGAACTGAAGAAAACCTCGACCCGGGCTCTCAACCTCGCGGAAGGCTGTAATCACCCTGGTGATGGAAGCCGTCGACCTTCAGCACGCCGCCCGGATACGCCTCGAGGACACTCCAGGCATTATTGCCTTTTGAAAACGGCCCCTCTATCAGAGCCGCCAGTGTCACGTAGTGCACAGAGCCGATGACCTTGTGGTCATTGACGTGGTTGTGCCCCTGGAAGACGGCAAGCACCTCGCCGTCTTCCTCGAGGATCTTCCTTACCTTCGCGGCGCTCTTGACCCCGTAGCTTCCTCCCACGTCAAGACGCTGATGGGTGAAAACAACCGTCGGCTTTCCGCTCTTTCGAAGATCATCGGCCAGCCATTTGCGCTCCGCGGGCGGAATCTCGGTATCCGTCCACTCGAAATTCTTCCGGCCGTAGGAGACCCCGTCGGCACGGAAGCAGGCATCGAGAACCACGAAGTGGAGCCCGCCCCGGTCAAAGGAATAATAGGCGCGCTTCGCCTTCTTCCGCTGCCCGCAGCTCGCGAGAAACTCTTCCTTCTTCAACCTCGAGACACAGTGGTTGCCCAGCACATAGTGGCGGTCTCCCTTGAAGCGGGAAAACTCGGCCTCGATCCTGCTCACATAGCCGAGCTCCTCCTCGAGGGTGGGAGCCTCATCGACAAAATCTCCGAGCTCGACCGCGAAATCGGCCTTCACCTTGTTGAAATGTTCCACGGCCGGACGAATCTTGAGCAGCGAGTCACGGTAGTGGCGATTGCCTGCCGTCGTCTTCTCGGCATAGTGCAGATCGGTCAGCAGGCCGATCTTCAACAGGGGCGCAGACCTCTCCTCGAGGACAGCGGCGAGAGCGGCTCCGCTTCCGCCGAGAAACAGGCTCCCCCCGGCAAGGGCAAGGCCGGAGAGAAAGCCTCTTCGGCTGGCGTACTGCTCACTTCCTCCAGCCGAATATGACATTTCTTTCTCCATTGGCGCCCTCCTGTTCCCGCGAAAACAACCTCTGCCTCAGCCCGCCCATAATCTACACCACCACCACCGACCCTGCCACATCAAGCCGGCATCCCGGCACCCTCCGGAAGCCGCGACGAGTTGAACTTACCCGCCCCTTCTCTCTCCATGTTAGGATCGAGGGCATGAGCAGCGCGAAGCGAGGCGGCATCTTTACGGGCTTCGGATTCGGAGCGATCCAGGCCGGGCTCTTCACCCTGGAGGCTCTGCGGGAAAACGCCTTCGAGCAGGTGGTTGTCTGTGAAATATCCGAAACCCTGGTGGAGCGGGTGAGGGCGAACNATGGTCTCTTCAGTGTAAATATCGCCCATCCCGATGGCATCGAGACGCTGGAGCTCGGACCCATAGATATCCTGAATCCGGAATCCGCGACCGACAGGGAGCTCATCGTCGAAAAGCTGGCGCGTTCCCGGGAGGCCGCCACAGCGGTACCATCGGTGGACGTCTACACCGCCGGCGGCTCCGGCAGCATCCATCAGCTGCTCGCCGAGGCTTCGCTCGCGGAGAGAAACACGCCGCTCGTGGTCTATACCGCGGAGAACGACAACCGGGCCGCCGAGCTGCTCGCAGACGCCGTACGTGGCGCTGCCGANCTTCCCGAGGGCGACTTCAACAGAAGGATTTCGTTCGTAAATACGGTGATCGCGAAGATGAGCGGCGTCATCACGGCCCCCGAAGAGATCGCCTCGAGAGGTCTCGAGACCCTGGCGCCGGGTCACGGCAGCGCCATCCTTGTAGAAGAGTTCAACCGGATCCTCGTCTCAACTCCACGGCTCCCTCCCGGCGGGAGCTGGCAGCCTTCCTTTTCAACCTTCGAGACCAGGGAGGACCTGCTGCCTTTCGAGGAAGCCAAGCTCCACGGGCACAACGGCGTTCACGCAATGGGCGCCTATCTCGCCGAGCTCCTCGGCAGGACCCGCATGGACGANCTGGAATCGGTGNCTGGCGCCGTCGACTGTCTCCACGGCGCCCTCGTTGATGAGTCAGGAGCCGCCCTGCTGAAGAAATACGGCGGTATCGATGAGCTCTTCACCCCGGCGGGTTTCGCCCGCCACGCCGAGGAGCTCATCCCCAGGATGCTCAATCCCCACCTCGGAGACCTCGTAGCCAGGGTCGCCAGGGACCCCGGTCGAAAGCTGGGATGGAACGACCGCCTGGCGGGAACGCTGCGGCTTGGACTCGAGACCGGGATCGACATGCCGCGCTTCGCTCTCGCCGCGGCCGCCGCGCTTGCCTATCTCGACCCCTCCCTGAAAAACTCGGCGGACGCGCCCGGGCCCATCCTCCAATCTCTCTGGAAGAAAGACGCCCCCGCCGCCGCGGAGGCCGCTGCGGTCTGCTCTCTCATCGAGGCCGGCCTGGAAAGGCTGAGAACTGTCCCGCCGGATCATCTTTTTACTTAGCCCGCTGTCTTCTCTTCGTAGATAATCTCCGCCTGCGGCGTATACACGAAACAGAGCAGCACAAAACCATGGCTCACCCAATCCTGATGCCCAAAGCCGGCCAGAGCATGACCGAGGGCAAGATCGTCACCTGGCTCAAAAAGGAAGGTGACGCCATCGAGAGGGGCACCCCCCTCCTCGAGATAGAAACGGACAAGGCGAACCTCGATGTCGAGGCGACCGAGGAAGGCATCCTGCGGCTCATCGCTCACCAGGAGGGAGAGACCGTTCCCGTGCTGACCGTGATCGGAGTCATCGGCGAGCAGGATGAAGACATCGACATCGAGACGCTGCGCAGCAAACATGAAAAACCGGTCGAGGAAGAACCTTCGCCTGGAACAGGGAAGGCCGCCCCGGCACGGAAACCCAAACCGCCTGAAGCAACGAAGACGAAAACCGGAAAAAAGAAGGCGCCTGCCGCCGAGGAGGCCGCAGCGGCGGGAGCTTCCGCGGCGGTGACGATCCTCCGGCAGCCCGCTCCGAGGCTGGATGACGGCAGGCGGGTGTCGGCATCTCCCCTGGCGAGACGCCTGGCCGCTGAACGCGGCATAGACATCCGTACGCTCGAGGGGAGCGGACCGGGCGGCCGGATCCTCAGACGGGATATTGAGCAGACTCCAGGGAACGGCCAGGCGGCCACCCATCTCGAGGCCGATACGCAGCTGGCCTATCCCGATCCTGTCGACAGGCCTCCCGCGAAGGTGGCCCTCGAGGGCATGAGGGGTGCCATAGCCAAAGCCCTGCAGCATTCCAAGAGCACCATCCCCCACTTCTATACGACCATGGCGATCGACGTCGGCGAGGCGCTGGCGCTGAAAGAAACCCTGGCTGCTTCCGGCACCCGCGTGACGATCAACGACCTCGTTCTCAGAGCCTGCGCCCTGGCGCTCACCGATGAGCCGGGAGTCAACTGCCGGGTGGCGGATGATCACATCGAGTATCCCGAGGAGATCAACCTCGGCATCGCAGTCGGCAACGACGATGGCCTGGTGGTCCCGGTCGTCCTCGGCGCCCAGGACCACGACCTGGAATCCCTCGCAGCCGAAACCCACCGAATTATCGAGCAGGCCCGGGCGGGCAAGCTGACCGGTGCCGGACAGGGCACCTTCACGATCTCCAATCTCGGGATGTTCGGAATAGAATCCTTTACGGCCATCATCAATCCACCGGAGGCGGCCATCCTCGCCGTTGGCGGAATTCACCAGGAGTCGGTACCCAGCGGCGGAGGGTTCGTATCGAGACCGATACTCAGGGTGACTCTCTCATGCGACCACCGGGCGATCGATGGATTCATCGCTGCGCGCTTCCTGTCGCGTATCAGGTTCTTACTCCAGACCGCGCGGCTCTGAGAGTGGCCCCGTGGCCTTCGGCTCCGCCGGCGAACTGTCGCACAATTCGCCGACCTCTTCTCCCACAACGAGCCCCAGGGACACCCCCAGGCTGGCCTGGAGTTCCTCGTGTACCAGGACCCGGAGCTCCCCGGAAGAAGGCATCTTCCCCTTCGGCAATTCCCTGCGAAGGCTGGTCACTCCAGCATCGGAAATACCGCAGGGAACGATAGCCCCGAAGCCCTCGAGATCGTTCTCGAAATTGAGGGCGAAACCATGAGAGGTAATCCAGCGATTGCAGCGTACACCGAGGGCGGCGATCTTTCTTGGCGGGCTTCCCGCAATCCATACCCCTGTTCTCCCCTCGATCCGCACGCCCTCGAGACCGAGCTTCGCCAACACTCCGATAATTCCGTCTTCGAGCCCGCGCAGGTAGCGGTGAATATCCCTGCGGCAAGGCGCTTGGGCGAGATCGACGACAGGATACCCGACAAGCTGCCCCGGCTCATGGCAGGTAATATCTCCCCCCCGCGAGGTCTCTACAACCATCACTCCGCGGGCCTCGAGGTCGTCTGTGGGCAATAGGAGATGGCTGGACCCGCCGGAGGTGCCCAGCGTGATGGTCGGCGGATGCTCCAGCAACCAGAGCAGATCTCCCAGGATTCCGTCCTGGCGCAGGCTCACCAGCCGCTCCTGTACCAGCAACGAATACCGATAATCAACAAGCGAACTTCCGGAAGACTCGGAGCAGTTAGCGTGAACTACCATAGCGCGTTATGATATCATGACTCGATTAGCGTCTAAACGCGCCCGCTGCAGGTTCCAGCGGGAGAATTCCACGGCATTTACGCGGAGCCAGGCAAGAAAGTGGCAGAAAACAGCGACAAGCAGGAAGATCCCGGTCTGAAACAGGACGACTCCGGGCGCCCCAAGCGCAAATCCGGTCTGAATCTCTTCCAGGTTGGCCTCATCATCATGCTCGCTGTCATCATGCTGAGCATCTTCCTGACGAAGAAACAGAACGAAGCCTCCTACAACGAATTCAGGGAACACCTCGCGGCCGGGCACGTCGAATGGGTTCAGCTCGAGGACGAAGAATTCGTCGGCGTCATGACCATCCCCAAGGACTACAAGTCCGAGTCGGTGCCCCCTGACGCCACGGGTGAAAACCAAGAGAACAACAAGCCCGATATCGCCCATGCTCCCTTTGGAGGCGAGATAGGTAAGTTGCCTAAGGAAGAGTCCTTCCGCTTCACCACCACGGCGATCAAGAACCCGCAGGACAGGAAGGAGATCATGGATCTCCTTAAAGAAAAAAAGATCCCCACAAAGATAACTCCTCCAAGCGGCTGGAGCACCATGCTCGTCTGGATGCTGCCGTTCTTCCTGATCCTCTTCCTCTGGATCATGATGATGCGTCAGTCCGGACAGCTCGGGCGAACAGCCATGTCCTTCGGAAAAGCCCGGGCAAAAATGGCGGGAGAATCCGATGACAAGGTAACCTTCGCTGATGTAGCCGGCTGCCAGGAGGCCAAGGTCGAGCTGATGGAGGTCGTCGACTTCCTCAAGGCTCCCGGAAAGTACCAGACCCTCGGCGGGCGGATGCCCAAGGGGATGCTCCTGGTAGGTCCTCCTGGAACGGGAAAGACACTGATGGCCCGCGCCGTCGCCGGCGAAGCGGCCAGGCCTTTCTTCCAGCTCAGCGGCTCCGATTTCGTCGAGATGTTCGTGGGAGTTGGAGCTTCCCGCGTAAGAGACCTCTTCGAGCAGGCCAAGGGCAAGGCTCCCTGCATCGTATTCGTGGACGAGCTGGACGCGGTGGGCCGCCAGCGCGGCGCCGGGCTCGGAGGCGGGCACGATGAACGGGAGCAAACCCTGAACCAGTTGCTTGTCGAGATGGACGGTTTCGACACGACCTCCGGGGTTATCTTCCTGGCCGCGACCAACCGCCCGGACGTCCTGGACCCGGCGCTGCTGCGGCCGGGGCGATTTGACCGCCAGATCGTCATCGACGCGCCCGATCTCGAGGGCAGAAAAGCGATCCTCGAGGTACACGCCAAGAACAAGGTCCTCTCCGACAGCATCGATTTCAACCTGATCGCGGCAAATACCTCGGGCTTCACCGGCGCGGATCTCGCCAACCTTCTCAACGAGGCGGCCCTCATGGCGGCCAGGAAAAATGCCACCGAGATAACCCAGGCAGAGCTCGATGAAGCGGTTGAGCGTGTCATCGCGGGTCCGGAACGCCGCAGCAGGAAGCTGGGAAAAGAAGAGCTCGCCAAGGTCGCCTATCACGAGGCCGGTCACGCCCTGGTCGCCGCGCTGTGTGAGAACGCTGACCCGGTAAGAAAAATATCGATCATCCCCCGCGGCCACGCCGCGCTGGGATATACCATGCAGACTCCCGAAGCGGATCGCTACCTGACGAGCAAGCCGGATCTCCTGGACAAGCTCAAGGGCCTGCTGGCAGGCAGAGCCGCAGAGCTCCTGGTCTTCGAGGAGCTCTCCACCGGCGCCGGAAACGACCTCGAGCGCGCGACACATATCGCCAGGAGCATGATCTGCCGTTTCGGTATGAGCGAGAAGCTCGGACCGGTCGTCTACGGAAGGGAAAGCCAGCAGGTCTTCCTTGGAAGAGATATGACCCAGGAAGATCGGAACTTCAGCGAAAGCACCGCCCAGGAAATCGACGCTGAGGTCAGACGCCTGATCGAGGAGGCCAACGAGGAGGCGATGGCGATCATAGAGAAAAACAGGATCTGCCTCAACCGCATCGCGGAGACCCTCCTCGAGAAGGAGGTCATGCAGGGCGAAGATCTCGACGAACTCCTCAAGGAAATCCTGGGAGAGGTCCCTGGAACGAGCAGCGGTCCTGCCCCCATCCCAGGGGTCCCGCCCCTGGCGGAAACGGAAACCGGTGATTCAGAAGAGACCCCTGCCGCCTGAGCCCGCTACGGCCGGCTCACCCCCCACTGAATCCGGTAGCCTGCCTGTGTCTCGTCTCACTCGTGGCCCGGGATCGGCAGCGCAAGCCGACAGAACGAATCAAGCCCGCTCAGATAGCCTCTGAGCCGCGCTCACCTGTCCTGATGCGGATGACATCTTCGAGTGGTTGTACGAAGATCTTGCCATCACCTATATTACCTTCCGGACCGCTTCGTCCACCGCGGATGATCGCCTCGATCGTGGGTTCCACGAACTCCTCGTTCACGGCGATATCGAGCCGGACCTTGGGCAACAGGTTTACCTCGTACTCATGTCCTCGATAGACCTCAGTATGGCCCTTCTGCCTTCCGAGTCCCTTGACATCCCCAACCGTCAGACGGAAGACCTCGACCTTGCTGAGGGCCTCCTTGACGGCTTCCAGCCGCGCAGGCTGCACTATTGCGGTAATAAGCTTCATCGGAGCCTACTGTGTCCTTTTGAAAATCCCCGAGGCCGGATAGCCTGCTTCAACGAACCTAAACTGCTTTGTCAGGTATACGAGACCTGCACCAACATAATCATACCGCGGGATCTGAGCAAGTCATTTACCATCGGTAAGTGAGGGCTTCTTGACCCTGGCTATTAATTCTTTCTCGATCCTGGCCATTCGCTCCTTGTCCTCGACTTTCTTCCCATCCACATCGAGTACGTAGAAGACGCCCCGCGCACGACTGGCGATCGTAGATATCTTGGCCGCCCTGACATCGAGGCCGAGCTGGCTGAGGACACTCGCCTCGTCGTGCAGGAGTCCCGTACGGTCTCCCGCGTTGACCTCGATGACGGTACAGACATCCGAAATCGTATTGTCGTATTTTACCGAGGGGCCATAGAGGGGCCGTGAACGCTTCAGGAGGGGACTGTACCGATTCGTCTTCAGCCAGCGCCCGATCAGGGCATCGACACTCTCCTCGCCTGAGGCCACGGCCTCCAGCTTCGCGCGAATATTCTCGACCCTCGACTCCATAGGCACGCCGGTCTGATCAACCACCTCGACGTGGAAAAGATCTACCGCCACCGCGTCACTGCGAGAAAACGCCCTGGCTCCCAGCACATTCAGACCCTCGGAGTAGAGGACACCGGTAATGTCGGAAAACAAGCCCGGGCGATCCCACCAGCAGATAGTGATCTCGTGAAAATCCAGAAAGCTGTCCGGGCGGACCTGCGCGCTTCCCGTCTCCCGGAGCCCTGTCACCATGTCGATGTGAACCAGCATCTTCTCCGGAACGACCTCCCTGAGGTAAGAGGGGGTTCCGATCGACTCGCAATGGCTCTTCACCCGCTCACGAGCTTCCGGATCGAGACCGGAGGCGACAAGCACCTCGTCGAAGTTCTGCTCCAGCGCCCCGCCCCCCTGCATATAATCCAATGTGCGCCTGTAGAGGTCGGAAAGCTGGGCGCCTTTCCAGCCGGTCCAGACACCCGGCCCCACGCTGCTGATGTCCACATAGGTCATCAGGTAGAGCATTTTCAGCCTCTCCTGGGAACCCACCAGGCGGGCGAAGGATTCCACTACCCCTTCCTCGGAATAGTCCTGGCGCTCGGAGACCTTGAACATCCTCAGGTGTCGATAGACGAGGAACTCTATCGTATCGATTGTCTCCTCGTTCAGCCCGAAGCGCTCACAGATGAGACCGGCGGCTTCCGAGCCGCTGACCTCGTGATCCCCCTCGAAGGCCTTGCCTATATCATGCAGGAGCAGGGCCATTCGAAGCGGAACGAGATCCCGGAGGCTCTCCAGGATCTCCCGGAACTCCCGCTCCTCCATTCCCGCATCCACATCGCGCAGCGAATCCAGCTTCTCGAGGGTCCTCAGGGTATGCTCGTCGACCGTGTAGTGGTGATGCCCTCCGAAATTGACCAGACCCTCGAGTCTCGAAAACTCGGGGATGATCCTGCCAAGCACATCGGTGCGCCGCATCCCCCTGAGAATCTTCGCTACCCCGGACTCTTCACGAAGAATCGAAAGCAGCATCCTGTAGATGATCATCGAGCCGGTAAAGTCGACCCGGCCCTCCCGGATGCGGCCACGAATCCATTCGCGCAATTCCTGGCTGAGAAAGCAGTCAAGTCGATGCGCCTCGACAAAAAAACCGATGATCTCCTCGGCAAGCGATTCCTCCACGGGCTCAACTCGCAGGTAGAGCCTGCCATTGTAGAGCTTCAGGTACGAGCCCACCGGCTTGATGAAAAATTTTCTCTTCAGTCCCTGGGAAAAGGACAGGCCCTCAAATACCTCGATATAGTATTTGAGGAATTGATAGGTATTGCGCGCATGACGAAAATAATCGGCCATCAGGCCCTCGACGGCCTCGCGCCCATCGCCGGGATAGAAGAGATTCTTCGCTACCTCGCGGATGGAGTCATCCTCGAGAACCTCCAGGCGGCCGCCGGTATGAAAATGCAGCTCACAGCGTACGCCAAGATAGAAGGCATAGGCCTCCCGCAGGCTGGTGACGCGATCCGGGGAAACAACACTCTTCGGACTGAAGCCATCGAACCCTACACTCCCGTTGCGGATGTTTTCAACCCAGAGAATGCGCTGGATGTCGCGGAGGGCTCCCACCCCATCCTTCAGGTGAGGCTCCAGGATATAGATTGTCCGGCCCTCGGTATCCAGGGACAACCTGATCTGCTCGATCTTGCTGGCCACGAACTTCCCGCCTTCTTTTTTTCGGTAGCGCTCAACCACCTCGGACTCGAACCTTTTGTACAGCCTCCGGCTACCGGCAATCAGGCTGTTCTCCAGCAGGGTCGCGCCGGTGATGGGGTTGTCGACCATATACTCATAGCACTCCTGCAGAGTGCGAACGGAGTGTCCCAGGTCAAAGCCGCAGTCCCAGAGAAGGGTGACGAACCTCTGGATGTCGGAATCCGAGGAGCTTGACTCCCTGAGGATAAGGAGATCGAGATCAGAATACGGACAGAGCTCCCGGCGGCCGTAGCCCCCCACCGCGATCAGCGCGACCTCCTGCGAGCCGGCGAACTCCTGCTCAAACAGGTCCGACAGGACCTGATCCATTCCGGCAGCGTAGGAGCCTACCACCCTGAAGGAATCCTCCCCCTCGCGATGCTTTCGCAGGGCGGAGTCGAAGCAAGCCGCTGCCGCGGCCTTGACCTTCTCAATTGAAGCTGGAGTTTCCGGCATGATGATGGAATTTTTCCCCGGAAGCGACCGGGCTATTGGAACTCTACCCGGCGGCGAGTATGGCATACTCTTTTCTCAGCAATCAAGCACCCCCGTCCCCCGGAGCCGGCCGTACCCGGGGCAGGGCGAAGCGCGGCGGGTGCGCATCCGGGCTGAAGACCCCTTTTCACTAGCCGGGCGCGGGTGGTAGATTGCCCGGTCACCGATAGCGGCAAGACCACGGGAAAAGCCATGAGCGTCACGATAGCGATAGTCGGATGCCTCGACACCAAGGGTGAGGAGATGGGGTACCTGCGTGATGCGATCGAGGAGAAGGGAAATCGCGCCTGGATTGTCGACACGGGGGTGCTCGAGGCGCCGGCCTTCAAGGCGGACACTCCACGCGAGGCCGTTGCCGAGGCGGGAGGCTCTTCGCTGGAGGAGCTCGTCGAAAAGAAGGATCGGGGCCATGCGATGACGATCATGAGCGACGGCGCGGCTCTCATCGTCCAGGAACTCTTCGCGGACTCGAGAATAGATGGAGTCCTCGCCGCCGGCGGCTCGGCCAATACCACGATTGGCGCCGCCGCCATGCGATCGCTCCCCGTCGGCTTCCCTAAAGTGATCGTATCGACGCTGGCCTCCGGGGATGTCTCGGCCTGGGTGGGCACCAGGGACATCACGCTGATGCACTCCGTTGTCGACATCGCGGGCATCAACCGGATCTCGGCGGTGATCCTTCGCAACGCCGCCGACGCCGTAGCCGGGATGGCCGCCGGGAAGAAAGATGGGCCTGCGACCATGAGACCCCTCGTCGCCGCCAGCATGTTCGGAGTGACGACTCCCTGCGTGACAGAGGCCAGGAGGATACTCGAGAAGGCCGGCTTCGAGGTCATCGTGTTTCACGCCACGGGAACCGGAGGACGAACTATGGAGGGTCTTATCGAGGACGGCTACTTCGCCGGCGTCCTCGACATAACCACCACCGAGCTCTCCGATGAATACGTCGGCGGAATCCTCAGCGCCGGAGCGAACAGGTTGAAGGCCGCGGGGGCTGGCGGGATCCCCCAGGTTGTCTCCGTGGGAGCCGTCGATATGGTGAACTTCGGCCCCCCGGAGACCGTCCCGGATCGATTCAGCCAGCGGCTCTTCTACCAGCACAACCCGGCCGTCACCCTGATGAGAACCACTCCCGCGGAGGCGCGTGAGATCGGCCTTCGGCTCGCCGAACGCCTCAACTCCGCACGCGGACCGGTGAAGCTTCTACTGCCCCTCGAGGGAATCTCGCTGATCGACGTCGAGGGAGAACCCTTTCACGATCCCGAGGCGGACACGGCACTCTTCGATGCGATCAGGGAAAACATCAGTGAAGAAATCGAGCTCCACGAGTTGAATACGAACATCAACGAGCCTGCCTTCGCGCAGGCCTGCGCGAAGGCGCTCCTCGACATGCTGAGCAATGACTGAAACCCGGTGAAAAGAACAGGTGCTTGAATAAACACATGGCCATCGAACGCGGCGAAATACTTCGGAGACTCAGGTCACAGATCGAAAAGAAAATCCCCATCATCGGTGCAGGGGCCGGCACGGGAATCTCCGCCAAGTTCTGCGAACAGGGGGGGGTCGATCTGATCATCATCTATAACTCCGGGCGCTTCCGCATGGCGGGAAGAGGCTCCCTCGCGGGGCTCCTTCCCTACGGCGACGCCAACGCCATCGTGAAGGAGATGGCCAGCGAGGTCCTTCCCGTGGTCGAGGACACGCCTGTTCTCGCCGGCGTCTGTGGAACCGACCCGTTCCGGCTGATGGATGTTTTCCTCCCCGAGTTGAAGACAATGGGCTTCTCGGGCATCCAGAACTTCCCGACAGTAGGACTCTACGACGGCAGGCTGCGCCAGAACCTCGAAGAGACCGGCATGGGCTACGGCCTCGAGGTCGAGCTGGTACGCAAGGCGAATGAACTGGAGCTTCTCACAGCTCCCTATGTCTTCGAACCCGCCCAGGCAGCCGACATGGCGGCGGCGGGAGCCGACATCCTCGTTCCCCATATGGGACTGACAACCAAGGGCTCCATCGGCGCGAGCACCGCCCTGAGCCTGGAGGATTGCCCGGCCATCATAGATGCCATGGCAGCCGCCGCGAAGGAGATCCGGGAGGACGTGATCGTGCTCTGTCACGGAGGTCCGATCAGTGAGCCCGAGGACGCCCAGTACATCCTCCAGAACACTGGCTCGATCGACGGCTTCTTCGGAGCATCGTCCATCGAACGCCTGGCGACGGAGTCCGCCATCCGCGACCAGGCGGCCGCCTTCAAAAAGATCACCTTCTGAATGGACTGGGACGCCTCTCAAACACGCCGGAGGGCTCCGGCAGGCTGTTGCCCAGGGTTTCCTCGAGTTCATCGAGAAGCCGTTTCTCGTGGAGCCTGAGCATGCGCTCCGCGTCGTCCTGTCGAACCATTCGTACCATGGCACGGGCATTTTCCAGCTGTCCGATCTGCCCGTAGGCCAGCGCGAGGTAGAGATAATTGGCCGCGTAATTGGGAAGAAAACCCGCTGAACGCAGACCGAGGGCCCTGAGCAGATCAAAACCGCCGCCCTCGTCATCGCAGAGCTTTTCGAGATGCCGGGGGTCATCAACGGCGTACCTGAGATATTCGAAAGCCTTCTTGGTTTCAGACCTCTGGAAGTGAACCCAGCCCAGCGTATTCAGGATGGCCTGGTTGCGGCAATCGAGGTCCCGGGCCTCCTGCGCGAAGGAGAGCGCACTGTCCAGGTCTTTTCCCCGCAAGGCCCTGAACCAGGCGGCCTGGTTCAGGAGGACCAGGCTCTTGCCTTTTTCCTCCAGCGCCCTGTCGGTGAGTTCGATGAGCGTGTCGAGCAGAAGCTCGATCTCCCGGCAATAGCCGCGCTCAAAGTAGACTCCATCGTAGATACTGAAACCGGCCGCGGCCTGGAGCTCGGGATCTTCGAGTGATTCCCCCTCCCAGTAACGAAGGGCCTGCCCGAGACGCCCTTCACTCGCATCCCGGACGATGATATTCAGGGCGGCTCTATCCCCGCCGAGAGAGCGTGCGCGCGCACGTGCAGCCGCGGCGCTGGCCTCATCCCCCCGCTCCAGGGCGGCATCGGAGCGCCAAAGATGCCAGGACCANTCCATAAAGGGGTAGGCGAGTCCGTAGATTGCCATAGAGAGAGACAGGGCCCCGGCGGTAAACACGANAAGCCCGCGCCGGCCTGTAACCCCCGTCGCAGGATCTCCCGGNCTGCTGAAGAAATACAGAGCGGCGGCGACCCCGGAAAAGAGCCCTCCAAAGTGAGCGGAATCAGCGATATCCAACCCCGACAATTCCCACAGGAACGACTCCCAGAACAAGAGGGCGCAGATCACGAAGAACCAGAGGAAAAACCTCATGCCGAGAACCAGGTGGTCTTCTTCCTTGCGCCCCAGGCGCAGAGCGAGAAAAACCCCGATGAGACCGCACAGCGCCCCTGAAGCACCGATACCAATACCGCCCCTGGCGACTGCCTGGTAGGTCAACGAGCCCATCAGGGCGAAGACCAGGTAGCAGCAGAGGAAACGCCAAGGACCCAGCCAGCGCTCCACGACCTTCCCGAACAGAAAGATACCCAGGAGATTGCAGACCAGGTGCAGCCAGCCAAAATGGAAAAAGCTGCAGGTCAGAAGGCGCCAGAGCTCCCCCTCCCATACCATAACGCGATCCTGACCCAGGTTCTCAATCGCCCAGAAGCTCGCTGACTCGCCGAANGCCTCCTGGACGATATGAAGTCCCAGCAGAACGAGAACCAGCGCGAACGTAACCANTGGATAGGGCTTCCTGATCCAGGGTCTCCGATCCCTGGCCGAAACAGGAGGCTCCAGCCGCTCCCCTTCATCCTCGAGAGGTTCCCGGGAAGGATGATCCGGAATTGGATGGCTGTAGGGATCCTGCGATGACAAGACGGGCTCTCCCGGAGTTCAGATTTCTCACACCAGAGCGGCGAGGGGAAAAACCGCCGGGCTTATCTTAACAGCCGATGGCCGCTCTTTCTGAAATCTTCCTGGAATCCCCCGGAAGTGACTGCGTGGCGTCAGTTAGAGCAGTCGAGCCCATCACCGGCCGGATCCCTCCCCAGGGCGGGATACGGCGAGGCCGGAGCTGGACCGCCGCGGAACATATGATCGAGCAGCCGCACGGCGTCGGTGATATTCAGGGCCTCGTCATCGTTGATGTCCGCGGCGTCAGCGCAGGAAAGCTCCGCTCCCCTGAAGAGATGGAAGACGATCTTCACCGCGTCGCTGACATCGACCCTGCCATCTCCGTTTGAATCACCCCGAATGAACTGGGCCGGTGGCGGAGTGATATTGAAATCAACCGCGTTGGAGACCTGCGCATCGACGTTGCGAACCGTGACCCTCACCAGGCCCACACCCTCGGGTACCCGTGCGGTGATGGTATTGGCGTTGGCGCCATCCTCATCGTAGCTGACCGACGAAGATTCCGTATCGCCGAAGAAGACACGGACACCATCATGAAAGCCGGTACCGACGATGGAGATCCTGTCTCCCGCCGGGGCTCCGGCCGGCTCCAGCCTGCTGATGACCGGCGCGTCCCACTCGGCGTTGGTATTGGTGACGCTGATCGATTCGGTGCCGACGATATTTCCGCGGCGGTCAAAGCCGATCAGGTTGAGCTCGTTGAGGCCCGGGTGCAGCTGGATATCGTTGATCCGCCAGGTCGTCATGGTCGGAAAATCGGTCTCGTAGTATTCCTCGTTGACGAGGATCTGTCCGACGCGCACCGAGGCATTGCCGGCGAGAGCGACGGTGAAGTCATCGACCGAGAAATCCCTGCCGCTATTCGTCGTGATCCTGAACGGGGTGCTGATGACGCTCGAGATACGGCTCCTGAGCGAGCTGGCACGCTGGTCGATATAGCCGCCCGGCTGGCCGACGTTGGTATTGCCCATTCCAATCGCGCTCAGGCGCTGCATATAGGGAGACAGGCGCGCGGAGGTAAACCAGCTGTCGGCGCCATTGACCATCTCATCGAGGATGCCGTACCAGATCCGCTTGATCGCGGGACGGTTCATCAGGCGATGGACCTCGCTGAAGCCGCCAGGGTTGAAGGCTGAGTTGGGCGAGCTGGGGATCAGGAAGGAGCTGGTGCTGCCGTAGGTGAGCTCCATATCCCAGGCCAGGAGACAAAATCTTCCATCGATCGCAGGCCGGTAGAGGTAGCAGTTCTTGCCCCTGTTGGCGCCCCAGGTGTCCCAGTCATCGGTGTTGAGACGCACAGCCCAGATGCGCAGCATCTCCTCGACATTGACGATGTCCCAGACGACCTCATCAAAGACCGCGTTGCTGGTCTGGGATGGGTCCATGACCCGGGCCAGCTCGATGAGGCTGCTGAAGTCGTCCTCGCCGTTCTTGGCCCTCAGGCCGAAGAACCAGCGGTAGTTTTCCTTGTTCTCGCCGTTTCCATCCGAACGCGGACTCGAGGGCGGGAACCTCACCGAGGCATTGGTATTTCCAGCTCGCCCACCGCTGTCATTGATCACAAAGCGGTCATCGACCTCGAAGAAATCCCCATCATCATCGCCCGGGAACCAGAGCGAGAGATACTGGACGTCGGGAACCCAGGTATGCTCGAGAGTGTTGGTGGTGCGATCGTTGAGCTGCCAGCGAACCATGGTCTGGATCTCGGAGTAGGGAGTCCCCTCCGTACCCTGGTTGTGCCGGATGAGATAGTGGGAGATCCTCTCACGGGCGTTGTTGCCGCTGCCGTGATGGTTGTCGAGGTTCATCTTGCGAATCCTCTCGTGCAGGAGGTCATCCCTGGGCATGACGGCCCGGAAGCTCCCTCCCCAGCCGCCGCGCGCGAACGGACTGCCGGAGAACCGGGTCGCCGAGCCGTAATAGAGACGTGAGCCTCCGTAGACGAAGGTGCCGGGCACCAGGTCGTTCGACTGCTGCCTGCGGCCTGAAATGCGGGACTCATCGGCATTGGTCATCCAGAAGCGGTAGCTGTGATAGTTCGTCGCGGGAAGCCGCTCGGTATGGCGGTAGATCAGGTAGCGCTCATCATTGAGGCTGATGGAGCCGGGGTTGAGCACCAGGGGATGCGTTCGCTCCTCGATATCCACCGGGTACCTGCCCTCTCTCCCCCCATCGTCCGCGGCCGTGAGGAAGAACACTATCTTCGTACCCATCGAGCGGCCTGGTATCGTCCCGCTGTAGAGATCACCTCCACGGTGCGTCATGTTCGCGCTCGAGGGGTTGGAGGACGGGTTGTTGGATGAATAGCGCAGGCGCACGCTGCGGACTCCATCGGAATCGTTGACCCTGGCGTAAACCGTGACCGACTCGTTGGCGCCCGGGACCGGCGGATCCTGCCAGACGTCCCGGATCACAGGGCCGAGGTTCGCGCTCCCGGTCTCATCGATCAGCCGCAGGGTGACGCTGTTGATGCGGCCCGGGGTGCCCAGGTTTTCCGGTACCGCGAGTCGATGGGACTTCGCCATGGCATGCTGGTAGCCATGCGTCAGGATGGTCTGGGAGCCGATGACCCAGCGCGCATCGAAGGAGATCTGCAGGTCCTCGTTGGTATTGAGGTTCGACAGGCCTGTTCCCCCCGAGGGCGTCTCGATACGGTTGACCTTATTGTCGCCCCGGCCCGCGGCGATCACCTTCAGCGAGCCGGCCCCATCGATCGGATCGATGGTGGTCCTGCCGCTGCGCCAATGGGTTCCCTCCAGCATCCAGCCGCGGGTATTCGAGTTGAAGCTCCCGTTGGTGAGCTGTTCACTTCCATCGACGAAGGTCGTGGTCCGGTCGACCAGCCGGGGAATGAAGCTCAGGTCGGAGCTGGTGAGGTTTCCGTTGTGGACCTGTACGGCGAGAACGTTCTCGCCCAGGCGTAAAACGGCGCCCGGGTTCTCCAGGGTTCGCTCCACGAGCGTCGGCTCCCCGGCGCCCGAGGCGGACGAGTCCCAGGCGGGACTGTTGACGTTGTAGGAGGCAACCTGGACGCCGTTGATATAGGCGTAGAAGCCATCGTCGACCGTGATCGAGAGAATGAGCTCGTTGATGTCCGCGACATTGGTGACGTTGAAGGTCTTGCGGCAGAAGACGGTCAGGTAGTTGTTGCGCATATCGTCGAGCACGGTGGTGTCATCGCCATCCCCGTAGCCGATACCGGTGCGGCCGCTCTCCCAGTCGGAATCGTCGAAGCCGCGATCCCTCCAATTCGCCGGCGGCGCCTGCGTACCCCTGAAGTAGCGCCAGATCTCGTCATCGGCGATGAGCTCGGTGTCGTCATTGCGTACAGCCCCGCCGACAATCGAGAGATTGTCCACGACGCTCATACCGCGCGTCAGCAGGAGGACATGAAGCTCGGATTCACCGCCTCCGTGGCGTCCGACGTAGCTGAAATGCTCGACCTCCGCCTTGTCGGAGTCATCGCTGGCATCCCAGGCCGCCCCGAACCGGTTGTCCTGGTAGGGGTCGATCAGCTCCATCGAGGAGCCCATCCCATCCGCCCAGCGCGGCCAGTCTCCGCCGTCGTAGTAGCGCACCGTATCGACGGTGCGGCCGAGAGTATCCTTGAGCGTCTGGCGCTCACCGCTGTCTCGCAGGGTGTTGAAATCATCGAGGGCCTCGGGCGTCTGCTCGGGACCCAGCACGGAATCGGCAGGCAGGCCGTGCGTCTCCTCGACCAGCCGCGGATTGCGGGCGATGACAAGGTAGGTGTCCGATGGCAGCCGGGTGCCCTCGGGAAAGGCAAAGCTCAGCCCGCGGTTCAGCTCCCAGCCGCTGATGTCAACGGTCCTGTTTCCCCTATTGTAGAGCTCGATGAACTCCTTGTCCCCATTGTCGCCGATCGGGTGGTACATGATCTCGTTGATCACGATATCCTGGTTCACCTCCATCCTGTTCGCGGCTCCCCTGGTGGCGACCGAGGCTCCCTCGAGCTCGTCATCCCCATCCGGGATCCTGGCCTCGCTCATATCGACGAATTCGGGCTCGAAATTGTAGGCGTCGAGCACCTTCTCTCCACTGTCATCCACCAGCGCCACGAAGACGCGGTTCTCGGCCTCGGTAACGGAGAAATCGAGCCCCAACTCGGTATCGGTAAAGGTCAGGAAGGCCCCGGAGGCCAGGCTGGTCCCGGCCGCGAGCCTGCTCTTGGTGAGGTTGGCGGGATCGTCGGTGAGATAGTAGCCCGAGAGGTCTACCGTCGAACCGGACCGGTTGTAGAGCTCGATCCAGCGCGCCCCGCCGGTAAGCATCAACCCCTCGTTGATCAGGACCGGGGAGCTTCCCGGCTCCTGCAGCGGCTCGGGCTCAGGATCGCCGCCGCCGGGATCGCCGCCGCCAGGGTCCTTGATCGGTTCGCCGTTGCCATCGAAATCAAGCCCGGCATCGACATCGGTGGTGACCTGGATCACGGAGGAATCGGTGATCGGCGCGCCGCCGAGCCTCTGCTGAAACCTCAGCCGGAAACTCCAGCCGCCACCGTTCTCAAAAACCTTCACGGCGACCAGGTTCTTGCCGGGGCGCAGGGTCGCAGAGGCGGTGTCCTGGACCTGTCCGGAGTTGCCGACACCGCGGCAGGCATCGTTCACATGCACGTGGCTGCCGTTGATCATGACGGCGATGGCATCGTCGCTCGCGCACCCTATGGTAACACCCAGGTTGGAGTTCGTGACGTTGTCGACATAGGTGAAGGCGTAGCCCATCACGTTTTCAGGGTCCGGAGGCCAGACCGACTCGTTGAAATCGATGGTGTCCCCGAAGGAGTTGTACTCCTCGACCGTGGGGGTATTGGTCGGTGAATTCCGATGCAGGCCGGTGGAGCGAGCGCTGGCAAAGCTGGTATTGACCACGTCTCCAGCCCTCCAGTCCATGTCCGTCTGCCGGCGGGTGCCGCCACCGGCTTCACGCAGCCAGTCGGCACGGATGACCGAGTCGCCGAGATCGCAGCTGGCGCCGGTGTAGGGTCCCAGGACCAGCCAGGTGAGGATGAAACCATTCGAATCCATACCGTTGGCGGGCGGCTCGAATACCGCGCCCCCCGCCGCGAAGGAAGGACCGTTCGGCCTGCCCGGCGTTCCCCCGAGGCTCCTGCTCAGACGCCAGCTGTCGGCATCATCGAAGTCCAGAAAGGGCGCCTTCAGCGCCAGGCTGTGGCCCGTGCCGTCTGCTCCGACCGGCCACTTGCCGCGATCGTTGTAGCTCATCTCCCCCACGATCCGCCCACCGGTATTGCAGATCTCGATGCGCTCGCCGGAATTATCCAGGGAGCCTACCCAATTCCCGATCGTATTGGTGATCCCGTAGCGATCCCGGATGACGGCCTCGTCCGCGCAGACCACCAGGTAGGCGTGCCCATCGAGATAGGTGCCACGGGGAAAGACGAAGTTGATCCCGTTGCAGATCGAGTAGCCGCTCAGGTCCAGCGGATCGATATTCTCATTGTAGAGCTCGATATATTCATCACCCCGGTCCTCGAGCGCGCTCGAATGATACATGACCTCGGAGATGGTCAGGGCCTGGAGCCTTCCCGGGACCGGGAAGAAAACAGGCAAGACGAGAGTGAAAAAGTAAACGGCGAATAGCCTTGCCAGCCCGGATGCTGGAAAGACCCTGGATACGCGGGTCTGTTTGTTCATGGGTCTCCTTCCCCGGTGTGCCCTCCGTTTCCTCCATCATACCCTCTGGCCGGCATGCACGGCAAACTCTGCGGAATTAAATGTCGCAGCTCAGCGCGTTGCCTTCGGGGTCGACACCAGCCTGCGGGTATGGCGGCGCGGGGGATGCTCCATCCCTGAAGAGGAAATCGAGCAGGTAGACCGCATCGGTGATCACCAGCTGTTCGTCATCGTCGACATCGGCGGCATCGAGACAGGTGAGCTGCCCGCCCATGAACAGGAATGAGACCACCGAGACCGCGTCACTGATATCGAGCGCTCCATCTCCATTGGCATCGCCGCGCACGAAGACAGGACCCGGCTGGAAGTAGGTGAAATTCGCTCCCCCGGACTCCTGCCCGTTGGAATTCCTGACCCGCACCTCCACCTCGCCCGAGCCCGCGGGCGCCTCGGCGAGAATCTTCGTCTCGGACTGGCGATCCGCCACCGGAGCTGGAGTGTCTCCAAAAAGGACCGTGAGCCCGGGCAGGAAGCCCGTGCCGCGGATCTCGATGACGTCCCCCGCCTCCGCCTCGGCGGGCGACAGGGAGGCGATCTCGGGCGGACCGAATTCCGCGGTGGTGGTGACGGTGACGGTGTCGGCGCCCAGCAGTTCACCGTTGAGATCGATGGCCTGCAGCTCGAGGAAGTTCGGCCCCGGCCCCAGGGGAATTTCCGAGATCCGCCAGCCCGTCATGCTCGTATGGGTGAGATCGAAGCTCTCGCCGTTGACCAGCACCTGCATCAGGCGCGCGGCCCCCTGCCCCGTGAGCGACACATTCCTGTCCTCCGTGGAAAAATCGGCGCCGCTGCGAGTCGTGATCCGGAAGGCCGTATTCGACACCGAGGAGATCCGGCTCCTGATACGGTTCCTGCGCTGATCGACATATCCGTTAGGCTTGCCGATCCCCGTATTCGACATGCTCAGCCCGTCGAGCTTCCGCATGTAATCGTTCAGGCGCTCAGAGGTATAGATGGCCCGGGGTCCGTTGACCATGGTGTCGAGAATCCCGTAGTAAAGCTTCTTGATCGGTAAGATCGCGAACATCCTGTTCACCTCGGCGAACGACCCGGGGCGAAAGGTCGCGTTGGGGGAGCTGGGAATCAGGAATTGATCCAGGCGTCCTGTCTCAAAGGTCAACTCCATATCCCAGGCCAGGAGATGCCATCTTCCCTGCGAACCGTCCTGGTAAAAATAGCAGTTCTTGCCGCGGTTGGTTCCCCACGTGTCCCAGTCGGCCTGGTTAAAACGGATCGCCCAGATCCGCAGAAGCTCCTCGACATTGACCTTGTCCCAGACCTCGGCTGCGAACCGGGTATTGTTGGTCACGGATGGGTCCATCAGGCGGCAGAATTCGAGGAAGTTGGTGAAGTCATCCGCCCCGTTCTTGGCCCGCAGGCCGAAGAACCAGCGGTAGTTTTCCTTGTTCTCGCCCCCTCCCTGCCGGCGCTCGTTCGGCGGCGGGTAGAGGACGCGGCCATCGGCGTTGCCGGCGCGGTCGCCGTTGTCGTTGATGACGAACCTGTCGTCCATCTCGATAAAATCCCCGTCAGCCTCATCGAACCACAGCCCGACGTATTGGGTGTCCGGCACCCAGACATGCTCCCGGGTCCCTACGACCCGGCTGTTGACCTGCCAGCGGGCCAGGGTCGAGACCTCGGAATAGGGTACCGCGATGGTCCCCTGGTTCAGACGCAGGAGGTAGTGCGCGATACGCTCCCGGGCATCCAGCGCGTTGCCGTGATGGTCCTCGAGATTGAACTTCCTGATCCCGCCGTGGATAGGGTTGTCCCGTGGCGAAACAACCCGGAAGCTGCCGCCCCAGCTGCCGCGGGCCCAGGGACTGCCGGAAAACCTCATGCCCGCCTCGTGGTAAATCGTCGTCCCGCCGAAGCTGAAGGAGCCGGGGATGAGATCGTTGGAGAGCCTCTTGCGGCTGCCCAGGCGCGATTCGTTGTAGGCCGTGGCATGAAACCGGTAGTCGTTGTAGAGGCCGCCCGGATTCCTGGAGGAATCGTGCGAATAGACGAAGTAGCGTCTGTCGTGGATTCCGGTAGAAGGCGGATTGAGCACCATCGGATGAGAGCGCTCCGCGATATCGACCGGGTAGCGCCCGGAATTGCCCGCGGTATCGGTCGCCTCGATGAAGAAAACGACCCTCGAGTTAACCGTCTGCCCCGGAATCGTACCTTCGAAAACACCCCCACCGAGCTCGCTCATCGTTACCGTGGAGGGGTTGGTGGTCGGATTGTTGCGTGACCAGCGCAGGTGAACGTTTTCGACCCCGTCGAAATCGGCCACCCGGACCCGGATCCTGACGCGCTCTCCGGCGATCGGGACCTGGGGTTCCTGCTCAAGATCGGTCATCACCGGGCCGAGGTTCAGGACGTTTCCGTTCTCGAGTTCTCTCCTCGTGACAATATTGACCGCCCCCGGGCTGCCGAGGTTCTCGGGAACGGCGAGCTCATGGGTCTTCGCCATCTCGTGCTTGAAGCCGTGGGTGTTGAGCGTCTGTGAGCCGACATGCCACTTCGCATCGAAGACAACGAGCTGATCCTCAGTCGTGCTGAAGGGCCGTGTACCGGTATTGGTGCTCTCGATGCGGTTGACCTTATTGTCACCGCGGCCGGAGGCGATGATCTTCAGCGAGCCGGCTCCATCGATGGCGTCAACACTGGTCCGCCCGCTGCGTACGTGGGTACCCTCGAGCCGCCAGCCCGTCGTATTCGAATTGAAGGCGGGATTCGCCAGGCGCTGGTCCCCGCGGACGACCTCCGAAGGCCGCCTGTCCAGCAGGCTGGGAATGAAGCTGAGATCGACGCTGCCAAGGCTGGCGTTGTGGACCTGCACGGCGAGGACGTTCTCACCCTCGTTGAGCAGCTCCCGGAAATCCTCTATCGACTGGTCCTGGTCGCTGGCCTCACGGGAAATAGACGCCCGGGCGTCATAGGCCGCGGACCGCATATTATAAGAAGACACCTGGACGCCGTTGAGGTAAGCGTAGAATCCATCGTCGACCCTCATCCTGACCACCAGCTCCGTGATCTCATCGATGTCCTCAACCGTGAACGTCTTCCTGCAGAAGATGCTGATGTAGTTGTTTCGCATGTCGGTGAGAACCGTCCGGTCATCACCATCCCCGAAGCCGATCCCGGTCTGTCCCCGAAGCCAGCCGGAGTCGTCAAAGTCGAGTTCCTTCCAGTTCTCCGGAGGAGCCTCGGTACCCTTGAAATAGCTCCACACCTCATCGGTGTCGATGATGGGAAAATCCTCGCTTGCCGAGGCGCCCTGGAGCACCGAGACGTTGTCGACCACGGTTATGCCCCGGCTCAGCAGCAGAAGATGAAGCTCCGATTCATCCCCTCTGTGACGAGTCGTGTAGGAAAAGCGGGTAACCTCCGACTTGTCGGAATCATCGCTGGCGTCCCAGGCCATGCCGAAGCGATTGTCCTGCATTGGATCGATGAGCTCGATCGAGGAGCCGTGACCATCGGCCCAGCGTGGCCACTCGCCGCCGTCGAAGTAGCGAACCGTATCGACAGTTCGCCCGAGCCCGTCCTGCAGGGTGATCCGCTCACCGCGGTCGCTGAGGCTGCCGAAGTCATCAAGAGCCTCCTTGTCGCCGGGACCGTATACCGAGCCCTCGGGCAGGTTGTAGACCGACCTGAGAAACGCCGGGTCCCGGCCCACGGCCAGGTATTCTCCCGCGCCCAGGACGGTATTGTCCGGAAAGCTGAACTCGATCCCGTTGGTGAACTCCCAGCCGGTGAGCTCGACGGGATCATCCGAGCGGTTGTAGAGCTCGACGAACTCCCGGTCCCTGTCGTTGTCGATGGGGTGATACATGATCTCGTTGATCACGATGGCCGTGCTCACATCCAGGCGGTTGCCGGCATTCCTCGTCGGCTCGGCGGCATCGCGCATCTCGCCGCCATCGGGAACCCGGGCCTCGCTCAGCCCATCGTGGCTCGCGCGGAAGTTGACCGCGTCGACGGCCCGGCCGCCGCTGGGCTCGATGAGCGCCACGAAGACGCTGTTGTCCTCCTCGGTAGCGGAGAAATCCAGGGCCAGCTCCGCCTCCGTAAAGGTGAGGTAGCCGCCGGCGGCGATGACCGTATCGGCCCCCAGGGTGACCTTCTCTGAATCGTTCCTGTCATCGGTGAAGTGGTAGCCGGAAAGATCGACGTCCTCGGAGCCCGAATTGTAGAGTTCGAGCCAGCGCTCATCGGTGCCCCGGAAGAAGCCCTCGTTGATGGTGACTCCCAGGGAAGGCCTGCAGACGCCACGAACCTCCTCCTCCTCTTCCTTCTCTTCGGGATCGGGCTTGTTTCCATCACTCGGACTCGAGATGACC
Organism: Planctomycetota bacterium; assembly: GCA_002695115.1. Lineage (GTDB taxonomy): Bacteria > Planctomycetota > UBA8108 > UBA8108 > UBA8108 > UBA8108. Next base: position 85,325 of record NZOA01000035.1, read on the forward strand.
TCACCGGTAAGCACCACCTCGCCCCAGGTGATGGAGGACGTGTCGCAATCGCCGTGCGAGGTCAGGGCCAGGCCCAGGTAGACGATACCTCCGTGAGCCCAGCTGGTCCTGCCGGAGGAAAAAGCCCCCAGGGTCCTCCAGCTGGTTCCATTCTCGGAATAATAGGTCGTGATCGTATTGCCGCTTCGGCGCAGGCGGTACCAATCGGGATGTATGCTGAGACTGGACTGCTCCTCGTTGTTGTCACCGCCGTGAGATGTTCTTCGCGTCGCCCGCGCCCCGTCGGGCTCCGGGCAGTCCTGGACAAGGACGTAGGCCGAGCGGTCGCTCAGGTCACGGCGCGCCATGATGCCCGCCCGGCCGTGGCTCTGACCCTCGAGCCAGTTCCTCGACAGGATGCGCGCCTTCAGGTCGAAGTTGCCGCTGACCTGGACATAGGCGAAGTGAAACTGGTCGCCATCGGTCCCGATATCCCGCCCCGAGGCTGTTATCTCATATTGAACGGCGTCGTCAACTGCCTCGGAGGTAAAGCTGCCCCCCGTACAGGGATCTCCGATATCCTGCTGGCCATGAAAGATCCCGACCGCCTGGCCGAAAACCGGCCCGGCCTCCGCTGGCGGAGGAGCGATCATGTCCGCACCCGGCCAGCAAGGACTCGGGCCGCCTGGAGAACCGCCGGGATCGCTCGACTGGACCCAGCTGTCGGGATCATCCTGGTCGGTGTAGGGCGCGCCCAATTCGAGAGAATGACCCAGCCCATCGGCGCCGACCGGCCACTTGCCCCGGTCGTTGTACTCGACCCTCAGGATCGTCCGGCCGCCGGGATTGCAGATCTCGATGTCCTCTCCACCGTTGGAGAGAGAATTGCCGCTCTCTCCCTCCCAGGCCCAATCACCGACGGTATTGCGGATGCCGTAGGTGCCCCGGATCAT
>NZOA01000079.1 GCA_002695115.1 Planctomycetota bacterium
ATGGATGGCTGACCCTACTCTGCATCGGCCTGGTCGTTACGCCCATCTGGATCCTGGATGAGAGTCGTAGCTACCCGTTGCTTTTTACCGATAGCACCTGGGCTGAGCGCACGACTCCCGGAGGGGAAGCCTACATTCCCTATTATAAATCTTTAATGATTGGCGAAGCCTGCGGCCAATTCGCCCGTCTTCTGTTTTCGGTCATTCTGTTGATCCTGTTTTTCAGAGAGCGTTACCTCTTCCCCAGGGCGTTTATCACTTTCCGCGTATTCGATTTTTCCTATCACCTGCTGGATGCCTGGCTCGCGTCATTGGTTTTTGGGGCGTACGTAGACGTAACAATGTTCAATGCCCATACCGTTCAGCAATTGCTGCTGACAGGAATTCCCTCAGCCATCTGGATTCCATATATGCTGAAATCCAAACGAGTAAAAATGACCTTTGTTCAAGGAAAGCGGGGAATGGGATAAGCTGCGCGGCACGTGTTTTCGCTCTTTTGAGGCTGTCGAAGGAGGCAGCGGCAGACTCCGCTTGCTCCCCCTTCCTCCGGCGAATAGAATCCTCCTGAGCGCCGGGAGCTGTCCCGGCCGGTCTGCGCAGGAGACGGCTTCATGCTGAGGATTTTTGACACCTCTGGCGGCGGCGGAACCCGCAGGGAGTTTCTCAGAGTCGGTACCGCCGCGCTCGGCGGCCTGGGCCTTCCCGGACTGCTGGCCTCGAAGGTCTCCGCCCTCGGTCGGGCGGATGTCCTGCGCGATAAGGCGGTCGTCTTCCTGAACCTGCAGGGAGGTCCGACCCAGTTCGAGACCTTCGATCCGAAGATGACGGCGCCGCGCGAGATTCGCAGCATCACCGGCGAGGTGAAGACGAGCCTTCCCGGCGTGAGCTTCGGCGGAACGCTGCCCAGGCTCGCCCGCCTGGCCGACCGCATGGCCATCGTCCGCTCCTACCGCCACGGCATCTCAAGCCACGGTCCGGCGGCGATGCATGTCATGGCCGGCGGCAACGCCACAAAGGCCGCCATGAGCGTGCTCTATTCGAGGGTGGCGGGTCTCACCGACAAGGAGTCGGGCATGCCTCTGAGCACCATCGTGATGCCCGGTGCCGTCGGCAAGGAATACGGTAAGCTCTACAAGTCCCCTGGCCGGGTGACCCAGCCGGGAACCATCTCACCGGTCTTCAAGCCGTTTGATCCCAGCGCCGGCGGCGAGATCGTCGACAATATGAAGCTCCGGATCGATGGCGGCCGTCTCGCGGACCGCCGCTACCTGCTGTCGAAGCTCGACGAGCTGCGTCGCGCCAAGGAAAAAAGCTCCGCCTTCGAGTCGGCGGGCCGGTTCCGGGAGCAGGCCTTTGACGTCCTGCTGCGCGGCACGTCCAAAGCCTTCGATCTCAGCGATGAAGCGCCCGCTGTCCTGGAGCGCTACGACACGGGCTTCTTCGAGCCCAGCGACGCGGTCAAGAAGCGCAACAGCTACGCGAAGCAGTTCTCGCCGGTGGCGCTCGGTCGCCAGATGCTGATGGCTCGCCGGCTCTGCGAGGCGGGCTGCCGGTTCGTCACGGTCACCTGCGGGGGCTGGGACATGCACGGTGGCGGCAAGGAGTTCACTATGGTTGATGGGATAGCCTCCCTGGTGCCGGCGGTCGACAAGGCGGTGTCAGCCTTCATCGAGGACGTCGAGCGGCGGGGCCTGAGCGAAAAGATTCTGCTGGTGATCACCGGCGAGTTCGGCCGTACTCCGAAGATCAACAAGAACGGCGGCAGGGACCATTGGGGTAATCTCTGCACTCTGGCCTTCGTCGGTGGGGGCTTGCGGATGGGGCAGGTGATCGGGCGTTCTGATCGCACGGCGGGAGCGCCGGTCTCCGAGCCGATCTCCAGCTCCCAGGTGCTGGCCACCGTCATGCACACCCTCTTCGACCTGCAGGAGGTCAGGGTCCTTCCCGGCCTGCCCAACGAGGTGACGACGGCCGTCGCTGGCGGCGATCCGATCCGGGAATTGGTCTGAGGGCCGTGCTGAAGGAGCGGTGGATGCCATGAAAAGAATGCTCCAACGCGGTCTTCTCCTGTCGGCCACCTTCATCCTGGCCTCGGCCGGCGCCCTGCGGGCTGAATTTCCAACCGCCGGGATCGACAGGTTCCTGGAGGCCTGCGCCGACCGCGGCGAGTTCAACGGGGTGGTCCTGGTGGCGAGCAAGGGAGTGGTTCAATACCATCGCGCGCTGGGGAAGGCCTCGATCGATGGTAGCGTGCCGCTGAGGAAGGACTCCGTCTTCAGGTTGGCCTCGGTCGCGAAGGCCTTCACGGCGGTTTCGATCCTCATGCTCCGGCAGGAGGGGAAGCTGACCTTGGATGATGACGTTAGGAAGTACGTTCCGACCCTGCCCTATGAGGGCGCCACGATCCGGCACCTGCTCCATCACACCTCAGGGCTTCCTGATTACGTGAAGCTGCTCGATAAGCATTGGGATAAGGGCGAAGGCGACCTGTCCCGCCGCAGGTTCGCCACCAACCCCGACGCCCTGGCCCAGCTCATCGAACACAAGCCGCCGGTGAAGTTCTCGCCGGGCAAGCGCTGGGATTACAGCAATACCGGCTATATGCTGCTGGCGCTGGTGGTCGAGAAGATCAGCGGGGAACGCTTTGGTGATTTCCTGGGGGGGAAAATTTTCGCTCCCCTGGGCATGAAGGACACGGTGCTCTTTACGCCGCTCAAGCCGCCCGCGATCGAACACCGTGCCTGGGGTTTCCGGCTCACCCCCGATGGCGGCGAGCGGCTCGCCAACGATCGCAACTATCTCAACGCCATGTACGGCGATGGCGAGGTCTATTCGACCGCGGCGGATCTCATCAAATGGGACCAGGCTCTCTACACCTCGAAGCTCATCTCGCCCGCGGACGTGGATGGAATGTTCACGTCCGGGCGGCTCTCGAGCGGCAAGGAGACGGGCTATGGCTACGGCTGGGGGATCGGCAGTCGTGGCGGCCGCAAGGTCGTCAACCATGGCGGCGGCTGGGTGGGGTTTCGAACCTGGATCGACCGCGAACTCGAGAGCCGCCAGCTCCTGGTGATCCTGACGAATCATACCAGTCGGAGCCTTGGCGTCGTTCGCCGAGGTGTTCTCTCCATCCTCGAGGGGAAAGAGCCGCGGCTGCCGAAATTCCCGGTCGCCCGTCTCCTGGGCGCCAGCCTGCGTGATGGAGGCAGCGCCGGATTAAAGAAGGAGTACCGTCGGTTGAAGAGCACCGGGGGAAAGGAGATCAATTTCTCCGAAGGGCAGCTGCGGGAGCTCGGCAGCTACCTGCGGAAGAAAAAGAAAGGCCGGGAGGCGGTGGCGGTGTTGGAATTGAACGTCGAGGCCTACCCGAAATCCGTTCGTGCCCGGGAGGAGCTCGCCGATACCCTGCTGGATGCGGGCAGACGGGAAGAGGCGGTGAAGGTTCTCGAGGAGGCTCTATCCCTCGATCCCGGCAGCGCCAGGATCGAGAAGAAACTGAAGAAATCGCGGAAGCCCTGATTATGTATCTGCCCATCATCGTGCTCTCTATCATCGTTATCGCTGTAGTGGTGTTCTTCCTGTCGAGTCGCGGTAGGTTCGGCAGGGAGGAGGGTCCCACGAGCCAGGGTGCGGTCGACCACTTCGACATGGAGGTGGTCTACGAGGGGGCGAGGGCTGATGCGCTGGTAGTGCTGGGGACTCTCGGCTCGCTGGGTTTCGATGCCCGTCTGTCGGATGAGCTGCGTGATTCGCTGTTCCTTACGGCGAATGTTCATCCCATCCAGGTGAAGGTTCCCCGTGAGCAGGCGGGGGAAGCGTCCGCCGCTCTGGAGCAGGCTCGGGCGGACTCTCCTGGAGCGGATGAATCCGACGATTTGGCAGGGGAGTAGCCACCAGGTCCAATGCCAGGGCGAAGGGTGCTTCAGCCTTTCAGGCGAGGATTTCCTTGACCACGTTGCCGTAGACGTCGGTCAGGCGGAAATCCCGGCCGGCGTAGCGGTAGGTGAGCTTCTCGTGGTCAAGCCCGAGCTGGTGCAGCATCGTCGCATGCAGGTCGTGGATGTGGATCTTGCCCTTGATGGCGGTGTCGCCAAATTCGTCGGTCGCGCCGTAGCGGATTCCACCGCGGATCCCTCCCCCGGCCATCCACATGGAGTAGCCGCGGTTGTTGTGGCGGCGTCCGTCGCCCTTGGCCGACTGGCCGGCGGGGGTTCTTCCGAACTCTCCGCCCCAGACAACCAGGGTGTCCTTGAGCATCCCACGCTCCTTCAGGTCCGAGAGCAGCCCTGCGATGGGAGCATCGGTCGACGCGGCGTTCTTGGTGAGCTTCGCCTTGAGACCATTGTGGAGGTCCCAGCCGCCGTGATGGACCTCGATATAGCGCACGCCGTTCTCGGCGAAGCGCCGGGCCATCAGGCACTGCTTGCCGAAGGCGTCGCTGGCATTGCCCCGGCCGATGCCGTAGCTGTCGAGGGTCGACTGGGATTCGCCCTTGATGTCCATGACCTCGGGAACCTTGCCCTGCATCCGGAAGGCCAGCTCGAAGGATTCGATGACGCCATCGAGCTCGTCGTTGACTCCCGATTTTTCGCGCAGTTCGCGGTTCATTTTCTGGACCAGGTCGAGCTGCTTGCGCTGCTGGCCGGAGGTCAACTCGCGGTTGTAGAGGTTCGGCAGCGAGTTGCCGCTCTGGCCTCCGATCGGGGTGCCCTGGAAGCAGGCCGGCAGGAAGGCGCTGCCGTAGTTCTGGGCTCCGCCGAGCCGGTTGGGAGGGTTGATCGTGATGAAGCCGGGCAGGTCGTTGTTTTCCGTTCCGAGCCCGTAGAGCACCCAGGAGCCGACCGAGGGCCGCACGAAGTTGATGCTGCCGGTATGGGCGAGAATCGTTGCCTGCGGGTGGGCCGGGTTGGTGGTGTGCATGCCGTTGAGAATGCAGAGGTCATCGGCGTGTTTTGACAGGTTGGGGAAGACCTCGGAGATCGGCAACTTGCTCTTGCCGCTGCGGTTGAACTTGAAGGGAGATGCCATCAGGGTTCCGCCGCTGACTTTTTTACCGCCGTTCTTCTGCAGCTGGGGCTTGTAGTCGAAGGTGTCGACCTGCGGGGGGCCACCCTGCATGAATAGGAAGATTATCCGTTTGGCGCTGGGGTTGAAGTGAGCGGGGCGCACCGCAAGGGGGTTCTTGTAGGTGTCGTCGCGCGCGGCGGCTTCACCGCAAAGTCCCATCAGGGCCATGTAGCCGAATCCGCAGGAGGCCGTCTGCAGGAGGCTTCGCCGCGAGAGCAGTTCGTTGATTTCCTGGGGCGCGATACCGGTTTTTCTATTCATGGTTCTATGTCTTGGAGGTAATCAGTTGAGATAGCGGAATTCCGCTGTGGAGAAGATGGCATGGCAGAGGCTGCTCAGGGCGTTCAGCTCGGGGTCTTTCCCGCTGGCTTTCCCGGGTTTGTCCTCAAAGCCCTTTAGATAGGTCATCGCCCTGATAGCCTCGAAGGTGTCAGGGGCGCGGGAGAGAGCGAGCTGGTAGGCCAGCTTGATCCGTCCCGCTGTGTTGAGGTCCTCTCGCTCCACCAGGTTCCTGGCGAGGTTTCGGGACTGTTTCATCACGAAGGGATTGTTCATCAGGTAGAGCGCCTGGGTGGATACGGTCGTCACGTCGCGGTTCCCCTTTACCATGCTGGGCTCGGCGAAGTCGAAGGTCTGCAGGATCTGCGGTACAAAGCTGCGCATGATCGGCAGGTAGACGCTCCTGTAATTGCCGTCCATTTTTCCCCTGGCACGGGAGAGAGTTCTTCCGATCTCGCCGATAGGGAGTTGCATGACGGGTGAGCCGGCCGGCCTCGCGAGGTCGAGCTCGCCGCCTATCGAGAGCATCGAATCCCTCAGGCTCTCAGCGTCAAGGCGTTTCTGCCGCATGCGCCAGAGCTGTTCGTTGCCCGGATCGATGGCGTAATGCGCCTTGCTGAACTCTGAGCTCATTCGATAGGTATGGCTGAGGACNATTTTGCGGATGAGGCGNTTGATGGACCAGCCGTCTTNCTGGAANTTCACGGCGAGNTGNTCGAGNAGCTCGGGATGGGTNGGNCGCTCACCGGTCTCNCCGAAGTTGTCNACCGTNCGNACGATTCCNCGNCCGAAGAGNTGGTGCCAGACCCGGTTGACCATGACTCGCGCGGTCAGCGGGTTTTCTTCGCTGGTGAGCCAGCTTGCCAGCTGGAGTCGGCCGCTGGAGCTGGAGCCGAAGTGGGGGCGCTTCTTTCCCGAGAGGACCTGGAGGAAGCCGCGGGAGACCTCGCTGCCCTTATTGGAGACCTCGCCTCGGATGCGAACCCGGCTGTTGACGGCCCGNGTGGTATCGCTGACGCCCATAGCGTAGTCGCCGGTCGGGGCGGCGCCTCCGCCCTTGTTGTTCTTCTTCTTGAGGGCCCTGGTTGCCTCCTGGACCTGCTTCTTGAGTTCCTGGAGTTTCTTTTGCAGCTCCTTGCGGTTATTGGCGAGCTCAATCGTCGAACCCCGATCCTTTTGTTTCTTTTTGCCGCCCTTTTTGTTCAGGGCAGCCAGGGCCTGCTGTGTTTTCTTCATCTCTCCGCGTATTTCCCGGACGCGTTGCTGCAGTTGCTCGTTTTTGATATCCGTCTTGGTGGGCCTGGCGTCCTCGGCTTTTACNTTGTCGCTTAGNGCGATGAGTTTGTCGGTGGCCTTGTAGCCTCCCTTCTGNGCCCTGGAATTGAGCCCCGAGAGAATCTCGGTGCTCTCGAATATACCGGCCAGCGCGTAGTAGTCCTTCGTCGGGATCGGATCGAATTTGTGGTCGTGGCAGCGGGCGCAGCTCACGGTGAGGGCGAGCACCGAGCGGGTCGTCGTGTCGATCTGGTCATCGANNTTGTCCATCAGGTATTGCTCTCGGTTGCGCTCGTTGAGGTCCTTGNTGCCCATGGCGAGGAAGCCGGTGGCTACCAGGTTGTCCCGCCTGTTAGCCGAGCTCTTTTTCGTCAGCAGGTCACCGGCAANCTGCTCAGTGAGAAACTTGTCGTAGGGTTTGTCGGCATTGAAAGAGTCAATCACGTAGTCGCGGTAGCGCCAGGCGAAGGTGAAGGGGTAGTTCCTGCTCCGGCCGGTTGACTCACCGTAGCGGGCAATATCGAGCCAGTGACGCCCCCAGCGCTCGCCGAAACGCTTTGANTCCAGCAGCCTGTCGACAACGGTCTCGAAGGCCTTGGGAGACTTGTCGGCGAGGAAGGCATCGACCTCTTGCGGAGTAGGGGGAAGCCCGGTGAGATCGTAGGTGATCCTTCGGATGAGCGTGGCGCGGTCCGCATCTGGAGCGGGCCTCAACTTCTTGTCCTCGAGGGATTCCAGGATGAAGCGATCAATGGTTCCCAGGGGCCAGGAGACTTTGGCGATTTCCGGAAGCGGTGGATTGGTCGGTTTTTTGAAGGCCCAGAACTGGCGGCCCTTCGCGATATCGATGGATCGTGTGATGGGCCTGTCGGCCTTGCCGGAGGTGCGGGGGTCAGGCGCCCCCATGCGTACCCATCTGGTGAGGACAGCGATTTCAGAGTCCGAGAGCTTCTCCTTGGGCGGCATCTCGATGTCTTCGTCTTCGTACTTTACGGCCTTGATCAGCAGGCTCTTTTCTGGCGAGCCGGCCACGATGGCGGGCCCGGAGTCGCCACCGTCCATCCAGCCGGCCTGGCTGTCGAGGTAGAGGCCGCCCTTGACCTTGGTGGCTTTTTTCGAATGGCACTTGTAGCAGTGCTTTGCCAGCAGGGGGCGAACGCTCTTTTCGAAAAAGGCGTTTTCCTTTGCCGTGAGNTTTTGAGCCTGGAGGGTGCTTGCTGAGCAACAAAGCAGCACGAGGACAGAGAGGAATAAGGCTGAAAACTTACTCATGTTGTTTCTTCGTCTCCTGAAAAGGGCCACTATCAGTTTATTGCAGGCGAACANCCCATCTATACAAGTTTTTAGCCGCAAAACGGCTATTTTAGGTGGGCTGGAAGGTTCGGAAGAGGGAATGGGTCGGAAAACCCTAATCCGTAACGATTTAAGGGCTTGGGTTTTTCTGGCCGGGTTAGCAGGCTCTTTGCCTCGTCGCAGCCCGGAGTGNTCCGTGTCGCTGATGCTGAAATATCCNNNNTCAGAANGTCCTGGCGAAGAGCAGGGCGTCGACCAGGTCGTNGTCGCGCCTGAGATGCTCTCGCAGGAGTTCCTCCTTGCTGAAGCCGGATTTTTCGAGGACCCGGATGCTCACCTGGTTGTGAGGATAGACCAGGGCCTCGATGCGTTCGAGAGCCCAGCGCTCNCGGGCGTACCGGCAGGCCGCCTCGACGACCTCGGTCATGATTCCCAGCCCGCGAAAGGGTGAGCNGAGCCAATAACCGATCTCTCCCTTATGCCCCGAGTGCAGGCGGCGGAAATCGAATCCACCGGCCAGTTCTTTGCCACAGCGGATCGCGAATTGCCTGGTCTCCCCATGTTCTCGAGTCGTCTGGTTGACGAACCGNAGCCACCTGTCGGCGTCCTCGCAGGTATAGGGGTGTGGGACCGAGGTGAACTCGGCNATGGAGGGGTCGTTCAATAATTTGGCCAGGGCGTCCCTGTCTCCGGCTCGAAACCGGGTCAGGAGAGGCACGGTCTTTTCGGCGGAGGGTCCTGGCATCGCGCGTCTTTATTTCTTTCCCGGCCCAGCTTCGATTCTCCAGAGCGCGGGAGCCTTGAAGTCTTCACGGCCGCTGCCGTAGGGAGCGACCTTGATCTTGCCGGCGAGTTTTTCAAACACCTTCAGCTGATCCGACAGGCGCCTGAGGACAGCGGGGTTTGCCGCACTGACATCCCTCTGCTCGGTCGGGTCGGTATCGATCCTGTAGAGCCTTCCATCGATGAGCTTCCACTGCTGGCTGATGACAGCCTTCTGGCCGAGATAGAAAGTTCTCTCGGGAGCCTTGGTCTTGCCTCGAAGAACACCGCTGAGATCGATTCCATCCAGCGGCTTGCCGCCGCCGGGTTTCTCTCCCCCGGCGAGTCCCAGCAGGGTCGGCAGAACATCGATGTAACCCATCAACGTGTCGAGCTTCCGAGAGCCTTCGAGGCCCAGGGGCCAGCGGATCACCGCCGGCACCCTCACTCCTCCCTCGCGGACCGTGTGCTTGGATCCCGGCAAGGGCTTATTGCTGCCGCCGATCTTCAGGGTGGCGCCGTTGTCGCTGAAGAAGAGGACGATGGAGTTCTCGGTGAGGCCCTCGGCATCGAGGGTGTCAAGGATGCGGCCAATCTGGGAATCCATCGCCGTGACCATGGCGGCGAAGGTCTGGCGTTTGCGGTTGCCCTGTCCCTGCGCTCCATAGTCGTTTTTCGAGGGGGCTTTCTTCTTCTTCTTCTTCTTCGTGAAGGAGCCGGCCTTTTCATCGTAGCCGTACTCATCGAGATGTTTTCTCGGCGCCTGAAGGGGACCGTGCGGGGCGTTGAACGGCAGGTAGAGGAGGAAGGGCTCACTCTTGGGCGAGCTCTTGATAAACCGGACAGCCTCATCTCCGAGCAGCTCGGTCGAGTAGCCCGCATCGGCGGAGGGCTCGAAATTGCGATGCCAGTCGCGCTCGCCTTCCCTGAGGTGGGTGAAGTAGTCGATGGCGCCGTTGTAGTGGCCGTAGAAATGGGTAAAGCCGCGTTCGATGGGGTGGTAGGCGCGTTTGTAGTGACCGAGGTGCCATTTGCCGATGCAGGCGCGGTGTCGGTAGCCGATCTTCGCGAGGAATTCCGGGAGGGTACGTTCTGAGAGATCGAGACCGAATTTTCTCCAGGGCGGGATGACAGTATCGCGCAGCCCGAAGCGGTGCGGGTAGCGGCCGGTGAGCAGTCCTGCCCTGGTCGGGGAGCAGATGGGGCAGACGTAGAAACGGTCGAGCTGAACGCCTGTTTTCGCCAGGCGGTCGATCGCAGGGGTCCTGATGTCGCTGCCGTGGTAGCCGACATCGTTCCAGCCGAGGTCGTCGGCGACAAGGATGATCAGGTTCGGTTTTTTCGCGGGAGCGGCGAAGAGCTCGGCCGCGCCCGCCAGCAGGATCGAGATCGACAGGAGCTGCAGAGCCCGGGTCATTTCTTCTTCTTTTCCTTTGCAGGCTTCTTTTTCTTCGGACCCCAGGGCCAGGGTTTCGCCTTCGCGGCGATAGCCCAGGCCTCCCATCTTCCTGCCATGTTCTTTGCCCGGTCGGCATGCTCCTGGGAGAGATCGTTCAGTTCTGTCCGGTCAGCCTCGATGTCATAGAGCTCCCAGGGGCCGCTGGCCCCCCTTGCCACCAGCTTCCATTTTCCATCGCGAAGAGCCCGGTTGCCCTCGTGCTCCCAGAAGATGGGCTGGCTGCGGCCGAGCGGTTTTCCGAGGAACCCGGGCAGAAGACTGACTCCTTGCCTGGGAGTGATCTTTTTCCCGTTGAACTCATCGGGGTAGGTTGCTCCGCCGACATCGACACAGGTCGCCATGAGGTCGATCAGGTGGCCGGGCTGGTGTTCGAATTTATTTCTTCGTTCTTCGGGGATGCCCGCCGGCCAGTGGGCTATGAGCGGGGTGGAGATACCGCCTTCGTGGACCCAGTGCTTGTAGCGCCTGAAGGGAGTGTTCGAGGCGTTCGCCCAGGGCAGTCCGTAGGCGATGTAGGTGTCGGCCGGGCCGGGCATCACGCCGCGGCCTCTTCTCAGCGGCCGTCCATTCCGGGTTACCCTGGGAACCATGGCCGTCTGGAGTTCGCCCTTCTTCATCGGCGGCCAAATGGCCAGCCTCTTAGGGTCCGGGGTCTCCTTGCCCCTGCTGCCGAACTCTTCAGCGCAGCCGCCGTTGTCAGCGAGGAAGAGGACCAGGGTATTGTCGAATTGCTCGGTCTCTTTGAGCGCTCCGATGATCCGCCCGATTCCCTGGTCCATGCAGTCGATCATGGCGGCGTAGACCTCCATGCGCCGCTCGAACCAGGGCTTCAGGTCGACCTTGTCCCAGCCTGGAGCGCCCGGGTCGCGGGGTGTCATCTTCCAGGAGGAATCGACTAGGCCCATCTTGATCATACGGGCATGACGTTCGGCTCTCAGGGCATCCCAGCCCTTCTTGTAGCGTCCCTTGTACTTGGCGATATTGTGCGGGCGCGCGTGCATCGGCCAGTGGGGGGAGGTATAGGCTACGTACATGAAGAAGGGTTTTTTTTTCGAGGCGGTATGGTCGCGGATGAAGCCCGCAGCGTTCTCGCTGATCGCATCGGTGTAGAAGAAGTCCTCGTTTTCGGGGGCAATCTGCGTGTTGTCCCGCGTCAGTGAGTTCGGATCGTAGAAGCTTCCGGCGCCGTGGATCGTTCCGAAGAAGCGGTCGAAGCCGCGCTGCAGCGGCCAATTGTCCTTGGGTCCGGTTGGCTTGATATGCTTGGTTACATGCCATTTGCCGGAGAGGTAGGTTGAGTAGCCGGCGGTTTTCAGAACCTCCGCGATCGTAACGCAGCTTCGGTTGAGATCACCCTGGTAGCCCTCGAGCCCACGGTCATTCATCATGTGGCCGATACCCGCCTGGTGAGGGTAGAGACCGGTCAGGAGCGATGCGCGGGTCGGGCAGCAGCGCCCGGTATTGTAGAACTGGCTCAGGCGAACTCCTTCGGCGGCCAGTCCATCGAGGTTCGGGGTCTTGATCTCACTTCCGTAGCAGCCGATGTCGCTGAAGCCCATGTCGTCGGCCATCATGATGATGATGTTGGGGC
>NZOA01000080.1 GCA_002695115.1 Planctomycetota bacterium
AAGCCCGAGGATGATCATGACCCACTCCCCGCTCAGCTCGGATTTCGCCTGTACGACACCTTTCTGCAGGACGGTAATCACTCCCATCAGGGGCCCGACGGCATTAGCGACATCGTTGGCGCCATGGGCAAAGGCGACCGTGCAGGCGCTTAGGATCTGCAGGTAAACGAAGATTTTTTCCGTCGCCCTCATTTGCGGGGTTCCCCACGCTCCCGCACCCTCGGTTTTTTCGGTCGAAGGTTGCCCCTGCTTTTCCAATTGAGCTGAGAGTTCTTCAATTTCAGATCCCAGGGTTTCGAGCTTTCCCTCGACATCTCCGGTTGCAAGCACGGAAAGTTTTTTGAACTTCGCTTTCATCCTTTCCAGGTCTTCGCTGATTACGAGCTTCTGGACATGGGCAGTTTCCGGATCGTCCTCTTCGACGGTGATCCTGTTCAGCAGCGGAATGGAAATCAGCCCCGCAATGATCCCGATGCCGGTCGCTCCAAGAAGCGCCCATCCGAACCCGATCTTGTCCAGCCCCAGGGGTTTGAGCCCTTTGTAGAGCGTGACCAGTGAGATAGTCAGGAATACCAGGAATACCAGGAACGGCGCCAGCTTCTTGGCCGAGCCGACCATGTCCCGCTTGTGGAGGATGAGCCTCTGGATGGCAAGGAAGACGATGCAGGAAAATCCTCCCGCCAGCACTGGTGAAACAACCCAGCTGGCGACGATCGTTCCGACCTTGTCCCATTTGATCACGCTCAGGTCATTCCAGAAGATGACCATTCCGAAGCCAAGCACGGACCCGACGATGCTGTGGGTGGTCGACACGGGAAGTCCGAAATAGGTAGCCGTCAGCAGCCAGGTGGCTGCTGCCAGGAGCGCTCCCATCATGCCGTAGATGTACAGGTTCGCCCCGCCGGGCATGGCCTCCAGCTTATCAAGTGGGAGGATTCCTTTGCGGACGGTCTCGCTGACGTGGGAACCGACAAGAAAGGCGCCGGCGAATTCGAAGATGGCGGCGACGACAATAGCGTTCCTCAGGGTCAGGGCGCCCGAGCCTACCGAGGTGCCCATGGCGTTGGCGACATCATTGGCGCCGATACTCCAGGCCATGTAGAAGCCGCCGCCCAGGGCGACGACGTAGATCCAGAAGATCTGGGTTTCGCTGAAGAACGAGGTGGCGGCTCCGGCCTGAGCGAGAAACGCAGAGAAGATATCCAACATGTGATTAACTTGCCTGGGCGGGTGAGTGGAATTACTTGGCGATCATCAACCTTAGACGGTTGGCCATGCGTTCAGCGGAATCGGCCAGGTCTCCGAGCTTGTTGATGACGCGTGACCACATGATCACGTCGAGTACCTCGATCTCTTTTTCGAGGTCGAATAGTTTTTTGGCCGCGGCGCGTTCGGTGCCGTCGGCCACCGTCTCATCCGCGTTGATCTGCTCGATCATGGCGAGCACCTTCTTCGCCTCCTGGCCGCCGAAAGAGGTCTCCACCAACTCGTCAAATTCCTGGATCATGTCCGCAGCCTGGCCGCAGACCTTGGTGACCTCGTCGATCAGGTTGTTGAGAGGCTCCTTCATGTCGGCGGGCAGCTTCAGCGGTCGCAGGGTCAGCAGGATGGCGATGTCCTGGATCGTGTCGGGCAATTCTTCCTGGATGTCGAGGATCTCGAGGAGATCGCGACGGTCGATCGGCAGGAAAATGCTCTTGGGCAGGTGGCTCCGGATGTCATTTTTGATGATGTCGGCTTCCGATTCGAGGTCGGAGATTTCCTTGAAGAGCCGGTCGAATTCAGCCGGCTCATTATCAATGACCGAATTGATGATGGGCTTGATTCGTTCGACGCAGGCGCGTGATTTTTCCATGTGAGCCTGGATCGGCTTGAACGGACTGCGCCCGAAGAGCGCCATGAGAGCTTTCACAATAGTGTCCTCGTTGGTCGGTTGATCAGACTGAGCAAACCATCATTAATGGTAAGGATAGAATATTAGGTAAGAATAAAGACATTGTGAAGATATCGTTAACATCTGGTAATCCGGAGGTAACCGGGAAGTCGCTCAGGTGTTGCGGTGGGAGTCTCGCCTCGGGTACCGTGACCACGCCGGATATTCGAAGGGCGGACCTTCGGCAATCCTGCGGGTCAAAGCGTGGTGTGACAGGTGAGGGACGGAGTTTTTATGGACAGTGGCGATCAGGAATACAATTCGAGCAAGGGACAGCTCCTGGTCTCGGAGCCGAGCCTGGCCGACCCGAACTTTCGCTGCACTGTCGTCCTGGTGACCGAGCACGATGAGAAGGGCGCCTTCGGGCTGACGATCAACCGCCCCGGTGGCCAGACGGTGGCCGATCTCTGGGAAGGCCTCACCGGGGATCCCTGCGTGAGCTCGACGCCGGTCTTTATCGGTGGACCGGTGGAGCAGGCCGCCGTGTTCATCCTGCACAACCGCGAAGATCTCCGCGATGGCAGTGAGCCGATCATCGATGATCTCTACATGGGAAGCAGCCTGGAGCTTCTCCAGGCCCTGATTGAGGATGAGGTGTCGGCCATCTGGGAAGGTCAGCAGATCTACCGGGTCTTCTGCGGCTACTCAGGCTGGGGAGCGGGGCAGCTCGACGGCGAGCTCGCCGCAGGGGGCTGGGTTATCCAGCCCGCCACGGCCGAATACATCTTCCAGACCGACTCTCCGGAGCTGTGGAGAAATTCGATGGATCGCCAGGGCGGGATCTACCGGTTCTTTTCAGGCATGCCGACCGATCCGGACGTCAACTAGCGTCTGTATCTTCCGGGGCAGGCTCTTCAGCAGGCGCCTCTGGGCTTCCCGTGGCCGCTTCGCCGGAATCTGCGGGTTCCGGCGAAGCCCGGCCGGGAACGGGAGGCAGCCCGAGGGCCAGGAGAAGCGGCAGCAATACGAGCGCCGCGGCGCCGTAATAGGGGTATTCCGAGCCCAGCCTCCAATAGGCCGCGCAGGCGATGATCGGACCCACCGCGCGCGACAGGGCTCCGAGAGAACGGAAGGTGCCGAGCACCTCTCCCTGCCGGTCGGAGGGGGTGTAGAGCGAGGCGAGAGCCGTCAGGCAGGGGGTGGCCAGGGCGCTGCCCACCGCCAGGAAGGCGAGCCCCAGGTAGAACATGCCCCCGGTTTGAGCCGTGCCGGTGATGAGGAGGCCCGGCACCAGCAGGATGAGCCCGCAGAGGGTGACCTTTTTCTCTCCCAGCTTCGGGGCCATCCTGCGCACCACTCCGCCCTGCACCAGGGCGATGATCAGGCCGACGAAGATGAAGATCCACATCATGTCGTGGCTGGTGTAATTGAGGCGGTCCTTGGCGAGGAAGGTGAGCGTGAACTCCATGCCGGCGAAGGCGACGAGGAAAAGAAAATAGACCATGTTGGTTCGGCTGACGCCGGGAATGTCGAAGCCACGGAAGAGCTTGAGGGGGCTGATGGGCCGCCCGGCGCGATGGGCCTTGCCGCGCTCCTCTTCCGGCAGGCTCTCCTTGAAGCTTCTCATCACCCAGGAGAGGTTCCAGAGCGAGAGCAGGAAGGCGCCGGCGGCCGCGGTCGAGAAGGGGTTGAGTCCCGGTAGTCCCCAGCTTTGAATGTTGAGACTCGGACTTGAGAGTAGCGCACCGATGGCCGGNCCGAGGATGAAGCCGAGCCCGAAGGCCATGCCGATCATGCCCATGCCCTTGGNGCGGTTCTTTTCNTCGGTCGAGTCCGCCATGGCGGCGGTGGCGACCGAGATATTGCCTCCCATGGCGCCGCCGAGCACACGCGAGATGATCANGAGCAGGAAGGAGCNGCTGAAGATCCANACCAGGTAGCTCACGCAGAGGCCGCCGATGGTCATCAGCAGCACCGGCCGGCGTCCGATACGGTCCGACAGCCGTCCCCACATGGGCGCGAAGAGAAACTGCAGGATGGAGTAGAGCGAGCCCAGGATTCCCCCGAAGAGGACCGTGGTATAGAAGTCCCGCTTTTCTCCCTGTTCGCCCGAAAGCTCGGCGAGATTCGCTATCAGTCCGCCGAAGAAGCTGTCGGCTCCGGCGTAGTGCTCGAGCATGTCGGGAAAGAGCGGGAAGATGATCGAGAAGCCGACCAGGTCGACGAAGACCGTCAGGAAGAGGACGCCGATGGGAGATTTCTTTCGTTCTGCGTTCATTGGGACTCCGGGTTCTATTTCTATTCGATCGGTTTCAGCTCGATCAGCTTCTTCTCGGGATCGATTCCGGCGATCCGGGTACGGATGATGTCTCCCTTGATCGGGACATCCTTCAGGTTGAGCACGGTCTCACGCGGAATGATTCCCTCCACCCCCTCCTCCAGCGATACGTGGACACCCTCNGCGCTGGTTCTCGAGACCCANCCGGTAAATTCTTCGCCAACCTCGTANNTGGCCGCCGANGCGCTCCAGTTTANCGCCACGCCGCGGCGCAGATCGAGNCTGATNCGNTCNCGCTCGGTATCGACCCGCTGCACCTCGACCTCGACCTCGTCTCCAACCTCGAGCTCTTCGTTCTGCCCGGTCTCCTTGCGCCAGGTGTGGATCTTGCTCTGGTGGATGAGGCCCTCGACCCCGCCGAGGTCGACGAAGGCGCCGTGATGGTTGGTCTTGACGACCGTTCCCTTGAGAACCTCTCCCTCCGAGAGCCTCGCCAGCGCGTTGCCTTTCAGCTCGAGAGCCTGCTTCTCGAGNANGGCCCTGCGGCTCACCACCAGGTTCTGATCCGCCTTNTCGACCTGGGTGACCTCGACGCGAAATTTCTTTCCNACGAATGGCGNCGNATCCTCGATCCTCTTGATGTCGATCTGTGAGATGGGCATGAAGGCGCGCACTCCCTTGATGTCGAGGTCGAGGCCNCCCTTATTGGTCCCGGTGACCNGGGCCTCNAGCAGCGANCCGGGACGCAGGTCATCCCAGAAGACCTCCTTNCGCGCCTTGCCGACCGACAGGAGGACCATGTCCTTGGCGGCATCGTAGCGAATGACGCTGGCCTTGATCCGGGTGCCGGGGAGAGGGAGCTCTTCATCCTCCTCGAATTCCTCTTCCTCGATGAGGCCGTGATGTTTTCCATCGAGCTCGACGAGCACCTCGCCGGCGCGGACGTCGATGACGTTTCCCTCGATACGCTCACCGGGTTCGAGCTTCTCGACGGCGATGGTCTTGCCCGGCGAAGGTGCGTCNGCCCCGCTCATGAGCGCCTCGAGGTCGGCATCGCTCATGCCGATGTCGTCCGNGTTGTCATCCATCTCGTCAGGGAACTGACGGCTTTTCGCTGCCATTGAGATTCCTGCTGTTAGGTTCGAGGCNGTTTTCCGGCCGAAAGAGGGATCTTACGCCCGGGCGATGAGAGGTCAAGCATGAGCAGGCGCATCCTTTTGCCGGCCGGGGGCCAGGGAGTGGCTCCAGCGCTCAGGAGAGCCANCNCCCTCAGGGACAGGTATTNGCNGCGGCGGGGGTCGGGGTGGTCACGTTCCAATTNGTCGAATCCAGGCGTCCCGNGCCGCAGCGCTGGATGGACTCGGTGTCCTTGTTGCGNTTGACGTTCTCNTCGAGCTGGCTGGCCAGGGCGTTTCCGGCTCCGAAGAGGCCGTCGAGCAGGCCGGTCGCGGGGCCGTCGCTGGTGCCGTAGACGACGGCATCGATGAGCGCGTTGCTGGCGGCGGCGGCGCCTCCGGGGAAGTCCGCGACGTCTCCCTGGTGGAGCCCGACGCCATCGGCTCCGTTCTGGAGCTGGTTGCTGGCGCCGCCCCAGGTGACGTGGGGTTCCGGGGCGAACCCGGCCGGACCCACCAGCAGCATTCCATCGTCATTGGTGACGCCGGTGAGCTGCCGCTTGTCGTAGACCCTGTTGCCGTTGCCGTTGTAGAGGACGAGGACGTAGCCCGAGAGATCGACGCCGCCGATGCCGGCGGAGATCTCGACGAACTCGCCGGTATCGGTGGAGGTCTGGTCGCAGTCGACCTCGTTGATCACGAGGTGGATGACGGTCAGGTCGAAGCTCGCGGAGGCGCCGGAATCCGAGGACAGGATGAGCTCCGTGGAGCCGGTGGGCGTCGAGTCGAGCACCGAGGAGATCGTGAGCTGGCTGTCGGAGTCGGCGGTGAAGCCCTGCGGTTCGCCGCCGATCGTCACCTCGGAGGCGCTCGAGAGCTGGTTGCCGGTGATCTGCAGGCTCGCGCCATGGGCGATCACGGCATAGTCCACCGAGCTGATGGAGAAGCCGGAGCCCATGGAGGTGAAGCTTGCCGAGTTGGCCTCGGGGTCGACTCCCGAGCCGAGCAGGCTGGTGACGGAATCCGCCACCGTCACGGTATAGTCGGTTCCCGGCGCCTGCTCCTCGGTAGCCAGGACGACGCTGTCGCCCGCGACCGTGGCCTCCGAGATTCCCAGGGCGGGAGCGAAGGTGAAGGCGGCCTCGGGATCGCCGATACTCGCCGCGTCGATCTCCATGTCGAAGGAGACGGTCACCTCGGTCCGGCTGCCGGCCACGGCGCCGGTGACCTGCGGAGACGGCGGAGCCGGGCAGCTGTCCACGGCGATGTCATCGAGAGAGTAGGCGCTCGGCTGGGCCTGGTCGCGGAAGCGCCACATGGGACCCGTCAGCGTCAGCTCGCAGCCGACCACCAGGTTGGTCTCGGCCGCCAGCGAGTCCCGCAGGGTCTCGGAGATTCTCAGGCGCAGGTTCGCGTCGCTGCTGATGGCGCTGGTGGAGATCACCGCCGAGACGTGTCCGCCGCCTGCGAAGGCGAATTCCTCGGCAAGGGTGAAGCTCAGGGTGATCAATTCGCTCTCGTACTCATCGAGAGCGCTGATGAGATCTTCGGCGGCGGAGACCTCCTGTGCCATGGCGGAGACGTCCCGGCCGTTTTCGAGCACCTCGTAATCGGCGATCGCGCGGATGGCGCGCGCATCGTAGATGGTGCCGAGTTCGGTGGCCCGGAGGCTGAGGACGTCGCCGACCCGGGGTTCGGGGTCGAGGGAGAAGGGATCGATCTCGACGACAACCGCCGGGCCCTGGTCATCGGCCTGCAGGAAGAAACCGGCCGGGGCGCCGCCGACGGCGGGCCTCTTGTAGGTCACCACCGCGCCGGTGATCATGACGTCGACCTCGCCGTCTTCGGATGTTCTGAGCAGAGCGATGGCCGCGGAGGGG
Source organism: Planctomycetota bacterium (assembly GCA_002695115.1). Taxonomy (GTDB): domain Bacteria; phylum Planctomycetota; class UBA8108; order UBA8108; family UBA8108; genus UBA8108. Next base: position 7,147 of record NZOA01000080.1, read on the forward strand.
TTCGGGGGTGGTGCCACGGCGCAGGGAGGAAAGGAATCGCAGCCGAGTCCGTCGGCGCTCGGGTCCGTTCCGCATTCCTGCCAGGGGGCGGGGGGAGCCGCCCCTCCGAGGAAGAGATGACGCAGGGTATGGCTCGGGTCGGAGATGTCGACCTCGCCGCTGTCGTTGGAGTCCAGTGAGTCCGCGCAGAGCGGTCCCTCGCCGCCCTGGAAGAGGTAGGCGAGGGTGAAGACCGCGTCGCTGAGATCCACCCGCCCATCAGTGTTCGAGTCTCCTCGAAGAAAGGCGGAGTCGCCGGCCCCGACCGGGGGACAAGCGCAAACAGCCAGGATTGAAACAAGCGAGACCACGATGTGAAGACAGTTCTTGCCGTACATTTTTCCGCCTTTTTGAAGAGTTCAGGTGAGGCAAAAGGGCCCCGTTTCAGTCGACCCGATTCGGCAGTTTCACCCGAGGCCGGGAGCCAGTCAAGACTTTCCAATTCGGTATTGACTGTCCTAGTGGACTCGTCGCACGATGTCGATTCGTTTTTATCCGCGAGAGCGGAACATTCGGTCTCATGAATACCGCGAGGAGGAAAATCCAGATGAAGGTGAAGCCGCTGGTCTCTATGGCGTTGTCCGTAATGTTGTTGCTCGGCTTGAATCCCGCCGCGGCCGCTGATCTCACGGCCGGGATGAAGACGGTCAAGCTGGAGCTGAAGTCGGCCGGTCCGGTCGCCTTCGGTCCCGAAGGAATCCTCTTCGTCGCCGATCCGCTGGCGGCGACCGTGCATGCCGTGGCGACGGGCGATACCGCCGCCGCTAAGAAGAAAAAGGTCGTAAGCCTGGAGGGCGTCGATCGCAAGATCGCGGCCGCCCTGGGCACATCGCCAGACAAGATTCGCATCTCTGACCTCGCGGTCAACCCGGCCTCGGGAGTCGCCTACCTCTCTGTGGCGCGCGGCAGTGGAGTCGCCGCCCCGGCGGTCATCGTCACGGTTCGCGGCGATCACCTCGAGTCGCTCGACCTCTCCGGCCTGAAGTCAGCCAGCTTCGCGCTGTCGTCGGTACCGGATGCCAAGGCCACGACCGGCAGGGGGCGCCGGCGTGAGAGTGCCCGGACACAGGCGATCACGGATCTCGGCTACGTCAACGGCCGGGTGCTGGTGGCCGGGATGTCCAACGAGGAGTTCTCCTCAAGCCTGCGGTCGATCCCCTTTCCCTTCGCCGGCTCAGGCAAACCCGCGAGCGTGGAGATCTACCACGGAGCCCACGGCCGTTTCGAGACCCGCTCCCCGGTGCGGACCTTTGTCTCGCTGAACGTCGCCGGGCAGCCCTATCTTGTCGCCGCCTACCAGTGCACCCCGCTGGTGACGATACCCCTGTCCGACATCAAGCCGGGCGCCAGGCTCAAGGGAAAGACCGTTGCCGAGCTGGGCAATCGCAACCGGCCGCTCGACATGATCGTCTATACCAAGGACGGCAAGGAGTACATGCTGATCGCCAACTCCAGCCGCGGCATCATGAAGGTCTCGACCGTCGACCTGGAGAAATCCCCGGGTATCACCGAGCGTGTTTCGGGCGGCGGCCGCAAGGGGGTTCCCTATGAGACCATCGAGGGCTGGAAGGGAATCCTCCAGCTCGACAGGGCCGATGACCATAACGCCCTGGTGATGCGGGAGACCGAGGGAGGGTCCTTCAACCTGGAGACCCTGCCGCTTCCGTGAAAATCGCCTCGGNGCGTTTTGTCCTGGCCGGCCTGCTTCCGGCTCTCCTCTGCGGCTGCGGCCAGCCGGTGAGGGACGAGCCCGGTCCCGTGCGGATCGGCCTGGTCTCCTCTCCGGATGGAGCCCGTTATTTCGAGGTCTCGGGTCTCGATGCCGGCCATCCCGGCGACAAGGCCTCCTGGGGAGGAACCTTCAGGGTCTACACCGTCTTTGACAAGCGCTCCGCCGGCGAGGAGCTGCCCGCCATCGCGGGCTCCTATGTCTTCCAGGATGGGGTGCTGCGCTTCAGGCCCCGCTTCCCCCTTGAGCCCGGGCTGGCTTATTCCGCCCGGTTCTATTATTCCCCCGGCAGGGTCAAGGAGGCGCGGTTTGAAATCCCGGGGGAGGACCTGGTGCGCGGTACGAGCGTCACCGAGGTCTATCCNTCCGCCGATGTGCTGCCGGAGAACCTGCTGAAGTTCTATATCCATTTTTCCTCTCCGATGAGCGTCGGACAGGCTTATGACAATACCCGCCTGCTGAATTCGAAGGGTGAGACGGTCAGGTATCCTTTCCTGGAGCTCGATGAGGAGCTCTGGGATCCCAGCGGCCGGCGGCTGACCATCTTCATCGATCCCGGGCGCATCAAGCAGGGTGTATTGCCCAATAAGGTTGTCGGTCCGGTGTTCAAGGTGGGAGAGCGCTATACGCTTGAGATCAGCGACGAATGGCAAGATGCCGCCGGCGCCCGCCTGGGCGCCCCTTTTCGCAAGTCCTTCAAGGTTTCCGCGGCGGATCACCGCTCACCGGATCCGGCCGCCTGGAAGCTTGCCGCGCCCGCCGGGGGGAGCAGGGAGCCGCTGTCGCTGACCTTCGCGGCCCCCCTCGACCACGCCCTGCTCCACAGGCTGCTCTGGGTGGAGAACGAGGCAGGGGAGAGGGTGGAGGGGGAGGTCCGTGTCGAAGCCGGCGAGCGCCGCTGGTCCCTGCTCCCGGATACGCGTTGGAGTCCGGGAAGGTACCGGCTGATGATCCAGAGCATCCTCGAAGACCTGGCCGGTAACGGCATCGACAAGCCCTTCGAGGTGGATGTCTTTGAGCAGGTCAGGGAGCGGGTGGACTCGAAGACGCTCAGCCGGGAGTTCACCGTCAGTCCGCGGCAGAGATGATGTCCTCGGGGATCTCCGTGAGGTTCTCCAGCCTGTCGGCGCGAACGGCGTAGGTGTTCTCGACGCCGATCACTCCCCAGCTGGGGTGGGTGTATTTCGGCTCGATGGCCAGGGTGTTGCCCTCCCCAAGCGGCTCGTCAAAGCGCGGCGCCAGCACCGGGAGCTCGTTGACCTCGAGCCCGACGCTGTGGCCGACGAACTTCACTGCCAGCTCTCCGGGCCCCATGAAGTTGTCGCCGATGCCCTTGTCGTTCGCCAGGGAGAGCATCTCTTCATAGATGCTCGATGGTATGGATCCCGCCCGGATGGTTTCCTCGCAGAATCTCAGCAGCTCGCGGGTCTTTTCGTAGATTTCAACGGCCTCTTCGGGCATGGTTCCGCGCACGGCCATGCGGGTGCAGTCGCTGTGGTAGCCGCTCAGGCTCATCAGGTAGTCGATGATGATGGGGATGTCATCCTCGATGGGGCTCGTGGAGCCGCCCTGGGAGACGCAGACATGCGGGCCCCTGCCGCCGATCGGGAAGTGCGAATGGTTGGGCAGGGCGCCGTCCGGGCCGCTGGTCACGGTGCCGATGCCAGTGCCGATGTTCATCCCGCGCAGCCGGATGACTCCGCAGTGGCCGAGCGTTCGCGCCCGGCAGTCGAGCTGGTTCTGCAGTTCGCAGGTGGAGATTCCCTTCCGGCCGAGGAGCTCGGGCACGGCCTCAAAGAGCAGGCGCTGCGCCTCGGCGGCCCGTCTCAACTCGCCGATCTCGTGCTCGCTTTTCGTCGCGCGGTTTGCCATGAGGAGTCGGGATGCATCGAGAATCTCGGTTTCTTCGCCCAGGAGTCCGCTGTAGAAGGCGTACGTCGCCGCCGGCAGCACATCGAGCTCCATGCCGATTCGCCACGGGGGCGGGCCGCAGAGCTCAGCGATCCGCTCCGGCAGGTCCTTCATCCTCGCAAGCGGTTCGATGAGCTCCAGCGGAGAATCTCCACGGGCGCGCTCGAGAACTTTTCGCACGAGCAGTCTCGGCTCTTCGCCGGGGGTAATGAGCAGGTGGGCGGTCTGCACGGTGCCGCTGAGGTAGTAGAGATCAGCGGTATTGAGGACGATGATCGCGTCGAGGTTCGAGCCGGACGCCTTCATCAGCTCCTGGAGCCGCTGGTGCCGTGCCTGGATTTCCGCTGCATCGAAGGACTGCATGTCGAGAGCATAGCAGAAAAGCCCGCGGCGTTCCTAGGCCTTGCTGATCCTCACCGGGCAGACCTTCAGCTCGGCGGTCTGGGTCACCGGGTCGTAGCCCGAGCCGGTGAGTATGTTCACCGGCACATCGTTGAAGCTGAAGCTGCAGAAGACCGTTCCCCGCGGCGAGCGGTCGGTGGCCTGGACCTTGACCCGGACGGCTCCCCTGCGGCTGGCGAGCTCGCACCAGCCCTCGTCCTCCAGCCCCCAGGCGCTCACATCGTCGGGGTGGACCTCGAGGGTCTCTTCGCTCAGCAGGTAGTCGATTCCGTGCGCCCGGCCGGACTGGGTCCGGGTGTGGTAGGACGCCAGCCTCCTGCCCGTGGTCAGCCAGACGGGATATTCATCGTCGATCGTTTCGGCGGGATCGCGGTAGCTCAGCACGCTGAAGATCCCGCGGCCGTTCTCGAACTCACCCTCGTGCAGGATGGGGGTGCCGGGGTGGCCCCTCTCGGGAACGGGCCATTGGTATTCTCCATTTTCGACGAGGTCCCAGTCGAGGCCGGCGTAGATCGGTGAGAGACCGCAGAGCTCGTTGAAGACATCGCGGGCGGATTCGTATTCGAAGCCGTCGATGCCCAGCCGGCGCGCGAGCTGGCTGATGATCCACCAGTCCGGCTTCGCCTGTCCGTGCGGCGTGACCGCGGCCCGCAGGCGCTGCACCCTGCGCTCGGTATTGGCGCAGGTTCCATCGGTCTCGCCGAAGCCGGCTGCCGGGAACACCACGTCCGCCAGCTCGCCGGTCTCGGTCAGGAAGAGGTCGATCACCACGAGGTGGTCGAGGCTCTCGAGGGCGTGCTGGCAGTGTTTGCGGTCCGGGTCGGAGACCAGGGTGTTTTCTCCATCGATGATCATGGCGCGGATCTGCTCACCGCAGCGATCGAGCGCCGTCACCTTGGTGATGCCGACCTCTGCGGGAATCTCCCGGCCGTAGAGTTTCCTGAATTTCGCCTGGTTCGCCGGATCGACGACAGGCTGGAAGCCGGGATAGTTGGCCGGGATGGCGCCGCTGTCGCCCGCCCCCTGAATGTTGTTCTGTCCCCGCATCGGATTGATGCCGGTGCCCTCGCGGCCGATGTTGCCGGTCATCAGGGCCAGGTTGCAGAGGCTCTTGACGTTGTCGACCCCGCAGATGTGCTCGGTGATCCCGAGCGTGTAGTAGATCGCGCCTCTCTCAGCGCCGGCGTAGAGCAGCGCCGCCTGCTCGATATCGGCAGCGCTGCATTCGGTGAGCTCCGCCGCCCACTCGGGGGTGAACTGTTCGAGGTGATGGAAGAAATCTTCCGAGCCGGTGGTGCGTTCATCGATAAAGTCCTTATCGGTGAGCCCATCGCGGGCGATGACATGGGCCATCCCCAGCAGCAGGGCAACATCGCTGCCCACCCGGATCGGCAGGTAGAGATCGGCCAGCTCGGCGAGTCGAATCCGCCGCGGGTCGGCGACGATCATCCTGGCCCCCTTCGCAAGGGCCTTCTTGATCCCGGTCGCCGCCACGGGGTGGCATTCGGTCATGTTCGTTCCGATGCAGAAGATCACGTCGGGCTTCTGCATGTCGACGAGGGGATTCGTCATCGCTCCCCGGCCAATCGTGGCTGCCAGACCGGCAACCGTCGGGGCGTGTCAGGCCCGGCTGCAATTGTCTATCTGGTTGGTCCCGAAGCCCGCCCGGATGAATTTCTGCATGGTATAGGCGGCCTCGTTGGGCGCCCGTCCGCTGGCGACGCCGTAGACGCTCTCGGCGCCGTGTTTTTCGAGGGCCTCCTTGAATCCCGCCGCGGCCCGGTCGAGGGCCTCGTCCCAGGTCGCCTCGTGGAGCTCGCCGTCTTCTCCGCGCACCAGCGGCGTCGCGAGTCGCTCCGGGT
>NZOA01000036.1 GCA_002695115.1 Planctomycetota bacterium
CTCGATGTCCTCTCCACCGTTGGAGAGAGAATTGCCGCTCTCTCCCTCCCAGGCCCAATCACCGACGGTATTGCGGATGCCGTAGGTGCCCCGGATCATCTCCTCATCAGCGCAAACGACGAGGAAGGAGAGTCCCTCCATCCAGGTTCCCTCGGGGAAGACGAAGCTGACCCCGTCACAGATCATATAGCCGGAGAGATCGAGCGGATCGGGGTTCTCGTTGAACAGCTCGATGAACTCGAAACGCTTTTGAACCTCGCCGCGAGGCGAATACATGATCTCGGAGATGGTCAGGGCCGGCAGCGTCGCGCAGACGAAGAGGCCCGCCAGGAAAACGGCAAATGCCCGGAGCAGTTTCGATATCAGGTCACTTTTCATTTCAGACAATCCCTTAATTACTCGAGCTCGTTTTTCGAATGGCTCAGCGCGTTCCTGCGCCGGGTAGAAACACCTTCTCCCCCTCGGGAAAAGACCCAGCCCCTCGTCAATTCCATTTTTTTCACAGCCTCAGGCTTGCAAGACCACCGGCAGACAAGGGGCGTAAACTGACAAGGCTGTATTTTACATAAAACCCGCGTCCCACCGATCTCAAGATTATCGTCCCGACAATTGACGACAATCACGGGAGGGAGGGAAAACAGGGCCTTCAGACCTCCCGACCATAGCTTGAGATCATGGACTCCTTTGTTTACTATCCTGCTCCGCTTTCAGTGCGGAGGAAACACTGAGGCGTCCGATTATTCATCCGCAAGATAAACGGCAATGAAGATCAATATTCAGGATGTAAACATCAACCCCGGCGAGCTCGAGAAGATCATCCTCTCCCTCGAGGATGCCATCGCCCGAAACCTCAAGGTGAAAGAGCTCTGTGAAGAGATCCTCTCGGTGCAGAAAGCCGCCGGGGGCNAGGCCGGAAGGAACAACGGCCGGCCCCGGGGCGGCAAGACCCTTGCCCAGGCCATCTCGGAGATCTTGAAGAAAAGCCGTAAACCGATGCGGCCCATCGACCTCAAGAACAGGGTCCTGGCAGCGGGCTATAAAACCTCGGCCAAACCCCAAAGCTTCTACACCGCGGTATTCAACACCGCGAAACAGATCCCGGGGATCGTCAAGACCAGGGAAGGATTCCGCCTGCCGGCGAAAAAGACCCGGGGCGCGACGGGGAGAAAAAAGCGGCGCGGCAAAAAATAGAGTCCCGGGGGAAAACCCCCNGGCTCACGCCCCCACGGCCAGACGCTGGTAGAGGTTCAGCAGAAAGGCCCTGTTGTCCATTCCGGCGTAGTGAAGCTCCCCCCCCATCCGGGAGAAGGACTTGCAGAAGCGGACATAGTAGGCGGGGTTGTCCACCGGCGGCTCGCCCTTCGACCAGTCCCAGGTCGACTCGGCAAGATCGTTGACCACGATGAGAAAGTCATCGAGGGAGCCGCCCGCCCGGCAGGCCAGGTTGCGAGCCATCGAAAGNGATTTTTCGAAAATCATCGGCGACATGACCGACGAGCCCACGCTCAGGTAGACTCCTCCCTCCAGGCGGCTGATCGTGTCGGCATAGAGCAGGAAATCCGTCATCGAGGCGCGCCCGAGGGCTCCGCCGCTGAGAAGCGGATGCGGATAGATGATGTCCTGGCCGATCCCGGGATGAACGGTGAAGCGCGCGCCNTGNNGNNNGCAGGCGGCCTGGAGACTCATCGAAGAATGAGGATGCGCGAGGCTCACCTCGCCGGCCTCGAGACCGGCGCTCTCCATGGCCTCGAGGAGATCCGCCGCCGCCGCCGCGCGGGAGGCCGACCCCGGGCCGCCGCCGGCACCCTCCTCGACGATTCCCAGGAGCTCAGCACGCGCCGGGATCCCGAGGCGCTCATCGACGATCATCCGGCCGATGGATTCCCCGTAACCCAGGCCATCGAGGGCGCCGCTGAGAAGGGCCCGACCGATATGGGCGCCCGTCTCCTCCCACATGCCGAACTGCCCCTTGCTGACGTAGCTCTCAACGTCCTCACAGGTACAGCCGAGAAAGGCGAACTCCCAGTCATGGATGGAGCCGGCACCGTTGGTGGCGACATGCTGCAGCCACCCCTCCCGCACCATCTCCCCCAGGAGCGGCCCGAGGCCGTTTCTTACCAGGTGCGCCCCGTGGCAAATCACCACCGGCGCGCCCCTGCTCCTGGCTTCGAGAATACGCTCCGCGGTCCGATCGAGCACCTCCGCGGCGGCTCCGGGATCGGGCACCGGGGTTTCCGGGCCGACAGCGACCTCGGCGATCTCGAGCTTGCTCAGCCTCGAGGCTACGGGCAGGAACTCCAGCCGGGAACGGTCAAACCCTTCTCCTTGCACCTTGGCTCCAATCTTCTCGACAGGTAAAACGGACGCGCCGACGCCGGGGTCAACCTACTGGGGACCTCGGGGCCTTGCAAGGGCGCAGGGAAAACTGCTCCTGGAGAAAACGTCCCACGACATTCGAGGAGCCGACCTGGTGGGCGTATTGAAGGTGCAGGCACTTCACGAAATCCCANTCCCTGATGCCGCCGATTCCCGTGTCCCTATAGACCGCCTCCCAGCCCTTCCCGATAACCGCCTCCCTGTGCCGCGGCAGGAGAGTCTCCCAGCGCTCCCGGCAATAGCTCCTGTGGTTTTCGTGATACTCCTCCCTGAAATCCGGTTCGGTCCGGATCTTCTCCTCGATTNTCCCGATCCAGCCNTAGGACTCNAACTCGGAGANCTGNCGGATGAGGGANGGGCAGGTCAGCCAGAAGAGNGTCGGAAAGGGGGANAGCACCTCCGCTTCGGGAGACAGCGAGAGCGGGTAGTAGCGAATGACCTGCGGATGCCCGGCCGGGCAGTATCGCTCGACCNTCAAAACACCGCTGGGCTTGCGCCCGAGCTGCGACTCGAGCATGGAGAGATCCTCCCCGCTGACTCCGGCAGCGCCCGAAACCCGCTCACTCATCTGAACAACTCCTGTGTTGACTGCGTACTCGGCCTGCTCCAGCGGNTCCNNCTCCGGAGTGCGNCCGGCGNNTCCCGCGTGAAATTCGGCTGCGCGGCCGCGGGCATGATGATAGCCTTGGAAGCTCCTGGCCGGGTAAAAAATCGTGGGCAGCTAAACCGGCTCCTCTTAGAATAATCTGTCCGTTGACTCGCGTTAAAATCCTGGCTATCCGCGGGAGACGGCTCCTTTTTGACTTTTGAACCAGGCAGGACAATTCCATGATCTCTTTCCGTATTCCAACCTTCTCCNTACCGNCGGTCTGNNTGGCTCTTCTGCTNGTCTGCCCGGNCGTCAGNGGCCAGGAAGANGGNGTCAGCAAGGGCGCGATCGGCAAAGCTCTTCGCTCTCCCAACTCCCTCATTCGCCACGACACGTGGACCAAGATGAACCCCGAGGANAAGAGCCAGTTCAGNATANCTCGTCAANATCATGGCNAAGNNGCCCTGGTTCGACCGNGATGGNACCATCAAGGCGCTGGCNACCGCNGCCAGCGACGAGGTACTCGAAAAGATGATCAAAGGCCTCAAGAAGAACAAGGACCGCGCGGTTCGCCAGGGCATGGCCGTCGCCCTTGCCAAGATGGATGACCCTATCTTCTACAAGCACCTCTACGAAGCCCTTGATGACAAGGACCCCACGGTCCGCCGGGTCGTGGTCCACAGCCTGCGGGTCCACAAGAAACCCGAGGCCGTCGACGCCCTCGTCAAGCGCTTTCAGAAAGAAGATGATCCGGTCGTCAAGACCTTCCTTGAGAGTTCCCTCAATGAGCTGACCCAGGCCTACCGCGGCCCCAAGGCGGAATACTGGCTGTCCTGGTGGGAGACGGCGAAGAACGACCCGGACTACAAGCTCGGCGAGACTGATGAAGATGCCAAGAAGGCCGCCGAGGATCTCGGTCACAAGCTCAAGAAGAGAAGGACCGTGTCGATCCTCGGAGGAGTCACGCTCGAATCCTCAGAGCGCGGCTCGGGAATCGGGGTCCCGATCCTGATCATCCCCCCCTACGGCTACAGTGAAAACATCATGCTGCCGTTTCTCTCCGGGCTCGAAGAGAGACACAAGCTCCACTACATCAAGCTGCCTCCGGTAAAGAGCTTCAAGAACCTGCGAGTCGTCAGCGCCAAGCAGATTCCTTATTATCCGATCGGCCAGTTGGTCGACGCGTTCGAGGACCTGCGCAAGGAAACCAAGGAGGAACGTTTCGCGATCATGGCCTGCGGCATGAACAGCTGGATCGCCATGCGCTACGCGAAGAAATACCCCAGGTCGGTGGCAGGCATCCTCCTGGTGGCGCCGCTGTCGGGGGTCAAGGAATACGCCAGGGCAACAGACCGCTTCGAGAGACAGGGCAAGAGCAAGAAAGACACCGAGATGCACTACTTCGGGCTGACCCGGAGATTCAACTCTCAAACCGGAGAAAGCAACCTGGACTCCTACCAGCGCGAGAACGAAATCTCCAAATGGGAAGGCGAGGGCGGCTGCATCGACCGCCGCTCCTGGAGCCTCTTCTTCCAGGATGAGCGTGACTACGTCATCAGCATGCTCTACCCGGTCAAGAACCACGTGATGGGAAGCGTTGCCATTCCTGACTTTGACCTCTTCAAGGAACAGAAGCCGGCCCTGAGGATCCCGACCCTGGTGATCACCGGCAAGTCGAGCCTCTACAACAGCATCGAGGACTCCAAGGCGATCGCCAAGTACTACCGCGGACTCTGCCTCGTCTACGGCTACTCTTCCTGCATGCCGTTCTGCGAAGAATCCAAGCGGTTCAATAAAGATGTCGCCGGCTTCCTCAAGAAGTTCACGCGGGTGAAGAAAGACAAGTCAAAGAAGTAGAGCCGGTACCAGGACCGGCCCCTCCGGAGAAAACCGTGAATTACAGAAAACCTACCGGCGGCAGGCCCATGGCATTCCTTTCGCTCATCCTGGCCGCCGTCCTGCTTGTTCCCGCCATAGCCAGCGGCCAGAAAAGACGGTCATCGAAGCCCCGCCTCAGCCGTGACGAGCAGATCGAGGCGGCCCTCAGAAAACGCACCCAGAAGATCCAGGACCAGTACTGCCGTGACCTCGTCAGGATAGCGAACTGGGCCGCGCTCCAGGGTCTCAAGAAGGAGGCCACCGGACTGGCAGACAGGATCAAGGGGATCAACCCCGGCTATTCCAGGCTCGAGGACGTTCAGGAGAAGATCGAGAAAGCCGAGCAGGAAAGCGATGCGGATAAAAACGAAAAGAACGGCAAGTCCCTGCTCACGCGGCTGAAAACGGCCGACAAGAAGCAGGGCTCCGAGCTGGTCAAGCTGGCTACCGGCTGCATGAAGGTCGGCCTCTTCACCAAGTCCTTCGACATGATCAGCCACGTCCTCGAGATTAGTCCGGACGATTCGAAGGCCCGTAGAATCCTGGGCTACAAGAAAGACACAAAGACCAGGGAGTGGATCAGCACCTGGGAATACGGCCAGCGCAGGAAGAACTTCATCACGGAGGAGGGATGGTTCGAAAAGAAAAAGAAGAAAGACTTCGACGCGGGCCTGCGCCCCTACAAAGGCAAATGGATCCCTGCCGAACGCGAGAAATCCATTCGCACCCGCAACGAGTACGCACCCTATTCGGTCAAGAGCGAGCACTTCGAGGTCCTGACCAATATGGGGCGGGAGAGAGCGTGGGAATTCGCGCTGAAGCTCGAGGATTTCTACACCCAGTTTTTCAGGACGTTCATCGGCTATTACGATCAGATCGCCGGAGCCAAGCTGCTCTTCAACCGCCCGGACGTCAAGAAGATGCACCAGGTCATCCTCTTTCCCAGCCGCAACGACTATCTCCTGCACGTCAAGCAGGAAAAGGGCAACGACAAGCTGCTGAAAGAATCGGCCGGCTTCTACTCAGGCAGCGACCGCAAGTCGCGCTTCTACTGGTCGGATAACGAGGAGGAGACCTACCGCACCTTCTATCACGAGGTCGCCCACCAGCTCTTCGCTGAGACCAAGGAGACCCGCAGCGGCGGCAGCCGCGGCAACAACTGGGTCGTCGAGGGCATCGCCGTCTATATCGAAACCTGGAAGAAGCTCGATGGACACTGGGTTCCCGGCTACGAGACCGGCGGCAACCGCATGGTCACGGCCAAACGCTTCCTGGCCGCCAGCAAGAACTGGGGCCTGCAGTCCTTCGCCCACATCGACAACGACCAGTTCCACAAGGTCAACAGGGGACTCAACTACTGCCTGGCGGGAGCCCTGTGCTACTTCTTCATGCACTACAACGATGAGGTCTACAAGGAGGACTTTGTTCGCTTCCTGAGCGCCTACTACATGGGGAAGGTCAGCAACGATTCCCTCGCCGAGTACATCAAGGTGGAAGGCGGCGGCGGATTCAACGCCCTCGAGAAACAGTTCAAGGAATACATGGCCACCCTCGGAGAAAAGAAGCCCGAGGCTGAGAAGGACGAGGCTGAGGACGCCCTCGAGGAATAAACCTCAGGTCTCCACCCCACCGGTGCCGGCCGACGCTCCCGGGAAACGTACCCCCGGCAGCAACAGCAGCGAGACCAGGCTGCAGCCGCTGGCGAAAAAAAACGCCGCCTTCACCGAGTCGCCCGACGAAAGCCCGCTGCTGGCGGCGAGCCCCAGGACCGAGCCCAGGCCTGAGCCCGTCAGGGCGAGGAGGGTCTGCGATGTGGCGCGAACCTCGCTGCCGGCAATCGAGTTGATCGCCAGGCTCACACCGATAAGAAAAAAGACCACGCAGGGAGCGATCAATTGGCTGGCCAGCGCCAGCACCCACGGCTCCGTCGACGTGGCGAAGACCATGTGGCGGAGCAGGGAGGCCGCGACTCCCGCAGCCAGCACCTTCCTGTAGCCGAAGCGCCCGAGGAACCGCGGAAGCAGAAGAAAGAGAGGAATCTCCAGGATCACCCCCACGGTCTGGATCGGCCCCAGCCAGCCCAGGCGAATATCCGAGCTTGCCAGGGAGCGAGAGAGCGCCAGGGGCGAGAGGTAGAACATGATCGCGAAGCCGGCCTGCGCCAGGAAGGTAACCAGCAGGAGCCTCGCGAAGCCCGGCGCCTGGAACAACACCCTGAGGTCGGCCCGAAAGGTCCCCGAGCCCTCCTCGCGGCCGGCAGGCGGAGTATGGGGGAGCCAGGGATAGAGGAGGACCAGGGCGAGGTGAAGCCCGAAGGTCAGGTAGATGATGAAATGCAGCGAGCGCTCCCCCCCATCCAGAAGCCAGAAAGCGATCGGCGCCGATGGCAGCGCCCAGCCGACTGAACCCCAGAGCCTGAGGGATCCGAACTGTCTCGGCGGGTCGGCAAGGTTGTGATAGCAGAGCGCGTTGGAGAGCGAATTCGTCGGCTGCTGCTGAGCGGTGTAGAAGGCGAAGAGGCCCGTCAACATGATGAGTCCCGCCCCCCGGGAAAAGAGCAGCAGTGAAAACGCCGCCGACAGATGGAGCAGGCAGATGAGCCTGTTGACCGCGATGACACGGTCGCTCAGGGCCCCCCAGACGAAGGGCATTACGCAATTGACCACCGCCGCCCCCAGCGCCAGCAGGCTGAGATCCCTGACGTCGAAGCCCTTGGCGCTCGCGAGATAGGGCCCCAGGAAAGGATAGAAAGCCCCCCCGGCGGCATACTGCAGCAGCACCAGCGGAACCAGGACGGAAAACACCCCGCCGCCGACTTTCATGGAGGGTCGTATGGTCTCTGACAAGCCGCAAATATTAAGGCAAGCCCGCTGGCGGAACAAGAACGGCACGATTAAAGCCGCGGAACTGGTCATCCGCGGCCGTTGAAGGCTATACTCTCCGGCTATGAGAAATTTCTACCTCATCGCCCTGTGCTGGCTTGCCCTCCTCCTGGCTCCAGCCATCGCGCGGGCGCAATGCGTCATGTGAGGACGGAGCATCGACTCCGGTTCGGCGTCGGGATTCACCTGGAGCATTCTCTTCATGATGGGACTCTTCCTGTGCATGGTGAGTTTCGTCATCGGCTTTATCTACAGGAACATCAGGGAAAGCGATCGGAAAAAGATGGGGGCTCCCCCCGCCGCCGGCCCCGGCGTATAGGAGAGCGCCGGGACTATCACTTCCGCGCGACGGGAATGAAACCGATCGAGGTCTCCAGCCAGGAACCGCAGCTGCACCCGCCGCCGCCCTCGGGAGAGAGCAGCATCCCGCCGGCGGGGATCGTCGAGAGCCAGCAGTCCGGACGCAACCTGCTCCAGCTCGTCACCTTGCCGTTCGAGCGGTTCCACATGGTCACGTTGCCTGAGCGGAAAATAAAGGCGCCCGAGGTGGCGGCGTAGGTCCCGCAACCTCCTCCCGGGAGGCTCTTCTTGAGCACCTTTCCCGTCGCCAGGTCATAGGCCCGCGGCCGGACGTAGACCTCGCCGCCGACGATCGCCGGCCGCGCCATGTGGCCGCCATGATGATCCTGCCCCCAGCTGAAGCTGTCTTTCCAGAGGGCCTTGCCGGTTACCGAATCAAAGACATCGGTGTGGTACTTCCGGCCTCCGGAGGCGACGAGAACCACCTTGCCGCCGCCGCTGGCGAGATAGAAGACAACGTCTCCATCCGCGGTATCGATCGGCTTCTCCCATATTTTTTTCCCGGAATCCGAATCGAGGGCGACGAGATACTGGTCCGCCCAGAGCGAGCGCGAGCCCACCCTCCGATCGGACGCCTCCTTGACCCCGGAGTTGCGATTCTCGACGAAATAGACCCGGCCCCCGCTCACCGTGATCGTCGGATTCACGATGACACCCTTTGAGTATTCCCACTTCAACTGTCCGGATTTTTCGTAGAGAGCGAAGAGGTTCTCGCTGCAGACCTTGTGGGTCACCGGGCCGCTCTTGGCATCGTACCAGCCGGCGCCGGAGCCGCCCCAGAAGCTGGTATAGGCCGAACCCTTCTTGACCCCGCTGCCGATGACCTTGTCCCCCTCCCGGGCCAGGTAGCTCCAGTCGTATTCCCAGTCCTTGACGTCGCCGGGACGAACCTCGTAGCTCCTGCTGAGAGCCCCGGTCTTCGCATCGATACGCCAGCAGCGGCCGCCCATCGCCACGAAGACGCTGTCGTCATCCGCGCACCAATTGCTGCAGTCACGCGGCATGTTGAAGCGCATCATGGAAGGAATCTCCCAGCTCCAGAGAATCGAGCCGTTGTAGGAATCGAGGCCGATGATCCTGTGCAGGCCCTGGACGAAGAGGCGACCGTTGGTCGACAGGGGAGAGGGCTTGCGGCCGTTTCGATCCGGCTGCGCCCTCGGCCCCGGACGGCCGATCCACTGGACATCGAGATCGCTGATGCCCCCCGCCCCGGAGAGCTTCTCGCCGCCGAAGGCGGAGTTGTCCGCGAGGCCGTATTGGTGAGTCCAGGAGCCCGCCCCCTCCAGCGGCCCACGGCGCACGAGCGCCCAGGCGCCATCGCGATCGATGGCCTCGAACTTCACCTTGCCCCGTTTCAGCCAGGATGCGAGCTCGGTTTTAGTCAGGGCGGGCCTTGTCTCGGCAGGCTGTCCAAGGTAGGCGACTCCTCCACTCGGCCGCAAGATCCTGAAGAGCTCAGCGGCGCTACCCTCACAGCGTCCCTTCTCGATCATCCCCGCCGAGACGACCAGGTTGGCGAAGTGCCCTGTGAAGGGCAGCTTCGAGAGAGAATCCACCTTGTAATACTTCAGCCGGACGCCGTAGACCCCCGCCTTGTAGGCCATCGCGCGGGCCTCCGCCACAGCCTTCTCGCTGGTGTCGACTCCAACCACCTGCAACCGACTGCGGGCGGCAAGCTCCCAGGCCAGCCGGCCATCGCCGCTGCCGAGGACCAGACAGATGCCGCGATCGACACCCGTCTCGACGAGGATACGCGCCGCGACATCGCCGGCCAGGTTCCCGCCTTTTTCCCTGGAATACGGGTTCGCCTCCGGGCGCGCAGGAGGCAGCGTCAGGTTGAAAAAATTATCGCACTCGTACTCTCTCGTGCTGAGCTCCTTGTCCCCGGCTCCCCCGAGAATCGAGTAGGTATAGAGCCTGTTGCGGGCAAGCCCGGTGAGCTCGAGCTCATGCTCCTTCCGCCTGCCCTTCAGCTCGATCTTCTTCATCTCGCCGTCCCTGGGACCGAAGACGAGCGCCGTCCTCGATGACACGGCCGTCTCCCATCGCACCACGGCCTTGTCCAGGGCGCTGAAGCGCAGGAAAGGCCCCGCCTCCAGCGCGAGGCTCTCCGCACCGGCGGCCGGGGCGCCGCCGCCGCCGCCCTCGAGCTTCTTCGACCGGCTGTGCTCAGCGCACTCGGCAGCCGACAGGACGCGGTTGTAGACCCGGACCTCGTTCAGGGCTCCCTTCAACCTGAAATACTCATCATCGTCATGATAGGCCGCCATCTCGTAGAACGCGGTTGGCGGATATTCGATGGGGCCGCTCTGGGTCTTGCCCGAGGCCGCCACCTTGCCGTCGACATAGAGCTTCATCTCGGCGCCGTCATAGGTGCCTGCGACGTGGTACCACTGCCCGGCCCTGAAATCCGCGTTCGCGGTCATATAGGTCATCGCTCCCGCGCCGCCGGTGCCCTGGATCGCCAGGGAGAAGCGCGAGCCGACATAGCCCAGGATCCAGCCCTTCTCATAGCTGCCGTTGTCCTGGAAGGCGCCGATGATCGCGCCCCAGGGAGCGCCCTGGTCTACCCGGACCCAGGCCTCCGCGGAGAGCTCTCTCACGGGGAGGCCCGCATCCTTGTGATCATCGGCTATTCGCAGGCTGGAGACCTGGCCCTCGAAATTCATCCCCTGGTGTTCGCCGAGCTTCACCAGCCGGGGATTTCCATGGATCTCGGCGTGGTGCTCACCTGCGAGGTCAAATACCTTCCGCCCCTTGACGGCGCCGCTCTGCAGCAGCCAGCGGCCGACGAGGCCGGGACTCTTGAACCCCGGCACATCGAGCACCTCGAGCGCCTCCTTCTCCTCACGGACGAGCTTCACCTTCCCCTTGCCCGGTCTGAAACAGGAGATCCTGCCCTGGTCGGTGCTGACGTAGAGGGCGCCATCGGATACCGCGAGACCGTAAGCTCCCCCGTCGACCGATCCCGTCCAGATCCGCTCCCCATCACCGGCACGGAAGGCAGCCACCTCGTCCACGCCCCCGGCAAAAATCGTATCGCCGGCAAGGATCATGGTGAGCGAATACTTGCCGGCCGTCCTCCACTTGCCCTTCTTATTCTTTCGGTCCATGGCCGCGAGCGCGGTATCGCTGAGCATATAGGCCGTATCGCCGACGATAATCATCTCGTTGCCGTTCTTGAAGGTGGCGACCTTCCCTCTGCTCTTCTCATCACTGCCGGTGATCCAGCCGGTCTTATTGCCCGGCCCGTGCAGAACCCTGGAGTCATCGGTGAGCAATACGAAGCAGCCTCCTCCTCCCTCGAGCGAGCCGAGGCGAGCTCCATCGCCTCGCCCGAACAGCAGGGGCGCCACCCGCCCCTGCGGAGCGATCAGCCGGCTGGGCGAAGCGAGCAGGGCTCCCTCCAGGGTCAGGCCTGCGTATTTCTTCAGGAAGCCTCCCTTTGAAGACGGCTTGCCGGTGCTCGCGTTGACAGCGCAGATATAGGAATCCTTCCACGGCAGCAGGGAGTTTCCGAAATAGGCGATCCCCCTGTCCACCAGAACACCGGTTCGGCAGGGCCAGAAAGGAATGAAATTCCCGTTGTTGAGGATCAGGCGGCCGGAGGTTTCCGGTCTCCGCTTCCAGACCAGCGAGCCATCACGCTCCCGGATGCAGTAGGCGTAGCCATCATCGGAGCCAAAGTAGAGCTTCTTCGAATACCAGCTCGGCGCGATCCGAACCGGGGCATCGGTAAAAAAGACCCACCGTTCCCGCCCCGTCTTCGCATCGAGACGATGCACTCCATGGTCGGCCGAGGAACCGTAATAGACGGACCCATCGACGACGATGACGTGGAAGGCCGGGTCGTAATTACGCATCGACCTCAGACCGCGAATTCCAGCGTAGGCATCCCACTTGGCGGGTCCCGCCCAGGCCGGGCGCGGCGCCAGCGCGGCCTTGTGAACCCAGCTCAGCTCGAGCTTCTGCGCATCGATCTTTTCCGCCGTCGCCCCGCTGCGGCGGACGTCGTGACGGTAGGTAGGCCAATCCTCGCCGCGAAGCGACCCCAACGTACCCAGGAGCAGAAAAAAGAAAACCGGGATCGCCTTTGATTTCATGCCGGAGCCCCTTGCGTTGCGGAAAATCGAATATTTTTCGCGAAGTGCGACTGCAAACAGTGTCCGTCGACAACAGACGTTTTGCAACAGCCAAGCCCCCGCCTCTTGCCCTCGCGACCCGCCCGGCTTAAAAAGGAACGCTCAGCCACCCCCGGAAATCAAGAGATGAAAATAACCGGTATCGATTGCCACGTCCTGCTGGTGCCCGAGGTTCGAAAAGACGCCACCTCGTCCGCCCAGGATGACATCGTCGTCTTTGTCCATACAGACGAGGGCATCACCGGCGTCGGCGAGACCGACGTCAATCCCTGGATCGCACGCGCCTGCATCGAGGCCCCCAGCACCCACACCATGGGCATGGGTCTGAAGGAGATGCTGCTTGGCGAGAACCCGCTCGAACAGGAGCGGCTCTGGGAGAAGCTCTATACCGGCAGCTGCATGAACGGACGCCGCGGCGCCCTCATCTGCGCTATGGGAGCGATCGACATGGCCCTGTGGGACATCAAGGGCAAGGCCGCCGGAAAGCCCTGCTGGGAGCTCACCGGCAAGGAAGCCCGCGACAGCATCCATCCCTACGCATCGCTTCAGCCCAACGGGGAGAGCTACGAGGAGTACAAGGAGTCGCTGGTCTCCTGGGTGCTGCATGCAAAGGAAACGGGTTTCACCGCCGCCAAGCTGGAGGTCACCCTCGGCGGCCCGTACAACCACAGCGGCATGGACGAACCGGATGAAAAGGTCACCGAGGTCGTCGCCGCCTGTCGAGAGGCCGTTGGTGAAGACTTCGTTCTCATGGTCGATGTACAGTACGCCTGGAACGATGTCGAGCGGGCCCTCAATACCCTCAGGGACTGGGGCGACCTCGACATCTACTTCATCGAGACCCCCCTGCAGATCGATGACCTCGCGGGCTACGCCAGGCTTCATGACGAATCACCCGTCGCCATAGCGGCCGGAGAATGGCAGAACACCCGGTTTGAGTTCCTCGACCTGATGGACATCGGCAAGGTAGACATCGCCCAACCTGATGTCGGCCGCGTCGGCGGCCTGACCGAGGCGCTGCGGGTCTGCGACCTGGCGGCCGAGCGGGGCCGCAAGATCATCCCCCACTGCTGGAAGACGGGGATCAGCATCGCCGCCAGCGCCCACCTCGCCGCGGTGACCCCTCACTGCCCGTATTTCGAATTCCTGCCGGCCGAGCTCACCGACTCGCTGCTCAGGAAGGAGCTCGTAAAAGACGAGATCCAGCTCATCGACGGCAAGCTCTCGATCCCCCGCAAGCCCGGGCTCGGCATCGAGGTGGACATGGACGCGCTGCGGAGCTTCGAGCAGGACTGAAGCCTCAGAAGTTGTTCTCGACCATGGGCCGGAAGGTCAGCTCGTGCACGACGAGGTCTTCGGGGAGAGTCAGGGCGGTAAGAACGGCATCGGCGACACTTGAAGGTTTCATGTAGTCCGGCCTCGGATTCGGCCTGAAGTCGGTATCCGTTCCGCCCGGATAGACCGCGGTTACCCGGATCCCATCATCGAGCACCTCCTTGCGGAAGACGTTCGTGAGCGCACGGAGGCCCTCCTTGGCCGCCGTATAGGCTCCCATCGTCTCCATATCGCTATGACATACCGTTGAGAGGATATTGATCACGTGCCCCCCGCCCTTCTCCTTCATATCCCGGGCGCACTCGCGCATGAGCAGGAAGGGAGCCCTCAGATTCACCGCCATGATGGAATCGAATTCCTCGGTGGCGACCTCGACAAGCGGCGCCTTGCGCGGATTGAAGCCCGCGTTGTTGATGAGGACATCGATGCCGCCAAGCTCCGCCCGCACCTTCGCGAGAAAATCAAGCGTCGGCGCTTCGAGACAGAGATCGAAGGCCGCCGTCACCACCGGTCTTCCAAGCTCGCCCTCGAGTTCAGAGAGCGCGGCCTTATCCCGGCCGCAGATGCCCAGCCGGGCACCTTCAGCCGCGAGACGTCCGGCCAGGGATCGTCCGATCCCGCGGCTTGCCCCGGTAACCACCACGGTCATGTCTTCGAGCGCTCCCATCATAGACCTCCAATGCTGTAAAATCGGCCCTGTACCCCCGCCGCCGGGAACAGCAAGATATCGCACAAGGCGGCTGACAGGCAATCACCCTCCGGGAGTAATGCGAGCGTCGAAAACATGAGCGGGAGAAAACGGATTGTCTTCATCTGCAGCGGGAACATCTGCCGCTCCCCGATGGCGGAGGCGATGCTCAGCGCCAGCATAGAAAAACAGGGCCTCGACCTGGAGGCCTCCTCGGCCGGCACGCTGGGCATCGAGGATCACGCCGCCGATCCCGATGCGATCAAGGCCGTCGGAGAAGAAGGCATCGACCTGCGAAACCACCGCTCCCGCGGAGTCTCCCGGGACATCCTCGAGGATGCCTTCGCCGTCATCGTCATGGCGCCGGTGCATGAAGAGGACCTCGGGACCCGCTACCCGGACACACGGGATTCCATCGTGCGTCTCTGGGAGTATTGCCCCGCGGGCAGGGAGGCCGGCGAGATCGAGGACCCCCTCGGCAGAGGTTCCGACGAGTTCCGCAGGATCCGGGATGTGATCCGTGACGCGCTCGATCACTGGCTCCCGAACATTGGAAGCTCCTGAACAAAGAGTGTGGAACGCTTCAACCCTGAATGCCCAGCGGGTATCCTTTTGAACCATGAAGCGCCTGGAAAAAGCCGTGAAGATCCACGCCATCCTCGATGAGCTCTACAAGAACCCCCCGATCCCTCTCGTCCACAAGGATCCCTATACCCTGCTGGTGTCCGTACTCCTTTCCGCCCAGACCACCGACAAGCGCGTCAACATGGTCACGCCCGAGCTCTTTCGCCGGGCGCCGACACCGCGAAAGATGGTGAAGCTGGATGTCGATGAGATCCTCGGGATCATCCGCACCTGTGGACTCGCTCCCGGCAAGGCCCGCAATATCCACGCCCTGTCACGGATCCTGCTGGAAGAGCACGGCGGCAAGGTTCCCGCCGACATGGAAAAACTCGAGGCCCTGCCCGGGGTCGGGCACAAGACCGCCAGCGTCGTGATGATCCAGGCCTTCGACCGGCCGGCCTTCCCGGTCGACACCCACATCCACCGCCTGGCGGCGCGCTGGGGACTCTCCAACGGGAAAAACGTCGAGAAAACAGAGCGTGATCTGAAGGCCGTATTTCCCGAGAGAAGCTGGGCAAAGCTCCACCTGCAGATCATCTACTTCGGCCGCGAGCACTGTCCCGCGCGGGGACACGACCTCGCCCAATGCCCCATCTGCTCCTGGGCGGCCACCGGGAAGAGAATCGCCGAGGAAGCGAAGAAAAACTCCCCTCGCTCCAGGACACGCGGATAGAGTCCGGGGCTTGCCCCTGGCAGACGCCTCAGCCGCCCAGGATGAACCGGGTCATGCTCAGGGCTATGTAATTATTGAGCCCGTGGGCGACCATGGACGACAGGAGGCTGGCGCGCCATTCCCGCACCAGGCAGAAACCGCCGGCCAGCCCCATCAGGATGGGAACAGCCGCCAGTCCCTGGGGATGGATCACGGCGAAAAGAAAACTCGAGACCAGCGCGCTGATCAGGGCGCTGGAAAAGAGCCCGCGCTGAAGACTCGCCTCCCTGAGATAGCGGTAGAGCAGGCCCCTGAACATGATCTCCTCGACGATGGGAGCCGCGACGCAGGCCAGCACCACCACCACCATGAAGTCTCCGCCATCGGCCAGGATCCACTCCATGATGGGATGGGATGGGTAAGATACCGGCTCAAACTCGGCGCCGGCCGCGGGCACGGCAGGACCCGAAAAAAACATGATCACGAGAAAAAACATCACTCCCAGCAGCATCATCGGCAGGGCCATCAGGTAGCCGAGCAATCCGAAGATGAGCTCCTCTACCGCGCTTTTTCCCGTCGTCAAGCCGATGTCGGCTCGAAGTCTCGCCCAGGAGACCCCCCTCAGCAGAGGCCAGGTAAGCGCGGCCAGGCTGAAGAAAAACATGAAGAGAGCCGGATAGAGCGATTCCCCCGCCAGCTCCAGCCGCCCGAGAACCAGGTTGAGGAGTATGAACAACCCCATCCAGACAGCGAAGGTCTCCAGGTAGATGCCTCCGAAACTCGCCTGGCCGCCGATACCGATCTTCAGCCTCTTCTGAGCGACCGCCCGGAAAAAAAACGCCAATGCCAGGACCCCCAACAGCAGGGCCGTGCCGCCACAGAGAAACATCACCACGGCGGAGTTGAGCGTTTCCCTCGCGGCCTCGTGGGGACCGCCGGGAGGCGGCGCCCCGCCGGGAGCGAAGGTCGCCCGGGCCAACTCGCCATACCAGCCAAGCTCCCCGGTGAGGACGAGTCGATCCTTCTCGTCCAGCTCGAGCTTGACGGCAGGTTCCTCGTTTTCGATTGCCGCGCTCCAGAGGCTCTCCAGCAGGGTGGAAACGGCGGCCTGTTTTTCAGTCAGCTCAACGCCCGCCTCCCTGAGCCTGCCGCGCAACTCCTCGAGCTCTTCGAGGGCGCGCTTCGGGCCTTCCAGCTCTCCAAGCAGCACCAGGTAGCGCAGACGCTGCGAGGGATCGCCGGAATCCAGAAACTCGAGCCCGGTCTCGAGCTCCACTCCTTCGCGGCGGGCCAGCTCCGCCGCGGCGACCCAATAGCGTCCCTGGAAATCGAGCATGGCATCCCGCGTCAGGTTTCCTGCGCGGGCATCATCGGCCGGGAGCTCGGTGTTGTTCTGGGCGTAGACCGTAAGGATTGTACAGGCCGCGATGGCGGCCCAGGCCAGCGCCGGATAGCTCCTCGCCGGCGCTGCAGCGCCTCGATAGCCCGGAACGTCCAGTCCGGACCCGGGCTCCGGATCGTTTTCCCCGCTGTGATCGGGATCCTCTATGTCTTCCATCTCTTATTCCCTGCGCCCGACGGAACTATAGCCGGGCCCAGCATAACACATCGGGAGGAATGAACGTTTCACGCCTTTTCGAGACGCTTGCAGCGGCTCGATGCATGGGAGATGATGCCGATGGAAGGAGCGGCGGCCCATGACGACAATCTTTACGACAGCGGACAGCTTCCTCGAAGCCGTAAAACCCGTGGGCAGGGAGAGGCCTGCGGCCGCCGCCGTCATGAAGGCGGCCCTGCTCATCTCCCCGGAAAAATTCCGCATCAGTGAAGAATCCGCCGCTGACAATCCCTATATGAAACCAGGCTATCCACTCGACCTCGCGAGGGCCTGTGGACAACACGCGGCTCTCGCGGCGAAGCTCGAGGAGCTCGGTGTGCCCGTTCACATCTTCGGTGGGATCGAGGGCCACGATGATGGGGTCTTCCCCAACAACGTCTTCGCCACCGTGGCAGGCCGGCTGGTCATCGGCTCGATGCGCCACCCCGTACGACAGCGGGAAGCCCGGCGGGAAGATATCCGGGCCTTCTTCAGCGACTCGCTGGACTATGAGCTCCTCGATCTCTCGGGAGAAGACTGCATCGCCGAGCTGACCGGCCCGCTGGTCATCGACCGGGCGAGGAATATCGGCTTCTGCGGCATGAGCTCACGTGTCGATGAGGCCGGCTGCGCGTTCATGGCCGATGCCCTCGGGCTGGAGGCGGTGCTGCGCTTCCAACTCGCGCCGGGCGAATACCACGCGAACCTCGTTCTTGCCGTCCTGGCGGGAGAGGCCTGTCTCGTACATCCGGAATCCACCCCTGATCCCTTCCTGCTCAAATCTCTCCGATCGATCTATGAAAACAGGCTGCTGGTCCTCGACCAGGCGGAAAAAAATTCCTTCGCCGGCAATTGCATCACAGCCACCAGGCGGGACCTTCTCTTCAGCCGGACAGCCGCGACGGCCCTGAGGCGGGAGACGAGGTTGAAGCTCGATGAATGGGGCTTCAGGCTCCATTTCCTGGAGGTTGAGGAATTTGAGAAGGCCGGTGGCAGCGTACGCTGCCTGGTGGCGGAGATCTATTAACGCCGCGCACGCGGGTCGTGAACCCTCTTGGAGAAGAGGTCTCAACGAATTAAAATAACGCCCCATCATCATGACCAGACCCCTTCCTTTTACCATCTGCCTGCTCTGCGGTTTCCTCATCGCGGCCCTCGCCACAACAACGGAAACCGCCAGGGGCCAGGACGCCGCCAGGCCGCCCCGTGAGACGGTCGCGGAAGATGGCGATGGGGAGGCGGACGGCGCGGCCGGAGAGGACCCCGTCAACACCACCATCGTGATCGGACGGCGCAAGGAAGACGAGATCTTCGAGGTTCCCTCCACCGTTGAATCGCTCTCGGGTAGCTTCCTCACCCGCAGGCGCGCCTACCGGACCCTGCCGGAGGCCCTCGCCGAGGTCCCCGGCGTCCTTGTCCAGAAGACCGGCCGTGGCCAGGGCTCTCCCTATATTCGCGGCTTCACCGGCTTTCGTACCCTCCTGCTGGTCGATGGAATCCGCCTCAACCACGCGGCGATGCGCAGCGGGCCCAACCAGTACTGGGGAACCGTCGACCCCCTGACCCTCGACCGCGTCGAGATCTTCAAGGGACCCGCCTCGGTCCTCTATGGAAGCGATGCGATCGGAGGAACCGTCAACGCCCTCACCAGGAGCCCCACCGTTCTGGATTCCGCCTACTATCGGAGTGAGGACGGCAGCCGACTTTACCACCGCTACTCGAGCGCCGAGCGCTCCCTCACCTCACGATATGAAATCCACGGTGCCCTCACCAAATACTCCGCCATCCTGCTGGGACTCACCGCACGCGATTTCGGAAACCTCCAGGCCGGGGGAGACACCGGGAGCCTGCCCGAAACCGGCTACAATGAATTTGATGGTGATGCCAAGGTGGTTCTCTACCCGAACGAGGACCTCAAGGTGGTGCTCGCCCTGCAGAGCGTCAAGATGAATAACGCGCCGAGAACTCACTCGACCGTGTTCACGAGAAGCTACAGGGGCACTGATGATTTCGACATTCTCGAGGCCAGGGACGACGACAGCCATCTCCAACTCGACCTCAGGCGGGACTTCGACCAGGTCCGCCGCCTCGCCTACGTCCAGACGCATTGGGAGCCGGCCAACTCGAGCTGGCTCGACCGCGTGACCCTGAGCCTGTCCTGCCAGCGGCACGAGGAGATCGAAAACAGAATCCGTGGGAGCTCCCCCGACGTGCTCAGGAGGCAGGGCTTCGACGACACGGTCTTCGGAAGTTTTCTCCAGACCGAAAGCGCCTCGAGCATCGGTCTCCTGACCTGGGGAGTGGAGTACTACCGCGACTCAGTCGACTCCTTCTTCGAGGAGTTCGATCCCGCCGGTTCCCTGGTGACCCCGGGCCGGCCGCGCGGCCCGGTGGCCGATGACGCGACCTACGACCTCCTTGGAATCTATGTCCAGGATGTCTTCAGCCTCGGTGATCGTACCGAGCTCACCGCCGGAGGCCGGCTGAACTACGCCAGCGCCGATGCGCAGATCGTCGACCCGAATCCCGACGATGACAATGTCATCGATCCGGTTTCGGAAAGCTTCTCGGCCGCGGTCGGGAGCCTCAGGGGTACCTACAGGATCAACGCTGACTGGAATCTCTATGGCGGCGTCTCGGAGGGCTTCCGAGCCCCCAACCTCTCCGACCTGACCCGCTTCGACGTTTCGCGCAGCGGGGAGATCGAGATACCCGCCCCGGAACTGGAGCCCGAGGAGTTTACCTCCCTGGAGTTGGGCACAAGGCTTTCCATCGGTGACCTCACGGCCTACGCCGCCGCGCACCACACCTTTATCGACGGTCTGATCGTTCGATCCCCGACCGGCGATACGATCGAGGGAATGCCCGTGGTGACCAAGGAAAACACCTCCGACGGGTTCGTGCAGGGCCTCGAGCTTGGCGGCTCCTGGCTCCTGTCGGAGCGGATGAGCCTCATTGGAGCTCTCGCCTGGCTCGAAGGCGAGTCCGACAACCCGGCCACCGGCGAAGCGGAGCCCCTCAGCCGGCTGATGCCGCTTACCGGCCTGCTCGGGCTGCGCTGGACCTCCGAAGATCGCAGCTGGTGGATCGAGGGAACCCTCACCATGGTCAAGGGACAGGATCGTCTCTCGGCGAGGGACGCCGCCGACACCCAGCGCATTCCACCGGGCGGCACTCCCGGCTTTACGATCTATTCGATCCGGGGCGGCAAAGAACTGAGCGAAAATCTCGACCTCTTCCTGGGACTCGAGAACATATCCGACAAGGATTACCGCAACCACGGCTCGGGCCAGAACGAGCCGGGGCTGAACGCGATCATCGGCCTTGACTGGAAATTCTGAGCCCTCCCGGCCGTAACCCCCCGCTTGCGCCCCCAACACTCGCTCTGTACCATGGGGCCTCGTTGGATTTCCCGGGAACCTCCCCTCCCCTACGCAGGATTGTTTCGATGCAGGGCTACTGGCGTAAGAACGTAACGATCATGGTCGTCCTGCTGGCGATCTGGGCCTTCGTCGGGCTCGGCTGCGGCGTTCTCTTCGCCAAGACCCTCAACCAGTTCAGCCTCGGAGGTTTCCCCCTGGGCTTCTGGTTCGCCCAGCAGGGCAGCATCATCGTCTTCATCATCCTGATCCTGATCTACGCCATCCTGCTGAACCGCCTCGACAACGAATATTCCGGTGATGCCGGCAAGGAAGAGCTCACGGCGACCACCGAATCCGCGGGCGGCACCGAGGAGACAGAGGAATAACCCGATGGGAATCAAGGGCTGGACCATCCTCTTCGTCGGAGCTTCCTTCTCCCTCTACCTGGTGATCGCCTGGCTCAGCCGGGTGCGGGACACGAAGGGATTCTACGTCGCCGGACGCGGCGTTCCGGCGGCCGCCAACGGCATGGCCACCGCGGCCGACTGGATGAGCGCCGCCTCCTTCATCTCGATGGCGGGCCTGATCTCCACCATGGGCTATGCCGGGAGTCAATACCTGATGGGCTGGACCGGGGGCTACGTCCTGCTGGCCCTCCTGCTGGCGCCCTACCTGAGAAAATTCGGCCACTTCACCGTTCCGGACTTCGTCGGCGACCGCTACTCATCGAACGTCGCCCGCTCCGTCGCCGTCCTCTGCGCCATCTTCATCAGCTTCACCTACGTGGCCGGGCAGATGCGCGGGGTCGGGGTCGTCTTCTCGCGCTTCCTGGAGGTGGATATCAATATCGGTGTCATGATCGGCATGGCGATCGTCTTCGTCTACGCCACCCTCGGCGGCATGAAGGGCATCACCTGGACCCAGGTGGCGCAATACTGGGTGCTGATCACCGCCTTCCTGATTCCCGCCATCGCCATCAGCTTCAAGCTCACCGGCAACCCGGTTCCCCAGATAGGACTGGGAAGCGAGCTGATCACCGGGGATGGCAAGGGAACCGGGCTGCTTGAAAAACTGAACCAGATCAATACCGACCTCGGCTTCGCGCGCTACACGGACGCCTTCGGCGGAGACGCCATGCTCAACGTCTTCTGCGTAACCCTGGCGCTGATGGCCGGAACCGCCGGCCTGCCGCACGTCATCGTCCGCTTCTACACGGTCAAGAACGTCAAGGCGGCGCGCTGGAGCGCCTTCTGGGCTCTCCTGTTCATCGGAATGCTCTACCTGACGGCGCCCGCCACCGCCGCCTTCGCCCGCTACTATATGATCGACAGCATCGACGGCAAAACCCAGCAGGAGCTGCCCGCCTGGTTTGAAAACTGGGAAAAAACCGGCCTCATCCTCTGGCTCGATGATGGAGATGGCAAGCTGAGATACTCCAACAGGGATGACAACGAGGTCTTCAACAAGGGCGGGCTCACAGGCCCGGCGGCATTGCTGGGCTGGGACAAGATCATTGGCAGCCAGGGGGCCGAAAGAAAAGAAGCCCTCAAGCTCCTCAACGGCCAGAAAAAGATCCGCGGACCGGACAAGGACATCATCGTCCTGGCGACACCGGAGATGGCCAATCTATACGCCTGGATCATCGCGCTGGTGGCGGCCGGCGGCCTCGCCGCCGCNCTCTCCACCGCCAGCGGCCTCCTGCTGGTGGTCTCATCNAGCGTNGCCCACGANGTCTACTACCGCATGATCAACCCCGNGGCTTCGGANGCNANGNGNCTCCTGGTAGGCCGNNGNGTGATCGGCATCGCNGTCGTCATCGCNGGNCTCTTCGGCATCTATCCNCCGGGCTTCGTCAGCCAGGTGGTCGCCTTCGCCTTCGGGCTGGCCGCGGCGAGCTTCTTCCCCGCCATCGTGCTGGGCATCTTCAACAAGCGGGTCGGAACGATCCCCGCCATCTGCGGCATGCTGGCCGGCATCGNCTTCACNGCCAGCTACATCATCGGACAGGTCTACNNCGNCATGGANNCCTGGTGCTTCGGCATCAAGGCNCAGGGGATCGGCACCATCGGAATGCTGCTCAACTTCATCGTCACCCTGGCNCTGACNCCGCTCTGTCCNCCNCCNGANGAGAGAGTCTGCGCCCTTGTCGACTCGGCACGGCGGCCGGAGACCGCCGAGGATACCGCGCCCGCGGCGGTAGACCACTGAGNCCCATGCTCGGCCTCCACTACGAAACACCGGAAGGCTGGGCCGGCCGCGCNCTCGAGGAACCCGGCGCNCTGCTCCTCGACCACCTCTTCTGCGAACAGAAGGCCGCCGCCATGGCNCTGGCGATCTCCCGCCGTCACGGTGAAGGAAANCCNGCCCTCATCAAGCTGATGGAGGACCTNGCGGCGGAAGAACAGGAACACTTCGACCAGGTCGAGCGCCTGCTCGCAGANCTATCCNCCCGCNACCCAGCCGCGCGGNGGCAATCCCTACGCCATCGGCCTGCGACGNTTCATCCACAAGGACGGCCGGGCGAGCTTCCTCGACAAGCTGCTGGTNTGCAGNCTCATCGAGGCNNGAAGCGCCGAGCGCTTCCAGCTGCTGGCNACCGAGCTGCGNGGCTCNACCCTCGGNAACTTCTACGANGANCTCTACGCCAGCGAGGTCANCCANTACNGGCTCTTCGTCGAGCTCGGNGTNGANCACGCNGGNGAANACCGNACCCTCGAGCGCCTNGANGAATTGCNCCGGTTNGAGGGACAGCTCATAGCCTCCCTNCCCTCCGGNCCNCGAATTCATTCGAGCTGAGAGNCGCTGCCGGGTGAAAAAACCGCCTGTCTGCGGTAAACTGCCGCCTTCGTGTTCGTTTCGCCCGAGTCCGGGCAGTCCCNNAGCAGAAGGTCTCCGCCATGTCCATTGTCGGCCTCGATATCGGCACCACCGGCGTCAAGGCGGTCGTTTTCCGTGAAGATGGAACCTTCCTTACCGCCCCCTACCGCGAATACGATCTCGAGAGTCCGAAGCACGGGCACCTCGAGCTGAACCCGAACGAGGTCCTCGACGCGGTCCGGGAGGTGCTGGGCAAGGCCGCCGCTGANACGAAAGATGACCCCATCCGCTCGCTGGCCACCAGCACGCTCGGCGAGGCGATGGTGCCGGTCGATGGCGAGAACCGGCCGCTCGGCAACGCCATCATCGGCTTCGATGCCCGCGGCCAGGAGTCCGTCCCCCTGCTCAGCGAAAAACTCACCGACCGCGAGGTCTTCGACATCGCCGGCCACGGCATCAACAGNTTCCACTCCATCTTCAAGCTGCTGTGGCGACGCGACCACGATCCCGANNNNTTCTCNCGNACNANAAAATTCCTNTCCTTCGGCGACTTCATCCAGGCCTCGCTGGGAATCGAGCCCCACATCGACTACTCGATGGCCTCNCGGACCCTGGCNTTCGACGTCAGGAAGCTCGANTGGTCGCCGGAGATCCTCGACGCCGTGGGGCTCTCCAGCGAGCTCCTGCCTCCCGTCGCCGCGCCCGGAACGAACCTCGGCGCCCTCGGCGCCAACGACCTCGGCCTGCCGCNGGACTGCGTCGTTGCCGCGGGNCTCCACGACCAGCCCGCCGGNATCCTCGGCGCCGGCATCCAGCCCGGCGAATCGATGCTCGCCACCGGGACGGTNATCTGTCTCGGCGTACACCTCGAGGGCCTGCCCGAGGCGCAGGCCATGGTCGAGAACAACCTCTGCTATTACCCCACCCTCGGCGNAGGCCAGTATATCTCGATCGCCTACAACTTCACCGGCGGCTCGCTCCTGAAGTGGTACCGCGACAACCTCGCCGGCGACGAGATCCCGGANGCGAAGGACTGCGGCAAGGACCCCTACGACATCATCTGCTCCGGGCTNCCCGAGAACCCGACCGACCTGCTCGTCCTGCCCCACTTCGCCACCACGGGAACTCCCTGGCTCGACGACCGCGCCCTCGGAGCCATCCTCGGNATGCGGCTGACGACCACCCGCAAGGAGGTCGTCAAGGCCATCCTCGAGGGGCTGCTGCACGAGATCCGTCTCAACAGCGAGATCTACGCCCAGGCCGGGGTGGACATCCAGCTCTACAAGGCCATCGGCGGCGCCTCCCGCTCCGAGACCTGGATGCAGATCGCCGCCGATATCCTCGGACGACCGGTTGCCATCCTGGCGATCAACGAGGTGCCCGGAGTCGGAGCCGCGGCCACAGGCGCGCTGGCNGCCGGAATCCTGGCCAACGAAGGCGAGCTCAACGACTTCATCGCCGGCTGCTCGGAAATCACCCGCGTCCTCGANCCACGCGCGGAACAAACCCGCCTCTACGACGAGCGCTTCGCGATCTACCGCGACCTCTACCCCGCCACCAGCGACATCACCCACCGCCTCTTCGCCCTCGGTGAATAAGACCCCGCTGGCGAAAAGGACGGTATTGCGNGGTTTTTCTCCATCTATNGCCTCTGGATGACCTCCNAACTTGTCGATACGATGACAGGTTGTAGAATGCGTCTTGCGATGCCCGCGGGCGGGCGGCAAGCCGCCGTGTGTTTTAGAACCCTGTCCCCATACCTTCGACACTTATGAGCACTTCAACAAACAGCCGGCTTTCCTGGCCGGACCTTCCGGAGCAGGCCGGCGAAGAGATCGACATCTTCGAGACCGAGCTCAACCGCTTTCTCGACGGCCAGATGCCCGAGAAGGTCTTTCTCGAGTTCCGCCTGCGCCACGGGGTCTACGGGCAGCGCCAGGACGGCACCCAGATGCTCCGCATCAAGATCCCGCTGGGGATACTCACCGCCCGCCACTGCGAGGTGCTCGCCGACCTCTCCGAAGAATACGCCGACTCCATCTCCCACATCACCACCCGCCAGGACGTCCAGTACCACTTCGTCGACATCCTCGACACTCCGAACATCATGCGGCGGCTGGCCTCGTGCGGGATCACCACCAAGGAGGCCTGCGGCAATACGGTNCGCAACGTGACCTGCTGCCCCGATGCGGGAGTCTGCGCCGACGAGCTCTTCGACGTCACCCCCCACGCCAGGGCGATGGCCTATTTCCTGCTGCGCCATCCGGACGCGCAGAACTTCGGACGCAAGTTCAAGATCTCCTTCTCGGGCTGCCATCAGCATCACTGCGGCCTGGCACGAATTCACGATATCGGCGCCATCGCCGCCACGAAGGAAATCGATGGTGAAGAGGTCGAGGGCTTCACGGTCTACGTCGGCGGCGGGCTNGGAGCCGTNCCGCACCAGGCCCAGCTCTACAGCGAGTTCGTTCCCGCCGACGAGATGCTTCCCCTTGCCCAGGCGATCGCCCGGGTCTTCGCCAGGCTGGGCGAAAAAAAGCAGCGCGCCAGNGCGCGGATGAAATTCCTCGTCGCCAGCCTCGGCGTCGATGAGTTCCGAAAGAACATCGAGGAAGANCTCGACCGACTGCCCGAAGACGCTCTGCGCGAAAAAATCATGGAAGAGGCCCACGCGCAGAAGGAGGAGGCCCTGAAGCCTCCCTCCGAGCTCGACCTGGAATCCCCGGGGCTCGACGAGAGTTTCAAGATCTGGCATCGCCACAATGTCCGCGCCCAGGGGCAAAACGGCTACTCCATGGTGACTGTCTCGCTGGCCCTGGGAGATCTCACCGCTGACCAGCTTCGCGGCGTGGGAACACTCTCGCGCAAGTACATCAAGGNCACCATCCGGGCCACGGTCCCCCAGAACCTTCTGCTGCGCTGGGTCTCCAACGAGGATCTGCCCGCCCTCTACAGGGATCTCGACGACCTGCGGCTGGCCGCTCCGCTCGCCGACAGCGTCGCCGACATCACGGCCTGCCCCGGAACCGATTCCTGCAAGCTCGGAATAGCCTCCTCTCGCGGCCTCGCGGGCGTACTGCACCGGCAATTCATCCAGGACGCCGTGACCGGTCAGGGGATGGGTGACGGCGATGGCGGCCTGCGTGACGACATCACGATCAAGATCAGCGGCTGCTTCAATTCCTGCGCCCAGCACCACATCGCCAATATCGGCTTCTTCGGNACCTCGAAAAGAAAATCGGGCCGCGTGGCGCCCCTTTTCCAGGTCATCCTCGGCGGCACCGCCGAGAACAACGCCGACTCCTACGGGCTGATGGTCGCCAAGGTGCCCGCCCGCAGGGCGCCGGAGGTCATTCGCAAGCTGACCGGTATCTACGACAGCGAGAAGCGCGAAGGCGAGTCCTTCCGCGATTGCATGGAGCGGCTTGGAAAGGCCAGGATCCACGAAGACCTCGAGGAATTCAGCGAGGTCGGCGAGAGCGAGGCCGACTTCTTCGACAACAGGCAGCCATGGGAATACATCAAGGAGGTCGGCAAGGGCGAGTGTGCCGGCGAGATGGTCGACCAGGCGGAGTTCATGCTCGATGACGCCGAGCGGATGATCTTCGAAGCNTCCCTGCATCTCGAGGCNGNGAAAAANCAGGACGCCGCCAGGGTGTCTTTCGAGGGNATGGAGAAGGCNGCCGATGGCCTGCTCTCAACCCGGGGGCTGCTCTTGTCGGACAACTACGACACCCACTCCGAATTCAAGAAGCACTTCATCGATACCGGGGAGTTCCTCATCGGTGTAGCCGAATACTACGGCAAGGCCCACGCCGAGGGAGCCGAGGAGGTCTCGGCCGAGCGCTCCCGCCAGAGAGTCGAGGAGTCCAACCTCTTCATCGAGGAGGCCCACATCCTCTACAGCCGCATGGCCGGCTCGCAGGTGAAGTAGAGAACCCCTCAGTCGTCCGCCCCCGGGGACTTTTTCGGTGATTTTTGCGCCGNCGGAGCGGCCTCGATGATGGCCTTCCAGAACAGGCGATCAAAATCTCCGCTGCCGCTTGCCCTGGGATCGTCCCCCAGGCGGGTGGCGACAATACCGAGGCTGGGAACCACCCAGAGCCTGCGCCCGAGGGCCCCCTGGGCGGCGAAGAGATCGGGCGGCGCCGTGGGGACCAGGATCCGGGTCCTGCGTTCACCATTGGAAGCCACCACCCTCGCCGAGCTGTTCAGCCACCACAGGTAACCGTAGGCGGGATTCATCTTCTGCGAAGGTTTCACNGAATCCCCCAGNTACCTCTTATCCGCCACGATGACCCGGCCTTCCCAGGTTCCGCCCGCCAGCGTCATCAACCCGACGCGCGCCAGGTCACGGGCCGTGGTCGCGAAACCCAGCGTGTTCGCCGTCGGACGCCTCCTGATCCAGGCCCTCTCGATCCAGCGGGAGTCGACCATCCCCAGCGGGGCCGTGAGCCATTTCTTCGTCAGCTCGTTGGGTGTCATGCCCGAGGCCTTCGCGACCACCTGGAGAGAGCGCGAATAGGCGCTGGTATTGTATTTCCACTTTCTGCCCGGCGGCGCCTCGTACTCGAGGTTGTCCNTGAGGCCGCTGCTCATGGTGATGAGGTCGCGCAGGGTGATCTTCGCTTCCTGCTCNCGGGTAGCCTTTGACCAGCCCTCCCCGAGATGCTTGTCGACCTGGTCGCTGATCTTCAGCAGGCCCTTGTGCTGAGCGATCCCCACCAGCAGCGAAACGACGCTCTTCTGCGCCGATGCGACGTCCTCGATGATCCGGCCGCCCGAGCCCTTGCCGTGGCTCATGTGGAAGTACCGGTTCAGCCTGCCCTTCTCATCCGTTGGCTTCGCCGGGAGCTCCCAATACCGCTCGGCAAGAAGCCGGCCGCGGTAGAGGATGACCACCGCCGAGGACTTCCGCTGGCCTGCCANNTCGAGCGCCGACTCCAGCTTCGCGCGGTCCCAGCCGGACCGGGCCGGNTCGACCTTCTCCCACTCGCCCTTTGCGGGGGGAAAGTAGAGCNTACCCTTGCCCGGGCGCGAGGCTACCCCAGCCTCCTCGGCCCGAGCTCCCGTCAGCAAAATGGAGAATACCACGCTCAACAAAAACCCCTTAGACGCCAGCAGCCTTTTCATAATCTCCCTCCGTGAATAAAAGCCCACCCATAGTACCCCCTATAATGAAGAACGGCTGGCCTTCTGCCGCTTGAACAGGAGACTTTTTTGCTCTAATCTTCCGGACTATGACAACCGTTCCGGATCTCCAGAAAATCAACGTCAAGTTCGGCATCGACGCCCCCGCCGATGCCGACTGGGACGCCCTGCTGAATATCTTCAGCCGCTGGAGGCTGGAGGAGGGAGAAGAAATCCTCGACCTGGCGGACTACAGCCANGTGCCGGAGGCGCCCAGCATCATCCTCGTAAGCAAACGCTGGCAGCTGGGAGTCGATTTTTCCAGGGGAACGGGTGAAGACCGCGCCGGCGGCTGGGCCGGCCTCCTCTACGCCAGCCGCAAGGGCCTCGAGGGAGANCTCGGCGCACGGCTGCGCTCTGTCCTGGTCAGCGCGCTGGAAAAATTCCAGCGCCTGGCTGGCGAAAAAGAATTTCCCCGGGGAGTGACGATCCTCTACGGAGAGCTCGATATCGCATTCAACGATCGGCTGNTGGTTCCCAACAACGATGAGATGGACGCCCTGGTTCGTCCGACAGNAGAGGAAGTCCTCGCCGCTCTCTACGGNGATGAGGGGTNCTCGGTCGAACGCGAGGACGATCCCGGGCGCCGGCTCGCCTATTGCGCCAGGGCTGCCGGGCCCGTGCTCGAACCGGCAGCCGCTCTCTCACGGCTCGGCTGAGGCCGCGTCCACCCNCCGGGTTCCCGATTCCTCGCAGCCGGACCTTTCACTAAGGGCCCCGATGCTTCAATATGGTGTGGAGATCTGAAAGCTCGGAAAACCGTATTTCGAACCAACGAGGCTACAGATGAAAACCCGCTGTCTTCTGCCGCTCCTGCTTCTCTGCCCTGGCCTCCTCAGCGCCGAGGGCTGGAATACCTACCGTGGCGACCCGGCCCGAAGCGGCTATACCTCCGACGAGCTTCCCCGGAAGCTCTCGCTGCAGTGGACCTACCGCTCGCAGGTGCCGGACTCCGCCTGGCCGAGCTCGGGCAGGCAGGAGTTTGACCGCGCCTTCCACACGGTAATCTCCGGCGGCCTGTTGTTTTTCGGCAGCTCTGCCGACCACCAGCTCCACGCGCTCGATGCCGTCACCGGCGAAGAACGCTGGAGTCACTTTACCGACGGCCCGATCCGCCTGGCNCCCGTCTGCTCGAAAGACAGGGTCTACTGCGTCAGCGACGACGGACACCTCTACTGTCTCGACGCGAAATCCGGCAAGCTTCACTGGCGAAAGAGAGGAGGCCCCACCGGCAGAAGGATCCTCGGCAACGACAACATCTCCTCTATCTGGCCGGCGCGAGGCGGACCGGCCATCGCCGATGGGATCATCTACTGGGCCGCGGGCATCTGGCCAACCGAGGGGATATTCATCGAGGCCCTTCGCCTCGATGACGGTAAGCGCGCGTGGTTGAACGATACCGATGGCTTCCGGTTCATGCCCCAGCCCCACGGNGGAGCGAACGCCGCCAGCGGAGTCTCCGCCCAGGGGCACCTGGTCCTGGACGGTCCCCGGGTCTATCTTCCCACCGGCCGCGCTGTCCCCGCCGCTCTCACCAGGACCAATGGAAAGCTCCAGTATTTCCACCTGCAGAAATACGGACAGCTCGGCGGCTCCTCGATCGTCGGCCTCGGCACCCACTTCGTCAACAGCGGCCGGCTCTTCGACGCCGCCACCGGAATAGCCCAGGCGGAGATCGGAGGCCCCACGGCGCGGCTCGGTGAAAACCTCGCCAGCTTCTCAAAGGGCGGCATCCACGTTTACCGCTGGGCGAAAAAAACAAGGAAGGACCGCAAGGGCAAAACGATCAAGTTTACGGGCATCGCGCCCCTCTGGAACATCGCCGGAGTGCCGGGCGGAACGGAGCTGATCTGCTCGGGCTCGGCCATCGTCAGCGCCGGAGGCGAAGACATCGCTCTCATCGACTCCNCCGACAGGAGCGTCACCTGGAAGACGAAGGTAAAGGGCGCGGCCTACGGCCTCTCCTCGGCGGCTGGACGCCTCTACGTCAGCACAGACCAGGGCTTCATCTACTGTTTCTCCGGCAAAGACAACGGCGGCCAGGCCGCCGAGCCCGCCCGCAAGAGAGCCCTTCCAGGCCATATCGAGGACTTCGCCGACGCGGCGGATGAAATTCTCGAGAAATCAGGGGTCCGGGAGGGCTACTGCCTCGACCTGGGCTGCGGAGATGGAAGCCTCGCCCTCGAGCTCGCCCGCCAGAGCGCCCTGAAGATCTACTGCATCGAGGAGGATCCCGCCCTGGTGAAACAGGCCAGGGACCGCCTCGATAAGGCCGGGCTGTACGGGACCCGGGTCGTTGTCCACCAGGCATCCCTCGNAAAAACCGACTACCCGAAATACCTCGCCAACCTGATCGTCTCCGGGCGGGGCGTTGCCGGNGCTCCCGTGAAAATCAACGCTGAGGAGGTGACGCGTCTGAGCCGCCCATGGGGAGGAGTCGTTGTCTCCGGTAAAAAGGGAGCACTCGAAATACGGCGCCGGGGAGCCCTGGCNGGCGCAGGAAGCTGGACGCATCAATACTCCAATCCCGCCAATACCTGCTGTTCAGAGGANGCCATCGTCAAGGGNCCGCTGCGCATGCTGTGGTTCCGTGATGCGGACCTCCCCGTGCCCCAACGGCATGGAAGGGGACCGGCACCGCTTTTCCACAAGGGCTACCTGGTCGTGGAGGGCCTCAACGCGGTCCGGGCCGCCGATGCCTACAACGGCCGTACGATCTGGGAATACTCCCTGCCGGGAATCCTCAAGGCCTTCAACCAGGACCACCTCATGGGAACCGCGGGAACCGGCAGCAATCTCTGCGCCAACCGCGACAGCGTGTACATCCATCAGAAGCAGACCTGCCTGAGAATCGACCTCGCCACCGGCCGCAAGCTCGGCGAGTTCAAGACCCCGGCCGCCGCCAATGGAAANCCCGGGCTCTGGGGCTACCTCGCGGCTGTCGATGGGATNGTCTACGGCACCATCGCCGACCCTGAACACATCGTCAAGTGGCGCTACCTCAAGGGAGAGATGCAGGACCTGCTGACGGAGTCNAANACCTTCTTCGCCCTCGATGGAGAAAGCGGCAAGACCCTGTGGCGATACGATGCGGAGCATTCCATCCGCCACAACGCGATCGCCATCGGCGGCGGCAAGGTCTACCTCATCGACAGGAAGACAGCCGCCATCGACAGGGTCAAGTATCGCAGGGAGAAAGGCGAAAAAGACATTCCCCATCCCGGTGGCGCTATCCTGGCTCTCGAGGCTGCCACAGGGAAGGTGGACTGGAAGAAAACCAAAGACGTCTTCGGGACCATGCTCGCCCTGAGCGCTGAAAAAAACATCCTCCTGATGGGCTACCAGCCGACCCGCTTCCGGCTCCCCTCGGAGCTCGGAGGGCGAATGGCGGTATTCCATACCACCGATGGCTACCGCGTATGGGACCGGAAGGTCGACTACTCCTCCCGCCCCATGCTCAACGACAAGACCATCTACGCCGAGGGCGGAGCCTGGGATCTCAAGACCGGCGTCGACAGNGAATTCAAGTTCAAGCGNTCCTACGGCTGCGGAATCCTCGCGGGAGGGAGNAACNTCATGCTCTTCCGCTCCGCCACCATGGGCTACTTCGACCTCCTCGANACCANGAANACCTACAACTACGGCGGNCTGAGGCTCGGCTGCTGGGTCAACGCGATACCGGCGGGAGGAATCGTGCTGGTACCCGATGCCTCCGCGGGCTGCAAATGCAGCTATCTCAACCAGGCCTCGCTGGCGCTCGAAACCGCCGATTGAGCCCCTTGACCACGCGCGCCGGGCTCCAGGAACCACACGGCTATACTCTCCCGGACATTNCAACAACCACGAACAGGACCGCNTCGCATATGAGANCCATCTGCACCCTCACCTTCCTGCTGGCGNCGGCCATCTGCCCCGCCGCCGATCTGCNATTCAAGATCAGCGTCGATCCAGCCGGGATCGCTCGAAGAAATTCCCCGACCAGTATCGAGCTGCGCCCCGGCAAGGAGCTTCCCGCAAACTGGACCGCGCCCGGCGGCAACGGGCTCTCGGCCATCCTTACCCCCGTCGGCNGCGCCAAACCGATCGATGNCCAGGTTGTCACGACTGGAACAACGAAGGGACTGGAGGTCTACTGGATCGAGAAGAANCTCGATCCGGGCATGGTCTCCAGCTACACGCTGCGCCTGCGTGCGGGAGGCAAAACAGCATCCCCGGCCTTCAACTTCAAAGAGGAAGCGGGTTTCTCGGACCTTTTCTACGGCAAGAGGCCTGTGCTGAGACACATGACGGCCTACGACCCGGCCAGCAAGGATTCCCTGCACCAGACCTACAAAACCTTCCACCACGTCTACGGATTCCACGATGATGGCTTCATCACCAAGGGAGCGGGAGGGCAGTACACCCACCACCGGGGCCTCTTCATCGGCTTCAGCAGGACCCGCGTCGGCGNCANGCAGTGGGATTTCTGGCACTGCAAGGGGGTCTCCGTNCGGCACGAAAAATACGACCCCCAGGCGCAGGTGCTGGGCTCCGTGCTCGGCAGAACCCTCTCGCAAACCGGCTGGTACGATCCCGAGGNCAAGGTGGCCGTCCGTGACTGGCGCCGGGTTACGGCCTGGCGCCAGGTCGATGNCCAGGCCCTGATNGATTTCGTCATCACCCTCGAGGCCGTCTCCGGCGACGTCAGCCTGAAGGGCGACCCCCAGCACGCGGGCTTCCAATACCGGGCGGTGGAATCACAGACCGGCAAGGGCAANAAGACCACCTACGTCCGCTCAACGGAATCCACCGGCGGCAAGAACGACGTCTGGGAAGGGGCCGAGTGGATTACGGGTATCTTCCGGCATGGCGAGAACAACTACGCCGTTACCCATATGGACCATCCGAAGAATCCGCGTCCGACCGTCTACTCGACCCGCAACTACGGACGTTTTGGGGCCTACTTCGAAAAGGATCTGAAGAAAGGCGAAAAGCTCGAGCTGCGCTACCGTATCTTCATCGTCGATACGAAGAAGCACTCGAATGTTTCCGTCGAACGCTACGAGAAAAAGNACNGGGACTATATCGAGCCCGCGAAGGTTACCGTATCCACCGTGGNAAATTGANGGAGNGAGNGTGAACCATGGCTTACTGGCTGCTGAAAACCGAACCGGGCGACTACTGCTGGGACGATCTCATCCGTGACAAGGGCACCCTCTGGGATGGGGTCAGAAATTACCAGGCACGCAACAATCTGCGGNAGATGAAGAAGGGTGACCTCTGCTTCATCTACCATTCGGTCGGGCCGAAGGAGATTGTCGGCATCGCCCGGGTCACGAAGGAGGCCTACCAGGATCCGACCACCGCTGACGAGGCCTGGGTCTGCGTNGACATCAAGCCCGCCAAGCGCCTCAAGAAGGCGATACACCTCTCCGACATCAAGGCTGACAAGGTGCTCTCACAGATGGCGCTGGTGAANAACTCCCGCCTGAGCGTCTGNCCCGTNACAAAAAAAGAATGGGATAAGGNGCTGAAGNCNGCCGGCTCCTGAGGCCTGGCCGNGTCAANCGGAGCCCGGAGGCTTCTTTNNTTTTTCCCCCTCGAGCATCTTNGCGCGCAGGATNGCCTTGTCGCCTATCTTCCGGCGAACCGCATCACTGATGGCGGCCATGCTCTCGGCCTGTTCCAGCCGGCCCGAGTCGAAGAAATCAAGCTGGCGCCGGGGCTCCCCCGTCAAGCCGCTGACCCCGACACCAAGCAGCCGAATTCGCAGGTTTCCGAAATCCACCCGCTCGTCGAACATCCCGAGCACGGCCCGGTAGATCTCCTCGACCAGGCAGGTCGGGGAATCGAGGGAGGCGGAGCGCGTCACCGTGTGGAATTTCTCATCCCGCGCCTTCAGCTGGACCGTGCGTCCCCAGAGCTCCCTGGCACGCAATCTCGCAGCGACCTTGTCGCTCATTCGAAAGAGCTCCCTCTCTATCGTCTCCCTGTCCGATGGCGCCAGAAACTGCCCGTAGGTCTTCTCCTGGCTGATGGATTTCACCTCCTGCTCGGTGACCACGGGACGATGATCCACGCCCCGGCAGAGCCTCCAGAAATGCTCGCCCGTCTCGTCCCCGAGAGCCCGCTGCAGAGGCTCCACACCGAGTCGCTGCATGTCACCTACGAGGTCGAGCCCAATCGCCCGCAGCCGCCCCGCCATCTTCGGGCCCACGCCCCATATTTTCTCTATCGGCAGGGGCCCGAGGAACTCTTCCTCCGCGCCGAGGGGAACGATCACCATTCCCCGGGGCTTGCGCAGGTCGCTGGCGATCTTGGCAAGATACTTATTGGAGGCGATCCCTATCGAGCAGGTGAGCCCTCCCGTCTCCTTCTCGACTCTCTCCCGCAGCGCCCTGGCTATGGCCACTCCCGCCCCGTAGCCTTCCTCATCGACATTCGCAGGCACGCCGGGAAGCCTCGACCCGGTGACGTCGAGGAAGGCTTCATCGATCGACAGCGGCTCAACGAGCGGCGTGTACTTTCCGAAGATCGAGAAAACCTCGCGGGACACCTCCGAATACCGCTTCGGCCTAGGACGCAGGAACTCCGCCCGGGGACAGAGCCGTATGGCCCGGGCGGCCGGCATCGCGCTGTGAACGCCGAACTCGCGGGCAGCGTAGTTTGCCGTGGCGACGACCCCGCGGCCCTCGGGAGTACCTCCCACCACCACCGGTCGGCCCTTCAGCGAAGGGTTGTCGAGTTCCTCAACGGAACAATAGAAAGCATCCATGTCTACATGGAGGATGATTCGTCTGGATTCCGGCACCGATCTGAACCGCTCCTTCGCGATACGCCTTTTTTGATGGACACCCGAAGCGCTGTTTTCCTAAACTGTGCGGCCGCGCTCCGTGGCCGGAGTGCATTTTATGCAGGGTAAGATAAACAACAAGGATACTCGGTATAACAGGATACCGCCTGTCGGCGTAAATACCGTCGCCGGCGCTGAATAACCGACCAGGAGCAAATATGCCTCTCAACGAAAGCCTCGACAGAAAGCTCAGGTTCGCACTCGTAGGCGGTGGACAGGGATCGTTCATCGGACGCGTTCACTCGATCGCCGCGCAGCTCGACGGCCGCGCCGACCTGGTTGCCGGCGCCCTCTCCTCCGACCCCCAGAGGGCCAGGGACTCCGCCGGGGATTACGGTATCGCTCCGGAGAGGGCCTACGGCTCCTACCAGGAGATGATCGACGGCGAGCTGGCCCTCGCTGAATCCGAGCGCGTCGATTTCATTTCGATCGCCACCCCGAATCACACCCACTTTGAGATCGCCAAGGCTGCTGTAGAGGCCGGCTTCAACGTCGTCTGTGACAAGCCCCTGACCTTCGACCTGCCCCAGGCCGAAGAGCTGGCACGCCTTGTCGAGCAGCACAAGGTCGTCTTCGCCGTCACCCATAATTACACCGGCTACCCACTGGTGCGCCAGGCCAGAGAGATGGTCCAGTCCGGTGAGCTTGGAGAGATCCAGGCCATCCGGGCCTCCTACATCCAGGGCTGGCTTCGCACCAGGATCGAGCTCGAGGACCAGAAGCAGGCCTCCTGGAGAACCGATCCGGCCAAGAGTGGCGCGGCCGGATGTTTCGGGGACATCGGCACGCACGCCTACAACCTCGGTAGATTTATCAGCGGGGTCCTCCCCGATGAGGTTTCCTGCACCCTGAAGATCTTCGCCGAAGGCCGCCAACTCGATGACTATGGAACGGCCGTAATCAAGCTGGAGAACGGGGGGCTTGCCACCGTCACCGCCTCACAGATCACGCATGGCCGTGAGAACGACGTCTCCATCGAGATCGATGGCACCGAGGGAGCCATCTCCTGGCGCCAGGAAGATCCCAACCAGATGATCCTGCGTCAGAACGGCCAGCCGCACAAGATCTACACCCGCGACCCCAACCACCCCATCGCCAACGATTCACAGAAGAACGCCTGCCGGCTGCCGAGTGGACACCCCGAGGCCTTCTTCGAGGCCTTCGCCAATGTCTACACGGCAGCGTTTGACGCCATGATCCAGCGGGCGGCCGGAGAAGATTTCGAGATGACCGACACCGTCTATCCGAACGTCCACGACGGGACCGAGGGCATGCACTTCATCGAGCAATGCGTGGCGAGCTCCGCCGAGAGCGGAGCCTGGCTTCCAATGAAGCACGAGCTCGCGCGGCGCTGAGCTCTTTTCCACCACGCATCACGGGCCGGGGTCAGCCTCGGCTCCGGTCACGTTTGAACTCGGAGAGCAATCCAGATGGCGCTCGGTGAAATCCTTCTTACCGCCAACGAGGTCCAGAAATCCTTCGGTGACCGAACGATTCTGAAGGACACCTCGTTCACGATCCATGACACCGCTCGTATAGGCGTCATCGGACCGAACGGGACCGGCAAGTCGACCTTCATGCGCATCCTCGCCGGTGGCGACACGGAGTACACTGGGGAGATCAAGCGGGCTCCCAACATCAGGATCGGCTATATCGAGCAGGAGCCCACCCTCGACAACGAAAAGAACTGCCGGGAAAACGTCGAGCTCGGGCTCGAGAGGGTCCTCAAGCTCATCGAGGACTACAACGACGTCTGTACAGACTATTCGACACAGACCGACGAGAACGCGCAGGAGAAGCTGATGCGCAGGATGGGCCGGCTGCAGGAGGGGATCGAGCTGGTCGACGGCTGGGAATGGGAACACCAGCGCGACCTGGCCATGGAGGCGCTGCGCGTTCCGGACCCCGAGACTCCCGTGGCCACCATGAGCGGCGGTGAACGACGGCGGGTCGCCCTGTGCCGGGAGATCATCTCCTGCCCCGAGCTCCTGATCCTGGATGAGCCCACGAACCATCTCGATGCGGCGACGATTGAATGGCTGGAGGCCTTCATCGACAAATACCCCGGGGCGGTGGTCATGGTCACCCACGACCGCTACTTCCTGGACAATGTCGCCAACTACATGGTCGAACTCGAAAACGGCAGCCTGGGCATTTACGAAGGTAATTATTCGAGCTACCTCGAGCAGAAAGACAAGCGGCTGGAACACCAGGCGCGCAGCGAAAGCCGGCGCCGGAAGATCCTCCAGCGAGAGCTCGCCTGGCTCAACAGCACCCCGGCCGCGCGGACCTCGAAGAGCAAGGCGCGGGTGAAAAACTACAAGAAATTGAGCGAGGACGGCCCCATCGAGATCACCGGCAAGGTCAACCTCGTCATCCCGCCGGGCCCCCACCTCGGCAACAAGGTCCTGAAAATCGCGGGCCTGTGCAAGGGCTACGATGGGCGGGAGCTCATCAGGAACCTGGACCTCGAGCTCGCCCCGGGCGAGATGGTCGGAATGACCGGGCCCAACGGAGTCGGCAAGACGACCCTGATCCGGATGATCACCGGGGAGGAGACCCCCGACGCGGGAACGATCGAGCTGGGCGAGACCGTCAAGCTGACCTACGTCGACCAGACCAGGGATGACCTCGAGCCGGAAAATACCGTCTATGAAGAGATCTCCGAGGGCCATGACATCATCACGGTGGGCAAGCGTGAATACCACGTCCGGGAGTACCTCTCG
This sequence comes from Planctomycetota bacterium, assembly GCA_002695115.1. Lineage (GTDB taxonomy): Bacteria > Planctomycetota > UBA8108 > UBA8108 > UBA8108 > UBA8108. Next base: position 38,051 of record NZOA01000036.1, read on the forward strand.
GGCTTCCAGTTCAAGGGCTCCGACCAGCAGACCCCGGTGGGCAAGCTCTCAGGCGGAGAGCGCAACCGGCTCCTGCTGGCCAAGACCCTCAGACGCGGTGCGAACCTCCTCCTGCTCGATGAGCCAACCAATGACCTCGACCTCACCACCCTGCGGGTTCTCGAGGAGGCTCTCGAGACCTTCGCCGGCTCCGCCATCATCATCTCCCACGACCGCTTCTTCCTCGACCGGCTGGCCAATTCCCTGGTGATCTTTGAAGACGACCAGCGACGGAAAACCGACACCTGGCCGCGCGTATTCAACGGAAATTTTGAATACTACTTCGAGATTCGCCAGCAGGAGCTCGAGGAGGCAGGCGTCAAGCCGGGCAAGTACCGCAAGACGACCTACCGCAAGATAGCGGGGCAGTAAGGCGCCCCGCCTCGCCCGAAATAAGAAAAAATCCGTAAACCTCGCCTCCCCCCGTGGATATAGTATGGGCGCCAACAGGCACCCATGGTCATGGACCCCCCGAGATGCTTGAACAGATATCCGAACTCAAAGCGAAAGCGCTCGAAGAGCTCGAGGCGAGCTCCTCGATGGAGAACCTCGATGAATGGCAGAACCGTTACCTCTCCCGCAAGGGTCAGGTAAAGCTGCTGTTGAAGGAGATCGGCAAGCTCGAGGACCCGCAGGAAAAAAAATCCGCCTACGGGGAGATCAACCCTCTCAGCAAGGAGCTCGAGAGGCTGCTAGAGGAACGCAAGGACAGCATCCAGAAGGCCGAGCTCGACGCCCGGATCGCGGCCGAGCAGGTGGACACCTCCCTGCCGGGTACGGCCGCCGCCGCCGGAAGCATGCACCCGATCAATACCGTCCTCGAAGAGGTCTGCGGCATCTTCGAGAGAATGGGCTTCCAGATCTGGGAATCTCCGCATGTGGAGACCGATGAAAATAATTTCGAGATGCTGAATATCCCGCCGCATCATCCCGCCCGTGATATGCAGGACACCTTCTACGTCAGCGAGGACATGGTGCTCAGAACCCATACCTCTCCCGGGCAGGTCCGCGCGATGAGGACGCTGGCGCCCGAGCCGATCCGGGTACTTCTTCCCGGAACCGTATACCGCAACGAACAGATCACCCGCCGCAGCGAGATCCAGTTCAACCAGGTCGAGGGACTGGCGGTAGGAACGAACATCACGATGGCCGACCTCAAAGGGGTCCTTGAGGAATTCGTTCACCAGTTCTTCGGACCCGGACGCCGCATGGTCCTGCGAGGCAGCTACTTCCCCTTCACCGAGCCGAGCGTCGAGGTGGACATCGACTGCAACCTCTGCGGCGGCGATGGCTGCGGCGTGTGCAAATACACCGGCTGGCTCGAGATCCTCGGAGCGGGAGTCGTCCACCCGACCGTCCTGGGCAACGGGGGCTACGATCCCGAGGTCCACTCCGGCTTCGCCTTCGGGCTGGGAATCGAGCGAATGGTCATGCTCCGGCACGGGATCAACGACATACGCCACTTCTACGCCGGGAACCTGCGCTTCCTGGAACAGTTTGATTGAGCTCTATATAAAGAACATCTATTGAAATGCGTTTGCCCCTCAGCTGGCTGAAAGATTTTAGCGACTGCGACCTCTCCATCGAGGATCTCGCCGACCTCCTGACCAGGGCGGGACTCGAGGTCGAGAGCATCGAGCGAATCGGCGTCTACTCCGACAGGATCGTCGTTGGAGAGATATCAGAGGTCCGTCCCATCCCCGATACGAACGACCTGCACGAGGTGGATCTCCTGCTCGGCAACGATCAGCGGGGAAGCGCCGTGACCGGCGCGCCGAACATCACCCCGGACTCCAGCGGCGCCCGGGTGCCGGTGGCCCTCGCCGGGGCCGTGCTGCTGGATTCAAAGTCAGAGAGCTTCGCCATCACCACCGTAAAGGCCCGGGATTTTCGAGGTGTGAAATCGAGCACAGTATTGTGTTCGGCGCTGGAGCTGGGCATATCCGATGACCACACCGGCGTGCTCCTGCTCGATGAAAGCGCCGAGACCGGCTCCCTGGTAAGGGAGCTCCTCGAGATTCCAGAAAACTGCGCTGCGGATGTCGTCTTTGACATCGACATCCTGCCCAATTACGGCCGCTGCCTGTCGATCATCGGAATCGCCAGGGAGGTCGCCGCCCTCACGCGGACGCCCTTCAAGCTCGAGATCAAGGCTGAGCATCTGCCGACGGATCCCGAGGCCTTCAAGGTCAGCATAGAAAACCCCGAGCTCTCGCCACGCTACAGCGGCCTGGTGCTCGAGGACGTCAAGGTCGAGCCCTCACCCGCCTGGATGCAGCGGCGCCTCGCCCTCGCTGGACTGAGCCCGATCAACAACCTCGTCGACGTCACGAACTACGTCATGGTCGAAATGGGCCAGCCCATGCACGCCTTCGACCTCGACAAGCTGCCGAAACAGGAGATCACGGTACGTGCCGCGCGCGAAGGCGAAACCATCCACACCCTCGACCAGGATCTGGCGGCTGGCAAGGACGGTGAACCCGTCCCTCCCAGAGCACTTGAAGAATCCACCCTGCTGATCACCTCGGACGATCAACCGGTAGCCGTCGCTGGAGTCATCGGCGGACTCGAATCGGAGATTTCCGACGCTACCGGCAAGGTCCTGCTCGAGTCGGCCAATTTCAACTTCATCTCCATTCGCAAGGCCATGTCCCAGCTCAAGCTGATAACGGACGCCTCCACCCGCTTCAGCAGGCAGGTGGACCCGGCGCAGACCGTCACCGCTATCCAGCGGGCGGCTCACCTGCTCCAGGAGCTCGGAGCCGCGAAGCCGGCCGGCGCGATCGCCGATTGCTATCCCCAGCCGGCCGAGACACGGTCTCTCACTGTCCACGACACCGACATCACGAGAAATCTCGGCGTCGAGCTCAAGGATGGGGAGATCGCCGCGGCCCTCGAACGCCTGGGCTTCCAGGCCGAGGCCGATGGCAAGGGGTCCGTCGAGATCACGATCCCCGGCTTCCGGCCCGATGTCAGCCACAGCGCAGACATCGCCGAGGAGGTGATCCGCGTCATCGGCTTTGACCGCCTCGAGGGACGGCTTCTCAACGAACCCCTGCCGCGCCAGGAACGCAACCAGAGCTGGGAGCTGCGCGGTAAGATCCGCTCGGTGCTCACCGGGTGCGGCCTGAGCGATGTGCTGAACTACTCCCTGACGACCCCCGAGGCCGAAAGCCGCCTGCTCGCCGGCGAGCCTCCCGCCGAGGAGACACCGCCCTACGTGCAGGTGATGAACAAGAAAGAAAGCCAGGAGCGCTCCTCGCTGCGAAGAACCGTGCTCAGCAGCCTGATGGAAAACGTCGCGACCAATCATCGCGAAAGGAAACGAATCGCCATCTTTGAGATCGGCAAGGTCTACCTCCCGGAGCACACCCCGCAAACCGGCGACCCGGGCGACGAGAAGCTGCCCCTGGAGGTTTTCAGGCTGGCGATGGTGCTCAGCGGTCCCATCTGCGACCCCTCCTGGCAGGATGTGAAGCCAAGAGAATCGAGCTTTCACGATCTCAAGGGCATCGCGAAGGTTCTCTTCAACAAGCTCCATATCGAGAGCTGTGAGTTCACGCCGGGACAAGGGGCTCCCTACCACCCGGGCGTGGCCGCCGCGGTGCTGATCGCTGGAAAACCGGCCGGCACCATCGGCAGGATTCATCCAAAGGTCATCGAAGCCTACGGCCTGGGAGAGCGAGAGGTCTTCGCGGCCGACTTCGACCTCGCCCTGCTACTCGATGCCTCGCGTACCGACTATCCCTTCAGGAGCTTCTCCTCGCAGCCGGCGGTCTACCAGGATCTCGCCCTCGTGGTAAATGACGATGTGCCCGCGGGAACCGTGATGGCCACGATCCGGGAATCGGCGGGTGAGCTCCTCACCGACATCAGCCTCTTTGACATCTACCGGGGCGAGCAGCTTGGCGAAGGCAAGAAGAGCCTGGCCTTCCAGCTCACCTTCTGCGCAGCGGACCGGTCTCTCGAGGAAAAAGAGATCAACGAGTTGCGCGAGGCGATGCTCGGCCCCCTCGAAGAGAAGCTCGGCGCGAAGATCCGCGCCTGAGCCGGGACGGGCAACACCAGGAACTCAATTCCTGCGCTTCTCGATAAACTTGAGCGCCTGGAGAGCCTGCGTGTCTCCGGGGGAGAGCTCGAGAACCTCCTGGAAAGCATCCGCCGCTCGCTCCCAGTCCTTGAGCTTGATATAGAGACCTCCGAGATTGCCATAGATGTTCAGGCTGGCTGCCTCGCTCCGGGCGCTTCCCCGCCCGGCTTCGAGATGGGTCTTCGCATCCTTGAAGCGCCCCAGCTTGAGCTCCACCCCCCCGAGGGTTCCCAGGATGCTGGCATTGGCCGGTTGCAATTCGAGGCCGCGTCCGAGGTACTCGAGCGCCCTGTCGTATTCTTTCCTGAGCGCGAAAATCTTGCCGAGATTATCGAGGGCCTCTACGCTGCCGGGATGGAGCTCCAGGACCTTCTCGTAGCAACTCCTGGCCCGGTCATAATCCCGCCGGTCATAGGCGAGATTGCCCAGCGAGCTCCACACGTCCGAGCGCGAAGACGCCATCCCTGCCGCGGCCTCGAAGAGGCGCTCCGCAAGACTCCTATGGCCTGATTCCCTCAAGACGATGGCAAAGTGCGAGACGATAAGCCCGGCGCCGAAGGCCCTGGAGATCTCACCCACGGCGCGCTCAAGCTCCGCCTTTCTCCCGAGCTTCTCCAGCGCGATGAGCACCGCCCTCCAGGCGACGAAATCGTGGGGATCGAGGAGGATGGCCTTGCGTAGCTCCGCGAGGCTCTCCTCGAGACGACCCTCGGCCAGGAGACTTGTCCCCCGGTTACGAAGAATCACGGAATTGGACGATTTTTCCACGGACCCGGACCTCTTGCCGGCAGGCTGGCCGGACCCCGCCACTGGGGCCTCTCCCTCCACAACCCGCAATTCTCCCTCGGCCGGCAATTCGGTAAGCAACTCCATGCGGCCAAGCGGCCAGCGGATCTCGAGCCTCTCGGGTCGCTCGACACCGGGGAGGGCGAAGACCGTTCGCCGATCGCTTTGCGAGAGGTAGCTCAGCGAAGATTTGACGGTCATCCTTCTCTCCCGGATCACTCCCCCTGCGCTCGAGTACAGGGTCACCTCGGCTCCGATGCCATCCCTATTACTCTCGGTTCCTCGCAGGCTGATTCTCAGGAACCTGCCCTGCCCTGTGGAGTCATTGCGCAGGAGCATCGCCCCGCCCTGGTTCTCCGTGACGAGAAGATCCTGGTCCCCGTCGTCGTCGAAATCGGCATGCGCCAGCGCGCGGCCGATGATCCTGCGGTCCAGGACGCCGGGAAGATCACCACCTCCCTTCAACTCCTGGAAGGTCCCGCCGGAGAGTCCCTGGAATACCTGCAGGGGCTGGCGATAGCTGGCGCCGGAGATGCTCTCGACATCAAAGACATGTCCGTTCGCGGTAACGATGTCCTGCTCGCCGTCGAGGTCAAAATCACAGAAGGCCAATCCGAAGGTCACCCTCGGCATGCTCTCCCGGCCGACGCCAAGCCCGATGCTCCGCTCGATGAAATAATCCCGGTCCTCCTGCACGTGAATGGTCGTCGGCTCATCGGAAAAATTGCCGATCCCCACGACCAGTCTTCCCACGCCTCGCTCCCCGGCCGGGCCGCCGGTAAAGGTCCAGGAGGTATCAATTCCCATCCCCGCCAGCGAAGCTCCTGCTCCATCCGTCGCGAAACCGGAGTCCACTCCGCGGTCGCTGAAGGTTCCATCCTGCCCGTTCAGGAGCAGAAAATTTGGCACCGAGTCGTTGGCAACGAGGAGATCCGGCCAGCCGTCACGATTGTAGTCCTCGACCGCGACCCCCAGGGCCTTGCCCAGCAGCCTGTCGAGCCCCGCCCGCTTCGTCACCTCGGTGAAGCCACCGCTCCCATCTCCCCTGAAGAGCTGGGGAGAGGTCGCCTTGAACATCGCCACAGGGCAGTATTTCTTCGAGGCTGTCCCGAAATCGCATTCGAGTCCGGATTCGTATTCCGGCTTCCAGTCGACGTAATTGCCGACGAAGAGATCGAGCTTCCCATCCCGGTCGAAGTCAAAGAATGCCGCGGCGCAGACCCAGCCGCGCAGAGCCGCCAGGCCACTCGATTCGCTCGCCTCGGTGTAGCGTCCGCCTCCGTCATTAAGCAGAAACACCGACTCGTGCAGGCCGAAGATGAGAACATCCTGGTCCCCATCGTTGTCGACATCCGCCGCGCTGAAGCCCATGGCGTAGAATCCGCGGCTGAGACCCAGGCGCCCGCTCACGTCCTCAAACCCCCCATCTCCGCTGTTTCTATAGAGAGTCGGTCGAAGTGAGTCATCCGTCGGAGCCCCCAGGAGATTGCCGTTGATGAGCAGGAGGTCGAGCCGGCCGTCTCCATCATGGTCCAGCCAGCCGGCGCCCGGACCAAAGGTCTCAGGATTGAACATCCTCCCCCTGGCGCCGGATTCGTGCTGGAACGTGAGACCCGCGGCACTGGTGATATCGGTAAACCGGATCTCTCCGGAGCCTGCATCGCGCGGCCCGTTCATCCACCGATTCAGAAAATTCACGGCGACCACGGCCGCGAGAATCGCCACCGCTGTTGTAAGGATTACGGGCCTGGCTTTCATCAGGAGGAAGGATATCACGAATCTCCCGTCGCCTGCTTTAATCCATCCCGGACGCCCACCCCGCGCCCAGTCCGAACCTCGGCTTACCTCTTTTCTTTCAGCGCGTGAAATGGCACCCTCTCCATGCGGAGAAAAAATCGCCCCCTGGAGGACACCCGGTGACAAGAGCGCTCTCATTCATGGTCGCGGCAGCCTGCCTGGCGCCCTGCTTACAGATCCGGGCCGACAACTGGCCCGCCTGGCGCGGCCCGACAGGGCAGGGGATCTGCGAAGAGACCGAGCTGCCGCTCGAATGGAGCGCCTCGAAAAACGTCCGGTGGAAGCTCCCGCTTCCCGCTCCAGGCAACTCCACGCCCATCGCCTGGGGAAAACAGATCTTCCTGACCCAGGCCACCAAGAGTGGAGCCGAGCGCTGGACCTGGTGCGTCAACCGCGACGATGGCAAGATCGCCTGGAAGAAAAAAGTCGCCTACGCCGGCAGCGAGCCGACCCATGCGACGAACCCCTATTGCTCCGCCTCTCCCGTTACCGATGGAGAGCGCGTGATCGTTTCTCACGGATCGGCGGGCCTGTTCTGTTACGACCTCTCGGGCAAGGAGACCTGGCGCCGGGATCTCGGCGAGTTCCGCCACATCTGGGGCAACGCCAACTCGCCGGTAATCTACGGCGACTCCTGCATCATCAACTGCGGCCCCGGGGTCCGCACCCACCTCCTCTGCCTTGATAAGAAAACCGGCAAGGAGACCTGGAAGATCCCCATCCCGGGAGGGCACGAGGGAACCGGGGGCAGAGAGAGCTGGACCGGCTCCTGGAGCACCCCGCTCGTCCTCGACAAGAAGCTGCTGGTCAGCTATCCGGGCCGCCTCATCGCCTTCGAGGCCACGAGCGGCAGAGAGCTCTGGAGCTGCTCCGGGCTCGGCAAGCTCGTCTATACCTCACCGCTGGCCCGCGAGGGCGTCGCCGTCTCGATGTCCGGCTTCATGGGACCGCCGCTGGCCGTTCGCCTCGGCGGCAAAGGGGAGGTGACCGAGAGCCGCCGCCTCTGGCGCCAGGAACGCTCCCAGCAGAGGATTGGATCCGGGGTCATCCACCAGGGGCACATCTACATCCACAACGATCCCGGAGTGCTCGAATGCATCAAGCTGAAGACCGGCGAGACCGTTTGGAAAAACAGGCTCGCTGGAAAATCCTGGAGCTCCGTGGTGCTCTCCGGGGACCGCCTCTACACGGCAGATGATGGGGGCAGCTGTTTCGTGGTACAGGCATCCCCCAGCTTCAAGGTGCTGGCGAGAAACGAGCTCGGCGAGCGGATCCGGGCCTCGATCGCCGTCTCCGATGGCGCCCTCTTTATCAGGTCCTACAAGCACCTGTGGTGCATCTCAAAACCCTGAACCCCGTCCCACAAAGAAACTGAGAAATCCCATGGCCCGGCGCATCTTCATCTACGAGGACACCTGCGGCGGTGGCTGTGAAGATCACCTGCCCGCGCTGCTGCGCCGTGAGGGAATGGCGATGCTCAGAGCGCTTGCCGAGGATTTCGCCTCGCTCAAAAACGTGGAGGTCGTCACTACCCTCGATGAACGAATCGATCCCGGCAACCTACCGCTCGAGCCCCTGGAGATCGGCTCCCCGGCGGAGCTCGCCTCAACATTTGACGTCCTTGCGGCGGAATGCGACCTCAGCCTCATCGTGGCACCCGAGCTCGGAGGACGGCTCACGAAGCTGTCCCGCAGGGTCGTCCACGTCGGCGGAAAGCTACACGGCGGAGACATCGACCTGGTCGAGACCGCCTCCGACAAGCTTCTCCTCTACAGGCACCTCGCTGAAACGGGAATTCCCGCGCTGCCCTGCAGAAAGGTCGAGCCCGGACGGCGCTCCCGGGCTGCCATCGTCCAGAAGCCCCGCTTCGGCGCCGGCTCCCTCGAAATAGCGACCCTTGCCCCCGGCCGCCCGGAACGCGACGGCCAGGCTGAGATGATCGTCACCCCCCTCCTCGAGGGCCGGGCCGCGAGCGTTCTCTGCATCGCCGGAACCGGGGTCATCATTCCCCTCGAGCCGTGCCGGCAGCGGCTATCGGAGGACGGAACCTTCCGCTATCTCGGGGGCAGCGTCCCGCTCGACGAATCGAACCTAGGCGAGCGCGCCCACGCCCTGAGCGTTGCCGCCGTCGGCAGCTTTCCAGACCCCCGGGGGTTCATTGGAGTCGACCTGGTCCTCGGCGAGACCGAAAAAGATGACCGGGTCGTCGAGATCAACCCGCGCCCGACGACCTCCTATTGCGCCCTGCGGCGGCGAAGCACCGTCAACCTCGCCGGGCTGAGCCTCGAGCTGCTTGCCGGCCGCAAGCCCCCGCCGCCCTCCTGGCCCGCTCACCCGGAAAGCTACGACAGCGAAGGAAATGCGGAAGAAATAAATGAATCCCCGATGAATCCCGCGGCCACCGTGGAGACCGTGTCTTGAGTGCCGCCGGGCTCGACATAGGAGGCGCGAACCTCAAGGGGGCTCGCGACGATGGGCTGGTCGTGACGAAGCCGTTCGCCCTCTGGCATGATCCAGCCGGCCTGGCGCGGGCTCTCAGCGAGCTGCTCGAGGCGCTTGCTCCATTCGACCGGCTCGCGGCCACCATGACCGGGGAGCTCTGTGATTGCTATGGCGGCAAGGAGGAGGGCGTACTCCACATCCTCGCCGCTGTCGAAGAGGCGGCCGAGGCACCCCCGCAGGTGTGGCTCCTCGACGATGGACTCGCCACCCTGGAGAGGGCCCGCTCAGAGCCCCTGCGGGCCGCGGCGGCCAACTGGCAGGCGCTGGCGGCCTGGGCAGCGGGTCTCGAGGGAAACGAAGACTCCCTGCTCATCGACATCGGCTCCACGACAACAGACATCATCCGGCTTGAGACCGGGGCGCCAGGCCCCGGGGGGCTCACCGATAGCGAACGTCTTCAGAGCGGGGAGCTGGTCTACACGGGGGTTCGGCGCACCCCCATCTGCGCCCTCCTCGAGGAGGCCGATCTCGGGGGGCAAGCCTGTCCGCTGGCCGCCGAGCACTTCTCCACCACCCTCGATGCCTGGCTCCTGCTTGAAGAAATCCCCGAAACTCCCGCCTGTGTGGACACGGCCGATGGGCGGCCCGCCACCCGCCCCATGGCGCACGACCGGCTCGCCCGCATGCTCTGTCTCGACCCAGGAGAGCTCGAGAACGAAGCCGCGCTCTCCCTGGCAAGGCAGGTCGCCCGCGCGCAGGAGCACAAGATCTGCCGGGCGATCGGTCGGCTCATCGAGCCGGGGAAACCCGCCGGAGCCTTCATCTCGGGCGAGGGAGAATTTCTCGCCCTGCGAGCGCTGCGCTCCCTGGGGCTGGAGGACGAGCGGACCACCTCGATGAGCCGGCTCTACGACCCGGCTGTATCCGGGGCCGCCTGCGCCTTCGCCCTGGCCCGCCTCGCGTCGGAATCCTGAGATGAAGCTCAGAAGCTCCTGCCGACCGCCAGCATCTCGTCGGCATCGAGCACCCGGTCGTTCGAATCGAACAGGCTCGACACGCAGGAGCGGTGGATCTTCATCTTGATCCCGCCGACGCCGATCGCGCCGTAGCAGATCACTCCATCGAGNTCTTCACCCGCGACCGTGCCGCCCACCCCCTCGATTCCCGCGGGGGGAACCGCGTTCAGATCGATGGCGACCTGCAGGCTCCCACAGGCCTTGCGGGCCTCTTCACTCAGCAGACAGACGCCCGGGCCGCCGGTGGCAATCACCAGCTCGGCNCCCTCCATAGCGGCAACCAGCTCGGAGGCTTCCCCGGTGGCGGCTCCGGTGATGGACCGCGCGCCTTCAACCGCGGAGCTGATCTCTCCGGCCACCTCATCGGCCCGCTCCTGCGAACGCGAGCCGACCACCACGTTGGCGCCCGATGAAGCAAGCAGGCGGACAACCCTGCGGCCGACGGGGCCCGTGGCGCCCAGCACCACGGCGGACCTTCCGGCAAGCGGCTCATCCCCGTCACCAGGATGGCGCATGGCGGCGACGACCGCCGCGGCCGCGGTGGTGTTGGCACCGCTGGAATCGAGCATGACCGACACCCGGTGATTGCCGAAGAAGGTGTTCACGATCTTGTCCATGACCGCTTCGCCCGCAGCGACATCGCTGCCGCCGACGAAGATCGCCGTGGATTGAAGATGGCTGGCCGGCCTGGTGAAGATCGCCCCGTAGACGATGTCGACGACATTCTCGGGCGTCACGTCCGCATGACAGAGGAGCACGTCGACATCGGAGTCGACCGCCACCACGCTGTCGAAGGAGCTCGCGCGGGAGTCGGTGTCGAGCTGGAGCAGTATTTTCCGNTTCTCTGCCATCGCAATCGCTCAAGAAAAGAAACTCCCCGGCGGAGGCCGCGTCCGCAGCGCCCGCCCGGGAGTTTTCGTTTAAGAGGAGTTNGTTAAAAGCTCCCGTCCGTGCCGCTCAGACGCCGGCGAAGGGGTGCTCCGCGGTTTCCCTGGCCGCGACCATCTCGGCGGCGCTCGGCGAGCTGTTCATCGCGCTGGCGATCGCCTGCTTGGTCGCCTCGTAATTGTACTCGTAGATCTTGGCATCATCCGCGGCTTCCCAATGAATGAATACGCCACAGACGATAACGAGGTCTTCGGCATCGGCCTCGGGAATCACGCCATCAGCGACGGAGTCCGCCACGGCCTTGGCGACCGCGTACTGGGCGGGTCCGAACATCTGTACAGCCTGGGTGGCGCCCTTGATCGTCACCTTCGTGATCATCACGGTAGCCGGTTTGACGGCGATATTGGGAGCCAGCACCGCGAGAAGATTCGAGTGGCCGGCACTCTGGTTGGCCAACGCATTGGCGAAAGCCGTACCAACAGGACCATCCTTCGAACCGATAAGAAGATCGATGTGAGAAACCTCGTTCCCTTCACCGACCAACGCTTCACCAACAAACATGGACATAAGACCCTCCTGGGAAAACTATGACAAATCTTCAGATGAGTTGTTTCAGACTCTTTACGAATCACGATTTCTACCAGAAAATCAGGCTCTATGGCAACGCTTTATAACGCCGAAGAGGCGGATGTGATCTGCGCCGGGGCCAGCGCGAGAAGCCTGGCCTTCTCCTGCCTGCGGGCNGGGCTGCGTCCCCTGGCCTTCGATCTCTTTTTCGACACCGACCTCGCCGCCCGCTGTCCGGGAATCCGGCTCGCGGATGGCTCCTGGCCGGAGAGTCTGCTCGAGGCCCTGGAACGAATGCCTCCCCTGCCCCTGNTCTACTCCGGNGGCCTTGAAAACCACCCCGACCTCATCGGCAGCCTTGAAGCTCGCCACGAGATCCTCGGCAACGGTGCGGCGGTCCTCGAAGGAGCCCTCGACCCCTTCGCCCTCAGCGCCTCTCTGGCGGAAGCCGGGCTCTCGGTTCCGGAAATCCGNCCGGCTGNNGAAGAACCCTCCATCGAATCCGACTGGCTCTCCAANCCCATCAGGGGCGGCGGNGGCCTCGGAATTGAAGCCGCCGCGAAGNCGACGACATCCGAAGGCCGCTACCTGCAACGCTTCGTCGACGGTGTACCGGCCTCAGCTCTCTTCATCGCCCGTGAAAGCGGGTCACCGAACCGTACGCTGCTCCTGGGAGCTACANAGCAGNTGATCGGNNAGANCTGGCTTGGAGCGGCCGGCTTCACCTACTGCGGAAACCTCGGGCCCCTCGATCTCGAGACGAAAGCCCTTCAGCAGGTAGCCCTCGCCGGCGAAACGGTCGCTGGGGAGTTCTCGCTGCGAGGCCTCTTCGGCCTGGACTTTATCCTCACCCAGGACGGTCCCTTCTTCCTCGAGCTCAATCCTCGCTATACCGGGTCGGTGGAGNTCATCGAAGCAANCTGCGNATTCGAGGCCATCCCGCATCACCTCCGTGCCTGCCGTGAGGGGGAATTGCCCGCCCTGGCCCCCACCGCCGCGAAGGCGTGCGCCAAGGCCATCCTCTTCGCCGAAACCCCTGTCGAGCTGACCGCTCTACCCCCGGCGGAAGAAGACACAACGACCTTCGCCGACATCCCCGCCATCGGTGAGAANNTCGAGACGGGCTCCCCGCTCCTGACCATCCTGACNGAAGGGCNGGACCCGGCAGGTTGCGAAGCGAACCTGGTGCGGCTGGCGAGAGAAACACGCTCCCTNTTCGANTGACTANTTCCGGTAGTCAGCGCCCTCCAGGCTCTCCCTGGTGGATTTCCGCCANTCNTCGAGCGTCTTNCGAAGCTTTGCCGCCAGCGCGGGATTTTCCCCCGCGAGGTTCTTCTTCTCGGCGGGATCGGCGGAGAGATCGTAGAGCTTGTCCTTACCCGCATTACCGANCTTGCTGTGCAATTTATGGCGACCATCGATCAGGGCCAGCTCCCCGCGGCTCTGGAAAGCGAGCGCCTTGCCTCTCTTGAAATCTCCCCCAGCGATCAGGGGCAACAGGTTCACCCCATCCATCGGCCGGGAAGGAGCAGGGGACTCGATCCCCAGCGCGGCAAGAACCGTGGGGAAATAGTCCTGCGTCGAGCAGGTTGCGTCGCTTTGGCGCGCCCGGGTAATCCGCGCAGGCCATTCGAGGAGACCCGGGACCCTCACTCCCCCCTCGAAGAGGCTCCGCTTGCGTCCGCGCAGGCCACCCGTGGTTCCCGGAGCGCCCGGCCCCTCTTTTTTACCCTCCGGCCCATTGTCGCTGGTGAACCAGAGCATGGTATCCCTGGCGACATCGAGCTCCCTGAGGGCTTTCCTCAGGCGCCCGACCTGCTCATCCATAGCCGAGAGGGCGCCCCAATAGTGTTTCTCCTTGTCCTTGCGGCCGGGGTAGAGCTTGCGATGTTTTTCGGCGGCGAGAATGGGCAGATGAGGAGTATGAAACCAGATCACGGCGAAAAACGGCTTCTTCTGTTCCACCGCCGAGCGAATGAAGGGGAGAGCCTTGTCCATGATGATCTTTGAATCATCCCCCTTCAGGGGTCCCTCGACCTTCTTTCCGTTGTGACGGTAGCTCGCGGCGTCCGGGTTCAGGGTTGCGACCTTGCGGGCCGTCGAGAACCACTCGTCAAAGCCGTGGTCCGAGGGCGCCGAGCGCGTCTTGCCTTCGAAATCCCCGAGATGCCATTTTCCGAAATGGCCGGTCCGCCAGCCGCGCTCAGCGAGAACCTCGGCGAGCGTGATCTCCTCCTTCGGCAGAAGATAACGGGAAGGTGCCGTCGGACCGCCTGCGTTGGCGTATAGAATGCCGTAGCGGTAGGGATGCCGTCCGGTGAGGCAGCTGCCCCGGGTTGGGGAACAGACCGGCGAAGATGCATAGAACCTGTTGAAGCGCAGGCCCTCTCCGGCCATCGCATCGAGATGCGGCGTCTTGAGAATCTTGTGGCCGTTGTAGCCGACATCTCCCCAGCCCTGGTCGTCCGACATCATCAGGATGACGTTGGTTCGTTTCTCCTGCGCCCCCAGCCCGACGGACAGAAAAACCGCGGCCAGGGCGGCCAGTAAAATCCCACCCTGCAGCAGGCTCCTTGTCATTCGTGTCATAGCCCTGAAATACACCACTGGGAACCCGCTCAGGAGGGGGCCCCGAAGTGCGCGTTCTGCACCGGGGTCACCGTGCCGAGCACATTGCTGAGCACCTCGGCGGGGCTCTGGACGGCATCCACCTCGGTGATGATCTCGTCCGGATAATATTCAAGCAGCGGCTGGGTCTCCTCCTCGTACACATCCCAGCGATGGCGAATAACCTCCTCGCGCGCATCATCGGCCCGGTTTTCCTTCAGGGCCCGGCGGCGCAGGCGCTCGATCATCTTGTCCTTGTCGCGGCATACGAGGTGAAGAACCATGAGCACCTCGATATGGGATGTGAGCAGCTCCGCCTGGGGAACGTTCCGGGGGATGCCATCGAGAACGAGGAGGTCGACATTCGGCTTGTAGTCGTTGAGGACCGTACGCGCGTTCATGTTCTCCTGCCACAGCTCGACGGTGATGTCGTCGGGCACGAGATCTCCGCGCGAGGTGTACTCGCAGATCTTCTGACCGAGCTCGGAGTTGATGTTGATGGTGCGGAAAACGTCCCCGCAGGAGAGGTGAAAGAAACCCGGGATCGAGCCGAGGATCTTGCCCTGGGTTCCCTTGCCGGCGCCCGGCGCGCCGCAGAGAAGAACGGTTTTATAAGGTTCAGTTGTCATGACCGACTTCCTGGCCGTTTCTACCTGTGAGCGAAACCGCGATTCTACACCGTTTCGCGTGAAAGTTAATTCCTTATCAACGGCACCTTAATTCAANGGAAAGATATGAATGAGCACCAGCACCTCGATGAGACCGAACACTCCCATCGCCGCCAGCTGGGCCGTCCAGGTTTTGAGCGTCTCCTTTTCGGTAAAACCGCTCATCTTGCAGACCACCCAATAGCCGCTGTCGTTCATCCAGGAGATCACCTTGGCGCCGAAAGAGATCGCCGCGAAGATGTAGATCTTGTGGTAGGGCAGCTCGATCCCGGCTTCGTCAAGCCCGACGAGAACACCGGCCATGATGCTGGCAGCGGTCATAACCGCGACCGTTCCCGAACCCTGGGCAATCTTGATGACAGCGGCGGAGCCCCAGGCGATGAGAATCATCACGACACCGAGCCACCAGGTTGCCTCGCCCCCGCTTTCAGAGCTCTTGACCATATCTGCGATGGTATCGCCGATACCGGTATCCCGCAGCATGGCCCCGAAGGCNCCACCGGCCGCGGTGATCAGGATGATCACTCCCGCCTCTTTCAGGGCAGGCTCGATTGCGCTGGTAAGTTGCTTCAGGCTGTATCCCTTTGACCTTGCCAGGATCCCCAGAGCNACAAAGGTGGCAAAAAACATGGCGAGATTCTTATTACCCAGGAGATCGAGGAGCTCACTCTCATAGCCAAGCGCTTTCCAGACACTGTTGGCCGTGATCAGGACAACCGGCAGGGCCACGGGAAGAATCGAGACAAAGAAGCCGGGCAGCTCGCTCGCGGGACGATCGACGATCTCCTGCAATTCCGCAGTCGATGCCCCTGGAGCATCCCGCATCGGAATATCTATACCGCGCTTAACGAACAACTTCGGCAGAACGAGACCGCCGAAGAGGGCGACCGGCAAACCGATCAGAAAGCCGCCGAGAATCGCCTGGCCTAAATCGATATCGAGCTCATTGGCCATCGCAAGCGGGCCAGGTGTCGGTGGCACGATCCCGTGCGTGATGACACCTCCGGCGCAGATCGCCATGACATAGCTCATGTAATTCTTCCCGGTCCGCAGGAACATGGCCCGCGCCAGCGGCACGAGAAGGAAAAACACCGTGTCGAAAAATACGGGGATGGAGAGACAGTAGCCGCTCAACAGCAAAGCCCAGTTCGCCCTCTTTTCACCGAAGATGCGAAGCAGGACGCGGGTAATTTTATCGGCGGCGCCGCTTTCCATCAGGCACTGGCCNATGATCGCCGCCAGGGCGATCACGATACCTATCCCACCAGCTGTCGTCCCCAGGCCCTTAGCCGTTTTTTTCAGCGCGATTAAAGCCCGCTGCCAAAAGGAAAGCCTCGGCACAGCTTCAATGTGCACCGTCTCTGGCTTGTCCTTGACCTCGACGATGACCTCTATGAGCTCTTTCCCATTTGCAGGTAACAGCTTCGCGCTCCGGGCTGCACCCTTCTTGGCCTTCACTTTTTTTTCTGCCGTTTCTATGGCATCCGACAGAGTAATCCTCGGGATCTCCTCGGTGGGAAGAACCCCTACCAGCACCGCGGCGAGAACCAGGGCGATGAAGGGGTGCAGTTTGAGTCCGGCAATGGCGACGATGATGAAAATGACGCCGATCAGGACAATGAGGAAAGGTGACATGGAATACTCTCCAGCCCGTCGAAAACCATCAAATACGGCCGGTATCATAGCAGGAGGTGACGAAATATCTCAAGAAGTGCGGAGTGTGGCTACCCGGGGCAGTTGACCCCGCCGTCGACTCTGGCACAATGCTGTNTAGAGCCTGGAGGGTCTCCATGTCTGACAGACAACTGAACGAGCGCGCCTGGAGCTTCGTCGAAGCACAGCTCGCTGATAACGAACTGCTCAAGAACCGATGTTCTGAGGCCGCTGGTGGTGGTCGTGTGATCGATTGCGGAAAAATAGAAGACTGCGGCTACGAGGCCGGTCTGTTCCTCGCGCGCCTCACCCTCTGCGATCTCGCCGAGGTTTCCATCGCCCCCGGAGATGGCCCGGAGACGCCTTTTGACCGGGTCATCGTGAAAACCAGTGACCCGATCGCCGCCTGCATGGCCTCGCAATACGCCGGCTGGCAGNTCTCCATCGGCGACTTCTTCGCCATGGGNTCGGGTCCGATGCGCGCGGCCTACGGCGGCGAGGAACTCTTCGCCGACATCGGCCATGTCGAGAAGGCCTCCCGGGTGATCGGGGCCCTGGAAACCCGGCAGCGCCCCTCAGCCGAGGTNTTCGNTTTCATCGCATCAAAAACGGGTGTCGAGCCGCAGAACATCACGCTCGCCATCGCCCCCACCGCGAGCATCGCCGGCGGCGTACAGGTCGTGGCGCGCAGCGTCGAGACGGCTCTTCACAAGCTGCACGAGCTCGGCTTCGATCTCTCACGCGTGCGCGCGGGCAGCGGTAGCGCTCCCATTCCCCCGACCGCGGCGGATGACCTCGCCGCCATCGGGCGCACCAACGACGCGGTGCTCTACGGCGCCCGGGTGGAGCTCGAGGTGACCGGCGACGACGAATCGATCTCGGAGCTGGGAGCCAGGACTCCCTCCTGCGCATCCGAGGACCACGGCGCCCTCTTCATCGAAATCTTTGAACGCTACGACCGTGACTTCTACAGGATCGACCCGGGACTCTTCAGCCCAGCCGAGGTCACCTTCCGCAATACCGACACCGGCAGCGAGTTCACCTTCGGGCGGCTCGAGCCGGAATTGCTGGGGAGGTCCTTTCTCGAATGACCACCCCGAAAATCGCTATCCTGTCCANCCCCGATGCCTGGCATGTCGCNGACCTCCTGCGGGCCGCCGGGACCAGGAAGCTGTCCCTGGAAATCGCCGACCCCGAGAAGCTCCGCGTCGACTGTCCNGGCCGGCCGGGCTCCCCCCAGTCGATCTACAGCGGTAAACTCGAGCTGACGGGGCTCGATGCGCTGCTGGTTCGAAGTNTTCCCGGCGGCAGNCTCGAGCAGGTNNTCTANCGCATGGATGTCCTNCANNCNCTGCNGNCNGCNGGNGTNGNNGTCATCAACANNCCNAANGCCNTCGAGGNNGCGGTCGACAAATACCTCTGCCTCAGCCGGTTGCGGGATGCCGGGCTCCCCGTACCGCGAACCCTGGTCTGCGAAGATCCCGAGGAGGCCATGGAGGCCTTCAAATCGCTTGACGGCAGGGCCTTGATCAAACCACTGTTCGGCTCCGAGGGCCGCGGCATCCTGCGCCCGGGCAGCCGGGAGGAGGCCCGCAACGCGATCCGGGAGATCTCCTCATGCCAGGGCGTCTTCTACCTGCAGGAATACATCGACCACGGCGGCTCGGACCTCAGGCTGCTGGTCATCGGCGATGAGGTCGTGGCCTCGATGCGCCGTAAGGCTCCTCCAGGCCAGTGGCTGACGAATATCGCCCGGGGAGGAACCGCCGAGCCGCTGGCCGCGGACGAGGCCCTCGAGCTCCTCGCCATCGAGGCCGCACGGGCCGTCGGAGCCGAGATTGCCGGGGTCGACATCCTCGAGGATCCCGGGGGCGCCCCCCGGATCCTCGAGGTGAACGCGATTCCCGGCTGGCGCGCGCTCAGCGAGGTGAGCGGGAAAGATCTCGCGCTCTCGGTCCTCGACTACGCCAGCGCGCGCGCCGGCGAACACGAATCGAAACCGGCCGGAGCCCTGCAGCCGTGAGCGGCCGGGGACAGGATCTCTCCGCGGGCGAGCTGGCGATGATGGCCTGCCTTCTCGAGGCCAGGGCGCCGAAGGTCGGCAACGTGCATGCGGAAAAAGACTTCCAGGGCACAACCCTGCGCCACTTTCTCGATGCCGCAGGAGCGATCGCCGGCCCCCTCGACCGGGCCACCGGGCGGTCGCTGGGCGATACCATCCTCGAGGCCGTCACCGAGAGCCGCAGGGCGACTGGCCAGAACGTCAACCTCGGGATCATCCTGCTCCTGGGCCCCCTGGCCAGTATTCCCGATGGCCGGGAAGCGCACGAGGGGGTGAAGGAGGTGCTGGCCAACCTCGACGGCGAAGACTGCCGCAAGGTCTACGAGGCGATCCGGATCGCCTCCCCGGGCGGGCTCGGCAGCGTCGAGGAGGCGGACGTCAACGGTCCGCCCCCGGCTGATCTCATCGCCGCGATGGAACTGGCCGGCAAACGGGATCTTGTCGCGCGCCAGTACGTCAATGGCTTCGAACAGGTATTCTGCGATGGCCACCGATGGCTGAACGAGGCCTGCGAGGCTGGCCTTGATCTCGATGACTCCATCGTCCGGCTTCACCTTCAGTTCATGGCGAACTATCCCGACAGCCTGATCGCCCGTAAATGCGGTCTCGAAACTGCCGAGGAAGCCGCCGCGGGAGCGGCCCGGGTACTCGAAAGCGGCTGGCCGCTAACCGTTACCGATGGGCTCTTCGAAGAGTTCGATCAGTGGCTGCGCGAAGATGGCAACCGCCGCAATCCCGGCACCAGCGCCGATCTGGTGGCGGCTTGCTTGTTTCTCGCCCTGCGCGCTGGCATAATCGGCCTTCCGCCGATCGTTCCCGGGAACGGGAACCGGCAGGCGTAGCCCGGAACATACAGGAACTCCCGGACCATGCGAAAATACACCGTTCGCGTATCAAAAGATTATCTCGGCTTCTGCTCCGCCCACTTCATCGTCTTCGGCAACAACGTCTGCGAGCGGCTGCACGGCCACAACTACCAGGTCGCCGCCGAGATCGAGGACGAGCTCAAGGCGGACCACCTGGTCTTTGATTTCATCGAGTTCAAGCAGATCCTCGAGGGCATCACAGACAGCCTGGATCATCGGATGCTGATCCCCCTCAACAGCGACACCCTCGGGGTCGAGGTCACGGAAGAAAACGTACGCATCACATCCGATGAGAAAGAGTGGGTCATCCCCCGCGACGACTGCGTGCTGCTGCCCATAGAGAATACGACGGCGGAGTTGCTGGCCCGCTGGGTGTCCGGGCAGCTCAGTGAAAAGCTGGAAGCGAAGCTCGGACAGCTCCCCCGCGTTCTACGCGTGGAGGTCTTTGAATCCCCGGGACAGAGCGCCACGATCGAACTCAGGAACGAGGCCTGAGCGCGACCGCCTCCTCCCCCAGCGTAAGGGAAGAACCGTGAGTGAAAACGAACTGACGCAGGACTCTCTTTCACTCGAGGGACGCCGGGCCGTCGTCACCGGCTCATCCTCGGGCATCGGCCGCGCCATAGCCCTCGAGCTGGCCTCCGCGGGCGCCGAGCTCGTGCTCCACGCCAACCGCTCGGTCGCCGAAGGAGAAGAGCTCCGGGAGCGGATCAGGGCCCGGGGCGGTCGCTGCGAATTTCTCCAGGCCGACCTGGGCGCCGCGGGGGAGGCCGATGCCTTCTTCGAGGCGGCCCTCGACGCCCTGGGGAGCATCGATATCTGGATCAACAACGCCGGTGTCGACATCCTGACGGGAGAGGGCGCCCGGCTGTCCTACCAGGAGAAGCTCGATGCCCTCATCGCCGTCGACCTGCGAGCCAGCATACTGCTGGGGCGCAGGGCCGGCGCGATCATGAAGGAGCAGGGCAACGGAGTCATTCTCAACATGGGCTGGGACCAGGCGGCTGTCGGCATGGAGGGTGAAAGCGGCGAGCTCTTCGGCTCCATCAAGGGCGCCGTGATGGCCTTTACCAGGAGCCTCGCCCTGAGCCTGGCCCCCGAGGTGAGGGTCAACTGCCTGGCGCCCGGCTGGATCCGGACAGCCTGGGCGGAGGAGGCGCCGGCTGAGTGGCAGGAGCGGGTGCTCAGAGAGGTTCCGCTCGAGCGCTGGGGAACTCCCGAGGACATCGCCCACACGGCACGGTTCCTGGTCTCCGATGAGGCGAGCTACATCAGCGCCCAGGTTGTCAACATCAACGGCGGGGCCGTCACCTGATCCCAGAGGTGTCACAGCCCATCTTTTCAAACGACTTCGAGGCAGGATTCTGTTAATTGTTGGTATTCTCCGAACAGGAAATAAACGCCCCCAGGGGGCCGGTATCAGAACAGGAGCCGCGATCATGAGCGACGAGAAGGTCTACAGCGAGGAAGAGATCCTCGAAAAACTCAACAAGCTGCCGGGCTGGGAGCTCCGCGATGGCTGGATCCGCAGGAGCTTCAAAACGCCGGGCTGGCCCCACACCCTGATGCTTGTCAACGCCATCGGCTACAGGGCCGAGGCGGGCTTCCATCATCCCGACCTCGAGATCGGCTGGGCCAGGGTCGTCGTCAAGCTGCAGACCCACAGCGCCGGAGGGGTCACCGACAAGGACCTCACTCTCGCCGGTGAGATCGAGGAGCTCTCCACCTGGCTTCCCGATGGCGACAGCGCCCTCGAGGGCTTCCCCAAGAAATGGATACGGTAAGAGGCTGAAATGCCTGGCTCCCGGACCAGAGGCTTCGTCACCGGCAAGCTGGCTGCTCCGGCGCTGCGCAGGCTCCTCGACAACCTGGAACCGGAGCTCGACTTCAAGCCGGTGGTCATCGAGTTGAATATAGACGTCGCAGCCCTGATGACGACGGACTGGGTAGCGCGTAAACTGGAAATCGGCCCGGAGATCGGTTCCCTGGTACTTCCCGGTCATTGCACGGGAGAGCTCGACGTCATCGAAAAAGCCACCGGGGTGAAAACCGAGCGCGGGCCGAAAGACCTTCGAAAACTGCCGGTACACCTCGGGAGTAAACCAGTGGAAGAAGACTACGGCACCCACGACATTGAGATCATCGCCGAGATCAACCATGTACCGCAGCTCGATCCGAAAGCGATCCTCGCGCAGGCGAAAAGCTACGGAGCCGATGGAGCCGACATCATCGACCTCGGGTGTGATCGAGGCGGACCCTTCGAGGCTATCGGGAAAATCACCGGCATGCTTCGAGATGAGGGCTTCCGCGTATCGGTCGACAGCTTCAACTCTCGCGAAATCGAGCTTGCCGTCTCGAGCGGGGCCGAGCTGGTTCTCAGCGTCAACTCCGAAAATATCGACGTGGCGCGTTCACTCGGCTGCGAGGTGGTCCTCGTCCCCGATGAAAACGCGACCCTCGGCGGCATCGACGAAAACGTGAACAAGCTCGAATCGTGGGGAGCTGCCTACCGCATCGACCCGGTCATCGAGCCCATCGGTTTCGGCTTCGCGCAATCTCTCGGCCGCTACCTGGAAATTCGAAAACGCTACCCCGACACGGAAATCATGATGGGCATCGGCAACCTCACCGAGCTCACCGATGCCGACTCAGCGCCGATCAATCTCCTCCTGCTGGGATTCTGCCAGGAGACCGGGATCCGCAGCGTGCTCACCACCGAGGTGATCCACTGGGCCTCATCGAGCGTGCGAGAATGCGATCTGGCCAGGAAGCTGGTCCACTACGCCTGCACCGGGGGGCACCTGCCCAAGCACCGCGAAGCGAAGCTGCACCTGCTGCGCGACCCGAACCTCCTGGAACACGGAACAAAGGCGCTCGAGGAAATCGCCGCGGGCATCAGGGATCGCAATTTCAGGCTGTTCGCGGAGAACGGAGAAATCCACGCGATCTCCAGCACGGGACACATCCAGGGGAAGGACCCCTTCGAAATTTTCAAACAGCTCTCGGTAGATGATCCATCCCATGCGTTCTACCTAGGCTACGAGATGGCAAAGGCCGTCACAGCGCTGACGCTGAAAAAGAACTACGTCCAGGATGAAGCCCTGAACTGGGGATTCCTGACCCGGCCGGAAAAAAGCCACCTCGACAGGAGAGAGGAACTGCCGGAAAAATGACCTCCCCCACCGTCCATTCCAACGAGAGCTCCGCTCAACCACTGGTCGAAGAAATCCCGGGCGCACCATCTCCCGAGGAGGCCTTCAAGCGTCTCTCGGGGCTCCCCTTCCTCCTCTTCCTCGACAGCGCGGCGGCTGATGATGATGCCGAGGGATGCCATTCCTACCTGGCCGCCTGCCCCTTCGAAGCGCTCAGGACCTCGGGTCGGACGACCGAGATCCTCAAGTCCACCGGATCCGAAGTGGAAAACGTCTCCTATGAAATCTCCGGCAGGGAAGGCGGCGATCCGTTCGAGCTCCTGCGCCTGCGCCTGGAAAGCTGGAGGGCGCCACAGGTGGCCGGCCTGCCGCCGTTCCAGGGCGGAGCAGCCGGACTCTTCGGCTACGGCCTCGCGCACCGCATCGAGAACATCCCCCGGTCCCGGCACGACGAATTCGAGGTGCCGGACATGGTCATCGGCCTCTACGACTGGGTGCTGGCCTGGGACCACGGCAGCGAAACCTGCCGGATCATCTCACATGGTTTTCCCGCCGAGGCGGCGCAACGGCAACGGCGTGCGGCCGAACGAATCAGGAAAGTGAAGAAACTGCTCTTGAAAACGACCGGCACCCGCGCGCGCGAAGGCGAATCCATGCCGCCGCTTTCACGCGGGGAGCTCGCGGAGACATGGGATGTGCCCGAGTTTCCCGGCATGCTGAGCAATTTCTCCAGGGACGACTACACCAGGGCCGTAGAGCGCTCGATCGAATACATCCGTGCCGGGGACATTTTCCAGGTCAACCTTTCTCAACGCCTGGCCTGTCCGGCTCCCGGCAGCCCTGAAAACTTCTACCTGGCGCTGCGCAAATCGAACCCGGCACCCTACGCCGGCTACTTCGACCTGGGAGAGTACGTGGTAGCCAGCAGCTCGCCGGAACAATTTCTCAGCGTCGAGGAAGAGCTCGTAACCACCCGTCCGATCAAGGGCACCTGCTCACGGGGCTATACTCCCGAGGAGGACCTCAGCCGCAGGGGCCATCTCACGCAGAGCGGCAAGGACCAGGCCGAGAACGTCATGATCGTCGACCTCCTGCGCAACGATCTCTCTCGCGTCTGCCGCCCCCACAGCGTCGAGGTCCCGCACCTCTTCGAAATCGAACGCCATCCCACCGTCTACCACCTCGTCTCGGAAATCAGCGGACAACTCAGGGAGGATCGAGACGCCATCGACCTGCTTCGGGCCGCCTTCCCCGGCGGCTCGATCACGGGGGCTCCGAAGGTGCGGGCGATGGAGATCATCGCCGAGCTCGAGCCCACCGCGCGCGGACCCTATTGCGGCAGCCTTGCCTGGCTGGGCTTCGGCGGCGGGCTGCAGAGCAGTATCCTCATCCGGACTGTGACAATCGGCCGAGGCTGGCTTCAGATGCCGGTAGGCGGCGGGATCGTATCGGATTCATCCCCGGAGGCGGAATACCAGGAAACCCTCCAGAAGGCTACCGGCATGCTGCCGGCCCTTATCAAGGGCGCCACGGACTGAGGGACTGAGACGGCTCCCCGGCGCCGTCCCGAGTTCATTTACGGCCGCCGAGGATCTCCTTCACCAGCGAATCCATTCCATAGACCTTGCTCAGCGCCTCGATGATCGCCTCGGCATTCACGGAAACCGCCCGTGCCTGCTCCTCGGTATAGACCACGTCGAGCACCAGGCTGTGGATATTGCCGTCAAAGATCAGACCCACGACCTCCGCCTCACGGTTGATGACGGGACTGCCCGAGTTGCCGCCGATGATGTCCGGCGTCGAGACAAAGTTGAAGGGCACGTCTGCGCCGATCTTCTTCCTGGCCTTGCGCCAGCTCTCGGGCAACGTATAGGCCTCCTCTCCCTCGCGCTCGGCGGCTAGCTCCCAGACCCCGCCCAGCTTCGTATGATGGGGAACATCACGTCCGTCCTCCTTCCAGCCCTTGACCACGCCGGTGGCGAGTCTCAGGGTGAAGGTCGCATCCGGATAGACCGCTGTGCCGGTGACGGCGAAGGTGGCGCTCGAGATGCGGCCGTAGGCCTCGTTGCGGACGCTCGTCACGAGATCCTCGTATTTGCGTCGGATGGCACGAGCGTAGGGATCTACGCTCCGGGCGAGCTCGATCATCGGATCAGCCAGCTTGTCAAGCGCCTCGCGGCCACCCTCAAGCAGCTTCTTGCGGGCGCCTACATCGCCAAGGCTGGTTCCCGAGACGAGCTCATGGGCCCGCTCAGCCGGAGAGTGTCCGGCCATCACCAGCTTCACATAGGGATGCTCCGCTCCGAAAACCTTCATGAAGTGGGTCAGGGAATCGGTGAGCTTCGCCTTCTCGAGCGCCGGGTAGACCGGCGCCGGGGACTCGAGGCCCATCCGGACCGATGGAAGCCGCGTATCCCTGTACTCGGGCAGACGGTCACCCGGGGGCTTCCCCTGTTCATCCGCCAGCCGCAGGATCGTCCGGGCGCTTCGATAAAGCGTCGACCAGAAGGCTCGTCCTCCCTCGAGAAAGATGTACTCCTCCCTGAACTTCCTCGATGCATCCATCGAATGACGAATCCTCTCCCAATCATCGAGGCTGGCGCCAAGCCCGGCGTTCGCCGCCACGGCAGCCTGCAGTTTTCTCTCCTGGCTAAGCTTCGATTCGAACGTGACCGAGCTCAGCAACCCGCCGAGGGTGCCTCGGATAGCCTTGCGGCTGTTCTCAATACCGAAGAGATCCCCCCGGGCGATCCTCTTGAGCTCCGGTCCCTTGAGAGCGAATTGCTGCAGGGCGATCTCCCTGCGGTAGAGCAATTCGAGATAGGAGGGATAGGCGACATCCCTGAGAAACCGGAGATGGTCGACGGTATTGAGACGCTGGGTGCTTCCGGGATGACCCGAGACCATGACCAACTCTCCGGCCCGGGTGCCGCGAACACTCCAGCGAAGCCAGTCATCCATCTTCGCCGGTTTCCCATCCTCGTAGAGCCGGAGAAAGGAAACGTCGAGACAGTAGCGCGGAAACTCAAAATTGTCTCCGTCACCTCCGAAGAAGGCGATCGCCACCTCTGGAGCCATCACGAGCCGTACATCATCGTAGCGCTTGTAGCGATAGAGATGGTACTGGCCGCCTCGATAGAGCATCACGATCTCGCTGTGAAGACCGGTTTTTTCTTTCGACTCCTTCTCGATGGTGGCGCGCTCCGCCCGGCGGGCCTGCTCGGCGGCCCCCGGATCCGGAGCGCCGCCGCCGGCCTTCTTCACCCGGTCGGTAACATCCTCGATCTCCCAGAGAATGTTGATCTCGGTATCCGGGCATTTCAGCTCCTCGTCCCGGCTCCGCGCGAAGAAGCCTTTCTCGAGATAATTATTCTCCGCCGTGCTCAGCTTCTGCAGGATGTCCTCAACGACGTGATGATTCGTCATCACCAGCCCGTTCGCCGACACCACGGAGCCGGAGCCGCCGGTGGAGATCCTCGTGGAGGAACGCATGACGTGACGTGCCCATTTCCCATCGGGCTTGAAACCGTATTTTTTTTCGAGCTGATCGAGAGGAAGCCGGCTGAAAAGCCACATCCCCTCATCGGCGGAGCAGATGAGGGGAGCCAGGCAGGTCAGCAGAACGGGAATTCCACGGGTCATCGCGGAAAATGCCTTCCATACTAATTTCATGAACTTTCCTTTATCCTGTTTTCGATTCACACAGACAAGCGGCGCTCGTGGTGCGGTCGCTGAGAACCGTCCGAGCCCCGGGAAGACGGGATCGTATCCCCGATAACACCTCGAGCGCAAGGATCCCGAACCTCGATAATGAGAACAGAATCATTCCCGAAATCGACCTCCAGAACGCCGGGGTCCGCCGCCCGGCTCACTCGCTGCCTGGCACCGGTGCTGATCACCATCACGCTGACGGCCTGCAACGCCCTCGTGAAGGCCCCCCCCGGGCGGAAAACACTCCACGATGACCCGCCGGCGTCACTCTCCGGATTAGAGCGTCTGCGCTTCGCGATAGAAAACCTCGGCGAGGTCGAGCCCGGCCTTCTCTACCGCTCCGCAAATCCGAGCCGGACGCTGTTGAAGTTCCTGGTGAAACGGGTCGACCTGAAATACGTTCTCAACCTTCGCGGCACCGCCAATCCTGAAAACGCAGCCTTCATGAAATCGATCGGCGGCGAGCTCATCAGCCTACCCATGTCGGCCAGCCGCCCCCCCACGCCCAGGCAGGTTCTCGAGATGATCAGGATCACCCAGCAGGCGCGGAGGGAGGGCGCCTCCATACTCATCCACTGCATGGCCGGAGCGGACAGGACGGGGATGATGGTCGGGGCCTGGCGCATGCTCTTCCAGGGAGCCCGGGACCGGGAGACCCTGACGCGTGAGACCCTGATGTACCGCCATATTCCCCCGGCCTGGCCCAACGTCCACAGGTATATCGAGGTCTTCCGTCCCGAGCTCTTCCGGGACTTCATCGACAACCCTCCACTCCTTCGCGATGAGTCCCGTATCCTCGGCCTGGAGAAAAATTTCCTGCTGGACTATCCCCTGCTCGCGGGCAACCGCGTACTGACCAGGGGCCCCCTGCGCGCCGGAACCGCGCGCATGGATCTGCTCGAAGGTTGGAGCGGCCCCGTTCAGATGGCGAGCTACGGGCCATCCCCACCCAGGGCCCGGGGAGTACGCCAGCCGGTATACGCCCGGGCGCTGGTACTCGACAACGGCGCGACCCGGCTCGCCCTCGTCTCCTGCGATCTTCTCATCATGCACAGGGGATTGAGAGCGGCGGTGCTGGGCAAGCTCTCCGGCAGCGGCTCGCGCTTCGATGGGGTGATGCTCTCCGCCACCCACACCCACACCAGCGTCGGAGGCTTCGTGGATGATCCCCTCTTTGAGTTCTACATGCTTGGTGAATACGATCCGGAGTGGGCCGATCATCTCGCCGCCCGGATCGCCGGGGCCATCTCAAAAGCCGACAGCTCGCTGCGGGACGCCAGGCTGGGCTGCGGACGGACCTTCGTTGAGGACGCCAACTACAACCGCCGCCACGGTGAAACGACCGATCCCGAGCTCGCCCTCATCAAGATCACCGGCCCGGCGGGAAAACCCCTGGCGCTGCTGGTGAACTTCGCCGGCCACCCGATCCTCGAACCCAACGACGCGATGCTGTCGCCGGATTACCCCGGCCTGCTCGCCGGGAAGCTCGACACCGACTACGGCTTCGGCTTCTTCCTGCAGGGAGCGCTCGGAGATCTCAACGCCGGATTCGACCGGCGCGACCCCGAGTGGAAACGGGAGGAGCTCGCCGAAAAAATCGCCGGACGCCTTCACCGGGCCATCGCCGGGGTCTACGACAGCATCCCGGTGGAGACCGAGATCCGGCTCGCCTCCCTGACCGCCTCCTTTAAACTTCCCGATATCAATTTCAACCTGGTTCCCGACCTGCTCTTCCCCATCGACTGGTTATTCAACTCACTCATCGACTGGCCGGGAAGGTTTCCACTGCAGGGAGTTCGTATCGGCGATGCGGCGATCCTCGCCACCGCCAGCGAACTCTCTGGCCGGCTCGGGCTCCAGGTCAAGAGGAACAGCCCGGCCCCCTTCACCCTGGTGGCCTCGCATTGCGGTGATTACGCCGGCTATGCCCTGGCCCAGGCCTACCATGCCCGCAGCAAGCTCGATGCCAGCTCGATCGTCGCCCTCGGCGGCTCCTCCCACGGACCGCATCTCGTCGAGAGCTCAGCCGCTCTGCTGGACGCGCTCTGGGATGGGGAAGAAAAGGCTCGTACCGGCCCGCCACTGTCTCCCGCGGCCCTGCACCGTATCAGCTGGCCGGGCCGCGAGCTCGGGGAGGAAGAGAGGAAACAACTGCTCCAGGAGGCCTCCACGGCTGAAGAGGTGGCGCTCGGGCTCTCCCTCGATCCGACGCTGCCGCAGAGCCGAAGCTTCCAGGCCCTGGTCGGCAATTCCATCCGCGAGAGCCTGCGGATCGATGTCTACACCGCCTGGCGCGACCGGGTGAGAGGAGCTTCCCGAGCGCGCGGAGACCTCCAGGACAGCGGCGCCCGGCTGAGCGCGGAAATCCCGGGTGACCTGCGGCTCGACCTCCAGCTTGGATACAGGAGCGTATCGTGGGAGCTCGATGGTGAGCGACACAGGAAAGAGGACCCCCTCGACCTGAAGCTGGGTGTCGAAAAGATCTTTACGCTGAACTCCGACAGGCTCGAGGGAAATGCCCTGCGGCTGATTCCCCGGCTCGAATTCCAGGCCCCGAGCGCGAATGCCTCCGACGACGAGCCCTTCGCCTTCGCCTCCGGCTCCGGCGTCTGGCGGCCCGGGGCGGGTGGAGCCATCGAGTTCACCTGGAATACCGCCAGGACGCTCAGCGCGCAGACGCTCTATACCACGACGCTCGATGACCACCTCGGCCGACGCCCCGGAGACCGCTGGGAGAGCCTGCTGGGCTATAGCGAGAGGCATGGCTGCGTCTCGCTTCACCTGCGGGCGGGAGCGACCCTCTGGCTTGCCGACCGCAGGGACAGCGGACTCACGGCCGCCGACCTTGCCGCGAGCTCCTGGGAGCTCGCCCTGCGCCCCGGCTTCTCGCTGCACCTCGGAAACGATACCGAGCTCTTTTTCGAGGGCAGTTTTCCCCTGGGCCGGGGTGATGGCAGCGCCGGGGACGGCAGCGGAATCTTCATCGGCCTCTCGACCGGCTTCTGAACTCCGCCCCAAGCTCAGTCCACAGCAAGCCGGCCGAGCTCTCCCGGGCCTATGCGGCCATCATGGAGAGCTGAGGCGATCAGGACGCCATCGACTCCCGCCGCCCGCAACGACAGCAGGTCATCGAGGTCTCTCACTCCCCCGCCCGTGACCAGCTCGAGCCCTTCAAAGCGGTCCTTCCAGGCGAGGCACCTGTCGAGGTGCGCCGGCCCCCCACCGATCCCCACGGCGGCGAGATCGAGCAGGATCATGCGCTCGATTCCCGCTGAGACCGCCGCGGAAGCGATCTCATCAACGGTGGCGGGCCAGTCTCCCCCTCCACTCAGCGGCTTTCCGGCCGCCAGGTCCAGGCTGAAGATCACCCTCTGCGCGCCGAGCTCCCCAACCAGCTCCGAGAGGAGGCGGGGACCGGGAAGCGTCTCAAGCGCGGCGATGACCTCGCCATCGAGCCGCCGGGTAAGCTGCCGGGCCCCGGCGATGGAACGGATGCCTGCATCGATCATGAGCTCGAAGCCGAGCTCCTCCAGCGAGGCGCAGGTCTCCAGGTCCGCCTCCCCCCCGGTGATCGCGTCGAGGTCGGCGAGGTACATGCGTCCGAGACCCAGCTCACTCCGCAGGGAGACGGCCACCTCGGCGGGTTCAGCCGATGAGCACAGCTCGCTTTCGACCGGCTTGTAGAGGTCTCTCTTGCCGGCGACACCCCGCACAACGAGGCCTCCCTTGAGATCCAGGACTGGAATTATCTGCATACCTGTAGAATCCGATTCTTCTTTTAACGGAAAGCGATTAATGAAAATTGAATTATCCGAAAAGAAAACCGAAAATTGCCGCCTCACTGAAATGCTCACTGAAAACCTACCCACACCTGAATCGATTATCAAGCTGGGCGGCAGCCTGCTTGGGCTCCCGGATCTCCGCAGCCGCCTGACGAATTTCATCGGCGACTTCAGCAGGAGCTGCTCAATCCTGATCTGCGGCGGCGGCGGGATGG
>NZOA01000005.1 GCA_002695115.1 Planctomycetota bacterium
GTCGACCTTCGATTCCATCGGCTCGACGCTCTCGGCGCTCTTCACTCGTGACATCTACGCCCGCTTTATTGCCCGGGATGGTGATGACAATCACTACCTGAAGGTAGGCCGGTGGGCTACACCGCTGGTCATCGGCGCGTCCTTCCTCTACATCTTCCCCTACGATTTTCTCGAGAAGGGGATGGTCAGCTTCTTTATCAGCATCAGCAGCGTCTTCGTTGTGCCCCTGCTGACCCTCTACCTCATGGGCCGGTTCACTCCGGTTCATCGGCGAAGCGGCGTGATCGGGCTCTGTGTCGGCGGAGCCTATGGGCTGGCGCGGCTGGCCATCGAAAGCCAGCACATCTATCT
This sequence comes from Planctomycetota bacterium, assembly GCA_002695115.1. Taxonomy (GTDB): domain Bacteria; phylum Planctomycetota; class UBA8108; order UBA8108; family UBA8108; genus UBA8108. Next base: position 352 of record NZOA01000005.1, read on the forward strand.
TCCGTTTTTCCTGACAAACACGTACGCAGCCTATTCCTACAGCATGCTCATCACCGCGGCCTCGATGGTGGCGGTTTCGCTAGCGTTTGGCTGGGAGAAGAAGGGTGAGCTGCGGACTGTCGAGGAAGAGGGCTGGCTCGGCAGGAGCCGGGCGGAAGCGAGGCGGCTGCTGGATTCCCAGGCCGAGGAGGCCTCCGGGTCCCTGCTGCCCGCGATCCTGGCCTTGCTGGTTCTCGCGCTCGGCTGCCTCCTGAGCTTCGTGATCTTCTGGTAGACATCGCTGCTGCGCCGAGATGCCGGGTCGGGGTATACTGACGGTTCGATTCCTTCGTCCGCACACACGCATCGAGAGAGAAAATGAAGAATACGATCCTCGCCGTTGTCTTCACGGTTTTTACGACCCTGGCGGTCTCCGCCGCCGACCGGCCGAATATTCTCATCATCCTGACCGATGATATGGGGTTCTCGGACCTCGGCTGCTTTGGCGGTGAGATCGACACGCCGAACCTGGATTCGTTGGCGAAGGGGGGGCTGCGCTTTACCGAGTTTCACAATACGGCGAGGTGTTGGCCGACCCGGGCGACGCTCCTGGGTGGGCGCTACAGCGACCGTCTCGGACCCTCGCAGGTCACCATCGCCGAGGTCCTGAAACCGGCCGGCTACCAGACCGCCATGGTGGGCAAATGGCACCTGGGTATGAATCCCCGCAAGGACGGACCGATCCAGCGCGGTTTCGACGATTTCTACGGCACCATGACCGGTGCCGGTTCGTTCTGGGATCCGTATACGCTGACCCGCAACACCGATCCGATCGACGCCGTGGAGGAGGAGGGAGAGGATTATTATTACACCGATGTCATCGGCAGGGAGGCTGTCCGGCAGATCGAGGCCTTCGCGAAGCAGAAGGACAAGCCCTTCTTTCATTATGTCGCCTTCACTGCCGCGCATTGGCCGCTGCACGCTCCTGAGAAGACCATCCAGAAGTATATCCCACGCTACCAGGGCGGCTGGGAGGAGCTTCGCGCCGCTCGCTACAAGCGCATGCTCGAGATGGGAATCATCGACAAGGAGCGCTGGCCGCTTCCGGCCACCGAGTGGAACGTCAAGAAGTGGAAGGATATCGATCACAAGGAGTGGCGGATCCGCAATATGGCGATCTACGCCGCCATGGTCGATCACATGGACCAGGCGGTGGGGAAGATAGTCGCCGCGCTGAAGCGCACCGGTGCTCTCGACAACACCCTGGTAATCTACTTTCACGATAACGGAGCCTGCCCGGAGCATCTCGGCGGCAATGGCTACAATACGGCCAACAATGTTCTAGCCAAGGCGAAGAAGGCCGGCAAGAAGGTCTATGTTGGCGACCATTTCAACGTCATGATGGGCGGCCCGATGACCTACGGCAGCGTCGGCCAGAACTGGGCCCATTCGCAGAACACCCCGCTTCGCCGCTACAAGATGAATGTTCACGAGGGCGGCGCCTGCACTCCGGCGATCGTTCACTGGCCGAAGGGGCTCAAGCACAAGCCGGGTTCGATCACGCTGCAGCGCGGCCATGTCATCGACATGATGGCCACCTGCCTGGAGCTGGCCGGGGCGAAGTATCCCGCCGAGCGCAATGGCCGGAAGGTCGATCCGCACGAGAGCCTGAGCCTGGTGCCGGTCCTCACCGGCGGACAGCAGCCTCGCGATCACGCCTATATTTTCAACCATGCCGGCACCCATGCGGTGATCAAGGGCGACTACAAGCTTGTGCGCGAGGGCAGGAAGAGGCCCTGGTACCTCTACAACCTTGCGAAGAACCGCACCGAGACCATCAACCTCGCTGAGAAGGAGCCTTCGCTGGTAGCAGCATTGGAGGAGATCTGGGAAAACCGCTGGGGCAGGAAGAAGAAGTAGTTTTCCATGAACGCATCCAGATCGCGCTTCCTGTTTTTAATCGTCCTGCTTGCCTCCGTTCCCGCGGGGCTGCACGCCGCGCCGCGGCCCAACATCATCTTCTTCCTTTCCGATGACCATCGCTGGGACCGGCTGGGCTGCGCCGGGCATCCCATCCTCAAGACGCCGACCCTGGACAGCCTCGCGGCCGGCGGAGTCCGTTTCAGCAATATGTTCGTGACCACCTCGATCTGTGCCGCCAGCCGCGCCTCGATCTTCACCGGGCTCTACGAACGCTCGCACCGTTTCACCTTCGGCACTCCGCCCATCGCCGCGAAGCTGACCGCCGAGAGCTACCCGGCTCTGCTTCGCAAGGCGGGCTACCGCACCGGCTTCATCGGCAAGTTCGGGGTCAAGATCGAGCGCGGAGAACGGGAGAAGATGTTCGACTTCTTTATTGGCATCGGCCGTGGTCCTTACCTGAAAAAACAGAAGGATGGCAGCCTGCGTCACGAGAGCGAGCTCTGTGGCGACCAGGCCATCCGGTTTATCGAGTCCAACCCCGAGGACAAGCCCTTCTGCCTGTCGGTGAGCTTCAACGCCTCGCATGCAGAAGATGGCGACAAGCGCCCCGGCATCGGGCACTTCCCCTGGCCCAAGGCGGTCGACGGCCTCTACGAGGATGTCGAGATTCCCGATCCGCTCTACAGCGCGCCGGAGATTTTCGCTGCCCACCCGGAGTTCATGAAGAAATCGATGAACCGCCAGCGGTTCTTCTGGCGCTGGGACAAGCCGGAGAAGTTCCGTACCAATCTGCGGGCCTATTACCGCATGATCAGCGGGATCGACGGGGTAATCGCCCGGGTTCGGGGTAAGCTCGCGGAGAAAGAGCTCGCCGCCAATACCGTCATCATCTTCAGCGGCGACAACGGCTACTACGAGGGGCAGCGCGGTTTCGCCGGCAAGTGGTCGCATTACGAGGAGTCGCTCAGGGTGCCGCTGATCATTAATGATCCGCGCGCGAAAAAATCCCTGCGCGGCAAGGTGCCCGGCTCGATGGCGCTGAACATAGATATTCCAGCCACCATCCTCGACTACGCCGGCATCGATGTTCCCGCTGGCTACCAGGGACGAAGCCTGGTGCCGCTGGCCCAGGGGCGCGAGCCCGGTGGGTGGCGAGACGACACCTTCGCCGAACACCTGATGAACCATGCGGCGATTCCGAAGTGGGAGGGTGTACGGGGCGCGCGCTATGTCTACGCGCGCTATTTCGAGCAGAAGCCGGTCTACGAATACCTGCACGACCTGGAGAAAGATCCATCCCAACTGAAGAATTTTGCGGCGGATGCGGATTACGGCGAGGTGCTCGAGAAGATGCGCGAGCGCTGCGACGAGCTTCGCGATGCCTACGGCGGGGTCTATGATCCCGATCGGTCGAGGAAGCTCAAAGCTCAGCAGCGGCAAAAAAAAATCCAGCGGCAGCAGAAGAAGAAAAAAACAGGCTGAAAAATCCGGAAGGTCTTCCAGGGTGGCATTTTAGGAATTTGACAAGTACCGACAGCCATCTGTCTGAAGCTGCAGTAGTATGGCTCGGTGAAGGTCGCGTGTATCGCGGCCGGGTTCAGTGAACCGTCTACCAGGAGATAAAAATCATGAAGGTTGTCATCGCTTCGATCGCGGCTGTGGGTTTGGTTTTCGGCGGGATCCTGTTTGTCCAGGTCAACCAGTTGAGCGACCAGGTCGAAAGCCTGAACGATGAGTTGAGCGAGACCAGCTCTGCTCTCAATGTCGCCAGGGATTCAAGCGAAGATGAGAAACAGAATGCCGGCCTCAAGGCTTTGACCGACCGGTTGACCCGCCTCGAGGAATCCCAGGGCACCGCCGCCTCTGCCGAGGCTCCTGCTGTCGATCTCTCAGGGGTCGAGGCGCAGCTTGCCGTGCACGACACGGATATCGCCCAATTGAAGAAGGATCTCAAGGGTTCCAGCCGGATCGGCAGCGCGTTCGATGATGCAGCCGACCGTTTCCTGGGAGCCGCCAGCGGCGAAACCGAGGGGGGCGAGCGTCAGAGCGGTCTGGGCCGGCTCTCGGAGCTCAGGACCCTTTTCAGCGGTGATTCCAGCGAGCTTACCGAGGAGCAGAAGCAGCGCCGAGCCGAGCTCACCAAGCAGTTCCAGGGCCAGAGGCTCGACTGGACGGTCAGGGGTTTTGACCGGGATCTCGAGCAGAAGCTCGATGACGGCCAGAAGGAAACCCTCAAGGATTTTCTCGCCCAGGAGCAGACCTCCCTCGATGAGCTGAAGGACCAGGAGCTCGACAAGGATGCTCGCGAGGTCGCCCAGAAACAGATCAGGGCAAATACCGATGCCCGGGTCGAAACGATCCTGACCGGCGATCAGAACGCAGCCTGGGGGAAATCCCGCTCCCGTTCCTCCCGCTCCCGTTCCACCGGGATCTTCGGCCGCGGCAGCCGCGGCAGCCGTGGCGATAGCCGTTCACGGGAACGTGGATCTGAACCGAAGAGCGAATAAGCTCCGCTATCGCTTTATCCAGCCGGAGTTTACGGCGGCAGGCAGTGGGATCTGCAAGGACGGATTGTTTTTATAATAAAATTGGCAGGCCGGTTCATTTTCCGCCCCTACCAGACAGTGAACGCTTTATTCGAAGTTCGCTAGTCTGGTTTTTTTCTTTAGCGAGCTCTCCCTTGCCGCATTGGCCAGCACAGGTGGCCGAGGAGGTTCTCGAGGGAGCTCATACTCGGAAGTAGAAAAAAGGAGCGGGAAAATGGCTATTTCATTTGGAATGTTGGTCAGGAAGATAGTTGGAGTTTTGTTTCTCATCCTCGCCGGGATGACCGTGGGGACGGCAGTCCTCCAAACGGGATTTGATGGTTCGGGCCTGCAAGCTCCTCCGCAGGGTGCTGACCTGTTCAGAGCGGTAAGGGAACCTCCCTCCCGGGGAGATTTCCTGGCCATGGCGGCGATAACGTTGGCTGTCGGTGCGGTGCTGTCGCTCATAGGCGTCGCGTTTTTCGGATTTCGCAAGTGGAGACCCACCCTCGGCTGGACCCTTGCCGGCTCCGCTGCTTACGGACTCGTCGCTCTCCTGAGTTTTTATTCCATCCTCAACTCGCCAACGTTCCTGGAACAGATGGAGGCGAGGACTCCCGGATCGACGAGAGCGTTCACCCAGTTTTCCATCGACCTGGTTCCGGGGCTTTTGAGCGGCGGATTGATCCTGCTGGCCGGTTTGGCGCTCCTGTGGTTGGAGTATTCGCGAAAAGGCCGGAGCAGAGGGCGCATTTCCAGGCCAGGGCCAGCTGGAATTGAAGAATCCTCAGCCTGGAGCGAATCTCCCGGCAAGGCGGCGACTCCCGCGGGCAATCGCCCGACCTCGGTTACGGTTATTTCCTGGTACATCCTCGTTTCCTGCGTATTGGCGCTGGGCGCGGGAATCTGGGGCATATTCGATCCGTTCACCCAGGACCTTATGAAGAAAACCCCGATCCCGATTCCGGTACAGTACGTGATGATGTTCGCGGGTTTTCTCGTCAGTACGCTCTGTGGAATCGAGATGCTCAGGGGCAGGGGATGGGCGCGGTCTTTCTGGGTCGCCTGGACAGGCGTTTCCATGGTCGTCGGCCTGGTGATTTCTCCCATGCCGGAGTTTTTGATTTCCGGGGCCGTCCTCTTCCTCGTTGTCGCTTTCTTTCTCTACCGTCCCAAGGTCAGCACCTATTTCAGGGTGGCCGGCGCGAAGACGTCTGGAAACGGCAGCTGATACCCAGGCGCGGGAGGCCGGCCAGCGGACAATCGATGTCAGCAGTCCGGCCTCCCGCCGGCTGGGNCTGCGCCGCGTACCAGCGCCTCGCGGTCTCAAGGTCACCAGCCGGCGACTCGATGTTTTTCCCGGAAGCGGTGTTATCAANCCGGCGCTCACCACACTGCTGGGGTGATGGTCATCAGGTTTGACCACTGCACCGTTTCTTTACCCAGGAAAGGCTCGGCTGTCGAGTTGCGAACATGAATACAGGCACAAGAGGGGGCGTGAATCGCCCGGTTTATGGAAAGGGAAAACCCGGGAGGGGCTCCGTTTCGCGTGACCTGCCGAATCCGCGCTACTACGTGAGGATGCGGTTGGTGAGAAATCTCCTGTGGATGTTGTTCATCGTATTCCTGCTGGGACTTGGAGCCGTGTTGATGATTGTCGTTCCTGGTNCGGTTNCCAGTGAGGGTGAAAATCAAATAGATGCACGGCGCGATCCTGTTGAGGCGAAGGAGCATTAACGGGGATTGTTTTTATGGCGGCAGTGAAGAGGTTCAATATTGGCGTTAAGAAAAAGCAGTAAGGCAGTTCTGTCGCTGGTGACAGCTCTTTCATTAAGCGGCTGTGGGGATCCGGCTCCGGAAGTGATAAGCGAAGCTGAGCACACGCTGCTCGGGCCGAAGCGCCAGGTTTACGCCGTCTCCTTCAGCCGCGATGGAGGCCTGGTCATCTGCTCGGGAAGAGGCATCCGGATCTGGAAGCCGGGGACCGGTTTTGATGCGGTCACCCGGCTGGGCGGCAGGAGCATGGTCTACAGCCTCTCCTGCAGCTCTTCAAGCCAGCTCCTGGCGAGCGCCGGGGGGGATGGCGTCGCCATCCTGTGGGACCTCGATAGCTCGACCGAGAGAGTTCGTCTTCGCGGGCACCGGGGCTGGATTCATGATGTCCAATTCAGCCCAGATGGTCTTCTCGTCGCCAGCGCGGGCTACGATGGGACGGTTAAGCTCTGGGATACCGCTTCGGGACTCGAGCGCGCGACCCTGGCTGGTCATTGCCAGGCGGTCAAGAGCCTCGCCTTCAGTCCTGACGGCAGGCGACTGGCAAGCGGAGGCATCGACAGGACCATCAGGATCTGGGACCTTGAGAGTGGCGAGGAGGTCCTGGCGCTCGAAGGCTACGATGGCGGCATCAGATCCCTGGCCTACAGTCCGGACGGTTTACGGCTCGCCGTAGCGGCCGGCGGGCGATCCGTGAGTATCCTGGACACGCATACAGGTGGTGTCCTTTTTTCACCGGATGACAGGGACAGGCGGATCAATGCCATCGCTTACAGCCCTGGCGGAGAGCTTCTCGCCGCAGGGACATGGGACGGAAGGGTTCGTCTCTTGGACTCCAGGGATGGTCGGTCGGTATTCCTTATCGATGGACACGATGGAGGAATCACAGATCTGGCGTTCAGCCCGGATGGGAAAAGGCTGGTTACCAGTTGTTCTGAAGGAGTCGTGAAGTTCTGGAACCTTGGAGGGCAATATTGAACCAGCAGAACACGCTGCAAGGCCCGGGTCGTTTGTCGATCGTCATTAATTGTTTTCAGGCTATTCAGGCTTTACTCTATGTCCTTGGGTCAAATCTATTTACGAGTGCCTGTCTACGAGGTCATTGGCTTCGGGTACTCACGCCGTCTATTGTTTCAAGACCGTTGCTACCTGTAAGGCGTTGGTCATGGGTTTGTAGACAGGCTTTTCGTTTTCACCCTGCTGTATTGTTTCAGAAGGACGATGATGCTTCGAAATAGATGTACCTGGTTCCTCAGCGCGTTGATTCCCGTTCTTTCGATGGCCGGGCCGCAGGTTATAGCCCAGGGGTTTATCGACAACTTCAATCGCCCCGACCAGGCCAACCCTCCCGCGGGATGGAGTGCCTTCAGGGGTGAATGGACGATTACAGATGGCGCGCTGGTAGGGGAGTCCAGCGATTTTGATAACAATCCTTTGCGCGAGGCATGGATCTGGGCAGGGCAGCCGCCGGTGGAACTGCCCTCCGCCCTGGAGCTCTCCTTCGACATGAGCTTTCTTACCGACTNCAATGNAGGGGATGNGAACGGCCGTCACGCNGGNNTCNTNTTTTGCTCNTCGAGACCGACCCACCGCTGGGACAGGGAGGGGGGAATCAACGGCTACTGCCTTGACTGGATAGACCGTGCTCGAGATCGAGGTGTTCGTCTCGTGCGGATTGATGGTGGAAACCAGACGGTCTTGAGAAACACCGGCGGAAAGCTGCGAGGACCACCGCTCCACTGGAGGGTGGTGCTCGATGCCGCCACGATCCGGGTCTGGGGTGATGATGAGCTCATCATGGAGGTTGATGACAGCCTCCACCGCGGCGGCCATTTCGGATTCTGGGTCTGGAGCAACGGGACGCGGGTCGCTTACGACAACGTGATGATCGGGAATATCGATCTTCTTCCCCTGGGAGAGCAGCGCACCGTTCGGCTTCAGCCCGGGGTTGATGGAGAGGACGCGGCGGCTTTTTATTTCATGGCGCATCGGGAGGCCGGTGCTCCGGGCAATACGATCGTATTCTCTCTTGATGGGCAGGGAGGCGATGAAAATGCGCTTCTGATGGCATGGGGACGCGTGCCGACAATAAACGACCACGACCTGGCAGCCGATGCTCGCGGCCAGGCCAGCCAGAGGCTGGTGATCCCTTTCGCTCGTGATGATTTCGCCTATGTCGTTCCATACGCAAAGAGAGATGGGGCTGAGGGAGATGGATTTAATTCAGTTACTGTGCGGGCAGAGCTGCCCGGTATTCTTCTCGAGGTCTTGTCGGTGGAATCCGCCTCCAGGCCTTCTCCCGGCGGACCTGCAGGCAGGGTCACCACTTCCATCTTCGGGGCCGGTTTTACCGAAGAGACCGGCTTTCTCTTTTCAGGGCAAGCTGGAGCAGGAATCGCTGTTGTTGAGACGCAATTTGTTTCTTCGAGTCACGTTTTGCTTACCCTGGAGATGACGGGGCGGACTCTTGCGGGCCTTTATCAGCTTCAAGCCAGCAATGGGGCCGCAAGCAGCGCCCAGCTACCAGGCGCCTTTTTGGTGGATGAAGGGGGCGACCCCGGGGTGCTCGAAGTGAGCTTGATTGCCGCAGGGGAGGTCAGGCCTTTTCGTACCCGCCCTCTTCAGGTTCGCTACAGCAACAGCGGCGGAAGCTCTCTCGCTCCACGTTTTCTGCGGATCCATCCGCCCGCAGGAGTCCAGCTCAAGCTGGCCAACGACTACTCGTTCTCTCCTCCTAATGTCCCGGTTGATATCCTGACGGTAAATTCAATGGGTTACCCGGGCTCCCTTCCGCCAGGCGCTTCCGGTGTACAGAATCTTGTCTACGTGGTGAACTTTGTTCCCGATCCAGGGATTGAGGGATCAGAGCAATTAGAGTTCACCGTTGAGGAGTTGTCGGCCCAGGCGGGCGATGCTCTCTGCCTGGAGGACGGACCGAATTGTGGGCAAGGCTCGCTTGCGAAACCGGACGACGTACCCGAATCCGCCTGGGCCAGGATGGGGGATGTTCTCGGTGACAGCCTCTCGGACTTCATCGATTCTCTCGGAGGGCTTTCGACTCGGGTCGCTCTTCGCGGGGGCAACCCCGCCTCGATTTCAGAGGCGCTGCGATTGGCTGCGCACACGGCCTGGACCCTTGAGGACCCGGGCAACCATTTCAGTGCCGCCCTTTCAGGGGTTCTCCGTGACTCCTATGGAGATCGACTGGATGATGTCCGAGTGGCCGCGGTTCGTGGAGCCGAACGAGCGTGCGCCGTGACGAGCTCTTCAGGTTTCTTCGTGATCAAGGGGCTCCAGGGCGGCCCTGGCGCCTACCAGCTCGAGGCGGAGGGATTCAGCCTGAGCGCGACAGGGGTTGTCGCCGTCGGCGGTGAGGCATCGCTTGGCAGCGTTGTGGTTGCCGGTGGAGTGAACAACTCTCCCTTTGAGTGTGAGGTCGTTGTGGATTCGCTGCAGGTGGCTCCATTGACTACCTCCCAGGATCGTTTGACTGTCGCGGCCAATATTCCCGTAGAGATCATTATCCCCATCGATCCCAACTACAAGTCTGGTACCGCAGGGCAATCCACAGTTAAGGAGGTAGACCTCGGCGACATTGTTCACAAGGGCAAGGATCTTTCCGGTGTACAGGCAAACGTGTGGATTCCATACGCCGATGATGGAGTGGTCAGCCAGGAATATGATGGCCGGACCATTGTCTACGAGATCACCTTTGAGAACGACGAGAATGCCGGTGCGCCCGCGCAGAAGGTCGATGTCTTCGACTGCCTGCCCCCGGAGCTCGACTGGACCACGGTCCGTTTTCTCGGGGCCGGCGTAGACGACGATTACGATTGCACGAGCAATACCGGGATCGGAAGCATCGGAGGATTCAACACGGAGGCGGAATGTGTTCCCGATTCCGGCGGTACGACCGGCAGTGCCCGCTTTGATATCGACCTCTCAGCTGATGATAATGTCGATGTAAAGATCCTCTGCCAGGTGGATGAGAATCTCCTGTCCTGGGAGTTTATCTCCCTGCAGGCCGGCACCCAGGCGGAGGTGGTTGATGATCAGCAGGGTTTTCTTCAGCCCCACGTTCCCGAAACACCCGAAGGAGAGGCCTGGGTGCAGTTCTCCGTGGAGATCAAGAATGAAAAGGACGTGCTGGTTCCTGGAACCCTGATTCGAAATGATGCGACGGTCGTATTCAAAGATCTCGAGCTCCCGGAGCCTGAGCCCGGCCAGGTCGTGCTGCCGCAGGACAAGGAAGAATGGGACGGTCTTGATTGCGAAGGCGATGGAGGGGCCGCTGGGGTGGGGGGAGCTGATGGACCCGGCTACGTGCTGACGACGGAGCCGGTCTATCACATCATTCCACAGGAAAACTATTTCCCCGATGGCTGCGACAATGGCGTGGATGATGACCTGGATGGCCTCATGGATTGCGATGACGACGATTGTGATGCCGACCAGCCCTGNGCGCTCTTCGTGACTTTCCGTCGAGGTGATGCCAACAATGACGGGGGGGCTGATATTTCCGATGCCAGCACGCTCTTCAATTATCTCTTCATGGGAGGCAGCGCTCCTCCCTGCGACGATGCCGCGGATGCCAACGATGATGAAGGCGTCGACATCTCCGATGGGATCTTCGTGCTCTATTTTCTATTCCAGGGCGGACCTGCTCCCCAGGCCCCCGGTGCGTTTGTTTGCGGTGAGGACCCGACCAATGCCGGAGATGAAGACGATCTCGGTTGCCAGGAATCAGTTTGCCAGTAGAGCAGCCGCCCTGCAGCGCGGTTTATTTCTTCACCCGTACGGCGACCAGTCGGATCCCGGCATCGTGCTGGGCCTTTGAGGCAGGACGTCCGAAGCGGGTCGAGGCATGGAATAAATAGTCATCGGCGGTTCCATACCACCCGCCCCTGAAAGAGACGTAGCCGCCAGTGGTTCGGCTGGTCGTCGGCTCCAGAACGGAGCCGGCCAGGTCGCGTATGCCGTAGATGCTTTCATCGTTGGGGAAGACTCCCCTGGATTCGGGGAAGAGGAAGCCTCTCAACCGGGATTTTTCTGATCGGCAGAAGCTGCCGACGGGCTGCTCGCCCCAGACGTGGGTTCTTCCGTCCACTCCGCGGGCAGTCTTTTCCCATTCCAGGTCGGTTGGCAGCCGGTAGCTGAAGCCGTCATCCCGGTTCCTGGTATACCAATGAGCGTACTCGAGAGCCGCGAGCATCGAGATTCCACAGAGGGGCCCACTCGCAGGCACCTCTCTTCGCCGCCCCCAGCTGTCGCTGCCCGCGCGGGCGAATAATTCCTGCCTATTGTAGTATGGAATGAGCAGGACACGGGACTTGTTCCCGACAAGCCCTTGTCTCGTTAACTCAGACCAGTCTGCAAGAGGTTCGACCGTGCCTTCTTTATCGGTGCGGGCCAGCACCTCCGGGCTATTCAAAAATCGCAGATAGTCTCCAAAGCTGACCTCGAGCCTGGAGATGAAAAACCCGGGCAGTGAATACCAGAAAGGCTCAAGGTTCTGCCGCGCCTGGGACTGGTCATCGCCTCCGGCAAAGAAGCTTCCGGCGGCGATATAGACGAAGCCCGCGGGCAGCTTTTCCGGGATGCGTACTGCAATCTCAGCCCTCGACCCCGGGACGACGATTGGTATTTTTACAGGAGAGCGTCCTTCGAGTTCCATCACCGCGAGGTAGCTGCCTTTCGGCAATTTTATAGAGCTGCCTTTTTCGATCGGTGTCGTTCCAAGGAGGTTGTCCGGTCCGGGGGAGAGCGGGAGCCCCGTGAAGGTGAAGCCCAGCTGGTGGTGAATATTGAGCAGCTTGCCCGGTTTGATTTCTGCCGCGACCTGTGGCAGGAGATCCTCCGGCATTGCGGGGCCTGCCGCGGGGAAGGGAGTCCAGGTAACCGACTGTTTCCTGCCTGAACGGATGACCTGCACAGTGATGGATTTTCCCGGCGCCAGCTTACCAAGTTCGATGGCAAGTTCCGTTCTTGACCGAACGGGCCTGCCGCCTACGGCAAGGAAGCGGTCACCGGGCGCGAATCGATTTTTTCCAGCCTGGAACTGGGTCGCGTAGAGNTCCGGGTCGTGGATGGCTTCGAATTCAAGGGCAGCTCGGTCAATGAGCTGTTCATCCGGAACGGTTTCGTCTCTTTCGGGGTGATATGGAAGCGGAAGAAGATGGAGTTCATGTTCAACGTAGCGGTAAAGGTGGACCTTCGCGCCTGGAGGTTCGCTTCGCAATGTGATCGACAGATACTGATTCTTCGGCGGTTCTTCAATGAAGGAGTCGGCAGGTATCAGCTTGTCTCTCTGGCGAAGCCCCTGGCGTCCCCGGTTGGCATAGATCTCTTCCGTGTTCTTTTTGATCCTGCCGAGCAGAGTCTTCTCATCTGCGGGAGCCTCCTGTTCCGCTTCGAAGAGCTGCCGGAGCGCGGCAGCGAATTCGGTATCCAGGTGGGAGCGGGTATTGTTGAGATCGCGGCGGCTTTCAAAAAGCGTGATCGTGCCCGGATGCCAGGCGGGGAACCAGCCCTGGTGCCTGCTGTTCTGCAGCTCCCAGGCGTCAGCATCGTTCTGCAGCTTCCTGGATAGCGCGAGGTAGTTTTCCTGGTGTCTTTTCGCCTGCTCGATCTTGTCGGCGCTTCTCTCGACTCGCTGCAGCCGGGTTTTTCTGACGCCGGCCTGCCAGGTGAGCACGGTGATGACCGTGGAGATCAGCAGCAGCGCGGAGATCGAGAAGATCCCAGCCCGGTGCTTGCGGGAAAACTTCTTCAGCTTGTAGCCCAGGGTCGGAGGGCCGGCGAGGACGGGGTCGTGGACAAGGTGGCGCTGGATGTCCTCGGCGAGCTCGCCGGCTGANTGGTAGCGCCGGCTCCTGTCCTTGTCGATCGCCTTCATGGTAATCCAGTCGAGGTCGCCCTGGAGCCGGCGCTCGAGTGATGCGGGAGTCAACCCGAAGGCCACGCAGAGTTCACCTTTTTCGGAGAATTCACCCAGGCGTCGGCTGGGTTCCGGCGGGTCTACCTCGCAGATCAGCCACTTCATCTCGGTATACCCACCGCCGCGAAGGGTCTCCGAGTCAAAGGGCAGCAGCCCGCAGAGGAGCTCGTAGAGGATGACTCCGAGGGCGTAGACATCGGTCCTGGTATCGATCCCGGCCGGCCCCATCTCGGCCTGCTCGGGGCTCATATATTCCGGTGTTCCCACCATCTGCCCGGCCTCTGTCTCCAGCGGCTTGTCCGTCAGGTGCTGGTCCATGGAGCGGGCGACCCCGAAGTCGATGATCTTGACCACCGGCTTTTCACCGTCGTTGCCAACGAGGATGTTCGAAGGCTTCAGGTCACGGTGGATGATTCCTTTCTGGTGAGCGTGGCGCACCCCGGAACAGACCTGCAGGAAGAGGTCGAGGCGCTGGTGCAGGCCGAGCTTTTCCCGCTCGCAGTAGCTCTTCAGCGGCACGCCGGGAGCGTATTCCATGGCGAAGTAGGGCTTGCCGTCGGGAGTGCTGCCGGCATCGAAGATCTTGGCGATGTTGATGTGATTCATGAGCGCGATCGCCTGGCGCTCGGCTTCGAATCTTACGAGGAACTCCTCGGAGGTCATTGCGCTGCGGACCAGCTTCAGGGCGACCTGGCGTTTGATGGGTTCGGTCTGCGTCGCCAGGTAGACGATTCCCATGCCGCCCTCGCCCAGCGGCTTCATGAGACGGTAGGGGCCTATGCGAAGGGGTTGCTGGGCGGTGGCGTCCGCTGTCGCGGTCTCTTCCGTGGCTCCGTCCTCACCTTGTTGCCCGGGACTGGAAGCGGGAGCCGGCGCGGCGATGGTGTCATCATCTTCCGGCGATGGTATGTCCAGGGTCGCCGCCTTGAACGCCGAGGTCTCGCCGCTTCCCTGCAGGCTCTCGTAGCGCTCGGCGATCTGGTTCTCGTAGCCGGCAAANCGCTCCTGGTACTCGGTGAGGGGACGAACCTCTCCCTGTTCCTGGTCCTCGAGGTAGAGCTTCAGGAAGGCGTTGAGAATCGCCGGCGAGTTTTTGTCGCCCGGGTCGGTCATCTGGTAACTTTCAGCGTAATAATTGGAGGTGAGCGGGTATTATCTGCGCAAACCCAAAACCACCTGGATTGTACTATAAGGTAGCCTGCAGGAAGGTTCTATGGAACCCGACATTCCCGGCGATGATACAGAACAGCTCACGACGTATCACGTGAGGCGGGCGCGCGAAGGCGATGTTCCCAGCCTCGAGTGGGTCGTCAATCGTTTCGCCCCCATCCTGCTTGCAAACGCGCGCTACCGCCTGGGGAAGAACCTGTCTAAGATCTACGATCCCGAGGACATCGTCAACGATGTCTGGGCGGTGGCGTTGCCGAAGCTCGCCGATCTTCCAGCGCGCAACAATCGCTATACGCCGGTGGTGATGAAGTACCTCTCGACCACCCTGGTCTACCGGATCAACAACCTGGTTGAGAAGCACATCAAGGGCAAGCCGAAGAATATCGGCGAGTCCGCAGCGAGCGATACCGAGGCGGGCGGCCCTCTCGACAACTTAGCGGCTGGCGCGACAGGCGTCTTTACCGTCACCATGCGCCGCGATACACGTGACGAGATCCTTTCGGCTCTCAACGGGCTCGAGGAACGGGACCGCGAGCTGATCCTGTTGCGAGGGGTCGAGGGTCAGTCCTACAAAGAGATCGCGGTCCTGCTCGGGGGAGATCCGAAGCAACTGGCCGTCACCTACCAGCGGGCGATCCATAAGCTGCGGGAGCTGCTGCCGGGTTCTATCTTCCAGGATTTCGAGTCCGATTGAGGGGTGGCTCCTCGCGCTCTTCGCGAGTCCTTCCATGCGGTTCGTCTCGCAAAGCGGCAGGCTATTGTCGTTATAGATTCCTTCCTCGCCACACTGACTGAATGGACGGGATCTTAAGCCCGTCGATTGGTTAACCGTCAGTGTTTTGAAAGGAGGTATGAATGGCTTTCGGCCAGCGACAGGAACGCCCTTTGCGGGCAGTCTGACTGGCCTGGATCCAACCGAACTTTCCGCTCTCTCGGCTGTTGCGGTGGGCGTTCCTTGTCGCTCTCTAACAGAAAATCAAAGGCAAAGCAGTCCTGGGTGGTAGAGACCCCGAACACTAAATGGTTACGGTTCTATCACCATGGCTCACTGTTGAAACTTTCCGTGGGGCCGCTCCGTGTTGTGCTCTTCGCGGGGCTTCCCCCGGCGCCTGGCTAGCCGGCCAGGCGCTTTTTTTATGCCTGTTCGATTCACCCGGGAGAAAACCGCCGGGGATTTCCACTTTCCAGGTTATGCCCACGCCCTTCACCACACTGGTTAGTTGAGGCGGCCAGGGAGGTCGCCCGAAAGCTGAAACGACCAGTGAAACTGAGAGAGAGAGAGGGATGCGATCATGACGACCAGGATGAGCCTGAAGATGGAAGCGCGGAGCAAGGAAAACGCCAGCCAGGGGACGTTCAGCCTCAGCTGCTGGGAGTGGGCGCCGCTTTACTCCCTCCTGGTGGGCTACTGCTCTTCAATGATTGACGAAGACACGCTTCGAAAGCTGGCGGACCTCGGNGGAGAAGGCCCCCNGGTGCAGGATTCCTGCGACCTGGTCGCAAACGCTCTCGAGCTCGCTATTTACGTCGTNGAGCCNGAACGCNACGGCAAGGACAGCATCGATGTCTTCGCCATCGCCAGCGAAGAGCTTCGAGTGAACGAAAAAGGCAACCAGTTGACTCAAGCGGAGCTCGAGGATTCAGAACAATTCAGAAAGAGCGTCACTCCCTACCGGATCTCGACGGAGCGGGTCGAGGAGTTCATCTCTTTCCTGCGCCAGTGCGGCGGCTTCAAGGTGTCGTAAAACAGGCTGAAAAGGCACGAAAAAATTACATAAACCATTAAACCGTAATGACCTGTGAAAAATCACAGGGGCATCAATAACTCAAGGTGCGGCTGCCCGGCCCCAGGCCAGGCAGCCGTTTTTTTTGTGATATAGGTCTTCTCGAGCCCACGGGAAATAATCTCAAAATAATCCGGTTTCCAGGTTATCGCGAGCCGCTTCGCCACACCGCTATACCAGACGGATCAAGAAGGTCCGCAAGTGAATCGCAGGTCGATGAATCCAATCGAAAGGAGCAAATCATGACGACCAGCACGACTTTCTGTAGTGGCAGGGGCTTTGCAATCGCGGATCTCAGGGGGAGGGCTTTCGTTCTGCTCGCCTTTCTCTGTATGTACTGGGCCCAGCCGGCCTGGACCCAGGATATCAGGGGGGGCGGTGATGATGTACAGCCCGGCCCTGACGTCGGAGTGCCCGATATTCCCGTTCCGGGGCCGGATCAAATACCCGTCTCCACTCTCAGCGGCACGGTTTTTCTCGATCGCGACGGAAACGGCGTCAGGATTGAAGATGAGCCTGGCCGTGCGGGGGTAGAACTGGTTCTCGAGAGCCTGGGTGTCGAGCTTGACAGGACGGTTACGGACGAGAAGGGGGATTATTTCTTTGAAGGCGTTCCATCTGATGAAACCTACGTCATCCGCATTGCCAAACCCCTCAGGGACGCTGTCGTGACCGCCTTGCCGGCTGAGCAGGCGGAGAACCGGGGAAATGATGTGGTTGTTCGCAAGAGACCCGGCCGCACGGTTTCCACCTATCCGGCAACGGTCGTACATACGGTTCACCCGGACTCCGGTCCTGTAGGCGGCCTTCATTTCGGCCAGGCAGAACCCTGTCCCATACCTACGAACCCGGTCGTTATGGTCGGCGGTTCGCAGGACAATTTCTCGAGCTCACCGGATGCCCCGAACAACCCGGCATCCTCCTCGAGCTGTTCCAGGGACTTTGATGAGATGGGTATCAACAAGTGCTTCAATCATCAATTCCTGATGCCCGGGCAGGAGAACTGTTATCTGAGCGATCTTCGCATCGAGATGCGCTTGCGCCCGGTGGGCAGCGACCTGNTCAGCAATGACCGGATCTATATCCGCAGCAATGGCTCGACCCTCTGGTCGGCGAACCTGACCACGCTCAACAACGGGTCNTGGTCCGTGGGAGCGGATGTTTTCTTCAANCTCGATCTCGCCTACCTTCCGACTGATAACGGCAACATTGTCGATATCATCTCAGGTATCGGNGGAGANCTCGAGNTCGCCATCCAGGATGACACCGCGGTCGACTTCATCGANCTCTNTCCCATCTGGTGCTGCGCNCCCAGGCTCAGCGGCTTCAAATACGAAGACCGCAACGCCAACGGCCAGTGGGATGCCGGCGAGCCCAAGCTCAGCGATTGGGACNTNAACATTACCGAGCCCAACGGGAACGTCGTGACCGTCACGACCGACTCGAGCGGCTACTACTCCTACGATGGCGACCAGGTGGGCACCTATCTCGTCAGCGAGGTTCAGCAGCCGGGCTGGTACCAGGTNGGCCCCTCCAACAACGAGTACGAGGAGCAGNTGACGACTGTCGCGGGCTCGCTGAGGGGGAATCTCAATTTCGGTAACGTTCCCTGCGACAACGCCANCGAGGATTGCTACNGGCGGCGNGCCGGAGATGCCGCGGNGGTCAATTCCGANGAGCTCCAGGAGGCTATNGANTCCTACANCCAGCTCAGCTCTCANCACAACCAGCAGNTGCAGTTCGGTCCGGCCNCCACAAANCANGTTTTCGGACACAGNATCGCCGTCGNTGTTCCCGGCGGTTGTACGATGATCGCCGCGTTCTTGAACCTGGAGCTTGACTGGCAGGGCGGCAATGACTGGATCCATCTGATCAATCCGGCTACNGGAGCCCGGGTCTGGTCAGAGGNGCCTGGGCAATCTTTGTTCTCNNCCCAGGGNGTNNANCAGCTGTCGCTCGANCTGGCGGCTCTTCCCGTCAGCGGCGGCGGCACCGCCAATATCCTCGCGGACCTGCAGGATGGGAAGATTGATCTCTACATCCAGGATGACACCGGGGTGATGAGCCTCGATTTCTGTTATACGCTCTGCTGCGAGTGCCTGCCGGGAACGCTCTGCATCACCAAGTACGAGGATCTCAACCGCAATGGTGTTCGCGATCCCGGAGAGCCCGGACTGTCCGGATGGGAATTCCGGATCCACGGCGACACCGTGTCCTATGCCGACCTGACCGGCAATAGCGGCAGGCTCTGTATTCAGAACCTTCCGGCCGGGACCTATACGATCGAGGAGATTCAGCAGGCTGGTTGGGTACAAACAGCCCCGGCCACCGTTCTGCAGACCGTCAAGATCTGCGGCAAGCCTGACGAAGAGAACGTCACCTTTGTCTCCTTCGGGAATTCGAATTGCGAATGCGAATCGGATCAGAAGGTCGATTGCATTTACGGTGATCTCAACGCCACTCCGGGACCCGAGCTGCTCTCGCTTCTCTCCAGTGTCCCCAGTGGGTATACGACCCAGATCGATGATCCGGGTGTCGACCAGCACTTCGGCCACACCTTCACGAACATGCATCCTCCCGGCTGTCTGGTCGTCGGAGCGAACCTGACGCTGGCTCTTCGTGCCGCCGGCGGCCTCTCCATCAATGACAGGCTCTACCTGATGGAGGGCGCGACCACTATCTGGAGCGCCAGCATTGACGCGCTCACCGGCGCCAACTGGGCCCAGCAGGGCGCCCAGGACAGTGTCGTTCTCGATCTCGCCAACCTGCCGGGCGGCAACGGGCCGAGCAATATCCTTGCGGCCCTGGCCGATGGTGATCTCGACTTCCGTATCCAGGATGATACGGCCGTTCTTCGCGCCTGCCTCCGGGTCGAGTACTGCTGTGACGCCTCGATCTCCGGAATCAAGTACAACGATGAGAACGGCAATGGCGTCCAGGACCCCGGTGAGGCTCCGCTTGCCGGTGTCACGATCGAGCTGAATGG
>NZOA01000006.1 GCA_002695115.1 Planctomycetota bacterium
CCCAGGAGGGCGAAGAAATGGTGCGCGGACCCAGATTTGAACTGGGGACACCTAGATTTTCAGTCTAGTGCTCTACCAACTGAGCTATCCGCGCACCTGATAGCGATTCTTCGTCACGGAGAAATCCGCCAGGTGTGAGGCGTCATTTAGCCAAAGGCGGCAGGCCTTGTCAATACCGCCCCATACTCTCATCGCGGCAGGAAAAAGATACCATACGGGACCCCTGCCTGCGCTTGCTCTTTGACTGCGGTGGACCTATGTTGACACGTTACTGAAGCTTCCCGCAGCGGCCGGGCATTACCAATATGAAAGTCCTCGGAATCGAAACTACCTGCGATGAGACCGGTGTCTCCATCGTCGAAGATGGCTGGCGCATCCTCTCCAATTGCATCCTCAGCCAGGTGCCGCTGCATGAGCGCTTCGGCGGGGTCGTGCCGGAAATCGCCAGCCGGGCACATGTCGAGGTCATCTCCCGCCTCATCGAGCGCGCCCTCGAAGATGCCGGCTGCTGGAGCGACCCGGACTCGCCCCCGGACATCGACGCCATCGCCGTGGCCCATCGCCCCGGCCTCATCGGGGCCCTCCTGGTGGGCCT
Source organism: Planctomycetota bacterium (assembly GCA_002695115.1). Classification (GTDB taxonomy): domain Bacteria; phylum Planctomycetota; class UBA8108; order UBA8108; family UBA8108; genus UBA8108. The sequence continues at coordinate 596 of NZOA01000006.1, forward strand.
GAGCGCCGCCAAGAGCCTGTCCCTGGCCTGGGGAATCCCCCTCATCGGAGTCGATCATATCCAGGCCCACATCTACGCGGCCTGGATGAAGAGCGAGGAGCCCTTCGAGCCCATGCCCGAGACCGAGGCCGCCTTCCCTGCCATCTCGCTGGTCGTCTCCGGCGGACACACATCGCTCTACCGCAGCGACAGTTGGACCTCCCACCAGTCGCTCGGCACGACGCAAGACGATGCCGTGGGAGAGGCCTTCGACAAGGCGGCGGCGATCCTCGGACTCGAATATCCCGGTGGACCCGCCATCTCTCGCGAAGCCGAGCAGGGGGATCGCAAGGCCGTGCGCTTCCCGAGAACCCTGCTGGAGCCCCGCTCCCTGGATTTCAGCTTCTCGGGCATCAAGACCTCCGTCCTCTACCACGTCAAGGGGCAGGACTGCGGCCGTGACGCACCGCTGCTCGAGGGCATCTCGATACCGGATGTCGCCGCCTCCTTCGAAACCGCCGTCGTCGACGTCCTCATCGAGAAGCTGCGCCGGGCGCTGGGACGCGAAGGACTGAACCGCGCCATCCTCGGCGGCGGAGTCGCCGCCAACAGCTACCTGCGATCGAGGCTCGAAGATATGGCGAAGAAAGAAGGGGTCGATGTCCGCTTTCCCGACCTGGCGCTGTGTACCGACAACGGCGTCATGATCGCCGGATTGGGCTGCAGGTTGCTCGAGGACGAGGACACGCACGAGCTGACGCTCGAGGCTTCATCCATGGCCAGCGACTGAGCAAAACCCCAAGATGAACGAAGAACAGATCAGGAAACTCCTCGTGGAGATCAGCGAAGGCAAGACCCCGATAGAGGATGCCGTCAGCTCGCTGAGGGACCTGCCCTTCAAGGACCTCGGCTATGCACGGGTGGATCATCACCGCGAGCTGCGCTGCGGCTTCCCCGAGGTCATCTTCTGCCAGGGCAAGGAGCCTTCCGACATCACCGGGATCGCCGCCAGCATCCTCGAGAACTCACCCCTGCTGCTGGGCACGAGAGCCGATGAGAAGGCCTTCGAGGCCATCCTCGCCGCCAGCGACCTGGCCGAGTACCACAAGCGGGCGCGCTGCGTCACGGTTCGAAAGGAGGAGCCTCCTGTCCGCGAAGGAGAGATCCTCCTCATCTCGGCCGGCACCATCGACATCCCCGTCGCTGAGGAGGCCCGGGTCACCGCCGAGATCATGGGACATACCGTGAAGCCGGTCTACGATGCCGGGGTAGCCGGCCTCCATCGCCTGCTCGCGGAGACCCGGAAGATCCGGGAAGCGGACTGCATCATCGCCGTCGCCGGCATGGAGGGCGCCCTCGCCGGCGTGGTCGGAGGACTCAGCGACGTACCGGTGATCGCCGTACCCACGAGCGGCGGCTACGGGGCGAACCTCGGCGGGATCACCCCGCTCCTGACCATGCTCTCCAGCTGCGCCGCGGGAGTGGCTGTCGTCAACATCGACAACGGCTTTGGCGCCGGCTTCATGGCGGCCCTCATCAGCAGGAAGCACCAGCGAGATTAAAGGCCCCTATGTCCGCCCTGCAGATAACCGACCTGCCGCCGCTTCCCGCCAGGGAGCCCGATTCGCACAAGGGCACCTACGGCAGGATCCTGCTGGTGGCCGGCTCGCCGGGCATGCCGGGCGCCGCGGTTCTCGCCGCCCGGGCGGCTCTCAGAAGTGGCTCCGGACTGGTAACGGTCGCCTTCGCCGAGTCCCTCGCGCCGGCCTTCACCGCCGCTCTGCCGGAGGCCATGCAATTGCAGCTGCCTGAGCCCGGCAGCGCGAACCACGACGAAGAGGTCGCCGCGCGTCTCGGCGACGACCTCGCCGGACGATTCGACGCCATCGGCGCCGGGCCCGGGCTGGGCACCTCGGCAACCAGCCGAAGGGTGCTCGAGTGCGTATTGGCTGCATACAACGGCCCACAGGTTCTCGACGCGGACGCCCTGAACCTGGTCGCCGACGGACTCCAGCCGGGTGACTGCGAGGAGAGGATCTGGACCCCTCACCCGGGTGAGTTCGAACGCCTCACGGGTTCGCTGCCCAGCGGCGACCAGGAGAGGATCGATGCGACCGAACGCTTCGCCGCCGAGCGCGGAGGAACGGTCCTCCTCAAGGGCAACCGCACCGTCCTTCATGACGGCGATCGTTTCTACGTCAACCTGAGCGGGAACCCGGGGATGGCCACCGCCGGCAGCGGCGATGTGCTCACCGGGGTCATCACCTCGCTGCTGGGACAGGGAGTCGGCCGCTTCGAGGCAGCCCAGCTTGGAGCCTGGCTGCACGGCTTCGCCGGCGATATCGCGGCGGAATCTCTTGGACAGCCTTCCCTCACCGCCGGCGATCTAATAAACTACCTTCCCGAAGCCTTCAGACGAACCCTGGAGGAGAGGTGAAGACCGCCCCGTGGAAGTTTGACCATGTCGACAAGCGACTGCCAGCCAGTTGAATACATAACACCCGCTGAATCCGAGGTGGTCTACAACCGTCGCATCGGACCGGGCTGGTATGTCCTGCGGCTGCGTGAAGAATCGATCTCCAGGCGCTCGGAGCCCGGCATGTTCGTACAGGTGCTCTGCAGCGAGGGCGAAGCTTTCGATCCCTTCCTGCGGCGACCGTTCAGCGTCTACTCGACCGACAAAGAAAACGGCACCTACGACATCCTCTACACCACGGTCGGACGCGGCACCCGCTGGATGGCCGCCCTGCCCGACCCCGAGACCTCCGGGAGCGGCGAACCGCCCGCTATAGTCGATGTCCTGGGCCCCCTCGGCAATACCTTCACCATGCCGGGGAAAGATGAGTCCGTCTACCTCGTCGGCGGCGGTGTCGGCGTCGCGCCGCTCTACTTCCTGGCGCTGCGCTTGCTCGAGCTGCCCGACCCGCCGGACATCCACTTCTGCATGGGCGCCCGCACAGGGAAATTCCTCCAGGGCATCGAGGACTTCCGCCAGCTTCCGATCCACACCCACGTAGCCACCAACGATGGCAGCGAGGGCTTCCACGGTTTTGTCACCGACCTCTTCCTGGACCTCTGGAAAGAAGGCGAAGGGGCCGGCAAGGCCCGGGTCTACGGCTGCGGCCCCCAGGGAATGAACGAGAGCCTGCGCAACCTGTCCGTCGACAACAACCTCACCTGCGAGATCTGCCTCGAGTCCATAATGGCCTGCGGCTTCGGCATCTGCTTTGGCTGCGTCGCCCCCATCCGCAAGGATCCTGCCAGCGACTTCATCAACCGACGCATCTGCTGTGAGGGACCGGTATTCGATTCCAATCTCCTCTGCCCCGGCATCGACGGTTGAACAGGAAGGCTCGAGCGTGAAGATCGCCCATTTCAGCGACATCCACATCACCGCGAACTCGAGCGCCATCCCGTGGCGGGCGATGCTCTCCAAGCGCATCGTCGGCTGGCTCAACCTCCAGCTGCTCGGCCGCAAGGGTGACTTCCGGGAGGCCGCCTCCATCACCTCCGCCCTGGTGGAGGACCTGCGGGAGCTCCAGGCCGACCACATCCTCTTCACCGGCGATCTCTCCGGTCTCGCCCTCGACAGCGAATTCGAGGAGGCGCATCGACTGCTTGAGCCGCTGCTGGGCTCAGACCGTATCACCGGCCTCCCCGGCAACCATGACTTCTACGTCCCGGCGGCGGCCAGGGCCGGCACCTACGACAGGTTGTTCGGGGTCTGGGAGAAAAGCGACCTCGCGGAGCCGCCTCCCATCGTCCGGCTGCTCGGCGATGACGTGGCCCTCATCGCGCTGCGCGACAGCCGGCCCAACGCCTTCCACGATTCTTCCGGGCTCGTGGGCGCGGATCAGCTCGGCCGCCTGGAGAAGACCCTCGCGGATCCCGCCCTCGAAGGGCGCCGCAAGCTGCTCGCCCTCCACTACGGACCACGCCGGAGCTCGGGAGAGCCCGACGGGCGTCTTCACGGGCTTCGCGATGCCGAAGCCCTGCTCTCCATCGCCCATGAGGGCGGCATCGAGCTGGTGCTTCACGGCCACCTGCACAACCGCTTCGTCCTGCCGGCGGGAGACGGCACCCCCATCACCATCGCCAATCCCGGATCCGCCACCCACTCGCGCTACGAGCGAGCCTATCACATCATCGAGACCGGCGCGGAAGGCATCGAGCTCTCGGCCAGGCGCTACGATCCGGATGCCGGCGCCTTCGCGCCCTGGGAAGACGCGCCCGGCTCAGGCGCCCTTCCTCCACCGGCTTGAGGAGCCCGTCGCCAACTGGAGCTTCCCTCGCCCCCACGGGGGTGCTAACATCTTTGTGGGATACACCGACGAATCCCCCAGACCCGAAAACGCGCTGGAAAGAATAATGAGAACTACGCAAACCGGATGCATTCTGCTGGTGGCCCTGTCCGCCGCAACCATCTGCTCAGCGGACAACCGCTTCTTCTTCAGCGCCTGCTCAGCTTTGAGCGAGTCTACCGACAATGCAATCAATGTGCTTTGCGACAACGACGAGGTGGCGCTCGGTTTCTCCTTTGCCATCCGCTGCAACCCCGCGGCCATCGAGGTCACCGCCGTCACCAACGAGGGCACTGAGGCTGCCGAGGCGGACTATTTCAGCGGCCTAGTTGACCAGGAGACCGGGCAGATCGGCTTCGGATGCGTCTACGACACGGGGGGAATCTTCGATGAAAAACACCTGGCGGCCGGAACAGAACAGCGAATCGGCGTCATCACCTTCAACTCCCTCCTCGCCGAGGCTTCGGAGGAAACCCTTCAATTCCAGGACATCTCCTTCCCGCCCAACATCCGCGTCCCGGTACGAAACATCCTCACCGATGGCAATGGGAGTTCAATTGTCCCCGCCCTGGAGAATGGCCGCATCACGATCCTGTCGGGAACCCCGGAGAAAGCCCCGCAGATCATCGAGATCACCGGGGGCAGGGGTGAAGCAGGCCAGGTGTTCCATATCTTTGGGTTTAATTTTTACCGACCCTTTGACGATNTAGGTAACTTCTCGATAACCGTCTGTGGCAACGATGCCACAGCACCTCCCACCACTCTCTCCTCGACCTTGAGCGGCTCCAATAACCGCAACCAGACGATTCGAGTGCGNTCTACGCAGGCCTTCCCGTCCTCCGGGTTCGTGAAGATCGACGAAGAGGTCATCGGCTACAGCGGCAAGACCGCCAATACCTTTACTGGCCTTAGCCGAGCTGTCGAAGGACCGAGGAGGTCTCACTCCATCAATACCGAGGTCTATCCGATGATTAACAGGGGAGATCCGTGCGGCCTCCAAGAGATCACCATCACCGCCCCAGCCTGCAAAGCTGGAGGCTGCGTCGCGGTGGTCGTCACCACCGCGAGGGGAAGCGCCGAGGTGAGCGATGGCTTCTGCTACGTCCGCCCCGAACCCGGGGAGAGCTTCCTGCGAGGAGATGCCGACAGCGATCTGAGCGTCGAGCTCACCGATGCGATCCTTGTCCTCAACTACCTCTTCCTCGCCGGGCGGGCGCCCACCTGCATGGACTCGGCCGATATTGATGACAACTCGTCGATCGAGCTCAGCGATGCGATCTACGTGCTCAACTACCTCTTCCTCGGTGGGCGCCTGCTGCCCGCTCCCTTCCCCGACTGCGGCGAGGACTCTTCCGCCGACGAGCTCGACTGCGAATCCTACCCGGACTGTCCCTGAGCCGTCGCTCAGCCCTTGCGCGACCTGGGCATCCAGGCATCCGAGTTCTTGCGCCAGGCCCTCAGCTTACCCAGAAGATTCGATGCCGTCTCCGGCAGCTTCGCCGCGAGGTTCTTCTTTTCGCCGATGTCTTTCTCGAGGTCGTAGAGCTCGACCGAGCCATCGTCATACCACTCGATGAGCTTGTATTTTCCGGAGCGGACAGCGCCACCGAGCCGGTTCTTCATATGCCACGAAAAATTGGGGAAGTGAAAATAGAGAGGCCTCTCCTTGAAACCCTTCTTCTCCTCGAGAAGAGGCAGCAGGCTCTCCCCGTCGGGAGCCTCTCCAGCCGCCCGCACCAGGCCGAGCGCCTCGATGATGGTCGGGTAGTAGTCCATGCTGATGACCGGCGTGTCGCAGACGCTTCCGGCCCTCACCCTGCCGGGCCAACGCACCATCAGCGGCACCCGGATGCCGCCCTCGTAGAGATAGCCCTTGCCCTCGCGCAGGGGCTCGCAGCCCGCGACCCCGAGGAAGGGGCCGTTGTCGGAGGTGAGCATCACCAGGGTGTCCTTCTCGAGTCCCAGCTTCTTCAGCTCGCCGAAGAGCCTGCCGAAGGCCGTGTCCATCGCCTCGATCATNGCGGCGTAGACATGGTGGCGCATCCAGGCNCCCTTGCGCTTTGAATACTTCTCGATCAGATCCGGCGGCGCCTCGACCGGCCAGTGAACCGTATAGGGCCAGAGGTTGACGAAGAAGGGCTTCTCCCTGTTCTCACGGATAAAAGAAATCGCCTCATCGACGAGCCGGTCGGGAAGGTATTCGCCCTTCTTTCTCGGCGGCAGGGTGTGAATCCTGTAGGGATCGAAATAGGTCGGCGGCCCTCCGTAGGCGCAGCCCCCGATGTTGATGTGAAAGCCCTGCGCCTCGGGGTAGAACTCGACGTTGCCCTTGCCGTTGGCCCCNCGCCNCGAGTCCCCGGCCAGGTGCCANTTGCCGAGAAAGGCGTTGCGGTAGCCGGCGGCGCCAAGACGNTCGGCGATGGTCAGGTGCTCGAGGGGGAGGTCGATGAGGGTCTTCGCNGGCAGGAACTTCGAGGCCTNNGGAAGAAAGCCGCCGGGAGCGTGCGTGGTGATGTGCAGGCGCGCCGGGGACTTGCCGGTGAGCACCGCCGCCCGGGTGGGAGTNCAGACCGGCGCCGCCGCGTAGGCGCTCGTGAAGCGCATCCCCTCCGCCGCGAAGCGGTCGATGTTGGGGGTGTCGACGACCTTATTGCCCTGACANGCCAGATCCATCCAGCCGAGATCGTCGACCATGATGAAGATGACGTTCGGCTTCCCGGCCTCGAGCGACGGCGACCTGAAGACGCCGAGGCAGAGGCAGGCGAAACCCACAAGGGCGGCAAACCCGTTTTTCATGTTGAAGCTCCTTCGGTAGGCGGCGAAAGCGTACGACTCGCCTCCTATTCTGCCCCAGGGAGGGTGCTTCAACAAGGCGCGGCGTTATTCACATTCGCCATCGTGGGCCTTGGGCACCCGGGACCTGATGCGATCGCANTCATTGGAGTAGGTCACCCCATCGCAGCCGCAGACCGGGTCCCAGATCTCGGGACAGGCCTCCGCCACCACCACGCACTCGCCCATCATGTCAGCGAAGTTGCAGGTGTCCGCGGGCATGTCGCAGTACTGGCCCTCATCGCAGAGCAATCCGGCGAAACCGCCGCAGCTCTGCTTCACCTCGCAGGGGCCGTTGTGGGCCTTGGCCACCCGGGAGCTGATGCGATCGCAGTCACTGGGGTAGGTCACTCCATCGCAACCGCAGACCGGGTCCCAGATCGGCGGGCAGGCCTCCTCCACCACCACACATTCGCCCATCATATCGGCGAAGTTGCAGGTGTCCGCGGGCATATCGCAGTACTGGCCCTCATCGCAGAGCANNCCGGCGAAACCGCCGCAGTTCTGCTTCACCTCGCAGGGGCCGTTGTGGTCCTTCTGTATCCGGGCGTTGATCCGCTCGCAGTCGTTGGAGTAGGTCACCCCATCGCAGCCGCAGACCGGATCCCAGACGTCCGGACAGCCGCGCATGATCTGGGCGCACTCGCCTATGGCGTCGACCACATCGCATTGCCCGGCGGGGTGGTCGCAGAACTCGCCGTCGCCGCAGGGGATCCCGCGGATGCCACCGCAGCCGCCATCGCAGGGACCGTCGGCCGCCTTCATGACGCCCGCCCGGCGGCGCTCGCAGTCGTTGGCGTAGGTCACCCCGTCGCAGCCGCAGACCGGGTCGTTGATCTCAGGGCATTCCTCGTGCACCTCGACGCACTCTCCTGGTATATCCGCCCCCTGGCACAGACCGGTCTGGCGATCGCAGAGCTGGCCCTCGGCGCAGCCGCCACCGACGATTCCTCCACAGCGGCAGGGAAAATAGCTGACGCAGTGGAGCTGGTCATCGCTGGGGTCGTGATCACAGCGGTTGATGCCGGGAGCGGGAATGCCCTCGCCACCGGTAAAAAGAAAGCTCAGGGTGTAGATCCCGTCGGTGATGTTGATCGCGCCGTCGTCGTTAGAGTCAACAGAGTCCAGGCAGTCGGGCATGTCCGCTCCCAGGAAGAGCCAGCCGAAGGTGTAGACCGCGTCGCTGAGATCGACCGTACCATCGGTGTTGGCGTCGGCGCGCAGGAAGCTGTGCATCGGAGGCTCCATCTGGGCCTCCGCGGCNGCNGGAACGAGCAGGNCGGCAAGAAGAAGGAAAGCGCGGGGGATGTGCTTCATTTCATTTCTCTCAGGANAGACCGGCGGGACCAGGCAATCTCCATCATGAGGTTCCACCGCTCTCAATGCGAGTTTTGTTTTTCCCCGCGGGCGCGGAAAGAACACGCTCGGATTCAACGGCCGACCTTCTTCCGAATGATCCGGTCGAGAAGACCCGGGCAGAGCGCCTTCAGCAGGGGAACAATCCGCAGGTAGCCGGGAACGTAGAGCCGACGCCTGCGNTTGCGCATGGCGCGCAANACCTTCGGCACCAGCCGATCGAGAGGAACCGCGCTGCTGCTGTGNCNCCTGGCCTCCTCGCCGATCGACTCCCCCTTGCCGCCATAGGCCCTGGCGCGAAGATCNGTGCCCTGNACCCAGGATGGCAGCACGGTGAGAACATCCACTCCCGTGCCNTCNAGCTCGATGCGCAGGGAATCACAGAAACCCTGCAGCGCGTGCTTGGAGGCGCAATAGCCGGTATGGCTGGGCACCCCGNTGATTCCCTGGACCGAGGAGATNGCCGTGATGAGCCCGCCGCCTNNCTTCAGCGAAGCGAGGGCNGGNCGAACNCAGTTCACCGCCCCGAGGTAGTTCGTGTCCATGATGTTCGAAAAGAGCTCCGGGTCCTCGACCTCTTCAAAGCGGGCCCACATGCTGACCCCCGCGTTGAGGACCAGGTGGTCGATCGAGGAAAATTTCTCCAGCGCGACCGTGATGAGCCGTTCACAGTCCCCGGCCTTGACGACATCTCCCGGAACGTCGACGACCCTCGCCCCGGCGCCTCGGCATCTCTCGGCCACCGCCGCCAGCTTCCCGGCGTCGCGCGCCAGGAGTGCCAGGTTGCCTCCAGCCCCAGCCACCCCTGCGGCAAGGGCCTCTCCCAGGCCGGATGAAGCGCCGGTAATNACCACTGTCTTGCCGCTGAACATTCAGCTTCCCGTCCCTTCGAGGCTCTCCACCTCCTCACCCTCGAGGCCCCAACCCTCAAAGGGCCTGTCATCGGGAAGGATCTTGCCGGGATTCATGACCCCTCCCGGGTCGAGACCTTCCTTGACGGACCTGACGGCAAGCACCCCGGTCTCCGAGATATCCTCCTCGAGCCAGGGAGCGTGCTCAAAGCCGACGGCGTGATGATGGGAGAGCGTGGCTCCGCCGCGCAGGAAGGCATCCTCGGCGGCCTTCTTGATCAAGAGATACTGCCTGAGTCCGCCACTCTCATTCTCCATGCAGGCGAAGGTGAAATAGAGGCTGGTCCCGGTGTGGTAGCAATGGCTGATATGGCAGCCGGCGAAGGGCGCCACACCGGTCTCCTCGATGGCCTTCTCGATGGACTCGATCGTCGAGTGGTACAACGGCAGCAGGTTCGACCAGACCGTGGAGGTCTCGCTGACGTCGCAGACCACCCCGCGATCCATCGCGAAATCCCGCAGGTAGGGAAAATCGTACTTNGACTCCTGGAAGGCGCGCCCGGGCGAGATNCCGAGCTTGAAGGCNCCGTGCTTCCTGTAGATCGCGTGCACCCNCGATCGCAGCCGCCGGAAGGTGCGCTTGTCGCCCTCCACCGCCATGATCATCAGGCAGACCTTATCCATGTCAAAGCCCCTGACCACGGCGAGGTATTTCTTGACCACCTTGCCCATCAGATCCTTGTGGAACGGCTGGGAGCTCTTGAAGGCGAAGCTCAGGGCGGTCTTGCCGGGATCATTGAGCCTCGCGATCGTGGGCATGCAGTCCTCATCGACACATTGCCGCATCGCCTTCACGCCGCTCTCGAAATCAGGAAACAGGTAGCCGTAGAACTCCTTCTTCTCCGGCAGGCGATGGACCTGCAGGCTGATCTCGGTGATCACGCCGAGGATCCCCTCGCTGCCGATGCAGATATGGTTCACGTCGATCCCGTTGGAGGACTTGGGAACGGTACGGGTCACCAGGACGCCGCTGGGCGTCACCATTCGAACCGAGAGCACCATGTCCTCGATCTTGCCGTACTTGTCGCTCTGCATGCCGGCAGAGCGGGTGGCGACCCAGCCGCCGACGGTCGAGAATTCAAAAGAATCAGGGAAGTGACCCAGGGTGAAACCCCGCTCCGCGAGCTGCTCCTCCATGATCGGCCCGCTGGATCCGGCCTGGATCCTGGCCACACAGGATTCCTCGTCGACATCGAGTACCCTGTCCATTCGCTTCATGTCGAGGGAGACCACCATCCTGCTGTTGGTCTCGCGGTTCTCCAGGCAGCCCGCGATGTTCGAGCCGCCCCCGAAGGGAATGAGAACGACGTCGTGCTCCTTAGCCGCCTTCATGAGCGCGCAGACATCATCCTCGGACTCCGGGTAGACAACGCAGTCGGGGCTGGAATCGACGATCCCCCGGCGGACACGCCAGAGATCGCGGAAGCTCTTGCCGTAGGAATGGATGAGCCTCTCCTTGTCGGAGGTCTTCACCTGGTCCTCGCGCAGGGCCGAGCGGGTCTCGTCCAGGAAGCCCTGGTTCAGAGACTGGCCGGGAAGCTTCACCTCTTCGATGGAGACGGGCCTGACGACCTCCTCGTCCTCCTCGCTGAGCCCCAGNTCCCGCGTGATGAATGGCATCAGGAAGGGCTTGTCGGAGGCATCGAACTCCTTGTGCTCATCTCCCCAACCCCACCATTTCATCTGGGAAACGTCGTCGCGCATTTCCGGCAACCTCTGAACCTGGACTCCTACTCAGCCAGCGACACAGTCTACAGCTTCGGGAACGGGATTTCCGCAAAGTTCGTTGACCCCNCCCTCGAGCTCGGCGATCAGGCGCCTGTACTCATCGAAGGGAGCCGCCTGGCGGGCGGCGCTCGCCTCGACNGCCGCGGCATCGGGGTAGATCGGCTCGCCGATGGTGACCTTGACCGCCCCGGGCCGGATCAGGACNTTCCCCTTGGGCCAGCNTTTGTGGCTCCCCTCGATACAGGCGGGAACNATGGGGATGCCCAGNTCGGCNGCGACCACGGCAGGCCCNCTCTTGAAGCGGCCCAACGTGCCATCGCGAGACCTGGTTCCCTCGGGATAGATGATCAGGTTGCGCCCACCCACATCGAGAAACGCCCTGGTGGCCGAGAGGTACTCGACAAAGCTCTCATGGCTGAACTTCCGCTCGATCGGAATGAGGTTCATGAAGAGATTCAGGAAGAACCGCCTGGGNCCGTTGTTGAAGAAATAATCCTTGGCCGCCGTCAGCGCGAAGCCGTTGAAGCCGCTGCCGGCNGCTAACATCAGCAGGGCGCTGTCCATGTGGCTGTTGTGGTTACCGCAGAGAATGTAGGGAGAGGACGGGAGCCTGTCACGCCCCTCGATGGTCAGTGGACAGTAGAGCCGGAAGAAGAGCCTGCAATAGAGCTCAAAGACGCGCTTTACCAGGCGANCATAGAGAGGCTGGCGCCTGCTCAGATAGTCATACTTCGACTCCAGCTGGTGATTCGCAAGTGCGTCTCGGAAGCTCTTCAATGATCTTTACTCCAAAAGCCGACCCTGGCTCGGCCCCGGTGGACCGCGAAATCGGCGCTATGGCTGGCGCTCGAGGACGGTTTTTTTTCGATACCTGTCATGAGCCTGGGCGAATTCGTTCATGAGGACCGAGGCTCCGAGCGAGAGCTCGAGGCCCAGGGCCGCGCCGCAGATGATCTCAGCCAGCTTCTTGGCGGAGTCCTCACCCGTGCAGCCCAGCAATTCAAGGTNCTTCCTCTGCTGCTTGAGCCGGGTGCCGCCGCCAACGGTCCCCACCGTGAGCGAGGGCATGGTGAGGCTGGCGTAGAGATCTCCACCGTTGCGGACCTCCATGTCCATGCTCCCGAGAGCGTTCTCCGAGACGCAGGCCACGTCCTGCCCCGTGGCGAGGTAGATGGCCGCCAGCGCGTTGGACACGTGCATGTTCATCCCAACGACCCCGGCCAGCTGGGAACCACGGCTGCATTGCCGCCAGCCCCGCACATAATGCGCCGCATCGGCCCTGAGNACCCTCTTGAGATANCGGCCTTCGATCAGGGTGCTGGCGGTGACCTGGTGGCCGCGGCCGAGCAGGATGGTCTTGGTCGCCGGGTTCTTGTCACAGTTGAAGTTGCACTCTATGTAGTATTGGAACTGCTTCACGCGGCCGTATATTTCATTGATGAGAAGACAGGCCTCCTGGGTGGCGATCGTCACCATGTTCTGNCCGGCCGCCTCGGCCGTGTAGTAGACGAAGTCGAGGATCACGCTGTTCTGGATCAGGTAGGGATCGATCCTGAGCAGCTTGCCGTGGTTCGTCGTCGATTCCGCGGCCTCCCTGAGCNATTCGAAGTTCTCATCGAGCCATTGCCTGAACTCAGGCGCGTCCTCGATGTCATCGAAGATGAAAACAGGACTCCGGGAGATCTCCTGCTTGAGATGCCGGGTCTTGATCCCGCCGGAGAGGGACGTCAGGTACAGTCCCCGCGACATCGACATCGAGAGGGTCGCCTCCAGGGTGCAGAGAGGAATGTAATACTCCCCCTGGGCATAGGATCCATCGAGGACCAATGGACCGGCCACGGCCATCGGCAGATTCACGCTGCCGACGTGATTCTCTATGATCCCCTGGAAATCCGCTGGTTCATCCTCACCGACTCCATCAAGGCGTACTCCCGTCTTGTCCTCGAGCCACTGAAGACGCTTCTGGGTATCACCAGCCTCAAATCCCCTNGGGGGAAGGGCCCTCGCCATCCTATCTCTCCAACATATTTACAAACCCAAAGACTAACTGAGCAGCAAGCCCACTTCCAATGTAAATAAGTCTTACCGGGATATAGAGTTACACCAAACATTATCGTGCGGTCAAGGCTGGAGCGCAGAACAGCCCGGATGGAGGCTCAGGACCAGACAAAGATCTCGTTTCGCCCGGCGCTGTAGCCGATGAAGGTCGCCAGCACGATGCGCGGATCCCGGCCGACAAGACCCGGCACCTCGTGAATCATCCGGGTATTGAAGTAATAGAGATCTCCCGGCTCCAGGATCACCTCCACCCGCTCGATACCTTTTTGCGCCGCGTAATCGTGAAAGGTCCCCGCCTCGAGGAAAGGATCCACCTCCGGCTCCCAGGCGCAACGGTGGATAACACCCTGGGCCGTGCGATCACCCACCGAGGTGTTCTGCAGGACCAGCACCCCGGCGAGCTGGTGCTCGAAGGAATGGACCGCGTAATCGGAGCGCTTCTCGCGCAGGCGCACAGAGTCGAAATGAGGCGCGTAGGCATAACCCCCGTAGTGCGCCCGCAGGATCGCCGGGCCGTAGAGGCTGCCATCATCTTCCCGGGCGGTCCGGACCTCCTTGTCCCTCGAAAGCTCCCGCAGCTTCGAGTAGATCAGCCCGACCGGATCACAAGCATCATCGAAGAGCCGTTCGAAGAGCTCATGGGTCCGGCGGCTGTGCTCGAAGAAGGCCTCCCTGTCTTCGCCCCGGTAGCCGAGGCTGCTGCCGATATCGATCCGTACATGGGTCTCGTCGGTACGCTGGCGATAGTACTCCACCCCCTCTGAGTCCGCCTCCGAAGTCCGGGAGAAGAAGCCCTCGGGGACGGCATCCTGGAGAAGCCTGTCCGGGATCGGCTTGCGGGGATCGTAGAGATGGCCGCCCTCTATGAGCCTGTCGACCAGCCGCCCGCAATCGGCCGGGGGGAAGACCCCTCGCAGCACGATGGCCGCGACCTCGCCGCGGGCCAGCGCGTCGAGGGGTCTCTCAAAAAGGTTGAACGCGCTCTCGAGATCAGGCTCGACCATGGTCCACGGTGAGTTCATCTGCCCTCNCCCCCGCCAGCCGTAGACAGGAGAGATCTCGCCATCCGCTCGCTCCAGAAAAATACCTCCCGGGGGCAGCTGAGCAGCCGGCTCACTGCCATGTCCTGGTGAACTCAGGAAGAGTGTCCCTCAGAATTTCGAGGATCTCCTTGCGGGACTCCAGCCCGAGCTTGGGAAACTCATCGCCCACCTCTTTCGCTGTCAGCACGGCGCCGAGCCGGCGCGAGACATAGGCGGCTGTCATCGCAGGCAGCTGCCTGAAGCCCTGGGTGTAGATCATGTAGCTCAGGGGATACTTGAACAGCCGCTTGTCGAGGTCGAGCTCATACAGGCTGCGGCCGCGTTTGTCGTGAGGCCCCTTGCCGGAGAACTCCTCGGAAAATCCGGAGGTTCCCTTCACCGGAGATGCGAGCTGAAACTCATCGGAGAAAAGCATATACCTCACCAACTCCTCGCCGGCTCTTCGAACAAGGCGCCGGGTCAATTCGCTTCGAAAACCCTGTTCGGGATCGAGGGCCTTGTCGTAATATTCGCCCCGGATCTCCTGGTAGCGAGCCCTGGTGATCAGGTTCTGCATCTGGCTCTGGTGCTCGAGCACCATGAGCGCGACAATGTCGCTGTGCCGTGACGGATAAGGACGAGTGTTGACCAGCTTGCCCAGGTCGGTGACGTTGGCCCCCGCTTTATAATCGACATCCCTGAGCCCCCCCTCCCTTTCAGCCAGCATATTGCCCATGTGGCGCATGGCGCCGTGCGTACCCGTGACGTAATACCCGCCCCAGCGCTCGAAAAACGGGCTGTCGTGGTCTGAGACGAAAAATCCGAAGTTGAAGATCGGCTGCCCATCGGAGCCTGTATACAGGCTCCGGACCATCGGGCCGGGAACATCCTTGGTTCGGGAGGCGCCATGGCATTGAAGGCACTGCCCCTTGTCTCTCACGAGCCGGGGCCGTTTCACCTCGCGCTGCTTGAGCGTGTAGAAGACGGAACCGAGCATGGGGTCGGCGGCGATAATTTCGAGCGCCTCTCCACCCTGGACCCAGCCGACGTACAGGTTCTCCTTGAAGTAGAGGGCGCGAGGATATGACGGCGAGATAAGCCGCAACTGCGCGCTCGATTTCGAGAAGACGAGGGCCTGGGTCGATACGGGGATGTCGAGGTGCTTGAGGAACGAATCGAGATAGCCCCGGGGGCCCCTGAACTCCAGCTTGACGGACCCGGCATCGATCTTCTCCTGNAGCCGGGTGATCGCGTTGGCGGCAGGCTGCTTGTGGTAGTTGATCGGCGCCCGCTCATAATCAAAGATACCCTGCGCCCGGACCGCCGGNAGCAAGGGACCCGGCAGGTGCAGGACGAACAGGAGTGGAATCAAACTCGATTTCATCGAATGCATGGATTGTCCGTCGCGATCAGCGGCCGACGGGCCGGATCTCGCTGCCGCCTCGCCCCGTGTCGCCGAGCTTCTTCCGCATCGCCTCGGCCAGTCCCTCGAGACGCTTGACGACCTCCGGGTTCGCGGCGGCGACGTTGTCCTTCTCACCGACATCCTTCTCGAGGTCGAAGAGGCTCAGGGGAATCTCTCCGCGGGCCCTGGTCCCGGGCTGCCCGCCCTTGCCGGGAGGCTTCTGCTGAACGAAGCCCTGCGGGAAGAGCAGCTTCCACCTGCCGCTTCGGACCCCCGAGAGCTTCGAGCCTGAATAATAGAAGAAGGCCTCGTGGGGAGTCTTCGCCCCGGGCTCACCGGACATCAGCGGCCAGATGTTCTTTCCATCGATCTTCCTCTTCGGCAGCGACATCCCCCCCAGGTGAGCCACGGTGGGCAGGATATCGATCGTCGAGGCCAGCTCGGCNCACCTCGAGCCNGCCGGGATCCTGCCCGGCCACCACATGACGCACGGCACCCGGAAGCCACCCTCGAAGGGCGTCGCCTTGCCCTCGCGCAGAGGACCGGCCGAGCCGGCGTGGTCCCCATAGAGCAGCCAGGGGCCGTTGTCGGAGGTGAAGATCACCAGGGTGTTCCTGTCGAGCTCCAGGCGCCGAAGGGTGTCGAGGATCCGGCCGACCCCGGTATCGATCTCGCCAATCACATCCCCGTAGAGCCCGGCGCCGCTCCTGCCCTCGCTCTCCTTCCTGACGAAGAGCGGAACATGGGGCATCGCGTGCGGCAGGTAGAGCAGGAACGGGCGCTCCCTGTTCTTCTCGATGAATTTCACCGCTCGATCGTTGTACCATGTGGTCAGGTGGACCTGGTCCTTGGGCAGGACCTTGGGATTGAGCACCTTGCCGTTTTCGATCAGCGGCAGGTCGGGAAAGCGAAAACGTGTGCCGGTCTCGGGATGATAGGGCCACATGTCGTTGGAGTAGGGAAGGCCGAACCAGTCATCGAAGCCCTGGCTGGTGGGCTGGAACTTCAGCCGGTGCCCGAGGTGCCACTTGCCGTACATCCCCGCGGCGTAGTTCTTCTGCTTGACCACCTCGGCGATCGTCATCTCCTCCGGATGGAGCCCGGTCTTCGAGGACGGNCCGAAGTTCCCCGGCACCCCCACCCTCACCGGGTAGCAGCCCGTCATCAGGGCTGCCCTCGATGGAGAGCAGACCGAGCGGGCGACGCAGAAGCTGGTGAAGACCATTCCTTCCTTCGCCATGCGGTCGAGGTTCGGGGTCTTGTAGCGCTTCGCTCCGAAGGGACCGATGTCGGCGTAGCCCATATCGTCGCAGAAGATCACCACGAAATTCGGCGCGCGGGCAGTCGCCGAGGCTGCGCCTCCACCCATGCAGATAGGTGTAGCGGCGGCCAACAGGAGCAGGGCGGCCAGGACTTGTCTCACCTTAGCATTCATCAGATTCTCACTTTCCGCCGCGGCGGCTCATTTCAGGTCGGAGGCCTTCACCCCGGACCAGGGGTTCTTGACGGTTATCTTCCAGGCCAGCTCGCGCAGGACCTTGTCCAGTTNCACCTCCGCGCCCTCGCCCAGGGCGGGCAGCTTGCGCGGATCGAGCTTGTGGACCGCCGCGAGATAGAGATAGCACTCCAGCAGGATAACGGCCGATCCGGAGTGCAGCAGATCGGCATAGAGAGCCTGGCCCCGGTCTTTTTTTCCGGAAGCGAGAACCCTGTCAATCACCGGCAGCTTCTTCTCCTCGAGCAGGCGCCGGAGCTCCAGCATGGCGTGCGAGCTCCGGATGCTGAACACCTTGCCGGGGTATTTTTTCTTCAGGGCGGTCAGCTTCGTATCCATGTTCCTGTCGAGACCCGCGATCAACTTCTCAAAGGCCTTGAAGCGCAGGACATCCCTGCCGTGCTCGTCCTTCTCCACAGCCTTCCAGCTCTCCCCCGCGGCTTCCCGAAGAGCCCTGGACTCACGTGAATCGCCGCGNCCGTAGTTGGCAAACCCCCCGTCGGCGGCCGGCCATCCATCCTGCAGGTAGAACTTCATGCCGGGGTTGTACTTCAGGGCGAAATCGATCCAGCGTGAGATGTCCTCGACCTCGGCCCAATAGTAGTACATGCCCATCGCCAGGCAGCCCCATTTGCCGGTCATCAGGGCGGGCCGGGTCGTCTGCTTCCTGCCGGTGTAGTTCCAGTGGCGAAGCGGCGCCCCTGTCTTGCCGCCGCTGTACTGCATCCTGGATTCGTACCCCTTCAGACCCGCCTTCGAGGCGACCCGCTTGCGGAGATAGCTCTCTACCGGNGCCACCAGCGAGTGGCCGATGAAGAGCATCTTCACCCCTCCATCGGCTGGATTACCCGGCTCGAAGTCCTCGAGGTCATCGCGGTTGAGCTCATCCTCGGGGACCTCGATCGCCTTGTCGCTGTTGTCGGAGCCTGGCTTGCCGCGCAGGTCCCTGACAAAGGCGNCAGCCTCANCCCGCGTCAGGATGCCGTCCTTGTTGAGATCNGCCTCNGGATACTGCTTGAGAGCTCTCTTAAGACGGGAATCGTTCTCGCTGGTCTTCTGGGACCAGGCCGGCTGGGCGGCGAAGAAAACCACCAGGAGAAAAANCGCGGCAGGTGCTCTATTCATCACGAGTGTCATCCATTTACGGGAGATTGGTTTANTGGGAATCCTCAGCTGAAAAACNGCCGCCCCGGCGGCGACTCACATCGACAATAGAATTGCGATCACCAACAGGCAGGCGAAAGCGATGACCCCCACCCTCCAGCCGTGTATCCATTATAGAATAAATATCCGGCAAGTGGGATAACCACGACAGCAGCGAGCAGGATCCAGAACCCCAGGACGAGCCAGAAAAGCTTCTCCGGCCCGCCGGGAACGGAGGCCGCCTTGCCNCACGATGGGCAATTCGACAGGCCTCCCTTGAGGCTCCCCGACACGTGAAACCGATGGCCGCAGTCGCAGGTGACCTCGATTTCAGGCATCTAGCCCTGGCGGCCTTCAATAGCCACCAGCAGGATCCCCGCGGCCAACCCCATGCGCGGGTCAAGGATATCGCGCGCGCCTTTCTCGAGGGTGACGTCCATCTTGGAAATGAATGGATTGAAGCGCTGGCGATAAGACGCCGCCCGCTTCCCGTCGATCTCCAGGTAGAAGCTCTGCGGGATAAGGCTGCCGACACCGCTCATCCTGCGAACCAGCGCGAGGCACCCGCTGTCCTCCGCCAGCTTGGCGATNGGATTGTCGTTGTTGTCGAGCATCTCCCAGGTATCCTTCAAAAACGACTTAAAACCCTTGCGGCGAAAGGCGCCGAGCTTCTCACCGCTTGCGCCGTCGACCACGTCATAGGCCGCCCCGAAATCGATGATGCTCCTGGCCTTTATGATCAGGCGTTCCTCGCTCATGGACTCATCGGAGAAGACACGAATGTCCTCCTTGAGCTTGAAGGCTTTCTGGGAGCTGAAGAGCACCAGGTTGTCCTTTGAATCGTAGACGTGGAAGGATCCTCCGAATATTTTCAGCGCCTTCCGGCGAATCCAGTAATGGTCATGATCAAGGTAATCCTTCACCTCACTCTTGCCATCTGCATCGGACATGTTCCGTTCTCCTTAGCTGNNGCGGNNCCTTAAATCCTTACAGGCTCCAGCCCTTGCGGTAGGGAGGATTGATGAAGGCGTTGGCCTCATCGCAATCGGTGAAGCGGGTATTCGCTCCGTCCCAGGCGAGCTTTCGACCGGGAAAGTTCGTCGCGATGATCCCCAGCATGGCGAGCTCGGTCAGCGGACCTCCGTACTCGGCGAAGTCCGAGCCGGCCTTCGTACCCTTGCGGATCGCATCGAGGAAGTCGTTGTGATGGCCGCGGGTTCGCGGAATCGATTGCTTCGGCTGCTTGTAGGCTTTCATCGCCGCGTCGGGAATGAGACGCACCCCTCCCGCGCCGTGCGAGCCGTGCGTGATAGCTCCCTTGTCGCCGAGGATCACCGCGCCTGTATTCGGCGGATTCTTTCCCTGCTCGAGCTCCTTCGGACGTGGAATCCTCATGGCGCCGCTGTACCAGTAGAGCGTCACGGGAGCGCGATCTCCCCTGGCGGGAAATTCGAACCGGATCCTGCTTCCCCTGGCGAAGGTATCGATATGTTTCTTCGGATCGAAGTCGAGCATATCGAGCACCTCGACGCTCGCCGGGGTGCCAAGATCGAGGGCCCAGAAGGAAGGATCGACCACATGACAGACCCAGTCACCGATCGTGCCGTTGCCGTAGGGCCGCCAGGCGCGCCAGTTGCCGGGCAGGTACATGCCGTGGTAGCTTCTCTCGGCTGCCGGGCCCTGCCAGAGATCCCAGTCAAGCTCCTTCGGGATCTCCTGTTTCTCCGAGCGCTTCGACAGCTCCTTGACCCTGGTGTGCACCGCGCTGCAGGCCGCATGCACCGTGTGGACCTTGCCGATGGCGCCATCGCGAATCCACTCGACGCATTTTCGAATATCGCCGGATGAGTGACCCTGGTTGCCAAGCTGGGTGACGACACCCTGCTTCCTGGCCTCCGCCATGAGGGCGCGAACCTCGTGTACCGAGTGGGCCAGCGGCTTCTCGCAGTAGACGTGCTTACCGAGCTTGAGCGCCGCCATGCAGGCGACCGCGTGGGTGTGATCCGGGGTAGAGACCGCGACCACGTCGGCCTCCTTGCCCACCTTGTCGAGCATCCTGCGGAAGTCCTTGAACTTCGGGGCAGCGCCGAAACGATTGAAGGCGCCCGCCGCGCGACGTCCATCCACATCGCAGAGGCCGACGACGTTGTTGCCGCCCGAGAGCCCGCCAACCTGGGCTCCGCCGCGGCCGCCGCAGCCGATGAAGGCGACGCCCAGCTTGTCGTTGGGAGTCGTGCGGCCCGGCCCTCCGAGAATATCGGGCGAGGCGATGGCGAAGGTCACCGCGGTTGCCGTCGCGCCCTTCAGAAACCGCCTTCTCGTTACAGCTTTTTTCCTGGGGGTCATTGTCTTGTCTCCCATGCTCTCGCCCGTGTGATCCAGGACCGTTCAATGCAAGGCCCGGTTGTGTTATTCCAGCCGCCGGATCTCCCGGAAGAAATCCGCCCCGGTATTGTACGCTTCCCCCCACCGGAGAGAAACACCTACCCCTTGGTCTTCCTCTTAGCCTTCCCTTTGGCCTTCGCCTTGTCGAGCCCGTAGAGTTTTTGCTTGGCCTTCCCCTTGGCTTTCCCCTTCTTGGCCTTCCCCTTGGCTTTCCCCTTCTTGGCCTTCCCCTTGGCCTCAGAGGCCCGTGGCGGCCACCAGCTGCCGCTGGCGGTTTCTCCCTCGGAATCCTCTTCGCCATCGGCTCCCTTATCCCCACCCCACAGCTTCGACAGGGAGCTTAGCCCGATACCTGACTGGAAGTCCTCGTAAGAGGGAGCCTCCTCGTTATTGGTCCAGGAGACCGCTATGCCGGCAACAAAATACCACCCGATCTTAATAAATCCCCAGAGACAGAGAATGAACACGGCGCCGACCATAAAAAAGGTCCACCCCGGGGATTGCTTGTTGACCACGTAGACCGCCACAAGCAACCAGAGCACGGTGCCGCCTACCCAGTAATACCACCAGGGGGAGACCAGGCTGTAGAACATGGGCACCCCGCCCATCGCCAGGGCGATGGAGAAAGGCATCTCCGAGAGAATCAACGCCGTGGAAAGAGCCAGCCCGGCGCCCACCTTGCAGCACCAGCTGAAACGTCCCTTGAAATAATGATCGGCAACGAATGCGGCGAAAAAAAGAACGAAATTCAGATACCACAACAGCTCCGAGACGATTTTCAGCACGCCCCAGAATGGCAGCTTCTCGAGGTAGTCCGGGTTCAGCCCCCGGAAGATGGTATACCCTTCAAAATCTACATTTCGCAAGAGGGGTGGGTCCCCTCCATCCTCCCCCTCCAGGGGCTTTTCTTTCTCCCACTCCACGGAGGACCGGGAATCGGCCGGGGGAGGAGCTCCCTCGTCCTGTCCCACGGACAGCCGGGTACTCAATAAAAGCAGCAGGACAACCGGGACATACAGCGCCGATTTCATCGACTTACCGCCAATCCTCTCGTTCACCAGATCTCAGGGCTTGCCCTCACTCTGCGCGACCGTCAGAACAGCCCGCGGACGAACCCCGGCACTCAACAATACGATAATATTGTACGCTTCTTCACCCGCAGGTAAAACAACCGGCCCTCCTTACCAGCTCCCGGAAGCGCCGCCCCCTCCGGAGAATCCGCCGCTGCTGAAGCCTCCGCCTCCGCCTCCGCCTGATTCCAGGAACCCTTTTCCTTCGGCAAAGTCACCTTCTTTTTGATACCGCGGGATCATCAGCCGCAGGGCGACCTTTTCATTCGTCAGCCAGAACCACCCCAGCCCAACCAGCCTGATGACATAAAAGAATGTCCATGGGATCCCCACAAACGCCAGGGTCAATACCGCCCATATTGCCGCTGCCCCTTTATCGTCGAGAGACTGGAACAAGCAGACAAACCCGCCCACAACCCCAATCCACCACAGGTACCACTTCTTCGCCAGCAATGAGTGAGACACCAACGCCATAGGAAAACACACGCCGTAAAGGGGAGCCCCCTGGAGAACCATTGCCAGGGCGAACAGACATCCGCCGGCAATCTTGCAGGTTGCGCTGAAGCGGCGCTTGAAAAAACCGTCGAGAATCGCGGCGACAATAAAGAGGATCGGCACCAGGAAGGTCATGATCAGGTCCAGGATCGTCCTGGCCTGCTTGTTCTTCACGAAGTCTTGCCCGAGGGACTGTCTAAATGCATCGCGCAGGGGCTCGTCCCGGCTCTCACTCTCGATAGCCGGGAGTCCCTCACCCTCCGCCGACATTTGAGCCAGCTTCGACAGCTCAACAACACCGGCATGAATGCCGCCTGAATAATCCGACTTCTTGAACCTCGGGATCATGAACGAGCGTGTGATCTTCCGGCAGTGCGCATCCTGGGCTCTCCCCCACTCCGCTCCCAGCTCGATCCGGCTTTTCCGGTCGCCAACGCTGACAATCAACAGCATCCCCTTGTTGATAAGCTCCCCCTCGGGTCCGAGCTTACCAATCTCCCACTTGTTGAACCAGTTGAAGGCGAAGCGCTCGATGGAAGAGCCTCCAGGATCGTATTTCACCATCGAGTTGATGGTGACGACCACGATGGGCGTGTCGTGTTGCTCGTAGGCGATCTTCTGCAGTTTCCCGATAGACTCCTCGTGCGACGGATCGATCACCCCCGCGTAGTCCTGCAGAAACTCCCCCGGGCCGGGAACCGGTGGAATCTCCAGGCCAGCGTACGCCGGCAGAGTCGACACCAGCAGCAAGACCTGAAGGCTCAACAGTTTATTCATGGCGGGCCAGGTCCTGTCCGGGAGACCGAGTGACTACGGCCTCAGGGCCTTGGATGGAAAAGGAGCACGCGGTTGTCAAGCTCATCGGGGTTGATCTCCCGGTCAGCGGACAGAGACTCGGCCAGCTCAGCTCCGGCCTCCTCAACAACCTGGATAAAGGCATCGGCGAACTGCCCCTCCTTCAAGAGGCCCGCCGCCTTATCCTTCAGCGCCTCGAGGCCGTCAGCTCCCAGGACATCAAGGACGGCATCATCCGCCCGCAGGACCAGCCGCCTCTCCCTCAGGGAGATGTAAACAAGCAGCCCGGTGCGCCCGGAGGTGGTCGCCATGCCGGCCGTGGCGAAAACAAAGGCCGCCGAGCGGGCGACCTCCTGCTCCTCCTCCTTATCCAGCACGGCCAGGGTACGCAGCATGGGGAAAGCGCTCGCGAGTAATATCCCGACAATGAAACCGATGATTATNATCAGGACCTGCCAGAGGGGATCCAGCGCCGGGAGGTCGCTCCAGCTGCCCTCGGGCTGCTGCCACAGGCGCGCGCCATGCACAAGCAGCACCGCGACGACGCCCATAAAGAGCCCGATCAATGATTCCCCTCGATCGTAGCGTCCGGATTCGGTGGCCAGCGCGCAGACGATCTCGGCCGAGGTCTTCTCTTCCGCCCCGGCAATCGCAGCCCGGACCTTCAGCCTGCCCTCCTCGCCCATCAATTTTTCCGCGTTCATCGCCATCGTCTTATTACCTTGTTTCCATCACCAGCTTCCGGAGGCTCCGCCGCCACCGCTGAAGCCACCACCGCCAAAACCGCCGCCGCCGCCGCTGTAGTCTCCTCCTCCTCCTCCTCCTCCTCCTTTGGATCCGAATAACACGACCACCAGTATGAGAACGAGGTAGGTGAATACACCTATGGCGATCAAAACAATCCCCGCGATCAGAAGCTGCTTCTGCTTCTCGGGATATTTGAAGGAGATGCCGATCAGGGCGAATCCGCCGACAACCAGCAGAATAATCAGGACGCTTGGCATCGTCGGCAGGCCGCCGAAGCCGGTTGAGTGAGAGGGTCGCCCCCGGGAACTGCTCCTGGGGGCGCTGCTCCTGGGAGGACTCTGGCCGGGATCCATCCCGGCCATCTTGGAAAGCTCCTTCACCCCGGCCTCGATACCACCTGGAAAATCACCCTTCTTGAACCTGGAAACAATCGCATTGTTCATGATCCGCGAGCAGTGAGTGTCCCACGCGCGTCCCCATTCGGCGCCCAGCTCGATCNTCGCCTTCCTGTCCCCGACGCTGACCAGCAACAGGATCGCCCTGTTGATCAGCTCGCCTTCAGGACCCTTCTTGGCCATTCCCCATTTGTTGAACCAGGTGAAACCGAAACGCTCGATCGACCAGTCCCTGGGGCCGTAGTCGCTCATCCTCTTGATGGTCACCACAACGAGGGGGGTGTCGTGCTCGGTGTAGGACTTGAGCTGGATTTCCGCGAGTCGCTTCTCCTGCTCCTCGTCAAGCAACTCCGCGTAGTCCGCGATGGGATAGTCGTTCTCCGGGGGAGCGGGGGTGTTCAAGCCCTCGGTGACAAGATTCTCATCCGTGGGATCAGCATTCTCGCCCGTGGGACTAGCATTCTCGCCCGTGGGATTAGCATTCTCGTCCTGGCAGCGCGCCGGAGAGGCAAAGAAAGGCAGGGCAAGGGCCGCCAGGAGGAGATAGCCGGGGTGAAAGAGACCTGTTCTCGTTCGCATATAAAGGTTTTATTCGATTCCGCCGCCGGTGTCAAAGAACCTGCGATGGAGGCTGGCCGAATTACCCGCAACCAGCCTGTTCACACCCGAGGTCCGCATCGGAGGCATAGCGCCCCTGTCCGCATTCCACCGGGGCCTTGGGGGCCGGACCGCCGAGAAACAGCCAGCCAAGCACCCAGGTGATGTCGGCGATGTTGACCCGCCCATCGATATTCGAGTCGGCGGCGGCGCGGCACGGGACATCGACTCCTCCCAGGAAGAGCCAGCCCAGGGTTCTCGATACATCGGATACGTCGACCTGCGAATCGCCGTTTGAGTCACCACGGCGGAAAGGCCCGACGCCGTCGGATTCCTCCGGCAGCCCGGGCACGGCGTCCAGCAGGTGGAGAACATACTCACCGGCTTCATCCGCGAACCCGCTGAGCAGGATGAAATAATCCGCTCCGGCCTCGGCTTCGATCTCCAGGGTAGACAGAAGCCTGTTTCCAGCGCCATCGTCGTCATCATTGCCGGCGAAGCAGGTGAGCGTGGAGCAGTCGCCCGTAAAGATTCGCAGGGTGGTATCAAAGGCGCTGCCGGGATCCCGGGTGGTGATTCGAACCCNGTTGCCGGTGCCGGTGAACCTGTACCAGGCCCCCCGGGCCGCGGACGAGGCCCCACAGGGGGCATTGTCGCGCCCCGCCAGCGTCGTGTCGCCGCTGACCCTGACCCGCCCCGCCGGCAGCAGGAAGAGCTCGACAGCGTTCCCGCAGAGGTCGTTTTCCACCACGTCGCCGGGGCGAAGGAGCGAGCCCAGCCTGTGGTCGAAAAAGATCCGGGCGACCTCCTCCTGCCCCCCCCATTCCCGGACCCAGCCGTCCCAGAACTCCTGGATATTGTCGGGGCTGTAGTTGCTGATCACCCTCCAGATCTTCCCGAGCCGCGGAGACGAGTCCGAGACGGCATCATCATCCCGCGCACCGCCCCCTCCATCGAAGATGTCCCAGAGAGCCCCGAGGGTCTGGCATTCGTAGAATTCTCCAGGTGCCTGCCCGGCGGACCCGGTCAGGTCCTCCAGGCTGATCCGAGAGTCTCCATCATCGTAATACCCATCGCCCGCCCTCGGGTAGTCGGTGTCCCCAAGCTGGCTGGCGACAGCGAAAAGCGTGGCCCAGGCCTCCCTGAACGCCAGGTTCATGGCCTGGGCGGGGGTCTGCCTCAACATCACCCCGGGATCGGTGCAGTCGGGCTGCTCACGAAGATCGTAGCAACGCCGCCAGTGGCAATTCGTGCCGACATCTCCCACCCCGAAGCCGGTCATCGTCTCGATATGATGACCGTACTCGTGAAAAATGAGATCCCTCTCCCATTCCCTGTCCTGCGGCAGGTGAAGCCCCCGCACATTGTAGTGCGCCCTGCCCACGGTCGGCCACCAGACCACCAGGCCCGGCAGGGACGGGTTTCTCAGGCCCAGCAGGTCGTAAGATTTCATGAAGGCCTCCACGACACTGTCATATACGGCCCAGGCACCCGACTCGCCTGCTTCGACCAGGAAGGAGATCTCCCGCTCCGCCGCGGTATTGTCGGGATGGCGCGGGCTGGAGATCGAATGGGTTCTCCCGGAAGGGGGATGGAGGATGTTGCAGAGGCTGCT
The DNA here is from genome assembly GCA_002695115.1 of Planctomycetota bacterium. Lineage (GTDB taxonomy): Bacteria > Planctomycetota > UBA8108 > UBA8108 > UBA8108 > UBA8108. Next base: position 26,925 of record NZOA01000006.1, read on the forward strand.
GCGCGCGCCCTGGTAGGTACCCATGACTCCCCGGGCATGGACGGCGACCCTGAGATCGGCGCCGCTGCCATCGGCATCCGAATCGTTGTCGATACAGGCCTCGTAGTATCCGTCCTCATCGGTGCTCGAACGGTAGACGACAGCCGGACGGCTCGGACCGTTTTCATCGAATACCTTGACCCGCGCGAAACGAACGGGGNGCGNANNCCCGCGACGATCCTGGTAGAGGACNCTTCCATGGACCCGGACCTCCCCCGCCTCGAGGGCATCNATACCGCAGGCCGCCGCGAGCACGGCCAGGATCGCTGGCAGAACCCGCGAAAACAGCCAATCTTCATTCCAGGCGGACTCTCGCCTCATCATCGAGGTTCTTTCCATACTTGTTGCCAGTATTGTGTTTCCGGCAGGCAGCCGGGCAGCGGAAACCGGGTGGGCTGGTGCTCACCCTGGAAGCGCCTCGTCGCGCGCGGCTCCTGTCGNTCCGCCGGCCGGTCCGCGGGACCGGCCACTCTCGCNTTATTTCGACCTGCCACTACTGCAACAGATGAACGGNGGCGAATCAAGTACTTCACCAGCGCTCTTCCGGGTGGACCTGAAAGGTGATTGGGGGGCCGGGAAGGGGATGATACCCTCATTCCATCATGAAAAATCCAACCNCCATCTTCCTGCTCTCCCTGGCCCTTGCTTTCGCCNCCCGNCCCNNCCCCGCCGAGCTCCGCCTGCCGAGCATCTTCGGCGACGGCATGGTCCTCCAGCGCGACAAGCCCGTGAGCGTCTGGGGCTGGGCCACTCCCGGTGAGGAGGTCAAGGTGACCATCTCCGGNCAGGAGGCCGCCACGATGGCGGACGCTGAGGGGAGATGGATCATCNGGCTNGCCGCCATGAAGGCGAGNTCGAGCGGNACCAGCCTGGATGTCGCCTCGGGGGATGAACGCCGCGAGGTCACCGACGTGCTCATCGGAGATGTCTGGATCTGCGGCGGACAGAGCAACATGGAATGGTCGATGCGAGCCTGTCGCGACGCCGACATCGAGATCTCGAGCGCCGACTACCCCTCCATCCGCTACGCCCGCCTGCCCCACATCGCACGGCCCGAGCCCCAGGAAGATTTCCCCCTGGAGGACCGCAAGAACCCCCAGGGGTCCTGGCGGCGCTGCGTCGGCAAGGAGATCGAGAGTTGCACCGCCGTCGGCTATTACTTCGCCCGTCGTCTGCACCGGAGGATCAAGGTGCCGATCGGGATCATCGACACTTCCTGGGGCGGAACCATGGCCCAGCACTGGGTCTCCAGGGAGACCCTGCGNCCCTTCCCCGAGATGAAGCCCTACTTCGANACGTTCGAGACGAAGCTCNNGGAATGGANAGATGGCGGCCGCGAAGAGGGCGCCCGGAAGCGTCTCGCGGCCGACACCGCCGCCTGGGAGAAGAAGCGCGCCGAGGCGAAGGCGAAGGGCGAGCGCGAGCCGCGCCGCCCGAACGCGAACAACTACACCAATCCCGCCACCAAGCGCCAGCCCGGCGGCATGTACAACGGCATGATCGTTCCGCTGGCGAAGCTCTCCATCAAGGGCGTCCTCTTCTACCAGGGNGAGAACAACTCCTTCACCGTCGGCTGGAAACCNTTCCACAANACCTTNCCGGCGGTNATCGCNGANTGGCGNNANGCCTTCGNCGANCCNNAGCTCCCCTTCGGCATCATCCAGATCGCCGGNTGGAGCANCCGCCGCAGCATGACCTACGACATGAACCACCACACCAACGTCNTNCGCGAGATCCANCTCAACACCTGGAAGNGNACNCCNGGCACCGGCCTCATCGNCACCTACGACACCAACTCCAACGGCAGCATCCNCCCCGGCCGCAAGCTGCCGGTCGGAGAGCGCTCGGCGCGCTGGGCGCTGGCCGAGGTCTACAAGGCGGAGTCCTCGCGCCCGGGCAGCCCCATCGAATGGCGCGGGCCGGTCTACAAGGCCTACGAGACCAGCGGTAACAGGCTCGTCGTCAGCTTCGATGACGGAACCAGCCGCGGCCTGCGTCTCGACCAGGACGTCGATGTGGGTTTCGTCATCGCCGGCAAGGACCAGGTCTTNCACAACGCCCGGGCGAGNATCTCGAANGGAANCNNNGTCGAGATCTGGAGCGACAAGGTNCCNGAGCCCGNCGCCGCGCGCTACGCCTGGTCGAACCTGCCCCACGGCGGCCTGATGAACGCCCGCGAGCTGCCGGCCTACCCCTTCCGCACCGACACCTGGCCGCTGACNCCNCACCAGTCCACCGGCTCCTACCAGGTGAAGTAGCCGGGGCTTTACCGGTGGTCATCCCGCCTTCGTTTTCTTAATATACGAAGGTCCCGAAGCTGAAGAGATCCCCCGGAGAGAAGAGAGGAGCCCCATGAACATCCCGAAGTACTGGGAGAAGAAAGAGGTCACGTTCGACATCGATGGNAGGGAANNCNTNTGCAANATCTGGGGCCACTCCGATGGCNACCCGGAAGCCGCCCNGCNGATGATCGAGGAGAAGATCCCGCANGTGNAGGAGGCCATTCGCCGCCGCTGGGACGANGAAGACGGCAAATACGCTNNCGGCTACAAGGGTGATTATTACACCGTCGACNTCATCCGGGAGCACCGCCTGGAGGAAATCTCGCAGGACAGCGAGGAGATTGCCGTCATCACCCGCAACAGCTACGGCGCGAAGATCATCAACTGCCCGGAGATCATGTTCGTCGACATCGACACCGAGGATGATGGTTGGGGCTATCACAACAGCGGNTGCCTGNCCCTGTTCCGGGGNCCCAGCTATAAGGAGCCTGCTCCGCCTGCTCCAAGCCNGGAACCTTCGCAAGCCAAGCTCGATGCCCTNGCCAGGNTCAAGAGCTACGTCGACTCCAATCCCGGCACNGGCTTCCGAATCTATGAAACCACGCTTGGATTGCGCCTGATCGCGACCCACCAGCTCTACGACCCGGCCGCCGATNCCACNATGGAGNTCCTCAAGGCGCTTGACTGCGACGAGCTCTACATGCGGCTGTGCAGCGTGCAGAAATGCTTCCGGGCGCGGCTGACCCCCAAGCCCTGGCGTATCGGGGAGGAGAGACCTCCTGTCCACCGCCACCTGACCGCCCCTGGAGTCCCGGACCCGGGCTACGACAGNTGGCTCGAAAATTACGAGACCGTGTCGAAGAGCTACCAGGCCTGCCGCTTCATGGAAAAGATCGGNCTGGAGGCTCCGGACCCNGCCATCAAGGAGGTGGTCCGGGTCCACGATGAGGTCTGCGGAGCGAATGGTAACCAGCTGCTTGGCTGAGTCGGCGACGGGCTGATCCCGGAGCTTAAAACCATCGACTGGAAAGCGTGTGTTGCCCGGCCCNCCGGATGCTGCATAATGTGGGCGGTCGAAAAAGCCAGTCCATATCGAAACCAACCCTAAGGAAGAGAGTCCCGCATGCTGAGAACCCCCTCTCTCGCAGTGTCGCTTCTTGCCTGCGCCTGCCTGTCAACTCCTGTATTCTGCCAGGATAAACCAGCTCCTGTCCTCTCCCCGGACAAGCCCGCCTTCACCAACCTGGCCGCCAGCGCGAAGATCACCGCGTCCTCCGTGCTGGACGGAGACAAGTACGCGCCCTCCAACATCGCCGATGGCCGAATCGCCCCGGCCCTCTCCCAGCACTTCGAGCTCTTTCCCGACAGCGAAAAAGCCAAGTCCTGGGCCGTCGACGGAGAGAAGGGCAAGGAGAGGGGCGAGCTGGTGTTCGAGTGGAAGNAGCCCGTCATGGTCCAGGAGGTGGTCTACTACGGCCGCACCGCCTGGCTGATAAATGAATGCTTCAAGGAATACGAGATCTTCATCGATGACGGGGTCAACCCCGTNGCCACCGGCGCCCTCAAGGCGCTGCACGGCCCGCAACGGATCCCCTTCCTGCGCCAGCCGGCGAAGAAGCTCACCCTGCGTTTCCTCAGCGCGCACGGTGGCCCCAACCCCGGCGCCACCGAGGTCCTCGTGCTGGGAGAANANGTCAGCGACAGCGTGCTGGCCGCGCTCGCCCCGGCGGCCCCGCCGCCGGGCCGCAAGGCCTTCGANCCGATCCAGGACGCCAACGTCATCTGGAGGACCCCCTGCGAGGGGCCCGAAGAGGCCATGCCGATCGGCAACGGCAGGGTCCTCGCCAACGTCTGGACCGGAAAGGACGGCGACATCCGGGTCTCCCTGGCGCGCATAGCGAAACCCGGCGGCAAGGCTGAGCCCCTGGGCGGGGTGCGCTTCCGNGCCGACCCGAAGCTCAACACCACCGAGAGCAGCCTCCAGCAGGCGCTGATATTCAAATACGGTGAGGTGGTCATCAAGAGCCCGGCCCAGCCCAGCAAGCCGGTCTATTCCTTCTTCGTCGATTCCGGCAAGGACGTCCTCCACCTCCAGCTGCGCACNTCCACCCCGGTCAACCTCAGCGCCTGGCTCGAGGGAGAGGGCGGCAAGGCGAGCCCCCTGAAGGAGCAGAAGAGAGNGGTCCTGCGCAAGGGCGAGACCGCGCTGGTNATCCTCTGCGATGGAATGGAGCCNCGCGAAGACGCCTCCTTCCACACCCTCGAGCCCCTCAAGNTCTTCGACCTCCAGGTNCACATCGTCGCCCCCGAGAANCCCACCAGCGTCGAGGACGCGATCCGGGCGGTCAACAAGACCGACGTCAACGGCTCGGTCAAGGGCCAGATGGATGCCTGGAACAAGTTCTGGAACAAGGGGAGCATCCACCTCGGCAANGANGAGGAGGGAGCCTCCATGGCCCGGGCGCTGGTCATCCGGCGCTACCTGAGCGCCTGCAGCGGACGCGGCCCCCACCCGCTCAAGCCGGCTGCCGCGCCGGCGGCTGAGAAGAAGGAGATCACGGAGAAAGAGATCAAGCCCTGGCCGGCCGCGAAAAGCGCCGCCGCGATCAAGAGCGCGGTCGAAAAAGCCCGGCCCTACCTCGCCACCGGCGATGGCAAGGCCCGCTTCCCGCGCTTCTGGGGCGCGGACTACTCCCGCCTGCCCGAGGCGAAGGCCGGCATCGACTCCTTCATCGACACCCTGCGCTCGATGCTCATCGCCTCGACCGGCAAGAGGATCTGCGTACTTCCCGGCTGGCCCCTCGACCGCGACGTGGCCTTCCGGGTCGATTCCGAGACCGGCCTCGGAATCGAGGTGGCCTACAGCGACGGCAAGCTCGAGCGCCTGGAGGTCCATCCCAAGCAGCGCACCAGCGAGGTCTTCGGCATCGGCCCCTTCGAAAAGAAGGTCCGCGAGGCCCTGCCGGGACCCTTCCGCATGCCGGCGCTGATCTCGTTTCTGAGCCCGAGCTGGGTGGGGCCCCGCGTCGGCCTGAAGAACCTCTTCGTCACCATGAAGAAGGCCAACTTCAACGGCCTCGAGGGCAGCCTGGCGGATTTCGCCGAGGCGAAGAAGGCCGGGGTCTACCTGATCATGCACGGCGTCACCCCCTGGACGGCCAACGCGCTGAAGAATGAGAAG
>NZOA01000037.1 GCA_002695115.1 Planctomycetota bacterium
CGACCAGCAGAGCCTGGACCCTCTCGAGCAACTTGTAGCTCTGCAGGAGGGTGATCGCGACCGCCACGCCGACGAAGCACGTACCCCAGATCTTGACCCAGAAATCAAAGCCCGCCTCTTCGGGAGAGCCCGGCTCTCCGGGAGAGATCCCGGCAATCCAGTTCACCAGCTGGCCGAGCATCTTGGGCAACCCGCCGAGCCAGAAGGGGAAGCAGAGTATCGAGATCCCGGCCACGAGCCACGGGAACCAGCCGCGCAGCAGCGGCAGTCGGTTCCAGCTCCTGAGCGGATGCTCGCCGGTGAGGGTGATGTAGCGCGAGCCGCAGTAGATCTGCAGGCCCTTGGCGATCGCGGCGGCCAGGAAGAGCCAGAGCAGGGAATAGCCGAAGACGGCGCCGCTCCTGGAGGCGAAAACCGTCTCCCCGCTGCCGATGGTGATCGAGGCGATGATCGCGCCCGGNCCGAAATACTTGAAGAGCGTGGAGAGCCGCGGCTGGCTGAGCTCGGCGGGCAGCTCCGGGNACTCCAGCGCCTCGCTTCCCGGATCGAGGTCTTCCGTCTTTCCAGTCTCTGGCATCGCTGCGTCCTCCCTCGGGTCTTTAGCTGGCGATCTCCACACCTTACGCCGGAGCCGCCGGCCGATTCAAGGAGTTAAACGGACAGAAAGACGGCGCGTCCGTTCAACGGCATTCGAGCCCGTCCTCGGTAAGATCGATGCCCTGCAGGGGAAACGGCGCCGCGGGCGGGGGACCGGAGCGGAAGAGGTAGTCCAGCGTACCGATGGCATCGCTGAGCCCCAGCTCGCCATCATCGTTGAAGTCGGCCGCGTCGGNNCAATTCACCTCCCTGCCGAGNAAGAGGTGNAAGAGCGTATGCAGCCCATCGCTGATATCCAGCACATTGTCCCTNTTGCCATCGCCGCGCAGGAAGAAGTCCCCGAGATCTCCCTCGTACTCGATGGCGTTCTCGAGCACGAACTCCTCTCCCTCGGGNGGAACTACGCGAATATCCACCACCTGGTCCCTGGGAAGAGGCGGAGCGGCACGGGGCGCGATGACCCTCAACTCTTCCTCGGAAACCAGCGTGATCTCCGAAGCCTCGGCGTCACCGAAAAATATCCGCATCCCCTCGACGAAGTTGGTGCCGACGAAGGTTACCTCGAAGCCGCCGCCGACCGGCCCCCTCGACGGGAACCACGCCGTCACCCTCGGATCGCCCGAGATCGCCGTGCTCTCGACNACGATGGACGCCGTCGAGATGAGCTCGCCGGCGGTATTGAAGCCGACAAATTGAAACTCGTTCACCGCGGCGGTCAGCTCAAAATCAAAACGCCAGCGNACCTGGGTGGTCCACTCGGGCTCCAGCGGGGTGAGGTCTCCATCTCCTATCGAGTAGAAGAGCTGGGCGACCTGCACGGGAGCCTCGCCCTCGAGCCTGACCAGGGTATCGTCGGTGGTGAAATCATTGCCGTTGTTGGTCCTGATCCTGAAGTTCGTTGTCGTCGAGGAACGGATCTGATTCTGCACAGTGCCNNCGCGGCTGGAGATGAATCCAAGAAGCCCCCCCGTGTTGAGGCCGATGTCCCTCTGCAGGGCGGACATCCAGGGAGTGGCTCCATTGCGGGACCAATGCCCCTGCATAAATTCATGCAGAACGCGATAATAGATACGCCGCGAGGCGGGCCGCGACATCATCCTGGCGACATCCGCATCGGCGGTCGGAAAGAGCGGGAAGTTCTGCTGTCCGAAGCTATTGTCCATATCGAAGGGCAGGATGCCCCAGAGGCCGGTGGCGCTGTTGAAGGACAGGTAGCCGTTGTGGCCATTGCCGATGGAGAAAGCGTCCCAGCCGCCGATGAGTACCCGCACCGAGATGACCCGCAGCCAGGCCTCGACGTCGAGGATATCGCCGATCCGGGCGTCAAAATCCGTCGCCGATCTGGTGATCTGGCGATCCATCACCCGGGCCAGGTTCATCAGCGGCACCCAGTCGTCCCGGGTCTGGTTCATGCTGTGGAAGTAATAGCCTCGGTAGTTCTCGGTCTCTTCTCCCATGTATCGGTAGGAGGCGCCATCCCAGGCCACCCGTGAGCCGCCGTCGTTGAAATTGAGGCGCCCGTTGGCCTTCAGCACNGGGCCATCTCCCCCCTCCGCTCCATACCACTTCTGCACATAGTCCCTGTCGACCGACTGGAAGAGCCCGTAGCTGGCGCCGCCGGAACCGTTGAAGTAGTTCCTGACGAAGAAATAATCGGCTGTCGGGGACGGCGTCGCCTCGCTGCCGTTTCTTCCCACCAGGAAGTAGGCGGCTCCTTCAGCCGGATTGGCGCCACGGCTGGTGAGGTTGATCGCAGTGCGGCCGCGGTGGAAGACCTTGTCCTTCTGGAAGCTGACCCGGTAGTTGTTGCGGCCCGGACGGCCCCAGGGGCTCCCCCGGTAGCGCACCCCGACGTTGTACATGACCTCGTTGTTGTTGAAGACGAAGGCTCCATCGAGAAGATTGTTGGAATGGAGCATGCGGCTGGAGAGCTCACTGGTTTTCACGTCATCGAGGATCACTCGCGATGCATCGACGTTGGTGCTGACCCGCCCCGCCGCCTGCAGCAGCAGCGTGTGCTCGGGAGCATCCCTGGGGTAGCGCCGCACCGCTCCGTCCTCATCCTCGGCCTCGAGGTAGAAAACGACCTTGCGGCGGGTGGCGAAGCCGCCCATGCGGCCCTGGAAACGGCCCTCGCCATTGGACTCATCCGCCATGTCGATGACGGAAAAATCTCCTCGCGGGCTTCCCTCCCGGTACAGCAGGCGAACCCTGGAGATCCCATCGGAATCGGAAATGCGGGCCCGCACCGANACCAGCTCTCCCTGGGCCGGGGAGACCGGGTCATGCGAGACGGAGCTGATGACCGGCCCNAGGTTGGCGCTGCCGGTCTCTTCCCGGAGATTCTCCCGCACGCTGTTCTCCCTNCCGGGCGTTCCNAGATTCAGCGGCACGGTAAGACGCAGCTTGCCTCCGAGGGTGTTTCCCGAGAGATTCGCTGACGGCCCCGAACGACAGCACCAGGCCCCGCTGGTAAAATCAGAATGGCCGATGAGCAGGCTGGTGCCGCGCAGCCAGCGAGCCCAGAGCGAGACGCGGTGGGCGCCGTTGCTCATGCGCGGAGAGGTGTCGGTCTCGAGCCGGTTGACCGTGGTGTCGCCCTTGCCGGTGGCNACGACCTCCAGGCAGGCGTTGCCCGAGTGGGCATCGTAGGTCACCCGGCTGCTGTAGATATGGGTACCCTGGATCCGCCAGGGCGCCGTATTGGTCTCGAAGCCGCCGTTNGCGATGTGATTGGCGCCGGTAGCCGTGCGGACCACCGAGATGTCATCCAGGAGGCAGGCGCCCTTCTCGACCAGGAAGAGGTGNAGCTCGGCCTCGCCGGCGCGCTGGTAGTTGCTGACCGAATAGCTCAGCTCCTCCCATTCGGCCTTTTCGCTCTCGTCGCTGGCCTCCCAGGCCGAGGCGACCGAGTTGTCCTGGCGCGGGTCGATCAGCTCGAGGCTGGAGCCCCGCCCATCGGCCCAGATGGACCAGCGGCCGCCGTCATAATAGCGCACCCTGTCCACCGGGTTGCCCCAGCCGTCCACCAGCTCGATGTTCTCCCCCCCATCGGCGAGCAGGCCCTCGTAGGGGCCGACGACGTTCTGGATGGCGTAGCGTTCACGAACCTGGACGGGCTCCTCGGCGATCACGAGATAGGCTCCCGGGCCGATCGTTGAGCCCGGCTCGAAGGTATATTCTATGCCCTTGCTGAACCTGAAGCCGGTGAGGTCGATCGCCTCTGTTCCCCGGTTGTAGAGCTCGACGAATTCTCCCGTACGGTCTTCGGGCGGATTGTAGAAGAGCTCGTTGATCACCAGGTCCCGCGTGGCGGCAACCTCGTTGGGGGCCGCGCGCGTAGGCGTCGCCGAGATCCAATCCAGGCCGCCACCATCGGGATAGCGCTGGTGCGACCAGCCCGCGGCGGCAACCGCCTCGGGAGCGGAGCGGTCAAAGGTCGATGCCGCGAGGCAGGAGCCCTCGGAATCGAGCAGGAAGAACCTCGCCTCCGTTGCCGCGAAATCGAAGCCGCCCTCGGCCTCGGTCACGACCGCGAAGCCACCGGGAGCGATGCTCGCGCCGGCGGGAAACGTGAAGGCGTCCGGACGCGCCGGGTTGTCGGTGAGACGATGACCGGCGAGATCGAAGGCGCCGGCGCCGCGATTGTAGAGCTCCACCCAGCCGGTGCCGGCCTCGGCACCGCGGTAGAGCTCGTTCAGGGAGAGCCCTCCCCGGCCGCCCTCTTCATCGACGATGAGGCTCCGCCTGAGAAGCCGCGGCGCGAGGCTGAAGTCGGAGCTGGTCAGGGAAAAATTATGCCCCGCGATGGCCACCACGTTCTCACCCTCGACGAAGGCGTCGGCGGGCAGGAGGAAGAGCTCCTCGTCGCGAGCCTCGTGCGAACCAGTGGCGGTGCCCTCGAAGTCGAGAGCTTCATCGCAATTGCTCGAGGCCACCAGGCGGCCGTTGACGAAGGCGCAGAAACCATCATCGAAGAGCATCCCGAGAAAGAAATCTCCCGGCGCGGCCAGCTCCTCGGCGCTCAGCTCGATCACCTTGCGGATCGCCAGGCTGGAATAGCTGCGCCGCATGTCCTCCAGGACCGTCGTGTCATCGTTGTCTCCGTAGCCGAAGCCGGAAACGCCGGAGTCCCAGCCGGAATCATCAAAGCCCGTATCGCGCCAGGCCGTCGGAGGATTGGAGAAGGCCTGCGTACCGCGGCGGTAGCGCCAGGTCTCGCCGGCCTCGACCAGGAGCGTCTCATCGAAGCGCGGCCCCTCCTCCTCGGGGAAGTTCGCCCGGCCGGGGCTGCCGCCGAGCTCCGGGCTCCAGGTCCAGCTCTCCGGCTCCTTGCTGTCGAGGTGGATCCCCTTGATGACCAGGCTGTGCCCGGTGCCATCGGGAGCGGTCGGCCACTTGCCCTCATCGCGGTAGCGGATGCTCTGCAGTGGGATGCCGACATCGTTGGCAAGCTCGAGGCGTTCGCCGCTGCCATCGAGACGGCCGATGAAATTGCCGAAGACCAGGTTGGCATCGAGGCCGTAGCGCTCGATGACCGCGTCACCGTCAGCGCAAACGACGAACTTCTGGTTTTTCCCCAGGATCGTCCCGAGAGGAAACTGGTAGGTGATACCGCCTGAAAACCGGTACCCGGAGATGTCCTCGGGGGTCGTGGTGTCCGAGGCGATCTCGACGAACTCCAGGGAGTCGAGGTCCACGCCCGGGTTGTAGTGAATCTCGGTGATCACCACGGCCCGCAGCGGGCCGCAGGCGAGCAGGACGAAAAACATCCCCGCCAGGCTCAGCAGTTGTCTATTCACTGGAAAACTCCGGCTGCCGCTCGAACGCGCGGCACAAACCCATGAACAATCCGGCCGCCACCGGCCGGATGCTATTCAGACAATTGTAATGGATGGATGGAGCCGAGGGCATACCTGAATACATACTTTACTACCACTAGAAATAGTGGTTACAATGCCCGGCTGTCAACCGCCTTACATGGGTCAAGAAATGAGGCGGAAACCTAGTTCTTGAATACTAGTAAACTGGTCTGGAACCGTTGGTTCTTGAATAACCACAAGGAGCCCGTTATGCGCTACCTGTCTTCGTTCTGCCTATCCGCTCTCCTGTTGGGCTTGAGTTTTTTCGCTACCACTCCCGTAGAAGGACAATTCAGTGTCCCGCTCCGGATCAACTGTGGCGGCCCGGAAATCACCGACTCCAACGGCAACACCTGGCTCGGCGATGAGGGAGTCAACGCGGACCCCCTCGACATCCGCCCCAATGACCTTGGCGGCGCGCAGGCCATCCCGGCCTGGGCCAATCCGAACCCGGCCAGTGTCGCGGCGCTCGGCTTTGGCGGCACCGCCGAAGATGTCAACATCTTCAGGAGCATCCGCTGGGATGTAGGCGGCGACGCGGATGACTGGCATATGGAGATCCCGATTCCCAATGGGGAATACACGGTGAACTTCTACCTCTGCGAGGCCGGTGGCGATGGCCGCCACTACTCGCTCTGGCTCGAGGATGCGGTCGTCGAGGAAGACGCGCACAGCCTCGCCTTCCCTGTTGGCGAAGGCATCGTAGCGGGCCAGAACATCGCCGGACGCTACTCCTTCGAGACGGAGGTGGTCGACGGCTCCCTCCACGTCGGGTTGACTCCCCCGCCGGCTGGAACCCCCGGCGCTGCAGACATCAACGCCATCCTCAACGCTCTCGAGATCCTGCCGCTGGGATTCGATCCCTGTGATGATCCCACCTACGGCCGATGTGCCACGGGAGCCAGCTGCGCGACCATCTGGGAACGCACCGATGGCGGACTCGACGGCGTCGACCTCGGTGAGAACATCGCCCTCGGCGGCATCGCCACGCAATCTTCTGAAGGCTGGGGAGGAGCTCCGGGACGCGCCATCGACGGCAACACCGACGGTTTCTGGGCAACCGGAACCACCACCCACACCAACGGCGCGCCGTCGTGGTGGGGGGTCGACCTGCTCGACACCTATGATATCGACACCATCAGACTCTGGAACCGGCTCGATTGCTGCTCCGAGCGCCTGACGAACTTCACGGTCGAGGTTATCGCCGCCGATGGCAGCGTGAACTACCAGGGGGACTTCCTGACCGACAACTCCCGGCTCAGCGGCCCGAATTTCACCATCGAGGGAATAGCGGCCGAAGGTCAATTCGTGCGCGTCTCGATACCGGGGGCCTACCTGAGCCTCGCCGAGGTGGAGATCTTCGCGGGAGGGAGTGACGAGCCCTTTATTCCAGCCAAGTCGATCACCTGGAACGCGCCGGAATGCGCCGCCCCCCAGGGCTACAACGTATTCTTAAACGACGAGCTCGTTCTCGAGCTTCCCGGCGACTCGACAGGATTTGTACCGACTCCCGACCGAGCCGTCTCCACCTATCGCATCCAGACCATCTCCGCCGCGGGAGAAGAGCCCTGCGCCAGTGACATGACCTGTACATACGTAGTCCCCGGGCGGAACTTTGACGCGCCCTTGCGAATCAATATGGGAGGACCGAACCACGTCGATGGCAACGGCAACTTCTGGGTAGGCGATGCGGGAGGCGATCCCCTCGGCATCCGCCCCAACCCCATAGGCGGCCTCAACGAGATCGCCGTGTGGAGCGTTCCGACCATCGCGAGCGTCGAGGCTCTCGGGTTCGAGGCGGCAGACGCAACCCTCTTCAGGAGCATCCGCTGGGATCCGGGCAACGATGGCGAGGAAAACGACTGGAACATGGAGATACCGATCGCCAATGGAAACTACGAGGTAAACTTCTACCTCTGCGATGGCGGCGATAACCGCCACTACAAGATCGCGCTTGAGGGCGCGGTCGTCGAGGAAGACGTCCACCAGCTCGCCTTCCCCGTTGGCGAAGGCATCGTCGCCGGCCCGAACGAGGTCGGCCGCTACTCATTCATCGCGGTCGTCGAGGATGGGTCCCTCTCCGTAGGGATGCTGCCCTGCCCGACCTGTCCGGGAGTGACCGACTGGAACCCCATCCTGCAGGCCCTCGAGATCATCGCAACCGAGGACAACCCCTGTGACGACCCGGAATTCGGCCGCTGTCCCGCCGCCCTCGCCTGCGAGGCCGTCGGTGGAGAGGCCGCCGTCTCCTGGAACGCGCCGAGCTGCGGCAACCCGGCGAGCTACAACGTCTACCGGGACGGCGAGCTGATTCTGGAGCTGGCCGGAGACGTATCGAGCTTCGAGGACGCCATCACGGCCCGCAGCTCGACCTACCGGGTAGAGACCATCGCCGCCGACGGAGCTCCGGCCTGTAATGACATGAGCTGTACGCTCGTCGACGTTTCCTTCCCCTTCGACATCCCGCTGAGAATCAACTTTTCGGGAGCCGAGGTCACGGACGCCAATGGCAACGTCTGGCTGGGCGACGCGCCCGGGCCGGGCGACTCACTCAGCATCAGGCCCAACCCTGCCAATGGGGCGAACTTCATTCCCAATTGGTGCGCCGCCGATCCGGGAGCCGTCGCGGCGCTCGGCTTCGACCCGAACGGTCCGATGGCCTCCGCCCTCTCGAGCATCCGCTGGGACTCAGACAGCCTCAACTCGCCCTTTGACATCGAGCTGGCAGTACCCGACGGCGACTATTACCTGAATCTCTTCTTCCTGGAGTGCTGCTGCGATAATCGTCATTTCAGCATCTCGCTCGAGGGAGAGGTGGTCTACGATGATGTTCACCGCCTGGACTACGATCCCGGCCCCAACATCGGACGCTATTCCTTCCCGGATGTCTCGGTGACCGACGGAAGCCTGTCGATCAGTCTTGTCGGGCTTGTCGGGATTCCCGGGGGCGACGTAAACGCCGTGATCTCCGCGCTCGAGCTGCTGCCGGGTGGCTTTGATCCCTGTGACGACCCCGCCAACCCCGACTTCGGCCTGTGCGCCTCAAACGTCCAGTGCACCGTCGACGGCCCCAACAAGGCGCTCGGCAAGCCGGCGACCCAGTCCTCCGAAGGCCACGGCGGCAACCCGAATCGCGCCACCGATGGCAACACCAACGGCCAGTGGGGAGGCGGCTCCGTCACCCACACCGATAATCCAGGATCCCCGTCATGG
>NZOA01000038.1 GCA_002695115.1 Planctomycetota bacterium
GGGTTCAGTCACAGGACTCCGAGGCCGTTGAGCTTGGCGTCAACCAGCCGATTTTCGTCTCCCAGGGGGACTCCAGCGTCCTGGCCAGGCCCAACCCTGATGGGCTGCGGGTATCCTATACTCTCGATTATGACAATCCTCTTCTGCCCACCCAGCACCTTAGCATTTCCATAGACGAGGAGGTGTACGCCCGGGAAATAGCCCCCGCCAGGACCTTTGTACTTCTTGAAGAAGTAAAAGAGCTTCAAAAGGCCGGTCTCGGCAAGGGAGCTGACCCATCCAACACACTGGTTCTCGGGCCAGATGGCATCATTGACAACTCTCTGAGGTTCGAAGATGAGTTTGTAAGGCATAAAATTCTCGATCTGCTTGGCGACCTGTATCTCGCCAACGCCGCAATTCGAGCTGACATCACCGCAATCAAAAGCGGGCACTCCCTGAACGCATGCCTTGCCGAAGCATTCATTCAAGGCGGCGGTGACGCCCAATCAAACGGACAACCCGCACCCCGGAGCGAGCCCCCGGCCAATGGAACTGGAATTCCGGAAGAAGGCCAGTCCACTGCCATTAACGCGGCTGAGATTGCCCGGATTCTTCCTCACCGCTACCCCTTCCTTCTTGTCGACAAGATCATCCGTCTCGTTGCCAATGAAAGCGCAACAGGGGTGAAATGCGTCACCGTCAACGAGGAGTTTTTCCAGGGGCACTTCCCGGGCAACCCAGTCATGCCAGGGGTATTAATAGTAGAGGCGCTTGCCCAGGTAGGTGGAATCATTCTCAAGGCCGGAGATGAGCACAAAGACTCTTCCGCCTACCTCTTGTCTCTGGATCGAGTTAAATTCCGCAGGCCTGTAGCGCCTGGGGACCAGCTTCTTCTTCAGGTCGATGCGGTAAGGATCAGAAGCAGATCTGCCCATGTCAAAGGAAGGGCCCTGGTCGATGGCCAGGTAGTAGCAGAAGCAGAGATCCGCTACGCGTTACTTCCAGCCGACCGCAGTAATTAAATGGGGGCTTAGTAACTGGTGTTCTGGTCATCAAGAAAACAAACTGAACTGTCCGTCGATAACGAGTATGTCGTTGTCCACCCTACAGCTGAAATCGGAGCGGATGTATCGATCGGCCCCTTCACCTACATTGGCCCGAACTGCCGGGTGGGGGATGGCTGTAATCTGCATAACAATGTGTCGCTTCTTGCGAATACGGTTCTCGGGGAGAACAACGAAATCTACCCCGGGGCGGTGATCGGCGCAGACCCGCAGGACAAAAAATTTGAAGGCGAGGATTCCTGGGTCCTTATTGGCGACGGGAATATCGTCCGCGAATGCGTCACCATCCACCTTGGAACCCGCCATGGTGGAGGCAACACCGTGATCGGTAACAATAATCTCCTGATGGCCTGCTGCCACGTCGCCCACGATTGCATTCTTGGTGATGGAATAACCATGGCCAACAATGTCCTGCTTGGCGGGCATGTTGTGGTTGAAAACAACGCGACCTTCGGTGGGCTTGCGGCGGTTCATCATTTCACAACCGTCGGAGAGTCCGCCTTTATTGGCGGGATGGCCCGGATCAGTCTCGATGTCCCCCCTTATATGCTCGTAGAAGGCAGCCCTATGAAAGTCTGGTCGATCAACAAGGTCGGCTTAAAACGCCAGGGGTTCACTGCCGAAGCCGTCGAAAGCCTGAAGGAGGCCCACAGGTGCCTCTACAGAGAAGATTACTCTCGAGTTGAAGCACTTAAAATTCTTCGTGATAAACTCTGGGGGTGCAGGGAAGTCCAGACCCTGGTCAACTTTCTTGACCGGGCTGACCAGGGACATAAAGGCCGCGCGCGCCAACCTTCTTGTGAATAATTGCGATCCACGGAGCCAGAACGAAATTGCCCAAGCCGCCCAGAAGACCTGAGGGTAAAGAACCGATCCACGTCCTGGTCGTCGGCGTTGGCCATCTCGGGAAGAACCATGCCCGGGTTTATACCGAGCTTGAGGGGGTGGTCGTCGAGGGCGTCGTTGATTCAAATGCTGAAAATGCCCGGGAAATTGGCGAGCGGCTCGGGGTTCCGCACTTTTCAAGCCTTACTCCCGAGCTCCTTTCCAGGGTCCATGCCGCAAGCATTGTGACCCCAACCCCTACCCATGCCGATGTTGCCAGCCAATGCATCGAGGAGGGGGTTTCAGTTCTTGTAGAAAAGCCGATGACCTCCACGTCCGAGCAGGCCCGGGAACTCCTCGCCCTTGCCGATGAATCCGGTGTCACTCTCCAGGTGGGGCACATTGAGCGCTTCAACCCTGTGGTCATTGCCGCACACCCCTTCATCCGGGATCCCGTCTATATCGAGTGTGATCGAATTCATCCCTTCAGCTTCAGGTCAGTGGAAACCAGCGTCGTCCTGGATCTTATGATTCATGATATCGATATAGCCCTTAACTTCGTAGATGCGCCTGTAGCCCATCTTGAGGCTGTTGGCGCCAGGGTCCTTTCTGAAACTGAAGACCTTGCAAGTGCCCGCCTGACCTTTGAAAACGGCTGCACCGTCATGGTCAAAGCCAGCCGTGTAGCCATTCAAAAAAGCCGCAAAATGCGGATATTCAACAAGGACTCCTACCTTTCGCTCGACTACATCGCCAAGACGGGGATGTTGATGGGATTCAAGCCCGGCTTTGACCCCAGCCAGATCGATATCCAGGAAATGGCCAAACTTGAAGAGGACCAGGGCGCCTATCCACTGTTCACAAAATACTTTAGTATTGAACAGCTTCATGTCGCTTCCGATGAACCACTCAAAAATGAGCTCCAATCATTCCTGTTGTCCGCTCGAACAGGCAGGGAGCCCGTTGTAACCGGCTCTCACGGCCTCCAGGCCATTGAAATAGCTCTGCAGATCCAGGACAAGATCCGAGAGCAGCAACGGCTCCTGGAGGAACACAGGGACTCAGGTGAGGCCCTCCCTGAGGACTCCTCACCTGAATGATCCTTATGGGCGACATCTCGCCATCAAGGCTTGTATGGCTCTACCTGCTCCACTTCGTTCATTTCCGGACCTTTGTGGTGTTTGACAGGCTTATTCGGCTGTGATATTTTCTTGGATTAAGTTGAAGGCAGTCACTTGCCGGATGCTGTTCTTTTTATTTACCCAGAGATGAATTGCGGCTCTGCCGCTTGAAATCTTGCACTACTAGTATAGGCCACTTTTAAGGCCGGCCCTTCGAGCACTATCGTTGGGTGAAAGGAGTACTGTCTTGGCTATTGTCGACGTCAAGGAAATCATTGGGGCAGGCGTTCATTTCGGCCACCGGGCCAGTCGGTGGCATCCGAAGATGAAGCCTTACATTTTCGGCAAGCGCAACCTGATCCACATCATCGATGTGCGGCAGACGCTCAAGGGACTTGTCAGGGCCTGTAATTTCCTTTCCCAGGTCGGAGCCCAGGGGAAAGAGGTGGCCTTCGTCGGCACCAAGCGCCAGGCAAAGTCCATCGTCCAGAGAGAAGCTCAGCGTTGCGGAAATCACTGGGTAACCGAACGCTGGCTCGGCGGAACACTGACAAACATCCACACCATTCGTAAGCGGCTCAAGAGGCTCGTCGAACTGGAGGCCCTCGAAGAGTCCGGGGGGATCAACCAGTACTCAAAGAAAAGAGTTTCCCGCCTGCGCCGGGAGAGAAGGAAGATCTGCACGAACCTCGATGGTCTTCGGAAAATGGAAAAGCTTCCTTCCTGTGTTGTGATCGTTGATATCAAGCGGGAGCACATCGCTGTTCGCGAAGCCCAGAAATGCGGGATCCCGGTCATTGCCCTCGTCGACACTGACTGCGACCCCGATTTCGTTGACATCGTCATTCCAGGTAACGATGACGCCTTCAGGTCCATAGAGATCATCCTCGGCACCCTTGCAGATGCCCTGCTCGTCGGCAAAGAGAAATACGCTGCTATCCAGGCTGAAGAGGAGAAGAAGCGACTCGAGGAAGAAGAGAAGCGCAAGGAAGAGGCTGCCAAGGTACAGGGAGAAAAAGACAAGGTCCTTGCGGCTGAAAAGGAGAGGGAAGAAATCTTCCGCAAGGCCCGTGAGGCTGAAGCTGCCAGGGTCGAAGCTGAAAAGTCAGCGGCGGCCAAGGAGCCCGAAAAGCCCGCTGAAGAAACCCCGGACAAGCCTGCAGCAGACACGCCGCCTGAACCTGCAGCTAAAGAAGACAAGCCCGCGGATTCATAAGCCCGGTGGCCCTGCCCGGACCGACGAAGGCCCCTCACTCCGGGCGGAAGCATACTCTTAGTTGGCTTCCGCCTCCGGTGGTGTTTTTCTATTGACACCAGACCGACCTCCTGCTGTTTAAGCCCTTGTCAGTTTATTTATCTGTGCGCATCCGCAGGATCGAGATCAAGCCCATGGCCAACAACAGGATATTACTTAAAATTTCCGGGGAAATGCTCTGTGAAACGGGCGGCTTCGGCATAGACCCTGCCCATGTCCAGGACCTGGCCCAGCAAATTCAATCTGGCCTCGAGCAGGGGGACATCCAACTCGCCATGGTTTGCGGCGGCGGGAACTTCCTCCGCGGGTCTCAAATTGCCGGGGATGAAATTGGACGCATCACTGGAGACAACATGGGCATGCTGGCGACGATCATGAATGCCCTGGCTATCCAGTCTGCCCTCGAGCGACTTGGAGTTGAAACAAGGGTCCTCTCTGCCATCCCCGTTAACGACCTGGCCGAGCCCTTTATTCGCAGGAGAGCCCTCCGTCACCTTGAAAAAAAACGGGTGGTGCTCCTGGCTGGTGGAACCGGGAATCCTTATTTCACCACCGACACCACGGCCGCCCTCAGGGCCCTGCAGATCCGGGCCGCCGTGCTGGCTAAGGGAACCAAGGTCGATGGAGTTTACTCAGATGACCCCGAAACGAACCCCGATGCCGAATTGTATGATGAGTTATCCTTTCTCGACGTATTGCAGAAACGCCTCAAGATCATGGATTCGACAGCGGTCAGCCTTTGCATGGATAACTCCCTGCCTATTAACGTTTTCAACATGAAGAATCATGGCAATGTGATCAAGTTCCTGGCCGGCGAACGCCTTGGGACAATGGTTACCTGAAACACCTGAACCAGAGGGAACAATGGACTACGATACCATTTTACTCGATACCGAAGAACGCATGGAGAAAGCCCTTGAGGTGCTCAAGGACAAGTACCGGGGGATGAGAACCGGGCGTGCAAATCCGGGGCTGGTTGATTCTCTGCGCGTTGATTACTACGGAAGCCCTACTCCCCTCAAGCAGATTGCCAATATTTCAGCCCCCGAAGCCGACCAATTACTGATCAAGGCTTTTGACCCCAGCGCGCTGGGAGAGATTGAAAAAGCCATTCTCAAATCAGACCTGGGTATCAACCCGCAGAATGACGGAAAAATTTTGCGTCTGGTTCTCCCTCCACTCAGCCAGGAGAGACGGCAACAGCTGGCCACCTTCGCCAAGGAAGCCTCTGAAGAGTCTCGTGTTGCAATGAGAAATATCAGGCGGGACTCAAATCGGCAGTCCGACCAGTTGCAGAAGGATAAAGAGATCTCCGAAGATGAGCACAAAGATCTCAGAAACGAGATCCAGAAGCTGCTCAAGGGCCACGAATCAAAAGTAGATTCCTTACTGAAAGATAAAACTGAAGAACTAACAACAATGTGATTTGCCAGTTTTTAGATTGAAAGCTGGCTCAGCCTTTCTATAATTTTCAAAAATTTGGGAGCTTAGCTCAGTTGGTAGAGCAGCGCCCTTTTAAGGCGCGGGTCGCAGGTTCGATCCCTGCAGCTCTCACCAGGCAGGAATTCTCTGTGGAATTTCCGCCTGGGGCCCCATCGTCTAGTCGGGCCTAGGACACCGGGTTTTCATCCCGGCAACTGGGGTTCAAATCCCCATGGGGTCACCATTTTTCTCCAAGCCTTTTCCTCACCGGAAGAGGCTTGTTTTTTTGTCTGTTCCACAACCTTTCCCCCAACTGTTACACTGCGGTCGCAATGACCTTTGAAGCGCCCGACTATTACCGGCTGGATGAGCTCTACTCCGCTGACGAGCTCGTTGTGCGCGACAGCGTGAGGAAATTCGTTCAGCACAGCGCCCTGAAGACTCTTCCGAGCTGCTTCGAAGAGGGCAGGTTTCCCGATGAGCTCGTAGGGGAAATTGCCTCCCTGGGCTTGCTTGGAGCGAACCTGGAGGGCTACGGCTGCGCGGGGATCGGCCCGGTCGCCTATGGCCTCGCAATGCAGGAGCTCGAGCGGGGAGATTCCGGGCTCAGGAGTTTCGTCTCAGTACAAGGATCCCTCGGCATGTACGCCATTTATGCCCACGGAACTGAGGAACAGAAGACCCGCTGGCTGCCCGAATTGGCGGCCGGAAAGAAAATAGTGTGCTTCGGTCTCACCGAACCGGACTTCGGCTCCAACCCGTCAGGGCTGCAGGCCCGGGCTGAGCTTGTCGGCGATGAGTACATCCTGAATGGGAACAAGATGTGGATCACCAACGGGTCCATCGCTGACGTAGCGGTTGTGTGGGCCCAATGCGATGGAGAGATCAATGGCTTCCTTGTCGAGAAAGACGCTCCCGGATTTTCCACCACTCTTCAGAAAGGGAAGTGGAGCCTGAGGGCCTCGATTACCTCGGAGCTTCATTTTGAGGACTGCAGGATTCCCAGGGAGTGCAGGCTTCCGAATACGACAGGCATCAAGGCCCCCCTGATGTGTCTGAACCAGGCAAGGTACGGAATTGCATGGGGTGCCGTCGGCGCGGCAATGGCCTGCTACAGTGAGGCCCTGGAGTATGCCAAGACGAGAGTCCAGTTTAGTGCCCCGATAGCCTCCTTCCAACTCGTCCAGGCCAAGCTCGTTGAGATGCTCTCGGGGATTACCGCCTCCCAGTTACGCTGCCATCGCATCGGCCGGCTGAAGGAGCAGGGGACCATCAGGCCACAGCAAATCTCCCTGGCCAAGCGAGACAATGTCGCCGTAGCCCTGGATGTGGCCAGGTCGGCCAGGGACATCCTCGGCGCCAACGGAATCATGGAGGAATACCAGAGCGGCCGCCATATGAGGAACCTCGAAACCGTCAAAACCTACGAAGGCACCCACGACATCCACACCCTGATCCTCGGCAATGACATTACGGGGATTTCGGCCTTCGGGGGGGAGGAATAAGGCGGGACGCTCAGAGCTGGCGCGCGCTCCGCTCGAGCCGCAGGAGCCCCTCCTCCGCCTCTTCAACCGAGAGGATGAGGGGTGGGCGGAACCTGACGGAGACCGACCCACAGGCAATAGCCAGGAACCGGTTGGCTGCACACAACTCGAGGAGGCGGTTCCTTGTTTCTCCATCAGGGCAGTCAAAGGCGCACATGAGCCCGAGCCCCCTGGGGTTTCCGATCACTCCCGGATGACGAGCGGCGAAGTCTTCGAGCCCGCTCTGAAGATGGGCGCCCACCGCCTCGGCGTTCTCCACCAGCCGTTCTTCTTCCATCACTTCCAATATGATTTCACAGCGCGCCATATCCACAAGGCCACCGCCCCAGGTGGAGTTGATCCGGGAGGACACATGGAAGACGTTGTCCTGCACCTCGTCGAGACGCTCTCCCGCCATGATCCCGCAGACCTGGCTCTTTTTCCCAAAGCAGAGGATGTCGGGAGGAACCCCGTAGTGCTCATAGGCCCACATCTTCCCCGTAAGGCCGAAGCCTGTCTGGACCTCGTCGAAGATAAGGAGCGCCTGGCGTTCATCGGCAATCCGGCGCAGATCTCGAAGAAATTTTCCTCGGAAGTGATTGTCCCCGCCCTCTCCCTGGATCGGCTCGATGATGATGGCGGCGATGTCGTGGGGGTGCCGGGCGAATGCCTGCTCGATTTCCGTCAGGCATTCTTCTTCAGCGGAGCCCACACGAGCAAACTCTTCGTCGTCGACCGGGAAGCGCAGCTTTGGATTGCTGACACGGGGCCAATCGAATTTTGGAAAGAGGTCCGTTTTTTCAGGCGCCGTGTTGGTCAGAGACAGCGTATAGCCGCTTCGGCCATGGAAGGCCTCCCGGAAATGAAGGATCTTGTCGCCGGGGGATTCAGACCGCCCGGCGGCCTCGTTGAGCCGGGCCTTCCAGTCAAACGCGGCCTTCAGGGCGTTCTCTACGGCAAGCGCCCCGCCCTCGATAAAAAAGAGATGGCGAAACCCGTCCGCGAGCGCGTGGCGTGAAAAGGCCTCCGTAAAGCTGGCCAGCTCGGGGGTGTGAGCATCGGAATTGGCCGGCTTGTGCAGAGCAGCCCGGACAAGCCGCTCCAGGATTTCCTCCTGCTGAAAAACCGGATGGTTGAATCCAAGAGGAAGGCTCGCGAAGAAGGTATAGAAATCGAGGTATTCCGTCCCATCGCGAGCATCGCAAACCCACGCACCATGGCTCTTCTCGAGATCGAATACTATGTCGTATCCGTCACCTATCAGGTGCTTGCGAAGCAGAGGGGTGACGCTGTAGGGGTCTACTCTGTCTTTCACCGACACGGCTGGTCTCCTGCAACCTTCTTTTCATCCGAAGCCTAACATTTGAAATCTGCTCTATCCTTTATTTTTCCCGGGGCGGATAAAAATATGCTCGTGGCAGATGAGGGTATTCTATGCGTGTTTTCCGGCAATGATCGTCATAGGGCCCCGGCTATGGCCCCGGGGCGCTTTGAAAAGCACGCTGGCATTTGTAGAATACTAAATCGTAAAGATCCTTTTTCAGGCGGGTGCGCCCGCAAAACCGCAATGGCCGCGGGAACTTTTCCAGGAACCCTGTCGGCGACCATATTGATGCAAGGCGAAAAATTTCCAGGGCGATGACAAGAGACTCTCGAAAACCCATTCTCTACGTTATGACGACAGAGTCCGGACAGCCGGAAGAGCATGCCCTCAAGGAGGGGGCCTGCCTCATTGGGCGATCATCAGAAAGCCGCATCGTCCTGCACGACTCCCTCGTATCCCGCCAGCACGCGGAGATCAACTTCGATGGCAAGGTGGTGACTCTGCGGGACCTGGGGGGCAAAAATCCTGTCAGGGTAAATGGACGGGACATCCAGGACGCCGAGAATTACCAGCTTCTCGACGATGACCGAATCACGATTGGCGAAAGCGATCTACGTTTCGTATTTGAAGACGCCGGCGACAAGAGTCGCCGACTCCGGGTTTTCAAAAACTCTGACGACTGCGAAACCAGAATTGAGGACTTGAGCCTCGATGCAACGGCCGACGTATTCGGAGAAAAAGATGCCGGCGCCTCGGAAGCAAACTACAGGAGGCTCTCCAGCCTCTACAGGCTCACCGAGAGCATCCTCGAGATCGGAGACGAAGAGACGGCTTACGATGCGATCCTCGATGCGGTCACCCGCGAGATCGGGGCTGAGCGAGGATTCCTCGGACTGCTCCCTGAAAATAGAGAGCCGGGTCCCTACTCCCTCGATGTCGTCAAATTCTGGGATCCCGAACAGGGCGACAAAGCTGAGACCATCGAGATGAGCGAGACGATTCTCACGCGGATACAGCGAGACAAGAAGGCCGTCCTGGTTACCGATGTCGCAGACCGGGGAGATTTCGGGCACAGCGCCATCGACCTCAAGATTAGATCCTTCATCTGTGCGCCCCTCACCTGCGGTGAACGCTGCCTCGGCCTGATCTATATCGACACGCGGGCCCACCTGAAACAATTTGGCAGAAGCGAGCTGGAGTTCGTCAGTGCCGTGGGGCGCATCGCCGGGCTCTGCCTTCAAAATCTCTGGTTGCAGGCCAACCTGCAACGTGAGAATGAACGGCTGAGGTCCCTGGTCTCCAACAGCGGCCAGCTGATCGGAAGCTCCGCGGCCATGGAGAAGGTCTTCCGGCTTATCTCCAAGGTCGCCCCCAGAGACACCTCGGTCCTGATTACCGGCGAGAACGGCACCGGCAAGGAGCTCGTTGCCCGCCAGATCCATGAGCAATCGGAAAATAAAGGCCAGGCCTTTGTGGCCGTCAACTGCGGCGCCATACCGCCAAACCTGGTTGAAAGTGAGCTCTTCGGCTACGAGAAGGGAGCCTTCACCGGGGCGGATCGCACGACTCCCGGCAAATTCGAGCTCGCCAATGGCGGCACTCTTTTTCTGGATGAAATTGGGGATATGCCGATCGACATGCAGGTGAAGATCCTGCGCGCCTTGCAGGAAAGGAAATTCTACCGTGTTGGAGGTAAGGCGGAGATCGAGGTTGAGATCAGGATCCTGTCGGCAAGCAACCGGAACCTGAAAAAGGCTATCGAGGATGGCGAGTTCCGCGAGGATCTTTATTTCCGCCTGGCGGTGGTAACCGTTGAGATACCTCCACTGCGGGATCGCGGCGATGACATCATTGAAATTGCCGAGCATTTCCTCGGCCAGGAAGAGGAGGGGATCGAGCTCTCTGGGACCGCCAGTGAATGCCTGCGCCAATATCCATGGCCAGGGAATATTCGAGAGCTCAGAAACTCCCTCGAGCAGGCCGCCATCCTCGGCGATGGCAAACGGATCGCACCCTCTGACCTGCCGCCTGAAATTGGGAAAACAGGCCGTGGCAAAATGAAGTTCCTTCTCAAGCGTCTCGCTGAGGTTGAGAAGCAATATATACTTCACGCCCTGGAGGAGACGGGGGGCAATAAAGCGAAGACCGCCGGCCTGCTTGGGATCTCACGAGAGACCCTCTACCAGAAGATCAAGCAATTCGAGGCCTCCTGATCGGCTGTTCCCCGCATCCAGGAGCGCCCCGGGCAGGCGGGAGCGCCTCAGGATCTCCCGAGCAGGCGCTGGAGAAACCCCGGACGATCTCCTCCCTCGCACTCTTCGGGCTTGTACAGGCTGTCCGGCATCTCGGTGAGAATTTTTTTTACGATCGCGTCGCAGTCCACGCCCTCGGCCTCGGCATGGTATGTGGGAACCATCCTGTGGCGCAGCGCCGGAAATGCCATCTCATGGACGTCCCCTGCGTTGATCTCTGTGCGCCCATCCATCAGCGCCAGGGAGCGTGCGGAGGAGAGAATGGCCTGGATGCCCCGCGGGCCGGCACCCCATGAGATCCATTCGTTCACAAACTGAGGCGCCTCCTCTGATTCAGGGCGGGTGCTGCGGACGATCTTCGAGACGTAATCCAGTATCCGCCGAGGGACCGTGATCTTTGCCGTCAAGGCGATAAGCTCCACGACAGCCTCTTTCGTGAGAAGCGGCTGGAGTGAGGGATCGTAGGAAGAGGTCGTCTGCTGAACGATTTCAAACTCTTCGGCCGCTTCCGGATAGTCGATCTGGACACTCTGCTGGAACCGGTCAAGCTGGGAAACGGGAAGAGGATAGGTGCCCTCCTGTTCAATAGGATTCTGGGTGGCCAATACGAAGAATGGCCTGTCAATCGGAACATTGGTTCCACCCGCCGTAACCTGGCGCTCCTCCATGGCCTCCATCAAGGCTGCCTGGGTCTTTGGCGGCGTCCTGTTGATCTCGTCGGCGAGAATCACGTTCGAAAAAATCGGGCCGCGCAGGAAATGAAACTCCCGTTTTCCGGCATGGTCTTCTTCGAGAAGCGAGGCTCCGATGATGTCACTTGGCATCAGGTCGGGGGTGAACTGGATCCTGCTGAAATCGAGGGTGAAAAGCTCCGCCAGCGACCGGACAAGCAGGGTCTTGGCGAGACCCGGGACCCCAACGATAAGGCAATGCCCCTCGCTGAAAACAGCCGCGAGCACCTGGGTGACGATAGCCTCCTGCCCAACGATACGGGTCGCGAGGGATTCCCGCAACCTGGCTATTTGTGCGGAATAATCGGCGATCGATTTGAGATCTTTTCTGTCGAATTCCAGGCCCATTACCGCTCGACCTCTTTCAGATCTTCCCACGCGGCATTCAGCTGCTGCGGAGTGCAGGACTCGAGATCTACGAGTTTTTCTTCAAGCCCCCGGAAGCGGCTGATGAATTTCGCGGTTGACCGGCCCAGGACAGAATCCGCTGAGCAGCCCAGTTTCCGGCAGAGATTGACCGCGGTGAAGAGAATGTCGCCAAGCTCCTCTTCGATCCGCTCATCGTCCCCCGGAGACTCGCCGTTGCCCAGGACGGCCTCCAATTCGCCAATCTCCTCGCGCAGCTTGTCAAGGACCTCGGCCGGGCCGTTCCAGTCAAGGCCGCACCCGGCGGCCTTTCTGCTGATCTTCTCCGCCCTGGGCACCGAGGGCAGACTTCGCGGAACCCCGTCGAGCCTGGATGCCGGGGGGGCCCCCCGGGAATCTTTCTCCTCGGCCTTGATCGAGTTCCACAGTTCGAGAACCTCCTGGGGGTTGTCGGCTTTTTCGTCGCCGAAGACATGGGGGTGCCTGCGGACCAGCTTGTCCCGGATTCCCTCGGCCACCTCATGCAATCCGAAGGTTCCATCCTCGGAGGCGATCACGCTTGCCATAAAGATGTTCATCAATACATCGCCAAGCTCTTCGCAGACGTGTTCGCTCGGCAGCCCGCGACTATCTTCGATGGCGTCCAGGACCTCGCTGCTTTCCTCGAGCAAATATTTCCCGATATCTCCAAGCGACTGCTCCTGGTCCCAGGGGCAGCCATTCGGGCCGCGCAGAGTTTCCACGACCTCGAGCAATTCGAGAAGAGGGCGGACTGGTTCGTTCATGGCGTGTGATTGTACCAACTGCAAATGGCCCCGACTATCGCCTATCGACGGAGCTTTTTCCGAATGTTCGATTAAAGAACACCTGTCCGGCGCCGAGACAAATGAGGTCGCGGGGGGCTCGTACAAATACGTTATTTGGCGATCGTACCGGCAGGCTATTTGCTCTATCCAGGTTATTTAGCTCGCCGCCCGGGGCGCCGCCCTTCTCCAGCCCTGCGGCGGCTGAATAAAAAGGGCCCGAAAACCGGGCCCGCGAAAGGAGGTGGTGCCGTCCGGGCAAATGGCGACCAAAACACACCGGCACGATATGCCATTATCCCCGGGAAAAGACAATCAATCATTCTGATGCCTGGTGGCCTTCCAATCGTTGTCCAAATCACTCATTGAAACTAAAAGGGAACTCCCGGTTTCGGCGATGTGCCATGGGCGGCCGGCAGGCAAGGGAGGCCATCGGGCTTTTTCATACTTCGTACCAACTATTTTCCGTAGCAGGCTGAATCGTTTGGGCTATTGCGACTGGTTGAAGTTTCCCCTATGCTTGGTTCCCCTTCGACGGACATTTCTCCGCAGGGATTTCCACCAGAGAGAAAACAGCGATGTCTGAAATTCGTGTACTTGTTAACGGCGCAAAAGGCAGGATGGGCTCTGAAGCCGTCCAGGCCGTTCATGAGGCTACGGATCTCGAATTGGTGGCGCAAACCGACCTTGGCGACGATCTGGCCGCCACCATCGCGAGCTCGGGAGCCCAGGTTGTCGTTGACTTCACCGTTCCAGCTTCCGCCGTTGAGAACACCACGACGATACTGGACTCCGGCGCCTGTCCCGTCGTTGGAACGACAGGTTTTACCTCCGCCGATATTGAAGGCTTGCAGGCAAAGGCGACGGAACTTGGGCGAGGCGGACTGATCGCGCCCAACTTCGCAATCGGGGCCGTCCTGCTGATGAAATTCGCCCAGCANGCCGCAAAATTTCTGCCGGATGTAGAGGTGATCGAATTGCACCATGATCAGAAAGTTGACGCGCCTTCAGGGACCGCCCTGAAAACCATCGAATTGATCAGAGAAAGCCTCGATCGGCAGGCGCAGGAGCCGGGCAAGGACAGGCCGGAAGAGACTGAAACCGTAGCGGGCGCCCGCGGCGGGGAATATCTCGGCATCCCCGTTCACAGCGTTCGACTCCCCGGGTATGTGGCCCACGAAGAGGTGCTCTTCGGAGGAACAGGCCAGATCCTCTCGCTCCGGCACGACTCCATATCGAGGTCCTCGTTCATGCCCGGAGTTGTCCTCGCCATTCGCAAGGTCGGCAGCCTCGACAGGCTTCACTACGGGCTCGACCAGATCCTCGACCTGTAGAAGAAAGCACCGAGGCCTCCTCCTTCACGCTTCCGGAAACGCTGGAATGGGCCGGCGCCTGGCTCAGTCGCCTATGAACACCGGCAGCGCCACATCGCAGCCCATGCCCAGGGCTGGATGCGCTGAGTCGGCTCCGGGGTATGGGAACGGCGCGGCGGGGTTGTCGCCTCCAATAAAGAGGCTCGTCAGGAGCAGGACGGCATCGTCGATCTGGATGTTGCCATCATCGTCGGTATCGGCTGCCTCCATGCAGGTAATGCTTTCTCTGCCTGGCTCAGGAGCGAACAGCCAACGCAGAATGGCAACCGAGTCACTGAGGGTGGGGGCAGTCCTGAAAGTCTCACGGGCGAGAGCCGCTCCGTCTTCCGGCGGATTGTACCCGAGGATCGAGCTGTCAACGTTCCCCCTGACGAAATAGGGGCGAAGGATCCTGAGGCGTGCGGGCAGCAGCTTGAGTCCCTGGTTCCGGTTCCCCGCAGCGCGACCCTCACCAATGCCGCGCATGAGTGACGGCTGAACGATGAGTTGAGCTCCTACAAAGTTGACCGGGCCGCCTTGCCCGGCGCCATCTCCAACTTCGACAGAGCCGGCGTAATGGAACTCGAGGTCCGCGACATGTTCCCTGAGGAGGAAGCCGCTCGCCTCCTCTCCATACCCTGAAAGGTCGAGCCTGAAATCAGCTCCAGCGGGACTGGAGCGATAGAATATAGCGGTAGGGTTGGCTGGGGCGATTTCCCCGGCGGACAGATCCCGGGGGTGGACACGGATAAGGTTCAATATCAGTTCGTCATAGTCTACGCCCACGCTGATGGCATCGATCTCCCCCAGATGGGTGATGTAGAGGGGGAGGGTGAAGGACTGCTCGCGGAAGGTCATTCCCCCTCCGCCGATCTCTATCCCATTGGCGTAGTAGACGCTGACCCCGCCATCGGCCAGATGGGTCTGAACCAACTGGAGGGCCGCATCCTCATCGGAGCGGTCCAATATGCCTGCCAGGGTTTCCTCTCGAGGATCCTGGGTCAGGGATTGCGGATCGAACGGAGTGAAGGACAGAGGAGCGAGAAGGCGATAATTGTCAGCAGGAAGGTTTCCGGGGAGGAGATCGTAAACGAGGCTTACGACGTGCCGGCCCTGCTCATGCGGGAGAGGGCGGGGGGCTCCCCCGAGGTCTATCAGGGTGGCCAGTATTCTCCCTTCGGGATCGACGGCCACGGGCATTCCCGGCCACAGGACCCATTGCTCGTCCTCTATTCTCAACTCACTGAAAGAGAGCCGCTCCCGATCGTAATCAATCGAGAGCTGAACATAATTGGCCTGACGATTGCCTGCGATCCGTATGGGAACGCTGATCCTTGTCGATTCCTGCACTCCTGCCTTGTAGACAAAGTCCACATCGTCGATCGACAGCACCGCCGNATTCGCACTGANTNGGGGNGGTGGGAGANCATCGTCTCCGGCAAATAGAATGGCCGGATTTAGGCAGGAAAAAAAGAATGCCGCAAACAGAAAATAGCGGCAATAACATCCCCAGGGCACAGCAGGAATGATTTCTGTGCTTGAATACTCAGATCTGCTATAGGCGACCCAGGACAAGAGGCAATTACTCCCGAATTGGGTAAAGCCTCAGGCCGGATTGGCTACAACCAAACCCTTTGGCCCAAAGGCTTTCCAGATATAGGCAGAACTCAAAAATACAAACGGGTAAAGTTTTCTGTCGCGGGTGACTTTCCCTGGCGTAGCGCAAAACAGGCCCTTTCAGGCCCCTAATCAGGGCGATCATCACAAAAACGGACAGTTACTCGATTCTAAGCGCACCAAATTCGGTGTCAAACATTAAGAATGTTTTAACTTCTTGCCACGGGTCAAGTTGACAGGCTTTTGGACCAACCTAAAATATCCCCCATGCCAGATCTTCCCCAATCGATTCAGAACCATATCCTGGCGCTCGAAGAGTACTTCCAGGCGGAAAACTCCAGGAACACCTACGACTTCATAACAGATGGCCTGAATTACCAGTTTTCAACCGGCGGCAAGAGGCTCCGGCCTGCCCTGTGTCTTCTCTCCTGTGAATTGTTCGGCGGCGAGTCGACAAGGGCTCTTCCTTTCGCCATGGCCACTGAGATCCTTCACAACTTCCTCCTCATCCACGATGACATCGAAGATGGAGATGTCATGAGGCGGGACAAGAAAACCCTCTGGGCGGAGATTGGAGTCCCCAACGCCCTGAATGTCGCCGACTTCATGATCGCAAGGGCTTACGGCTTGATCACCGAGTCCAGACTGCCTGACGATACAAGCCTTCGATTGTGCCGCGCCTTCAGCCATGTCCTGCAGCGAACCGTTGAGGGGCAGGCTCTCGACATCAACCTGCGGGGGGAGGCGAGTGTAAACCTCGAGACCTATTACCGCATCGTCACCCTCAAAACGGCCTACTACCTCGCCCTGCCCTGGGTCGGAGGGGCGATGGTCGCCGGCGCTGAAGAGGACTCCCTGGAGCCGCTGTGGAGGCTGGGGCGCCGTCTCGGACCCGCATTTCAGATCCAGGATGATCTCATCGACCTGACTGAGGGAAAGGGCAGGGGTGGAGAGGTCGGGTGTGACATCCGGGAGGGCAAGCCGAGCATCTGCTACGCCCACGCCCTGGAAGCGCAGAAAGGAACCGAAGAAGATCGACAGAAGCTCATCGAGATCGTCGGGGCCGAGAGGGAGGCGACCACCGAAGAAGAGATCCGCTGGGTTATCGATTTTTACGACCGCGAGCAGATCCTCAAATTCGCCCGGCAGGAGGCAGGCAGGCTCGCGAAAGAGTCCATCGAGGTGCTTGATGAGCTCCCATTGCACGACGAAGGAAAAGAAGCTTTCAGAGAGGTTATCCAGTTCGTGGTGGACCGAAAGGTTTGAGGCTGGGAATATTTTTCCACCCGGCCGGCAAGCGAAGAGGCGAAGAAGATGAAACAAGGTGAAGCGCGGTATATTGCCGTCATCATGGGTGGCACCTGCGGCGAGCGGGACGTCTCCCTTGAAACCGGCGTCTGCGTGGTGCGCAACCTGCGTGAGGCCGGGCACAAGGTGCTGCCGGTCTGCATCCACCCCGATGGACAGTGGGAGGTCGCCGGCGATTCCGGCGATGACCCCGGAGGCTGGTTCGTCGGTAAAAGCTCCCCTGCACTCGAGATCGCAAGCGATCTCGCCTCCGCCGGGATCGAATGCGTGTTCAATGGACTTCATGGCCCCGGAGGAGAAGACGGGACCATCCAGGGCTTTCTGCGTTTTGTCGGACTCCCCTTCACCGGGCCCGATGTCGCCCCGGCCGCCCTCACCATGGACAAGGCCCTGACCAAGGCGGTGCTGATGAACGCCGGGATCAGAACACCGCGCGGATTCAGCTTCCCGCCCACCGCCGCCGAAGAGCCCCCCGGGGCACTGCGCGCCTGGGTCGAAGAGATATCCGCCGAGATGGGCTTTCCCTGGATCGTCAAGCCAAACTGTCTTGGTTCGAGTGTCGGCATCGAATTATTCCGGAACGCTGAAGAATTGCTGGGACAGGTTGAGGAGAAAGAATGCCGCTGGCGGCCGGTCTCAGGGCTCTGCGGGTCGGGCTTTCTTATCGAAGAGGTCATAGGCGGCCGCGAACTCACCTGTGGAGTCCTCGAGGTCGGCCGGGAGGGCGCTGTGTCCCTCCCCCCGATCGAGATCCGGCCTGTGACGAGCGAGTTTTTCGATTACGAAGCAAAATATACCCCTGGAGCGACCGAAGAAATCTGTCCCGCCCCGCTGGATGAAACCACGAGCGCCGCTGTCGCGGAGATGGCGCTGCGCGTACACCATCTGTTCCATTGCGATCCACTCTCGCGCACCGATATGTTCCTCGATGCCGCAGGGGATCTGGTCGTACTCGAGGTCAACACCCTGCCGGGCATGACAGCCACCTCGCTGATTCCCCAATCCGCTCTCGAGGCCGGATTCGACCTACCCGATCTCTTTGACAAGCTTACCAGGCATGGAATCGCGCGCGAGGCCATGAGGAAGGCTGTTGAAACCCCGTGAAATATATCCATGTTCGCGGGGCTTCTGAGAACAACCTGCAGGGCCTCTCGGTCGATCTGCCCAGGGAGGCCTTGACCGTCATCACCGGCGTCAGCGGCTCCGGAAAATCCAGCCTGGCCTTTGACACCATCTACAAGGAGGGGCACAGACGATTCCTCGAATCCCTTTCAGCCTATGCCCGGCGCTTCCTTGGCGGCATCGACAAGCCCGACGTCGACAGCATCGAGGGCCTCTCTCCATCGATTTCAATCGAGCAGCGCACCATCCAGCGAAACCCCAGATCAACCGTCGGCACCATGACGGAAATCTACGACCATCTTCGTCTCCTCTATGCGCGCCTTGGGGTGCCGCACTGCCCCAGCTGCTCAAAGGTGATCGACTCCCAGAGCGCGGAGCAGGTTGCTGGGCAGCTGCTTGCGGTCCATAGAGGGGCTCGCGGCCTGTTTTGCGCCCCCCTGGTCCGCGAACGGCGGGGCGCCTTCGCCTCTATCTTTGCCCAGCTTAAAAAGGACGGCTTCCGCAGGCTTCTTATCGACGGAGAGATGACGCGTCTGGAGGAGGAAATTCCCGCGCTCGATCCGGCCGAGATCCA
This sequence comes from Planctomycetota bacterium, assembly GCA_002695115.1. GTDB lineage: Bacteria > Planctomycetota > UBA8108 > UBA8108 > UBA8108 > UBA8108. The sequence goes on from NZOA01000038.1 coordinate 18,642, forward strand.
CTCCATCGATATTATCTACGATCGGCTCGATGTGAGCCTCGGGCGGCGGTCAAGAATCGTGGAGGCTGTCGAGCGCTGTTTTGCGCTCGCCGACGACACCTTCCGGTTCATTGTCGATGGGACGGACCCTGGCGATACGGAAAACCAGAGGCTCTTCTCGGGCAGATTCTCCTGCGCCGATTGCGAAGTGGATCTGCCCGCGCTCAACACCCGGATCTTTTCTTTCAACCTTCCCGCCGGCATGTGCCCGGGATGCCGCGGAACCGGCGTCGCCTTGCAGGTTGACCCGGGCTTGCTTATCGCCAGCAGCCGACGGCCCCTTTTGCGAGGCGGACTGGCCGTGGATTTCACCATGAAAGGAAAAGGCCGCCCCGCCTTCGACCCTGGGATTCCCGGCTCCCTCCTCAGGCATCTTGGACTTGGCACCGATGCGACCTGGGAACAGCTCGATCAAGACGCCCGGGACACCATGCTTCACGGCGCCGGAGAACTCCCCGGGCTGCTTGAATACCTAGATGAAGCCAGAACTGAAGATGAAGCCTTCCTGAACGAGCTTGCAACCGAGGGCGTCTGTCGTCAATGCGCAGGGCAGAGGCTCTCAGGGCTCTCCCGCTCCGTTGAATTTTCCGGAGCCACGATAGGCTCTCTTTGCGATAAGCCCATCGATGACCTGAAAAAATTCTTCGCGGCTGTGGAACTTGAAGGTACGGCAGGGGAGATCGCTTGCCCGATCATCGAAGAAATAACCCGCAGGCTATGCTTCCTTGAGGACGTGGGCCTCGGCTACCTGACCCTCGGTCGGGCAGCGCCGAGCCTCGCGGGCGGAGAGGTGCAGAGAGTTCGACTTGCTGGACAGCTCGGCAGCGCCCTCCAGGGGGTTGTCTTTGTCCTGGATGAGCCCTCCGTCGGACTTCATTCCAGGGACAACAGACGCCTGCTGGACGCCCTTGCCGGCCTCCGGGACAGAGGCAATAGCGTGATCGTCGTTGAGCACGATCGCGAGACCATAGAGTTGGCCGATCACGTGATCGATATGGGGCCCGGGGCAGGAGTCGAAGGCGGATGCATCATTGCCGAAGGTACAGCCGCGGAAATCGCCAAGGAACCGAATTCACTGACCGGCGACTACCTCGCCGGGAGGAAAAAAGCCTGCCGGAGAACGAAAATTCGGGAGCCCTGGAGAAGAGCCATCCGCCTCGAAGGGGTGACCCGCAACAACCTCCGTGATTGCGACGTCGAGATCCCTCTCGAGCGCATGGTCGCCATCTCCGGAGTGTCTGGTTCGGGAAAAAGCACTCTGATCAACCAGGTCCTCCATCCGGCGCTCCTGCGCAAGCTGGGAAAAAAGGCCGGCTCCTGCGGTGAAATCCGCAAGCTCTCGGGGCATGAGTTCATCGACAAGATCATATGCGTCAACCAGGCTGCCATCGGCAGGAACTCCCGCTCCAATCCCGCCACCTATTCGAAAATCTTCACCCTCATCAGAGAGCTCTTTTCTCGATTGCCTGAGGCCAGGGCGAGGGGGTATCGACCGGCTCGCTTCAGCTTCAACGTAGATGGAGGGAGGTGCATCGAATGCGGCGGGGCGGGGCTTCAAAGCGTCGACATGCAGTTCCTGGCCCCGGTCGAGGTGATCTGCGAGGCCTGCGGGGGGCAACGCTACAATCGCGAGACCCTCGAGATTCGCTACCGGGGGAAAAATATCGCCGAGATCCTCGACCTGACCGTCAAGGAGACCCTCGATATTTTTTCCACCGTCCCCAGGATCTACCGGGTTCTCGAGACCCTTGACCGTCTTGGCCTTGGCTATCTCAAGCTTGGACAGCCGGCCACGACACTCTCCGGGGGCGAAGGGCAGAGACTCAAGCTGGCCAACGAGCTGCAGAAAACAAGCACCGGCAAGACCCTCTATCTCCTGGACGAGCCCACCACAGGCCTTCATTTCGAAGATGTCCGGATCCTGCTCGATGCCCTCGACGGCCTGGTCAAAAGAGGGAACTCGGTTCTCGTCATCGAACACAACCTCGATGTCATCGGAGCCGCGGACCATGTAATCGACCTTGGCCCTGAAGGCGGCAACAAAGGAGGGCGAGTCGTTGCGGCCGGAACACCTGCGGAATTGAGCTCCGCCGCGGACTCCTTCACCGCCAGGGCGCTCAGAGACCATCTCGCCGGCGGTCCGGCGCAAGAACGGGGGCCTTCCGGACTTCCAGGAGAGGCTGAAGCCCGCCCGGACGGAATTCGAATCGAGGGNGCCTCCCTGAACAACCTCAAGGCTGTNGANGTNACCATCCCNCATGAAAAACTCACNGTGCTCACCGGNGTNTCGGGNTCTGGAAAATCCTCNNTGGCNTTCGGNACCCTCTTCGCTGAAGGCCAGCGGAGGTACCTCGANTCCCTGTCTACCTACGCCNGGCANTTCCTCGGCAACCTNAGCAGCCCTCCCGTGGAAAAGATCACCGGNATGGCGCCCGCCATCGCNATCGATCAGAAATCCGGNACCGCNACCGCGAGGTCNACGGTCGCCACCATAACCGAGGTGCACGACTATCTNCGCCTNCTCTACGCCCACGTCGGCACTCCNCATTGCCCNGAATGCGACAGGCTGCTTNCCTGGAGCACNCCNAGCCGGCTTTCAGAGGAGNTCGTNTCCNTGAACGCCGGGGCGAAGATGCANATCCTCGCNCCCCTCTGTATTGANGANNCATCCGGGGATGCCCTGCGGAAAACAATCGNGGAGCTCGTCAAAGATGGCTGCACAAGGGTGCTGGNCGCCGGAGATGAAATTCGGCTCGACGAAGGNGAAGACNCCGCCCTTCGAAGATTATTGAACTGCCTGCCGTCCGACGACACATCCCGCCATCCGCAGATCTACCTGGTAGCCGACCGGGTGGTTATTTCCGAGTCCGTACAATCNCGGATCGCGGCTTCCATCGAGANTTGCTATTCAAGGACAGGNGGGGTGGCCGCCACACGTATCGAAAATGGNGAAATCCAGCGNCACTGCCGTGAACCATCCTGNCCCGACGGCCACTTCACCTTCGATGGNAGCCTCTCCCCNAGAATGTTCTCTTTCAACAGCTTCGAAGGCGCCTGNCCTTCCTGNAAGGGGNCCGGCAGCGAGCTGAAGGTTGTTCCCGAAGAGCTCATCGTTGAGGCCGAGAAGCCGCTTCGAGGCGCCCTGAGCGAACCTCTGCGGACCTACATGGAAAACTTCAGACCATCCGCCCTCGTGGTGCTGGAGGCTGTTGAGAGGCACCTCGGGCTCGAGGGCCCGTACTCTACAGGGGCCCTCCCCGAAGAAACCCTTGATGNCCTGCTGCGCGGACTCGGTGAAAAGAAGATCTCCCTGACTCTCAAGATGGGGCAACATGAGGCGAGCTGGAGTGGACTTGCGACCTTGCTCGAGGAATGGGCACGATCCANAGACCCGAACCTGGCCGGGGCTGGTCTCGAACGGCTCTTTGTTCAGATGGAATGCGCCTCTTGTCACGGGCAGAGACTCCGGCCTGAATCCCTGGCGGTCCGGGTCGCCGACAAAGGCATCCATGACCTGCTGGCGCTGTCCATAGAAGATGTCAGAGACTTCTTTCAGGGCATCNCCTTGAGCGCGAANGATGAAGCCATTGCCGGAGATGTCCTGCGGGANNTGTCCAATCGTCTTCGGTTCCTTGANGACGTCGGGCTTGGCTACCTGNCCCTCGACCGGCGAGGCAACACCCTCTCGGGAGGGGAGGCCCAGAGAATTCGCCTGGCCTCACANCTCGGCAACCGNCTCACCGGGGCCATCTATGTCCTGGATGAACCGACCATTGGCCTGCATGAATGGGANACTCGGGGACTCCTTGGCAGCCTGGCAGANCTCAAGGCTTCCGGCAATACCGTTGTGGTGGTNGAGCATGACCGCCAGATGATCGAGGCCGCGGATTACCTGGTGGACATGGGGCCGGGAGCCGGAGATGGCGGAGGAGAAATCGTCGCAGAGGGAACTCCCCGGGACATAGCGGGCAATAAGGAGTCCCTCACCGGGAGGTANCTCTGCGGAAGCATGGCNGTGGANGCCGGCAGGGACAGACGNGCTCCGGCCGAGCCCGGCATCTCCCTCCATGGAATCAGGAGGCACAACCTCGCCGGGCTCGACGTGAATTTCCCCTCCGGCGTGCTGGCCGCGATCACCGGAATCTCCGGNTCCGGAAAATCCACCCTGGTGATGGAGATCCTTGCGGGAGTGATGAAGAAGCACCTGCGGGGAACTTCGGAATTCGAGCATGTCGATAAGGCCGNAGGNCTTGACGGCTACCGGCGCCTTGTAACCGTCAACCAGAANCCCCTCGGACGATCGAGAAGNTCCACCCCCGCGACCTATGCCGGGGCCTGGGNCCTGGNCAGGAGCCTCTTCGCGAAGATGCCACTGGCGATGANCAGGGGCTACAATCAAGGNCGCTTCAGCTTCAATTCGGCGNAAGGGCAATGCGCCGCGTGTGAGGGGCAGGGAGCCCGNCAGGTCGAGATGCAGTTNCTCTCCGACATCTGGGTGGTTTGTGAAGAATGTGGNGGCCGNCGATTCAANAANTCAACCCTCGAGGTNCACTTCAAAGGCAAGAACGTNGCCGANGTGCTCAACCTCGAGATAGAGGAGGCCTGCGATTTTTTCGCCAATCAGCCCGGTATATTGAAGTTCCTTCAATCGATGAAAGACGTCGGCCTTGGCTATCTTAAATTGGGCCAGAGCTCACCATCCCTTTCCACCGGGGAGGCTCAGCGCGTCAAACTCGCCACTGAGTTGGCGGGGGAGAGCATCAAGGGCACCCTGTACATCCTGGATGAGCCGACCACCGGGCTTCATTTTTCCGAGGTCAGAAAACTCCTGGAGATCCTCAACAGACTTGTCGATGGAGGCGGGAGCGTTGTCGTCATAGAGCACAACATCGACATCGTCAATGCCGCTGACTGGGTCATCGACATGGGACCGGGAGCAGGACCCCAGGGTGGGCAGATCGTCTACGAGGGGCTGCCTGGAGGGCTGCGTGACTGCCACGAGAGCAAGACTGGGGAATGCCTCAGAGCAAAAGGGATCGGTGGGGGAGATGGCCCTTAAAGTTCTGCGCTCGCTCGTCCGATAAAACGGTTATGCGGGCATTTTTTCCCATCTTCACTCTGCTTTGCCTCGCTGGCTGCGGTTCCAGTGAAGAAAAATCCCTTCTGCTCCAAACCTCGCTGGGTCCCACATTGGCGAAGGTCTGGGACAACCACGGGGGCCTGCGAGCCTGGCGGAAGCATGGAGGCGTCAGCCTTGATTACCAGGCTGTAATCAACGGTAAAAAGATCCATCTGCGGGGCCTCCTTCTTGCCTTTCGCTCCCCGGCATCTCTCTGGCAAAAACAGGCTCCCGGGGACCCTCTGATGAGATGCGCATTGGGGAGCTCAGCGCCAAGACAGGATTCAGCGACCAGTCGCGAGGAGCATCTCGCGAAGCTTTCGGTCACGCTCCTCTTTCACCTGCCATTTACGCTCGACAGCGGGGAGTGGATCCTGCGGCAGGCGCTGCAGAGTGGCGGCGACAGCTCCAGCACTGAATTCGAAGCCGCCCGGCGTGGAGGAGAGGCCGCGATCGGGCCATTCCTCCTCAAGCCGGATCCTGGAGAGACAAGCGGAGGGGGGCTTGCCCAGGTTCATTACTTCTGCCGACATCCCGCTGTCGAGGCCGGCATTTACCGGGTCGAGTTGAATGAATACCTTTCCATCCAGGGGATCCTCGTCGCCACCGAGAGAAGGCACTACCGCCTCTCAAAAGAGAAGAGACCTTTCGTCCTCCCCGGCAAAGACCCCGGGCCGGAGTGGACTGAGAAACTCTCCGGCATCCGTTTCTTGTCGAATGAAGAGGTTGACGATCTCCTGGACAACAACGAACCCCGGGCGGAAGAAGACTGAATTTCGTTGTTTCTCCGTTTCCCTCACAGGTTTTCCGTAAAAACTCCAAGATGACGTTTGTATTGAGACCAAGTCTAAATAATATTCAACCTGCCTGCCCGGCGAAACGGCCTGTGAGCCCGCCTTCGCGGACGCCAGAGCGGGCGGCGAATTGAAGTGAAGAAAACCAGACCAGCTACGAGCAGGCAGCGCGTGAAGAGACCTGTCGATTCGGTGGCGGGAGGCATTGCCCCGGCTTCCGGAACGATTTCCTNCAGAGGAGAGTAAATGCCCGATACGACACCCGGCTCATTGTTTGACCGTAAGATCTTCGTCAACATCCACGGCGAGCTCCTGCCGGCGGAGTCAGCATCGGTCAGCGTGATGGANCACGGGTTTCTCTACGGAGACTCNGTATACGANACAATTCGCACCTNCAGGNNNGCNCCCTTCCTGCTCGGNCGCCACCTCGACAGGCTGGAACGCTCACTCGNCCGGATTTTTCTCGAGATGCCGTGCNCGAGNANCGAGCTCGAAGNTCAGATCNNGAGGACCATAGANGANAGCCCGATCGAGGGCGACCTTATCATNAGAATCGTCNTNTCGCGCGGGATCGGCCCCATCGGNCTCGACATTGGAANNTGCACCCANCCGCGCTACATGATCTANGCAATGGANNTGACGCCTGAGTCCATCCCTGAAGANGCGGATCCCNNNCGCGGCGGGGGTGGCGTCCATATCATTGTTTCAAAGGTTCGCAGGAACAGCCCCCGGGCCCTTGATCCNAGCATCAAGAGNGGNAATTTNCTGAACAACATACTGGCCTTCAAGGAGGCCCGAGACAAGCGNGCCCACGATGCCGTTCTCTGCACNTCCGATGGCTATATCGCCGAATGCACCACGGCCAACATCTTCCTCGTGAAAGATGGCTTTATCTGGACCCCCCGTTCCTGGGGAATCCTGGATGGGATCACNAGNGCGGTGCTCTTTGAAGAGGCCGAGGCCGCCGGCATCCCTGTCGGTGAAACTGACATCCCCCCCGAGGCTCTGTTCAACGCAGACGAGGTCTTTATCACCAGCTCCGTGAAGGGTGTCGTGCCTGTCTGCATNGTGAATGGCCGGNCCGTCGGTGTCGGAAATGANAGCGCCNNGGGNGTACGCGGCCCTGTGACCCACAANCTGCAGGANCTCTACAGNGATCGAATGGAGCGGGAATGCAGCCACCAGGGNCCCGANGGNGANGGGGNGCGCNCCGGTGNNANAAAGGCGCCTAGCGCCGATTGAGCCGGATCAGNTCCCGGCGAAAAGCCNGTCTCTCCAGGTCCGCCCTTTTTCCCTGCGATGAGGCGTGCGACGGAGTNGGAAAGAAACTCGTGTANGCGAACAGCGAGTAGCCCGGGGAATGCAGCGCCCGGGTGATCTCGATTTGCTTCCTCAGGTCGGCCTCACCGTCCATGACATGGACTCCGAGGCCCGGTATGAGCCGATCCCTTCCCGCCTGGCCGATATCTTTACGGGCGAGACTCTCAAACCGGGAATGATCCGTTTCGTAGTTCATCGGGATAACCTCATCGATCCAGCCGTAACGAAGCCAGGTGGGGGAGTCCTGGAAAAACGTCTCCCGCCCCCTGCGAAGGTCCCGGATNACGGCAGCTGAGATCTTGCAGCCCGGGCGGGCCTTTCTCACCTGCCTGCTGATATCGTAGACGACCGTGTTAATTCCGCGCCGGCGAAAATCATTCCATCGATCGGGGTAGCGGCTGGGGAAGCCGGTGGTCTCTTTCCTGAAGATGTGGAGCGTTCCGTTGTCGTAGGGAACCTGGTCGCGTTTGTCNGCNTCGGGGAAAACAAAACGAATGTAGTCGAGATGGACTCCATCGATTTCGTAGCGGGAGGCGAGATCGCCGAAGACCTCGGCCAGGTGTCGCCGGACAGCTGAATTGCAGGGATTCAACATCGTGTAGTGGTGGGAGAGCCGCCAGGTCTTCCCCGAGCGATCTGTCAGAAACCATTTCGGATGGGCGTGGTAGAGATGGGTCGTNTTCTTCGGTGGGCTTCGCCCCTTCCAGCCGGCAAGGACATTCGCCCAGGCGTGCAGCTCGAGGGCTTGTTTTCGAGCTTCGGCTATGGCGACAGCCAGGGGATCGAAGCCCGGATCCCTGCCGCCGAGCTCCTCAGCCCAGGGCTCCAGGTTGGAGCGGTAAAAAGCATCCGACCTTCCACGCACCTGGAAATAAACGCGGTTGAGACCAAGGGACCTGCAATTGCCCAGGATCGTCCTGATATCAGCGGCGCTNCGGTAATCCCATCGGGTAACCCAGATGGCGCGAACCTCCGGGNCGCGGGNCGGNTCCTCCGCCGGCNCCCGGATAGATNCGAAAAAGAAGATCACCAGGAGTNAAACAAATGAATATCGCATGTTTTCCAGTCGTCGATGTTTCACGTAAAAACAGCCTCCTTTACTTTATCGCCATTTGCGAGCGTCGACTTTAACCGCATATCCACGGCATTCCTTCCAGGACATTCAGGTCTTCCCGGTTCTTCAGGGGGCGCATGGACACGGGAGGGGAGGTGCGCTATCGTAAGTCAGCCAAACCAGGGATAAACCGATGATGCCATCAAGAAATCTATTACTGGCCGCGCCGCTGCTCGCTTTGCTTTCCTCCTCCTGCGGATCCTCTCCCCAGAAGCTCGTCCTTGAGGTGCGCAAAGGGGAGACCTATTCCATTGTCGAGTTGGGCCGCCACCTCGCTGCCAGAGAAGCCGATGAACTGCCCTTCACCAAGGCGGAACATGGCGCTATTGAGCTCCTGCGCGAAATAGCGACCAGCGATCCGGGGGTGGTCAACAGGATGAGGGCCATCGCCGCCCTCGCAAGCTGCGGCAAGATCGACAATACGAATGTTTTTGTCGCGGGGCTCACATCCAAATACTGGGGTGTACGCTGGGAGTCCGCCAAGGCGTTGTCCGCGCGACCCGACCCAAAGGCGGTCCCTGCGCTGGTCAAGATTCTGCAGAAGGAGAAAGAGAGGATCATCCTTCTCGACGTTGTCGAAGCCCTCTCCCNGATCGGAGACGAGGGCTCCCTCAAGGCTCTCTTCGCNGTTTTTTTCGATCGGACNCCCAGGCATACGGACAACCGCATGAAGGCGCATGCCGCCATTTGTCGGCTCACCGAAAAAAACTACGGCTTCAACGATGTAGACGAATGGGTAAAATATGCCCGGGCTAAATTCTCCCCCGCGGGCGGCGANGGGCCATCCGGAGGGNAGGAGTAGCCATTGAAACGCTGGGCCCTGCCCTGCGCCAAGCTGGCCTTGGCAGCCGGGCTCATCTATTGGCTCATCCGCAGCGGAGGCTTGTCTGTCGATGCNGACGATCGAGCGGCCTTTGCCGGGAACTGGCCATGGCTGCTTGCCGCCCAGGCCCCATACGCCGTTGTTCTCCTGCTCGCCGCCATCCGATGGAGACTGCTCCTCGCAGTCCAGGGCGTCTACCGCAGCTTCGGCGAGATCTACTCCCTGGTGCTGATGGGCGTCTTCTTCAACCAGGTCCTTTTCGGGTCCACAGGCGGGGATGTAATGAAGGCCTATTATGTCGCCAGGGAATCTCCCGAGCGCAGGGCTGCNGCCGCGCTGACGGTCTTCATCGACCGCGCCATCGGCCTCTTCGTGCTCATGGCCCTGGCCTGCGCGGCCACCTTCCTGAACCTCCCGTTGCTGCGGGAAGATCCGCGCCTGATGGAATTGTCCGTGTTCATATGGGTGGCGGTGGGGGGTGGCCTGGCTTTCGCCGGGTTCTTTTATCTCTGGCGCCGGAACAGCCCGCCCGGCAAAGGGGGTGGAATCATCCGGAAGCTCGCGGAGATACTCTCCCTCTACAGGTCCCATCCGGGAGTTGTCCTGAAAGCTGTCGCCATCTCCGTTTTACTCCACAGTCTCGTCGTGATAACCAATCTCCTGCTGCTGCGGGTGCTGCTCCCGGGCGAGTGGCCTTCCCTCCCGATACTTTTTTTCGTTATCCCCCTGGCCCAGATCGTCATGGCGATCCCCATCACCCCCGGGGCTATCGGGACTGCCGAGGCGGCCTACGGCTGGTTGTTCGCAGCGGTCGGNATCCCCGCCAGGGGGGCGCTCGTTTCCTTATTGCAGCGCCTGACCTATTGTTTCTGGGCCATTCCAGGCCTGCTGATCTATCTCCGGAGCAGGAAAAAACTCCCCCTGGATGTTCACCAGGAACCACGCAATGCGGACACAACCACGCCAACAGACGAAGCCGGTGCGGGCGGATAGAAATATCCCCGGAGACGAGATGCCCTGGCCCACTGGTTGAAGAGGCGGCTTCCAGGGCGTATGCTTGGGTGTGGGGGGATTTACGAAAGAGTTCCCNCAAGGAGGGTCGTGATGTTTCTTTTCAGATTTCTACGCCTGCTGGCATCCATCGCCTGGGAGGGCGCGTTCAACTTCGTCTTCCTCCTCGCATCCCTGGTGCCCGGAAGAAAAAATACGATGAAAAACCGAATGAAANCGATGATGTGCAAGGTGCGCAGCGGCGCTCCCATGGTCCTGGCTGGGCTGCTGCTTTCAACGGCCGTCCTCAGCTCCGGTTGCTCGAGCTGCGCCCCCCGGCAACGTACACTCGGAGCCGACCTCTCTGAGACCATCGAAATGATGACAGACAATACGAATCCGCTCGATGAATTGTCCAATGACATCTACATCCTCTTTGGCCCGGAGTGGGGGGAGTTCATGGATACAATCTGCAGGCTGAGCAGGTAATGCCGCCTGTTGGGGTCGGTTATCTTTTGACCCTGCCGATCACCCTTCTATAATCTCCGCAAGTCTATCGGGTTTCAATTGAGCCGCGATCGTCACTGGCGGTCGAGGCAGTCAGGCAGGAAAACGTGACTCTCCATAAGGTGGAAATCCAGAGGGTGATCGGCCCGACGCCGAATGGGGCGGCCGTGCTTCTCGGCAACGATGAAAAGACCTTCGTCATTTTCATCGGCTTTAATGAAGCGGCGGCATTGATTCGCGAGATCAATAACGAGGCCCCGGCAAGGCCCCTGACCCACGAACTCGTCCAGAACGTATTCATCGGCTTCGGGGTTTCGGTAAAGAACGTGGTGATCTCATCAATCATCGACAATACCTTCTGCGCTACGCTCGTTCTCCAGCAGGATCTGGCCGAGGACACCGAAGGCGAGAAATGGGGCGGCAAGAGAAACGAGGTGAGGATCGATTCGCGCCCCAGCGACTGCCTTGTTCTCGCGTTGAAGAATAAGGTGGATATCCTCGTCAGCGATGAGGTTTTCTCCCAGGTCCAGGATGTTTCTCAGATGGCCCAGGAGGTCGACAGCAGCCTGGCTGGAATGATGGGCATGCCCGGATCCGAAGGCGGACAAGGGCCCGGGGGCTTCGATTCCAGCTCCGTGGAAATCCCAGACAAGCTGCCCAGCGACATTTTCCCGGAACCGGAGAGCTCTACGGAAGACCCTGAGTGGGGCGATTTCACCCTCGAGGATGACCAGGACCCCGGCGATCAGGAACAGGAAAATCTCGGAGACTGAAGTACCGTGAAACAAATAACAAAGGCGAAAGCATGACAAAGACCAGTGGCCTTTTCGGCGCGGCCAGNAGACTGCCGATCGTCCTGATTGTATTTATCGTTTTCGGCATCGGATTGTCGGCCGGCAGCTGGTATTCAAAAGGTGAACCAGGGGGCGACGTCGGCCGGGGGCTCGATGCCGCAATGAGCCAACTCCTGCCCACCGTGGTGGCCCAATCGACCGGGGACCTTGGAGAGGGCAAGTATGCGTTTTTGGCAAACCGGCGCCAGATCTGGGCGATCAACAAGGAGAAGGGTCGTTTCGCCGGCTACCATTTTCGCGAAGACGAGGACCGCAGCGTCGAACGCACCAGGGTGGTGACCCTTGACCAGAAAATCTTTCCTCCCGCGGACACAATCTACATGTTGAGCGACAGAAACCTCACCGAGATCCTCTGGGTGTGCAACAAGCGCACCGGCGATGTCCAGCTCTGGTCTCCCCGCATAGGCGGAGAGGTCACCTCGGAAAAACCGCTGGCCACCATGCAGGACCTTTCACCAGGCAAGTAGACACCCCGGGGGCNCCCATGGCCGATAATTACGACAGTCTCCGGTGGGGCGGCCTCCTGGCTGGAAGCTGCCGCCTGGCTGTGTTGAGCCTTGTGATTGCCGCCGCTANCGGTTGCGGCGGGATCGCCAGGAAACCCAGCGTCATATTGGAGAAGTATTTCCCGAGCCAGAACCCCGAGCAGGCCCTGGTCGGTTTCGTCTTCGCCATCGAAAGCGGCAGCTGGGATGCGGCCTATACGAGGCTATCCAAAAACAGCAGAGAGAAAATNGGNTCGTTTAAATTCAAGGTTGGCCTGCCNCTGGTCAAGGATCCGCGCACCGGGATCTCCGTCCTCGAGATCATCACCGGATCGATAACNANTCGAACCCCGCTNCCGAGAGCNCCGGGNCAGCCAANGACACATCGAGNGAATCCANCTCGATTATTACGGCAANGATTCCNAGGGGCGCCTGGCCGCCTATTTCATNGTCNTCTACCTGCTGGACGANCGGGAGCAGGGAGCNGAGGANCCGGNCTGGAAAATCGACCTCCTCAGAACGGCGGANCGACTCGCNGGTCCCCAGGCCANCTNAAAGCCCTCANCCGGNCCCATACAGCGACNAGGANCCTTCNTTNCGAAGGAANGCCCGTAGGCNCCAGCGCCCCACAANNCGCCCCCNACCGGGCCGATAAGGTACATTATGATGAGTTAAGGNNNNGGTGGCTGAATNGGNCTGNNANCGCTCTGCNGGGCNNCTGNNGGCNTTAGNNGNGNCCTGCGCCCCTGGCGTCCCNCAGGTTNCGCTGGAAGTCCTCCTTCGTTGCCTTCATCCCNGTGAAGAGCTCGAATTGCACCAACCCCTGGGCTACGAGCATTTCATCTCCACCGATTGTTTCCGATCCCCGGGAGCGGGCATCGAGAAGGAATTGTGTNTCCGGCGGGTCATAGACCATGTCGAAAGCGATGGTGGCGGAATCAAAGACCGACTCCGCCACAGGAGAGGGGTCCCCGGGCTCGAGCCCCAAGGGAGTGGCATTGATGACCACTCGCTGGGCACCAGCCTCCATGCCATCTATGGGGCCCGAATCGACCCCGAGCTCCTGAGCTACGGGCCCCCCACTTTCCTCGCTCCGGTAATAGATGGTGGGGCAGGCGCCCGCCTCCAGCAGCGCCCGCACGGCCCCCCTGGCAGCTCCCCCATTGCCCACCACGGCCACCTCAACACCGCCGAGGTCTCCAAGGCGGCCCTGGAGCGGCTCCAGGACTCCGTTGAAATCCGTGTTGAAGCCCCGGAGGTTCCAGCCGCCCAGTTCATCTTCGCGGCGAACCAGGGTATTGGCAGCGCCGCAACTGCCGGACTGCTCGCAGGCCTCATCGGCGCGCGCGAGAGCGTCGGCCTTGAAAGGAATCGTCACGCTGAGCCCATCGAGCCGCAGAGACTCCCAGCAGCCCTCGAGCTCGGAAAAATCATCAAGATGAAAGGGCAGGTAGACCGCGTTGAGACCCGCGAAAGAAAGAGAGGGATTGTGCATATGTGGCGAGAGAGAGTGCCCCACCGGATTGCCGGCGACTCCGTAGACCCTGGTCTCAGAATCGAGTTGGCAGACCCTGTAGAGCTCCAGCATCTCCTCCACGGGCAACTGGCCGGGAGCCACCGCCGGGCCGTTTGCTCCGTAGGTCCAGGGAGCCCCTCTCGACAGTGACAGTATCCTGCCGGGGATGCCGTGAGCTCCCATGGCGAAACCGATGCGCGCCGGCGCCTGCTGCGGCCTGCTCTCCACCCACTCGAGCATGAGCACGGTGTCGGCAAGCCGCGTGGCGGTGGGGATCACCTTGATGGCCGCGGGCTCACAGCTTTCCATTTCGCTTGTAAGCTCATCGAGGTCATCGGCGCCAATCATCCCATCGAAGTCATGCCAGGACAGCAGTACTTTTTTTCCGGACGCCTGCAGGATTGCGGCTGCCTCGGTTCCATGCTCGACATCCACCATCGAGGCACCTCTTTCAAGGGCGTCGATGCAATAGGAGGCTCGCTCCTCTTCGCTCCAGTTCCAGGACCCACCCTGGGAAAGATGCCGTGGAGTCACCAGGACCGCGAACTCCCGCGCCAGAGCGGAGACCAGGGAGAGGCTATCATCGCGTGAATCAAAGAGATCCGCACGAACCTCCACCCCGCCGGCCCCGGCAGGGACTTCATCCCTGCAGTTGTCTGGAGTTATGGGCGCGAGAACCCCGCTGAGCTTCAAGTCACTGCTTTCAGGCATGGCGTTTTCGGCTGAGGTTAAGCTATTCCCCGACAGACCCGGACGCTGAATCATCCCGGGGGCTCTTCATGGAGCCGCCCCCTTCGAACATTCCGATGGGCGGCCCGTCCCGCTCATCGGAAACCTCGTCTCCTCGCAGGCGTTGGAGTCCATGCAGCGCCCACTTCCCGAACGCATCGGTCTCGATGTTTACCTCCCCGCCCTCCGAGGCACGGCCAAGAATAGTGCACTCCATGGTATGAGGGATCGTTGCGAAGCTGAACCAGCCTTCCTCTCGGGCCACCTCGACGATCGTAAGGCTGATGCCATCGACGGAAACGGAGCCCTTATCCAGCATCTGCTCGATAAGGCCAGGCGCGGTGGAGACCCTGAAGAGCGACTGGTCGCCCTGCCGCTCAATCTTGACGATCTCCCCGATCCCATCCACATGCCCGGTGACGTAATGGCCGCCAAAGGACTCGCCAACCCGCAGGGATCTCTCGATGTTCACCAGATCTCCGGCCCGAAGCCCGCCCATCGTTGTTTTTTCAAGCGATTCCGGGACGACCTCAAAGCTGACCGATCCGCCATCAGGGGTGTTATCGAATTCAACGGCCGTCAGACAGGCCCCGCTCACGCTGATGCTCTCACCGAGCTCGACAGGTCTCCATTGGGGCAACGGAGCCTCCGCGGAGACCTTTACCCCGAGCGCCAACCCACCACCGGTCTCTTCAGCACTGGCAACGACAGCGGTTCTCTCTACGATTCCCGTAAACATCTTTTATCCATGCTCCGCAAGCCTGTCTTCCATGTGAAACTAACTAAATAAAGCGGAAGAAGATAAAGTTATCCTTGTTCGGTAGAAAATACACCCTCCAGGACCAGAAACCCGGAAAGTTCACCACAGGAAGAGGATGTTTCCACCTATCGCCATCAACCCCATAGACGCCCTGCGCTTAGTGACCGAAAAGACCAAGCACGGGCCCGTGATCCAGCTCGAGGTCGAAGCGGGAGGCGGGCATTACCTTGCCGAGGCGGTCCCGGGGCTGCCCCCGGCTTCTTCCTTTCCATTCGATCCGCCCGGAACGCTCAGGGCTGCCCTGGATGGCTACGCGCTCCCCTCCGGCAGCGGCGCCGGCGACGAGCTCGATACGGGCGCCGATCTGGCCGCCATACTCGAGGACGGCAAAGATGCGCCCCCGGAGGGATCCGCCTGTCGCGTAGAGGCCGGAGGCCTGCTGCCGGCAAAGACCTGGGCAATCCTGCCGGTAAACAACGGCACCCTGCTTGGGACAGGAAAGGTCCGCATTAACCTCCTTCCACAGGCGGCGGAAGGAATCCTGGGCCGGCACGACGGGACGCCCAGGGACATCGAGGTGGGCACTCTCCTTTCACCCCGCATCCAGGCTCATCTTCTTGCCGCCGGAATATCCAGGGCCAGGGTTTACTCCCCGCCACGAGTCGGAGTGCTGCTTCTCGGTGAAGAGCTCATGGACCTGAAAGCCGAGCTTGCCAACGACGAGGTGTACGACCTCAACGGCTACTGGCTCATCGGAGCGATTGAGGCGCTGGGGCTCGAGGTTATCCCCCTGGGGATTTCCGAAGATGGGCCCGAAGGCGTCAACCGGCACCTCCACCGTTGCCGCACAAGACAGATCGATGTTCTGATCCTTTGCGGGGGAACCGGCTCAGGCCTCAGCGACAGGAGCGCCGAGGCCGTTCGGGAATTGAACGGAAAGGTGCTGTTGGAGAAGCTGGCCCTGAGCGGCTGCGACTCACTGGTTTTCGGGAAATTAGCGGAAATGGACGTTCTTGGCCTCAGCGGCGGGCCGCTGAGTTGCGCTGCGGGATTCGACCTCTTCTGCCGGCCCATGCTCCTGGCCCGAAGCGGCGCTTCGGCAGGTTATTGGAACTGGACGAAGCATGTCTACGAGGATGAAATGATGAGCCCCCCTCCACCGGTTGAAAATAAAGAAGAGACCTGGTCACTGCAGGTTGGAAAAATAAGCGAAAAACACCCGGAAACCCTTATTCCGGCTACAGTTAAAAGCTGGAACCCGGAGACTCCTTTCAGCCCTCTCGCGGCGGGATCAGAGGGCTGGGTGCTGCGCCCCGCCCCTGCTGGCGACAAGGCCGTTTATTACGTCGGATACCGGTAGCAGGTCCTTGATTCACAAGGTTTTGTGAAAAATTAGGTGCCCACTCCAGATAACTTTCCTCTCAAGCGCATCGATTGACAGTTTCGTTCTGTGTCATATAATCGTATGAACCTCTCGTAAACGAATGAGGAAATCAGCATCCTCTTGCGGTTTAAGGAGTTTGGAGGGTTCAGGATTAGCTTGCAATCCCCCTATGTTCCGAAAACAATAAGCCGAGAGATAAGCTGAGAGGAATGAAGTTTAAATCAGACTCTTGTCAATCACCCACAGTTGCCGATTGATGGGTGTTGGGAATAAACGGGACCTTCCCTGTTTGGTGCTTTCCCTGATTTCGCAATTTGCGCAATCTGCTTGAATAGCGGCCAGTAGAGCCGCAGCCATCAGGAAGAAATGAATATGGTCCTGATTTGGAGGAATGGATAAATGAGTGCTCTGGCGAAGGTTTTCGTCGTTTTTGTTTTCCTGCTGTCGATACTTTTCTTCGGCACATCAGCAACTCTCTACCTTACCCGAGAAGACTGGGCCAAGAACTACGACGAGTTCAAGGAAGAGGTCACCAAGAGCGTAGCTAAGCTCAAAGATCGCAACGATACACTCAAGGGTGAGCGCGACGATCTCGAAGACGCTCTCCGCCTGGTAAGTGAAGATGAGCTTCAGAAGGCCGGCACGATCCAGAAGCTGCGCACCGAGCTCAAGGGCAAGGATGCCCAGATTGCCAATATCTCCGCAACGCGCGATGAGGCCATCAACGCCAAGACCGCTACTGACAACGTGAACGCCAGCCTCGTCAGCCAGAACACGACCCTCACCGGTCAGTTGAACGAAGCGCACGACAAGCGCGACGATGCCATCGACGCGCAAAAAGTAGCCAACGCCGAAAAGTTCCGCATGAAGAGAGACCTGGACGCGACCACCCAGGAGCTCCACGAGGCGAGAGTTGAGCACAACACCCTGAGCGAAAAATTCGACTCGCTCGAGCTCGCCTATGGAGCGGTCGAGAAGAAGCTCGGCAAGGATGGCGTCGAGGCTATCCTCAGCGGGCTCGTCTCTCCTCCCATCGATGCGCTTGTTGAGGAAGTCGACAGCAACCTGAACCTCGTGGTGCTCAGCGTAGGCAGCCAGGACGAAGTCAAGGAAGGCGTCGAGTTCACTATCTACCGCGAAGACAAATTTGTCGGCAAGGTCAGGGTCAACAAGGTATATGAAAACCTTGCGGGCGCCCGCGTCCTCTTCACCGCCGAGGGATCCGATATTCGCCAGGGAGATCGCGCCACCACGCGAATCAACTGAGGAAGAACAGGTTAAATCATGGCGACAAACAACGAAGAAATCATCGAACGTAAAGAAGGAAGCCCGGTTGCGACCAGCTGCCTGATCATCGCCTGCGTCGCGATCGTCGGCGCCATCTCGCTGCAGATTGCCGAGCTCACCCAGGTGCGAGCCAGCTGGAGCCCGACTGAACGAGCGGCCAATGAGGTCCTTCATGTGAAGAAGGAGCAGGCTGACATCATCGAGGGCATAAATGAAATTCTTGGCAACTCCAAGCCTCTCACAGATGAAAAGGTCGAGGAGCTGAAGAGCGAGAGCGACAGGAGTGACAAGCTGATCGAAGACGCCAAAAAGGAGGCCAGCGGCGAAGGTTCCGCGGGAGCTGAAGACACGACGGGAGCCGGCGATGACGCCGAGGCGCCCGCCGAGCCCGATCCCGAAGAGGCCGAGACGCCCACCGAGCCCGATCCTGCAGAGAAGGACGCATCCTCCGACGATGACGTTGACGATGACTTCTGAGCGATAAATCAGGTAATTCGCCACTGAATTGCCTGAAAAGTCCGCTAAGGACTTGAACCAACCCGCTTTTGCAAGCAGAATGACCCTGTTGGCAAAAGCGGGTTTTTTCATGCTCGCGTGCCACTGGACGGGAAGAGAATCGCGCCTCATCAAACCGCGGAAATGAAGAGAAATCCGCAGATGAGGGGAGCCGATTCTCCCCCTGGTAGAAAAGAAGTGCGGCCGTTGCCGAGGGCTCTCGACAGCGGAACATCTCGAGGTGAGCGAATGGTGGTTTCGCGTCTGTTCGGTTTGTTTTCTACCGATATGGCGATCGATCTCGGCACATCGACTACCCGGCTTTGCGTACGAGGAAGGGGCCTTGTCAGCGAAGAGCCGACTGTCCTCGCGGTAAAAAAAGGCACCCACGAGGTCCTTGATGACGGCCGGGCCATTGGGCGCAACGCCAGGAAGATGCTCGGCCGGGCCCCCCTGAGCATAGATGTCATTCGCCCGCTCAGGGGCGGCTCCATCGACGACTTCGATATGACCAGAATCCTTCTCGCCCATTTCATCCGCACGGCGAGGAACGGGAGCTGGATCGCCCCCCGGCTCCTGGTCAACGCCTCGACCGATCTTTCCGACGTGGCAAAGACCGCTCTTCAGCAGGCCGCCGACCGGGCCGGCGCCGGCAAGGTCTACCTCCTCGACCAGCCTCGCGCCGCAGGCCTCGGCGCAGGACAGCCCATCCATGAAGCCCACGGCCACATGATTATCGACATAGGGGCCGGCACCACGGACATCTCCGTTCTCTCGCTCGGAGACGTGGTCGAGTCCAGGAGCATCCCCGTAGCCGGTGACGCGATGGACGAAGCCATCACCCACTATGTACGAAATCGGTATAACATCCTGATCGGCCCCGACACGGCCGAGGACGTCAAGATTCGTCTTGGAAGCGCCCTCCCCGGCGATGAAGGGCCACCGCTCGAAATTACCGGCTATGGCCGGGATGTCCAGGTCCCGCGCTCTGTCGTGCTCGGGACCGACGAGGTGCAGCGCGCCCTCGATCGCCCGCTCAGCATCATCATCGACTCGATAGGAGACCTGGTCGCCCGCCTGGGCCCCGAGCTCTCATCTGACCTGATGGAGAGCGGGATCACACTCTGCGGCGGGGCAGCCTCGCTTCCCGGACTTGCCGACAGGATCTATGCTTCAACCAATACAAAAGTTCATGTCCCTCAGGAGCCGGGGCTTACCGTAGCCCGCGGTCTTGAGCTTGTTCTCAAGTATTTCGACGAGTTCCGCCCGTTCCTCGAATGCCCGGAGGACCGGATATAGGGCGGCGGGAGCCAGGGCTGATTTCGCAGCTAAAACCACCAGCCCTCATGGGCACAAAAAGAATGAAAAGAAGCTACATAGGAAGCCCCTTCATCAACCTCGTCTTCCTGCTCGCATTCCTCCTGGCACCCCCGGCCCTCCGCCTCGCCATTCATTCGGGCTGGATCTCTCCCGCGCCACAGGCCAACAACGAAGGTGCCGCTGCCGACGCCCGGCACGGCGAATTTATCGCCCTTCTCGAGGACAGGCTGCGAAAAGTGAACAGAGACCTCCAGTTGGTCACCTCCACGAAGGGGCTGCTCTACGACCCCGCCGGCGGAGCGGTCGAGAGGAGTGCCGCCCGCTACCGAGTCGCCGTCGCCGACGTCCTCCCCCTGTCGACTCCATCCAGCGCCGAGAGATATCTTTTCATCTCCTTCCACGGACTTCCCGCCCTGCACAAGGACTCAATCGTCCTTTACGAGGATCGCCTGGTGGGGCGACTTGTCGATTCCTCTGCTGGAGCCGGCGTCGGCAGAGTCCAGAGCATCCTCGATCCCCTCTTCAGGGCCCGCTTCCGCTGCGGCGAAGACACCGGGATGCTCTGGGGGACCGGGAGAACCGACCGAGAAGGCTACCCCCTGCTCGAGATCCGCCACCTTGGCAAGACCCCTTCTTTTTCCGAAGGACAGGTCGTTCTCACAGAAGGGGGAGATGGGCTCTACCCCGCCGGCTGCATCGTCGGACACATCCGCGAGATGCCCGGGCAGAAAGATTCTCTGGCCATCGTGCGCTCCGATGTGCTCATCGACTCTCTCCGGCGGGTTGTCCTGCTCGAGGACCTCGCCAGGAAGGATCTCGCCCGGCTCCGGGAGGGCCCCAGGTGAGCATCCTCGTGAGCTGTAGCCTGGTCGCCTTCTTCGCCGGATTCCATGTTGTCGCCGGGCCGCTATACGATCTTTACGGCATACGCCCTGACTTCACCATTCTGGCCCTCGTCACAGCCTGCCTCGTTCTGCCCCCGCCGGCGGCCTACGCCGCCGCCTTGCTGGCGGGCGGAGTGCTGGACGCCCTGTCGCCGGGCATCGTAGGCCCTCATATGACCGGATGCCTCCTGTCGACCTTCTTCATCCTTCGTTGCCGATCGGCCGGCATCGCCGAGAGCGCCCGGGGAACAGCCCTGCTGGCGATCGCCGGAATTCTACTGGGCCTCCTTGCGCCGCATGGGGCGAGGTGGCTTCTTCTTGATGGCCCCTCGACCGCCCCCGGCCTCTCGATTGGCGCTACCACGGCCTACACCGCCTTGCTCACCTGGCCGGTCTACCGAATCACCCTGCCGATCCTCCACTGGGCGCTCCCAGGGGAGAAAGGAATCGGCGCTATCAGGGGGAGGTCCGCTTGGCAAAGACACGGCTGAAAATTCTCATGTGGCTCACCGCCCTGCCCGCCTTGCTCATCTTCGCAAAGCTCTGGTCTCTCCAACTCGATCCCGTCAAGCATCAACACTTCAGGGTTCGAGCGGAAAACTCCAGCCTGATCAGCATCCCGCCGGTTCGCGGCGCCATCTACGACCGAAACGGAGAGGTGCTGGCCGAAAACCAATCCGGTTTCGACCTTCACTTCGTCTACTCCGAATTGAACCCACGCTATATCGTCTTCGAGGTCGTTTGTGAAGAACTCGGGCGCCTTGGAGGCTTCCCGAAGGTCGCGGAGGCCAGGGCGCTCCTTCGCCAGCTTGTCGACATCGACAGGCTGGAGGCCCTTCTCTCCCAGGGAAAGCCCTTTGAGCCCGAGTGGTTGCGGGTGGTCGATCGGATACCCCCGGAGGTCGCCGAAAGAATCACCAGGCGGCTCAGTCCCCGAAAAATTTTCCAGGACAACTTCGAATTACGGCCGGCGAGTGCCGCCGGGGAACAGGATCATTTCGAACTCTGGCTTCGCCCCGAAAAACTGTTCCGTCTCGAGCTCACCCTCCGCAGGCTCGCCGCGCGGATCGACGAATACAGCCTCGAAGACCTTGAAGNNCGCCTGGACGCCGGGCTCGANAANATNGATGCCCTGGTCGCCCGGGACGNTCGCCGGGATATCGAGTCAGGAGCCGATGANCTCTTCATCAGNAAGAAAACGAAAAATTCCAGGCGCCTCCACTACAGNATGGATCGNCTGCTGGCGCCNGGCATCGATCTCCAGGCTGTCTCGATGATCGAATACCACCCTGNGCTTTATCCNGGTATCCGGATCGTCGACTCGACAAGNAGNATCTACCCTCGAGGAGAGGTCTTCGGGCCCCTGACCGGCTATCTCCGGAAGCTCAACCGGGAAGACCTCCACCGCCTCGAAAAGGACGGGCGGCTGCTCGACCACTACTCGGGAGTNCGCAGCGCCGAGGCATTTTCCGTCATCAGGCGCGGCGCCCTGCGCCACGCCGACTCCGTCGGCCAGGGCGGTATCGAAGGAAAATATGACGCTCTCCTGCGCGGCGAATACGGAATGCGGCTCCAGCAGAAAGGAAAAAGATCCGGCCAGCGAAAGCTGCTCACATCCCTGTCCTCGTCAAATGGGACTGACATCAATACGACCATCGATGGAAACCTGCAGGAACTTCTCTACAGGCAGCTGTGGGCAGAGTGCGCCCACCACGGCCACGCCGCGGCCAGCGCCGCGGTCATGGAGCTCCCAAGCGGGGCCCTCCTGGCCTCNGCCGCCTACCCGAGCTTCGANCCCAATAAAATCAGGNACCCGGCCTATCGCGACCAGATGAACANGNANCTTGGCGACCAGACCCCCGACTGGCTCCTTGATCGCCCCCGCAGCAAGGCTCTTTACCCGGGCTCCATATTTAAAATCATCACCNCCATCGCGGCGCTTGAAGATGGCCGGGACTGGGAAGGTGNCGTCGATCCCCTCCGGAAATTCGAGTGCCTCGTCGGTGAGCACAAGCCCTTCACCATGCGCTGCTCGAGCAGGCTGGGGCACGGCCCCTTAAACCTCTACGAGGCGTTCCAGGCCTCCTGCAACAATTACTTTTACTACCTTTCCACGAANCACCTCGACAGCGACACCTTCGATCGCTGGTCCAGGAAGCTCGGCTGCGGCGCCCTTACCGGAGTAGACCTGCCGGCCCTCAGGGGCNCCTACGACCGCGGATTCCTGGAAAAGCCCCAGGCTATCGCCGGAGAACGGGGGCTCTGTATGTACGGAATCGGCCAGAGACAGGTCCAGATGACCCCGCTGCAGGCCCTGAGGATGGTCGGAGCGGTTGCGCTTGGCCTTCGAAAGGTGCCCAGTCCCTGGCTGGTCAAGAAGGTCCCGCCACAGGACATCAGCATACGAAATCCACGCACCGCCGCGATCTTGCAGGAGTGCATGAAGCGGGTCGTCAGTGACCGCAACGGTACGGTGTACGGAAAGCTGGGACTCGAGAACTACAACTTCGCCGCGAAAACCGGGACCGCGCAATACCACGCGGGCACCCTGCGCTACCACTCCTGGCTGGTCGGATACGGGCCCCTGCCNAACCCGACGATGGCCTTCGTGATCGTTTGCGAGAAAAGCAGGCTCGGAGGCGGCGATGCCGGTTCCCCCGTAGCCAGGGTCCTCATGGACTACCTTGCCGAAAGCGATTCTCGCTATCTTGCCCAGCCGCCACAGGAGNTCCCGCCGAGCCAGGAAGGCGGAGGTGGACTGTGATTTCAAAACTTTTCAGCAACCGGATGCTCGGCTGGTACCTGGTGTTCACAGCCCTCAGCCTGTGTTTCATCGGAGTGCTCTTCGTNCACAGCACCATGCATTTGGAGGGTGAAGCCTTCCCGGGAAAGGTCGCCTGGAAGCAGATTGTCAAGGCNGCCATCGCCTTCTGCGGTTTCCTCGTCCTGACCCGGATCAACTACCGGTTTTTCGAGCGCAAATCCTACACCCTCTACGGCCTGGTACTTTTCTGCCTCTGTGTCCTGCTTGCCCTGAAATTACTGCGGGGGGACCCCACCTCCTCCAGGTGGTTCCGCTTTGCATTGTTCAATGTGCAGCCAAGCGAGCTGATGAAGATCGCCCTGGCNCTCTGCCTTGCCCGCTATCTCCGCTTCCGCGAAGACCAGGGCAGCCTCAAGGGGCTCTTCATGCCTTGCCTGTTGACGATGGTGCCNATGGGNCTTGTGCTCGNNCAGCCGGATCTCGGCACCAGCATGGTNCTGCCCTGCATCCTGCTCGCGATGGTATTCGTCGCCGGCGCGCGNTGGAAATACGTCGNGGCCGTCGTCATCCTCGCGGNCGCATCGGTCCCGGTAGCCTACAAGATGGGAAACCGCCTGCCGCTGCTCAAGCCATACCAGCTCAGCAGGCTGACGGGTTATTTCGAACAGGACAGCCCGGCTGTGCAACGAAGGGAAGCTTACCAGCTGGAGCAGTCCAAGATAGCCCTCGGCAGCGGCGGCCTCAGCGGCCGGGGCTACGGCAGGGGTGAGCAGAACAGCCTCGGCAAACTCCCCGCCAGGCACACCGATTTCATCTTCAGCGTAGTTGGCGAGGAGTGGGGGTTTCTCGGCGCCGGATGCGTCGTCCTCCTGCTGGTCGCGCTTGTCCTGCTCTGCTTTCTCGTGGCACTGAACACGGAGGATCCCTTCGGAAAGCTGCTGGCTGTCGGTATCGGCTCCCTGTTCGCGATCCAGAGCTACCAGAATATCTGCATGACCATGGGGCTGACCCCCATCACCGGCCTGCCGTTGCCCTTTGTCAGCTACGGTGGCTCCAGCCTGGTCAGCTCTTTTGCAGCCCTGGCCCTTGTCGTCCGAGTGGCATCCCAGCGGGTCAGGGTGCTCTCCTCAACCGATCTCGTACCAGCCACTCCCCGGGAGATCGTAACGGTCGTCGATCACAGGCCCGCAAGCACCCTGGTGGCCCAATGGCGAGATTGATCGCGCCGAGAGCGACGGGAGCTTCCGCGCTCCCATAAAAAGCCCCCCCCGCAATGAGGTTACGAGGAGAAAAAATGCGAAGGCGATACTCGGCGGGATTCGACGCATGGCGTCTGCAATGATGCCGAGGCGTTTACGATCTTGCCGCGGGATTACCCGGTAGATTAGGCGCCCGCCTGANGCGGTTAGCACGCTCCATACCGGAAAGAATCTCAACGACGCNCTCCCGGCGGACTCAGGCCCCGCAGGCGGAAAACACGGACGGACAACAAGCACCGCCCACCGTTGCGACAAATCTATTTTCATGAANTGTTCGGGAGAGCCCTATCCCCTGGGTAAAAAAAAAGAGCGCCAGCAAGCTGACGCCCTTCCGTAAGAAATGAAGCAAGTAAAAGGAGAAATGGGGTATTTGAACCTGCCTCCTTCGACCCTAAAGGGCGGTCAGGAAATATCCGACCCGCCCAAAAGGAGGCTATCCTCCCTCAACTCTCAGGCTCCTTCTTATCTCACACCTTCCGGTGCAAATCCGTCCGTTTTTTAACCGCAGTTCCACGGGTTGAAACCTTGTAGATCGCTGCGAACTGGACTGGATATAAGCAAGGTCCATTCCATTTGAAAAATGCTCGCATAATTTATCTTAAGTTATTCAACCAATTGAATTTAAAGGCATGATCGCCTCCTGGCCGCGTGCAATCCCAAACTNCCATTTCGACTAATTTTTAGCCGGAAATTGAACTCGTCGATAAAAAACAACCTAATTTATTAAATAATAAGTGTTTAGAGAACAGCTATATTTATTTCTCAAATCAGAATACGGCTAAATATCACCCACTACTGACTGAAAATCGAGATCCGCAGCTGAATCAACTTTTCTTCTTTCTACTGCCGCGGTTTCATAGATAATTCTGAACTTCATTCAAAACGAAGAGTCATGATCGACTGAATTCCCTGGAGAGTTAATTTGCCCAACATCAAAGGAAACGCGGTTATTGGCCAATCTGGTGGCCCCACATGCGTTATCAATGAAAGCCTGGTTGGAGCGGTCCTCGAATCAGCAAAGTATGAGGAAATCGGNCATATGTATGGGGCTCGTCACGGCCTTGAGGGGCTTCTGACGAACGATTTGATCGACCTTACGGCCGAGACACCGGAAACCCTTGAGCGGGTCGCCAGGACGCCCTCAGCCGCACTGGGCTCGGTAAGAAAAAAAGCTACNGAGGAAGACTGCAAGGAACTGATCGANGTCTTCAAGACCCACGACATCCGATATTTTTTCTACATTGGCGGCAATGACACCGCCGAGACCGCGCACATTGTTGACGAGCTCGCCCGTGGGGAGGATTACGANTTCCGGGTCTGCCACATCCCCAAGACCATCGACAACGACCTTCGTGAAACGGACCATTGCCCGGGTTACGGAAGCGCCGCGAGATTCGTCGCCCTCGCCCTTATGGGAGACAATCTCGACAATACAGCCCTCAAAGGCGTGAAAATTGACGTCATCATGGGCCGGCACGCCGGCTTCCTCACCGGGGCCTCCGCCCTGGCAAGACAGGCCGAGACGGATGGCCCCCACCTCATCTACCTGCCTGAGGTCGCTTTCGAAGAAGAGCGCTTCATCGACGATGTAGCCGCCTGCCTCGACGACATCGGGCGTTGCGTCATAGCCGTGTCGGAGGGAATCAGCCGCCCTGATGGTTCGCCGGTCTTCTCCAGCGGCGAAAAGGACTCGCACGGCAATATCCAGCTCTCCGGCACCGGCGCCCTTGGCGACTACCTCTCCAATCTCGTCAAAGAAAAGGTGCCCGCCGCCTCGAGAGTTCGAGCTGACACCCTGGGATACATGCAGCGCTGTTTCCCCGGCATCCGCTCCGAGGTGGATGCGGCAGAAGCCCGGGCGGCCGGAGCCTTCGCCGTAAAATCAATGGTCGAGGGAGAGCTCTCGAGCGGCACGGTCTGCATACGCCGCACGGGATCTTCCGNCCGCTACGGCTCTGAACTCTTCATGNCCGACCTCGACAAGGTGGCGAAGCACACCAAGGAGATGCCGGCTGANTTCATCAGCGAGACTGGCAACGATGTCACCGCGGCCTTCCTCGATTACGTACGGCCTCTCGCCGACGACCTTCCGGTCATCGGTCGATTAGGGCAGGGAGCCTGACCTCGGCCGGCAAACAACGGGACCTACAAGCAGGAGACAAGATGAGCGTNCTGCCATCGGGTATCTTCCCTCCCCTGGTAACCCCCTTCAGGGATGAAGAGTTCGACCGGGATGCCTANAGGGCGAATATAGAGANCCTGAACGACACCCGGCTCGCNGGCTACGTGGTCCTNGGCTCCAANGGGGAGAGTGTCTACCTCAGCGACNAAGAAGCCGTTGAGGTCATCGAGACAGCCGTCTCCTCGAGGGCGGAAGACAAANCCATCATCGTCGGAACCGGGAGAGANTCCACCCGGGCGACCATCGAATCGACCCANCGCGCCGCCGCNGCNGGCGCCGATGCCGCGCTGGTCGTCCCTCCCTCCTACTACAAGGNNGCGATGACCCCGACNGTCCTCGAANCACACTACANGGCCGTAGCTGACGCCGCGGAGATCCCGGTCCTTCTCTACCACGTGCCGAAATTCTCTCCGATCGTCTTCCAGGCCGACATGGTCCGGCGGCTCAGCGGCCACCCGGGNATCATCGGCATGAAAGACACCTCCCAGGACATGNTATTTCTAACCAGNTGCCTGNCGGACTGCCCTGATGACTTCACGATCTATGTCGGNACCGCNAACATACTNCTGGCNGGNTTGNCCCTTGGAGCGGCCGGAGGAGTGNTGGCCCTCGCCAATATCGCCCCGGAAGAATGTGTCACCCTCTGCGATCTTTTCGAGGCAGGCCGGGTTGCCGAAGCAAGAGCGCTCCAGCAGANACTGCTCCCGGTAAACCAGGCGATCACCGTACACTATGGCATCTCNGGGCTGAAACACGCCCATGACCTGCTGGGAATGAGCGGGGGCGAAACCAGGCGGCCTCTCCTGCCCCTGNCCAGCGAGGACCGCGAAGCCCTCNAGNACATTCTCAAGGNGGGCCTCGGCAGNCCCTGAGCTCAAGGCCTTCGCGAAAGTTTTCGAANCACCTCGGCCCTGCCATTGGACTCNTGGATCCTGTAGAGATTTCCGGCCTCCANCNCNGCCAGGGTGTCCTTTCGCCCNGATGGCCACCAGACCTCCAATGAATCNAGCNGGCNGGAGGCTCCAAGGCCGAAATGCGCCCGGGCATCACTCGCCGAGAGATAGCCCCCGCCCCGCCCGACCCTCCTCGTGATCACCTTGCCACCCACCCTCCCAGTGAGCCGTGCACCAATGCCTTCGCGGTTGCTCTCACTTCCCACCAACTCGACCAGCAGGGAGTTGCCGGCCCCTGCCGTGCGGTTCTCGAGAAGGACAGGAGGGCCTCCCTGGACGCTGATGAGAATGTCTATGTCCCCATCCCCATCGATGTCCCCCTCGGCGGCCCCTCGATGGGCGCGCGCCTCTAGAGCATCCTGCCCGATCGACTCCGGGCACAATTCAAAGCGCCCCTCTCCATCGTTGAGATAGAAAAAACAAGGCTGCAGGTAGCTCAGGGACGAGCTCACCTGGGCGGCTGCGGGATGCACGTGCCCGTTGGCCACGAACAGATCATCATCAGAGTCGTTGTCAAAATCCGCGAAAAAAGTACTCCAGCCCAGCGCCATGTAGGATTCCCCGGAAAAACCACACCCGCTTGAGCTGTCGATAAACCCTCCACCCTCCGCGCCGCGATAGAGAGCGTTCTGTTCCTGGGAATAATTGGTAACGAAAATATCCCGCAGCCCATCTCCATCGTAATCTCCAATGGCCACGCCCATCCCTGCCTGCCCCTGTCCCTCCGGGCCAAGGGACGCCCCCGCCTGCAGCGCCTCGTCCGTAAACTTTCCAGCTCCGGCATTCATCCACAGGTAGTTCTCGGTGGAGTCATTGGCCACGTAGAGATCCGGCAGGCCATCGAGGTTGAAATCATCGACCGCGACCCCAAGCCCGTAGCCACCGACTCCTGCGCCGATCCCCGCCTGCCCGGAGACCAGGCGGAACCTGCCCCCGCCCTCGTTGTGGTAGAGCCTGTCAGTCGCGGGTTCGTAAAAATCCGGCCCGCAGGCTACGCGGGCGGCTCCTTCGATGCAGGGCTCACCATCATTGGGGAGGGCCTCCAGGTCAAACTGCAGATAGCCGGCGACGTAGAGGTCGAGCAGCCCATCGAGGTCGTAATCGAAGAATACGGCGCTGGTGCTGAGCCCCTCATGATCGAGCCCCGCCCTCTTGCTCACCTCGAAAAACCGCCCATCCCTGTTCTCCCAGAACCGGTCGGGACCCCAGCAGGCCAGGAAGAGGTCCTGGTCGCCGTCGTTGTCATAATCCCCCACCGCGACACCCGTCCCCCACCCCTCAAACTCGATCCCCAGCTCGGCTGAGACCTCTTCAAACCTCCCCCGCGAGGACTGCCTGTAGAGGGCCGGGCCGGGCCCGGACAGAACCTTGCCGTCCGCCAGGCTTCCCGCGTTGGAAAGAAAAAGATCCAGGAGCCCATCCCCATCCGCATCGAATACACCCGCCCCGGTACCGATGTTTTCGACAATAGCCAGCTTGTGGCGCCCCCCGGACACGAGAATACGATCCAGCCCGGCCCCTGCCGCACGGTCAACAAAATGCAGAACTGCGGGATGTTTCGAAGATGAGTCCCGAAAGCAGCCCGGCATCACGGCGGCAGCCAACAGCAGGACCAGGACGAAACACCACCGGAGAGAGATGAGGTTACTGTCTTGCATGCTTTCGGACCATTTCCCGTAATTCATCTTCGGCGATCTTGCCCCCAGGCGCCTGGCTGATCACTTTTCGGTAATGCAAAGCCGCCTGGCCGTAGGCTCCGGATTGCCGGAGAGCCCTGGCGAGCAGCAGCCGGGCCCTGGCCTGCTGGGGGTTCAGCGAGAGAGCTTTCCAGGCGTGGCTCTGCGCCTGGTCGCTGTCTCCCGTAGATAAGTGGAACTCACCCGCTTCGGCCCACGCATCCACGCTGGCGGGCTCTCGCCTGCATTTTTGCGACAGCCGGTTCGCTTTTCGCAATCGGATCCGATCTGCCTTCTGAAGCTTGACGAAATTCCCCAGCGCCGCATCTGCGCCTTCCTTGTCACCACCTCTTCGAAGCGCCATAGAGAGGGAAAAGGCCGCCTCGAGATAGGCCTTGTCTTCGCCCAGGGCGCGGCGAAAATGCCCGGCGGCAACGGAGTATTTCGCCAACAGATAGTCCGCCCTCCCCATCAGGTAATGAACCTCCGGTGTGCTCCGGGCAGTGTGGAGGACCGAGAGGGCCGCGATCGCCTCGGCGGGACGATCGAGCGCGAGGAGGGAGCGGGCCCGGTAGATGGCGCAATAGTAATCAGGGGGCTCTCCCCCGGCACACCTTGCCAGTATCTTTTCGACACGCTGATAAGAGCCGCGCTCGTAGAGAAGGACCGCCAGCCGAAAGGCGGAACGAAGATCGGTGGAGACGCCCACCGCCTTCTCGAGCAGCTTCTCGGCCTCGGCAGTCTCTCCCCTGGAGGCCAGCACCTCCGCCATACAGTAGCGGTATCGCGGCTCGGCCCTCAGCGCCGGGGGCGCAAGGGATAGCGCCCCGGCCGCCTTTTCAGGCAGCCGCATCTGCAGGTAGCACTCCGAAAGCAGCAGGGCGCTCTCCGCCCCACCTCCGGGCTCAGCAAGAGAGCTCTCGAGAGCCGTGGCCGCGGCCTCGAAGTCCCCGGTCTCGAGCAGGGCCTCGATCTTGTCGTTTTCACCTGCTCCCGGAGCCGACAGCAGGGCGACAAGGGCGAGGGCTGCGAAGGTCATTCGCCCTCCCTGGAAGCGAGTTGCTCCAGCGAGGTTCTCTCCGCAGCGCGAAGGTAGTCCTGGAGACGCTCCGACATCTCCCTTCCCAGGGGGCTGTCATCGTCACCAAGGAAATGAAGCGCCATCCTCTGGGTTTCCGCGGCCAGGTCATGCTGCCCGAGCAGGTGATAGGCCTGGGCCATCGAGTCGTACATCCTGGGGCTCTTGTCATCGGACATGGCTGGCGCCTTGAAATAGAGGATGGAATAAGTTGCTAATATACATCGAATCCCGTGTTGTTGAGCAATCGGGGAGCTTTTCAGGGAGAAGTCTTTGCCTCTTTCCATGGCTCCTCCCCCTTTTCCTCCTCCCCGCGGACCTGTAAACTGGGCCTGATATGAGCAGCCAGCACAACCTCAGCGAGCTCGCAGGGATCGTCAATGGAACCCTTGTTGGCGATGCGGACTACTCCATCGCATCCCTCGCATCCCTCACCAGCGCAGGCCCCAAGGACCTCAGCTTTCTCGACAATAAGAAGCTGGAGAACGAGTTGGAGTCAACAAGGGCCGGCTGCGTATTGGTGGATAGAGAGCAGGAGGCGCCCGCGACGCTGAATATCATCCGCGTCGACCAGCCTCTTGTCGCCTGGGCGGCGGCACTCGAGCTTTTCCACCCGCGAAAACGGCTCTTCAAAGATGTCTCGCCCGATGCCATCATCGGCAGGGACGTGGCCATCGGCGAAGGAGCCGGAATCGGCCCTGGCGCATGGATAGGAGATGGGGCCGCCATCGGGGCCGCCACCGAGGTATTCCCGGGCGCCACGATAGGGCCCGGAACCACCATTGGAGAAAACTGTCTCATCTATCCCGGCGTGCACATCTATCACGACTGCACCCTGGGAGACCGGATCATCATTCACAGCGGCGCCGTTATCGGCGCCGATGGTTACGGTTTTGCCCAGGAAGATACGGGCAATCCAGCTGAACCCGTCATCCACAGAAAGGTCGAGCAGGTGGGCAGCGTGATTATCGAAGACGATGTCGAGATCGGGGCGAACACCACCATCGACCGCGGCGCCCTCGACTCAACCTTTATCGGCAAGGGCACGAAGATCGACAGCCAGGTGGTTATTGCACACAACTGCCGGATCGGCGAGCACTGCCTGCTGATCTCGCAGGTCGGAATCGCCGGGAGCTCCCACCTGGGAAATTACGTTACCCTGGCGGGCCAGGCCGGCGTGACTGGGCACGCCACGATAGGCGATGGGGCGATCGTCGGCGGCGGAAGCGGAGTCATGCAGGATCTCGAGGGAGGCCAGGTCTATCTCGGCACCCCGGCTCGGCCGGCCGGCTCCACCAAGAAGGTCTACGCCCTGCTGCAAAAGCTGCCGGAGTACGCACGGAAAATTAGAAAACTGGAAAAGCGGCTGCGGAAAATCGAAGGTCCCGGGAGCGATGAGCCTGCCGGGGGCTCCTGATCAGACGAGTCCCTCGAGGAGCGAATCGAGCTCAGGGGCGAGCCTCTGCCAATGGTAGCGGGCGGCGACCTGCCGGAGCTCCCCGGCGAGGCCGACGGGCGGCTCCCGCAGAAAAGAAGCCAGCATGCCCGGCAGCTCGACGGGATCGCTGTAGAGGCAGGCCGCGTGGAATCTTTCCGGCAATATTTCCGGATAGCTGAGAGCGCGCGGGAGCACCGGCAGGCAGCCNAGGTAGATGGCCTCGACCACCGAGATACCGAAAAATTCNTGGGCGGCCGTCGACACGACGACANTCGAGCCCGCCACNGCCNGGAGATAGTCNCCCCTGTCTTCGTAGAANCCCAGNNGGATCAANCGATCNCCCAGCAGCTCCCGGGCGTNCCTGAAGGCGGGNTAGGAGCCGTCAAAGGACTCNCCNCAGATAATGACCCGAAAATCGANATCCAGCNTCAGCAGGCNCGCAAGCGCCTCGATGAAAAGCTCCGGCCGCTTATCGTATTCCCATCGATGATTCCAGAGGATCACGGGCGGCCCAGCGCCAGCCNCNCCGAATTCTTCGCGAACCCTGTCGTGNGGCTCAAAATCGATCCCGACGGGAAAGACGCCGGAGCGCTCCTCAACCCTGTCGGCCAGGTCGTCGGGGACGCCGTCGGCCATGAGGCTGAGGGCCTCCCGGATGGCAGCGAGGAACTGGTCCCGGTGGAACCGGGAATTGAACAGCACCCTGTCAGCCGCCAGGCAGGAGCTCAGGTTGATCCAGCCATAGTCATGGTCCCCCTTCGCNTGCCGNCTCAGGGGATAGCTTGCCTGGTTCTCGTGAAAATACAGGACCGNCGGAACNTCACGGTACGCAGGAGGNCAGATCGCCTTCCAGTCGGCAAGGTTCAGNAANTCNGANGCGAANANGACATCGGGCACAGCCCCGGGGGNNTCCGCCGCTGCNAGCTGGGCAAAGTGATAGGCCGAGCCTCGCATTCGCCACTTCCACTTACGTCCGGGAAGCGACCAGATATCCACCGTGTGCCTCGAGTACCGGCTATATCCCTCGAGGAATACGCTGTGGGAAAGATTATAATAGGGTTCGAGAGCCAGGATTTTGAGGATATCGGTCATAGAGGAATCTCGAGCTCTCAAGAGTTGTAGANGCTCTCATTTTGGCACATGATATATCGAGCATAATGAGTGATTCAAAAGAAACACCAAAGACCCCTGAGGAGCTTCTGCAGGAGATGCAGAAGATATTCAAGGACGGTGGAGGCGAAGGAGTCACCTTCTCTCTTGCCCCCAACCTGCAGCCCGATCCCGAACGCGCCCCTGATGATTCCGGAGAGGACCTCGAGATACCCGAGGCGATGCTTGATTTCGACAGGACCCCCGTCGAGGTAAAGGCCTATCTTGATCGTTTCGTGATCGGGCAGGATGAGGCCAAGCGNACCCTCTCCGTGGCGGTTTGCGATCANTACAATCACGTCAAGAGGGTCCTTGGAAAAGCCCCCGGGGCGGGGCCTGTGGACGNGGGAAAGCCCTCGGCAAGNGCCCCGGTTTCCGAGTACGTAAAACAAAACGTCATCCTGCTCGGCCCCACAGGGGTCGGAAAAACCTACCTGATCAGAATACTTGCCCAGCTGATCGGGGTTCCCTTCGTCAAGGCGGATGTGACCAAATTTTCAGAGACCGGCTATGTCGGAGGCGATGTCGACGACCTGGTCCGAGAACTCGTCCGCGGCGCGGATGGAAACGCCCGCATCGCCTCACACGGGATCGTATTCCTCGATGAGATCGACAAGATCGCCAGCGCCCAGACCNCCCAGGGGCGCGATCCCAGCGGCCGGGGCGTCCAGGTCGGCCTGCTGAAGCTGATGGAGGAGACCGAGGTNAACCTGCGCAACCCGATGGACATCAGCGCCCATCTGCAGGGCATGATGCAGGGCGGCGCCCAGGGCCCGAGCACAATCAACACCCGCCACATACTCTTCGTCGTCAGCGGAGCCTTTTCAGGCATCGAAGAGGTCATCGAAAAGCGCTTGAGCGAACACAACATCGGCTTTGGCGCCTCCTCCCAGCAGGAGAACGATTCACAGGAAGGCTCGATACTCCAGGACGTATCGACCAGGGATTTTATCGAGTACGGGTTCGAGCCCGAGTTCATCGGCCGNCTGCCGGTGAGGGTCGCCCTCGATGAGCTCTCCGACAACGACCTCTACCGGATACTCCTGACCTCCGAGGGTTCCATCCTGAAGCAATACCGCCAGAGCTTCCAGGACTACGGCATCGACATCGCCTTCGAGGACTCAGCCCTGCAGACGGTCGCCCGCAAGGCCGCCGATGAAAAAACAGGCGCCAGGGGGCTGATGAGCGTCCTCGAATCCTGCCTGAGGAATTTCAAATTCAACCTGCCCGGCACCCGGATCGACAAGCTGGCGATGACCTCAGGCCTCGTTGAGGATCCGGAGAAGACCCTCCAGGAGGTCACNAAAGATCCCGGCGCGGCCGCCACCAGCTACTACCTCTACACAGCCAGGGAATTCGAGGCTGAGTTCGCCAGGCGCCATGGCGTGATGCTTACCCTTGATGATGATGCTGTCCAGGCGGCAGCGGGCCTCTCGTCGGAACAGAAACTCCCGGTCAAGGATTGTCTCTGGAACATCTTCAGCGAGCAGGCTGACTACCTGCAGAAGATATGCGAGAAGGCGGGCCGGTTTGAATTGCCTGTCACCCCGGCGATACTGGCCAATCCTGGCTCCGGAGCGGAGATATGGCTCAGCGGCAAGACGGCCGCGCCCACCGACGATTGACCGCTGCCCGATCCATGCAGGCCGGCTCTCAGACTGAGCGAGTTTTCCAGGTCCCCCTCCTGAACCAGAAGATGATCAGGATGCCCTTGAGGGCCGCCGTAGCGGCGATGACCCACCAGATCTCTTCGGGAACGCCGCGGCCAATGGTTGTGGCCAGGACGGCAAGGGGCAACCTGGTCGCTGTAATCGAGGCGCTCAGGAGCATCGGAGAGAGGGTCAGGCCAGCCCCGCTGAAGGCGCCTCCCAGCACCAGGTCACAGGCCTGGAAGAGAAAGCTCCAGGAGGTGATCTTAAAATAGATTGAGGCCTCCTTGATAACCTGCATCGAGCCGGGGGCTTTCGTGTCGATAAAGCAAGCCCCCACCTCCTCTCCAAAGACAAACAGGACCCCCCCCCAGAGGGCGCTTATAAGGGCGCATTGCAGAGCCGCCCTCCAGGCCCTGTTCTCGGCGAGGTCAATCCTCTTCTCTCCCATATAGCGGGCAACCAGGCTCGAGGCCGCGGCGTTGTAGCCGGTATAGATGACCCAGGCCAGGCCCTCGCCCCGGTGACCGATGGCCAGCGCCGCGATCGAGGTGGAGCCTCCTGTCGCCTCCACGATCCTGGTCAGGCCCAGGTAAACCAGGGAAAAGAAGACGCCCGCCATGGCCACGGGGTGGCCGATCCTGCCAAGGCGCCACAACATGGCGTAATCCAGGCCCAGTCTCCCCGGCCTCGATATTCTTGTCGATCCATCCAGGCGGAGCTCCTCATCAGAGGGCCGCTCGGATTCCAGCAGGTTCCTGCGTCTCAAGACCACCAGCATCAGGACAGCGCTGACTCCGAAGCAAATCACCGTAGCCCATGCCGCTCCCGCCACTCCCATCGCAGGGATCGGCCCCAGCCCGAAAATGAAGATGGGATCCAGTATGACGTTCAGGGCGAGCCCGACAAGTCCCAGCAGGAACGGGACCCTGGTGTCTCCATGGCCGCGAAAAACGCCTGCCGCGGCGTAGCCGAGCAAGAGCACGAAACCACCACCCCAATAGATCCGGACATACGGAGCGCCAAGCGCAACCAGTTCCTCGCTCCCGCCGGCAAGCCTGAAAAAATATGGCGCCAGGAAGTACCCCGCCACGGCGCAAAAACCCGCCAGCCAGATGGCCCCTCGCAGCCCCTGGCTGGCCGTATAGCGAGCCGCCTCGATCTTCCCGGCGCCGCAATAACGCCCCACGATCGCGGTCAGGCCGACGACGAGAAGTGAGCCGAATGAGTTGTAGATCCACACAGTGAAGCTGGCGATCCCCAGGGCCGCGATCCCCAGGGCTCCATCCTCGCTCCTGCCGATCCATGCCGTGTCTACCCAGGTGTGGGCAAGCGCGGTGAAGGCCGCCCCCGCCGCGGGAAGGGCGAGAGAGAGTATCTCCCGATCCGCATTTCTCTTTGGAGAATGATCTTCGGATTTTCCAGCCTGCTCGGTCTTCACCGAGTAGACTTTATCCGCGATGAATCAAGACATCGAATTGAAAGACCTGCGGGAACTGCCCCGCTACCACGTCGAGACCATCACCGATGAATATCTCGACATCATGGGCCACATGAATGTTCGCTGGTATGTCGCCCTCTTCTCTCGCGCGGTAACCGGGCTCTTCAAAGAGATTGGCATGACGGAAGAGTACTTCGCCTCCGGTGAAAACGGGAGCTTCGCACTGCGGCAATTCATCAATTACCTGGCCGAGGTCCGTTCCGGGGAGACCATCGCCGTCCACACCCGCCTCATCGAGCGCTCGGAAAAACGAATTCACCTGGTTCATTTCATGCTCAACGAGACCCGCGAGGTTCTCTCCTCCACGATGGAGGCCCTGATCTCGCACGCCGATTTGACCCGGCGAAAGACCTCCCCGTTCCCTCCCGAGATCGCCGCGAGAATCGATTCACTGACAGCCGCAGCCGGCGAATTGCGCTGGCAGGCTCCTCTGTGCGGAGCGATTCACGCCTGAGCCTGGCCGGACTGCTCCCACCCGGCGCCTGTCATATGGTGAATGAGAATACCCCCGGCGACCGACACGTTCAAAGAATCGGCCCCCTCGGCCATCGGGATACAGACGCGAGCGCTGCAAAGCTCGATAATCTCCCGGGCGAGGCCCTTCTCTTCATTCCCGAGAACCAGGCACCAGTCGGGAGCCGGCCGGATCGCCGCGAGGGGCTCCGCAGCGGCATCGGCGACAGCCGCCACAAGCTGGGCAGACCGCCTGGCGCCAAGTTCCGCCAGCTCATCGGCGATGCAATGACATTTATAGATCGGCAGGCTGAACACGGCCCCCATCGACACCCGGATGCATCGCCTGGAATAGGCATCCGCGCAGCGCTCACCGAGAATCAGCGCGTTAACTCCCAGGCACCCGGATGTTCGAATAATGGACCCGAGATTCTCGGCATCGGTGATCTCAGGGCAGGCGACGGCCCTCAGGGAAGGCGACGTCGCCTGCAGCAACTCTCCAGCAGGCCGCCCACGAGGCCTCTTTCCACAGCCCAGCACGCCTCGATGGAACTTGAAGCCGACCACCTCTTCAATCTCCCGATCGCCGAGGACATAGACGGGGACCTCCATCGGCAAAACCGTCGCCAGTCGCGGCAGCTTGCGGGAGCTGACAAGCGCCGACTCAAGCTCCACCTCGCTCGCGAGCAGCCGCCCGAGCAGGTGTTCACCCTCTACGATGAAACGATCCCCAGCCTCCGCCGGCCTGTTGCGAAGATCTCTGTAGGGGGCCAGCCGCCCATCTCCGGCGGACTCCAACTCATGGACAGCCAAGTTTCAAGCGAACCTCCAAAGGGGCAGCGGCGGGGAGCCGGACTCATTCCCCGGGCGGCTTTAATTGATAGCGGGACTTTCCGTCCTTGCCGTTCCAGACATGCAGGATGCTATCGTAGCCACCGGCCACCACCACCGTCGCGTCAGGAGTCGCATCGGCAGAATACATATAGTCTCCCCCTCCGGCGAGAGTACGAAAATTATTGCCGTCGTTGGCGCGATGCATCTTGACGCTCTTGTCACCGCTGCAGGAGAGGGTCTCCTGGCTGTCGCCAATGAAGCTGACGGAGGTAACCTGCTTGGAAAATCCGGCTATGGTTCGCTTGACCGCCCCAGTGCGAAAATCCCAGATCTTGATCACGTTGTCGGCTCCGCAACTTGCCAGCACATTGCTGTCAGACTGCCAGCTGACACCGAGCACATGGGCGGTATGCCCCTCGTAGAAACGGATCTTCTCACCATCGGCGGCCTTGAAGCTGCGGGCGAATTTATCGGCGCCCCCGGTCGCGATGTATTTCCCCTCGGCCGAATAATCGACAGCGAAGATCGTGTCGCTGTGGGCATCATCAAGCCGCCAGTCCATCGTCCCCTTCTCAACGTCCCACACGGACAGCTCCCCGGTCCGGGAGGTCTCTCCACCCCCCGCGGCCAGGCGCGTTCCATCGGGACTGAAATCGATGGACAGGATCCTGCCTACAAGCGGGCTCTTGCTCACAGCTGACCCGAGGGTCTTATCAAGTACCCATTGGCCGGCCGGCACCAGATGCCGAATGCTGTTCTTCTCCCGGCAGGAGACGATCCCTTCGGCCGTAACCGCGAGGAGACGGCCCTCCCCCGGGAAACTGTGCAGTCCCGTGCCTGTCTCCGAACTCCAGGCCGCCATCATCTTGTTTTCTCCAAGAGTATAAAGGTAGCGCCCATCCGCCGAAAAAACGATGCTGAGCGCGGGCTTCTTGGCCGCTTCCGCCGCAGCCTTCGCCGCCGCGACCTCCTGCCCGGGAGCCCCAACCGCGGCTTCAGCTTTCTTGATCTCCTCATCCCGCGCCTTGATCTGGTCTTCGGCTTTCTTCACATCCTTGCCGCTCTCGGCAAGCGTTCGCTCCGCCGAATCTACAGTCGACTGGGCCGCCTTGGCCTCCTTGTCGGCCTTCTCGATCTTCTTTTTATCCGTACTCTTTTTCGCCGCCTCGAGCGCCTTGTTCTTGCCATCTCTCGCCTTTGTCGCCTGGGCTACAGCCTTCTGGGCCGCCTTGGCCTCCTTGTCCGCCATCTCGAGCTTCTTTTTACCCTCTCCCTTCGCCGTCTCGATGGCCTTGCCCCTGTCGCCTCTCGCCTTCGTCGCCTCATCCAGGATCGCCTGGGCCGCCTTGGCCTCCTTGTCCGCCGTCTCAATCTTCTCTTTATCTTCGCCCTTTTTCGCCTCATCGAGAGCCTTGCTCTTGCCCTCCCTGGCCTCCGTCGCCTTGGCTACAACCTCCTGGGCCGCCTTGGCCTCCCGCTCAGCCATCTCAATCTTCTTTTTACCCTCACTCTTCGCAGTCTCGAGGGCCTTGTTCCTGGCATCCCTGGCCTTCGTCGCCTCATCCAGGGCAGCCTGGGCTGCCTTGGCTTCCTTGTCGGCCATCTCAATCTTCTTTTTGTCCCCACCCTTGGCCTCCTCGAGGGCCTTGTTCTTGCCATCCCTGGCCTTCTTCGCCTTATCGAGAGCTTCAGTGTTCTTCTTCCGGGCGTTCTGCTTGCCTCCTAAATTTTTCGCATCCCCCTCGCGCGCTTTTTTTTGCGCCGCCAGTCGATCGTTGAGCAGCTTGAGGAACCTCTCCTTGCGGACGGTCTCCCGCCCCAGGGCAGGATCTCCCTGGAGCCTGGCCACCTCCTTGCCATCGGCAAGATTCCACAGGGCAACCCCGGGCGCATCGCCGGAGGTGGCGAGCCTCTCCCCATCCTCGCGAACAGCGGCGGACCGCACAGGTGATCCGTGATTGAACTCCCGCAGCTGCTTTCCTCCTGGGGCGTCCCAGAGCCGCGCGATTCCATCCTCACTCCCGGAAAGCAGCTGCCCGCCTTCACGGTTGACGCTAAGGAGACATGTGATCTTTTTCTGATGGCCCTTGAGCTCCTTAATCGGAGCAGGCCCAGGAGGCTCCTCCGCCGCCGCCTCGCCCTCCTTTGGCTCAGCCTCCGCGGCAGGCGCCTGTGGAATGCCCCATACCCGGACCACGCCATCCTCCCCCCCTGTGGCCACGTTGGCATCCTTCGCAAGATAGGTGACCACCGACGCGGTCGAAGGCAGGGTTATCGAGCCTGTTTTCATGCCCCCTTCTACACGCCAGAAATCGAGGCGCCCCGCCCTGGTGAGGGTGCAGAAAGATTTCCCATCGATCGCCAGGCTGAGCGAGGCCACCTCCTCCGAGGCGGCAGAGATCTCAGCCACCAGCTCGCCGGAGACCTTCTGGATGCGCACCTTCCCATCTTCGTGCCCGGTAGCGAGAAGGCCTGCCGCCTGGCTGACGTCCATGCAGACCACCGGGGCTCCTCCGGCATCAAATTCCGAGAGGGGCGTGCCCTTGCGATGCTTCCAGATCTTCACACAGCGAAACCCGCCGGATGCGAGGGTCTCTCCATCGGGGCTGAAGGCGAGACATTGGACACTGTCAAGATGCGCGATCCCGGGCTTCTTGTAGGGCCCGGTTTTCAAAAGCTCGGCATCGGTAAGCCGCGTGATCAGGCCCCCGGAATCGAACTCGTAGAGAAACACCTGGTTGGCCCTGGCACAGGCGAAAATTTTTCCATCGAAACGGACCGCCGTAGCGTAGATGGGATTGTGCCCGGCTGGAAGAGGATGCCATTCGACCACGGCGGGCTCAGCCGATGGGCCGCCTCCTTTTGCGCCCTGGTCAATCCAGAGAGCGAGCAGGCCGAGCTCTCGGGGACTGAGGGGTTTGGCGCCGACCTTGTTCTTCTTGGGAGGCATCGTCGGCTTCACCTGGTGTGCGGCGCTCTTCAAAAGTGGGCTCTCGGCGCTCTTGCCAGGCACCACGATGGGGCCATCTTCTCCTCCCTTGAGAATGGCCTCGGCCGACTCCAGATTGACGTCCCCCCTTGATTTTGACGAGGAATGACAGGCCACGCAATTGGCCCGCAGGATGGGGAGTATCTCCTTCTCGAATTGGACAGGCTCCTTGCGTTCAATCTTCTCTATGGCGCGAGGCTCCTGCCCCATAGCGCCAGTCGAAACCAGCAAGAGGAGCAGAGCGGGGCCATGGCAGAGCTTCCCTGCCAGGTCGCGGAAAGTGGACGGCTTATTGCTTGGGTTCATCTTTTTTCTTTTCAGGTTCATCTTTTTTCGTTTCGGGCTTCTCTGGAGCTTCTATCACCAATTGAAAGTTACTTTTCAGCACCTGGTTGGCGCTGCCGAATTTGGCGGCGGCCTGGATCTCGATATCATATTTCCCCACCGGGGCTTTTTGGTCAGCCTCGATCTTAAGCATCGAATCCGACTTGTCCTTGGGCACCTGAATCTCGGCGATCTTCACCCCCTTCGCGCCTTTGAGGATCGCCTTGACCTTCACCTGCTCATTGAAGCCGTAGAGCCTTTTTATCTTCACCGGCAACTCGCCGGTCTGCCCAGCCTTTACCTTGAAACCCTCGGGTGGCGCCAACTCCCCATCAAAAGCGAAGGCCGCGACGGTGACGTTAATGTTGATCGGGACAGAATAGACCCCCACCTTCATCTTCTTGGGCTTGGCTGCGTTGGCGAGCCCATCAGCTTCTTTCTTTGAAGAATCNAGAGCCTTCTTGGCCCGTNCCTCTTTTTCCNTGGNGGCCTTGGNCTCCTCCTCNGCTTTTTTNCGGNCCTCNNCGGCCGNCCTGACGACNTCCATCGACTCCAGGTGNTTCTTCTCAGCTTCGCCTGANTTNCCGGCGAGCTCCTTGTTCTTTTCTCCANCTGACTTGACNGCTTTTTCGGCTTCACCCTTGGCCGTCACCAGGCCCTGATCCGTAGGGTTGTTCTTGACCGCATCTGCGGCGGCCTGCAGCTTTTCCTGTGCCGCCTTGAGGTCTTCAGCAGAAGTCGCGCTCGCTTTTTTTGCCGCGGCCGCAGNTCCGGCCAGCTTCTTCGTGTCCTCCTGTGACTTTGCCTGAGCCTTCTTCGACTCCTCGAAGGTCTTGTTTTTCGCAGCCGCCTCCCCGGTGACGGNCTTGAGGATCTCGCCCATCTTCTCGTGGCGCTTTTTTGCCCTCGCGGCGGCCGCGCTCCCCCTCTTGTACTGGACCTCCGTATTTCCCCTCAGGTAGAAAGACTGCGCGCCGGCAGGCGCTCCCGGCTTGATGTTNACCTTGACCTTCACCTCGGTCTTTTTATCCCCGACATCGAATTTCTTGAGCTCGACATTGGGAGGCAACCCGAGAACGTTAACGGTGATTTTTCCCTGGGCCCAATCCTCCCGGTGGATCTTCAGCGCCAGGTCAATACTCCCTCCCTGCGCCATTTCGTAGACGGCAGAGGCGGGCTCCAGCCGGAAGGGGCTTTTTTCATCGGCCCGTACCGCGAGGCCCAATCCACTGGTCAGCCTGGCCGAAGAGATGCCCGACCACAGAAGGGTCCCGTAGGTCACCTCGCGCCGCACCTCNTTTTCTCCAAGACGAGATTTTGCAAAGACCCTGAGAGGGCCCTTCCANTCGACCACATCGGCCCCGACATGCAGCAACACCGTGGTCGAGTTCTTTCCAGCGGCTATTCGCCCCTTTCCTCCCTTGATGGATTCGGGCAGCCCCTCGAACTCGAGCTCGATCTCCCCGGCNAATCCATCCTTCCTGTGGGCNTACGCGATAAAGCGATCCGTCCCGTTGCGTCTGAGCAGCGAGCCCCAGACACCCGGCTTGTTCTTTTTCGGATCAGGATCGGACTCGGGATAGCCCGGCAGCAGCACNACCCCGAAATCGGGCTCCGGCTTGCGCACCACCAGGCTGTAGACGTTGCGGGGGTCAGCACGGGCATCGCTGTAGAGATCACGGACGAGGATCCTGTAGCGGCCTCCTTTTTTCGCCGGGAATTCCCCGAAGGGATCATCCGACACCGTGCCGAAGTGCCCTCCGCCTATGTTCGGCAGGCCATCGTCCTGGAACTTGAGCTCCTTGAGGCTCTCTTTTCCATCCTTGCCGACAGAGACCTCCTGGACGACAAAGACCGGATCCGTTCCAAGCCCCAGGCGTTGTGAGCGAACCTCCACCTTGAGAACTCCATCCTCCACCGCCTCGAATTCGAACCAATCCCTGTCACCCCTTGGATAGAAACGCCCGGCGGCCTCACAGGGAATATTGATCCGGGTCGCCTTGCCGGAGGAATTGTTCGGCTCCGTCTCGGTAAAAACCTGGTTGGACGCNACCCAGAGATAGGATCCGTCAGAAGAGCCCAGNTCTTNCTGCAGCGCCTCCGGNAACCGCTGGACACCGAAATCCCGCGACTCGACAATGGCCCCTCCGGACCCGCTGAACTCCGGCACGCGGATCTTGCGCACGATCTTCTCGGGCACCGTCCCATTGAACGAATACTCCGGNGCCGGCTGTCCGCCCGGGAGNTTCNTCCCGAGAATCATGAATTCCTGCTCNCTGCCGGGGACCGCCACCGGNGGAAAGATGGTGTCCACATGGGGTNNCGCGGAAATNCTCAGCCTGTAAAAAAAATCTCCNGAGCCCTTATAGCGCAGATCGCGGACCTCGATGGTGAGAACTCCATCTTCCGGAGCTNTCAGGTCCAGCAGCGCATCNCGCCTCTTGTCGATTCGNCTGCGCCCGATCTCGATCCCGCCGGAATTGTAGGCGACCAGGACCGGAAGCAGCCTTGAATCAATTCGCGCCGCCAGGCACTCAACTACTATTCTTTTTCCCCCGGCGGCCTGGAAGCGGAAGAAGTCCTTGTCGTTCGCCCCCCCGATGACCCCATTGACAGTGCAGCCAAAGGGAACCTCGCGAGCCTCCCCCAGGCTGTTGTTGCCCTCCTGCTCGGAGACCTCTTCGCCGGAACCGACAACGAAACACCGGGGATTGGTGACGCCGAAAGCTCCCACGGCTCGCACCTCGTAACGGCCGGGAGGGACCTCCTCACCGATTTTCACCACGAAATGGCCCGCATCAAGGCGGGGTTTCTCGCCCAGGAATTCCTCGTAGGGACTCGGCCCCTGGAGCTTCGCCTCAGCCTTGATTCCAGGATGCGAAAAGAGGACCGATTCGATGCCATCAAGGTCGGCTCCAGAGAGCCTGATGGAGGTCTCCTTTCCCTTCTGCGCGCCCGAAGGGACCACGCTCCAGAGCCGGGCCTGGGGCATTTGACCAGAAAGCCGGGTGGGACTCAGCCCGGCAAAAACCAGGGCCATCGCCAGGAAACAATAGTTTCTGATTTTCATATTTCTCTTCGCTGCCACCCGCANANGNGGGCCGATAACAGCNNGTTNGGNTTGGAATAAATNAGNNGCNGTNGCCNGCCGAGAAAACCGTGGAGNAAAGAAACANGCGTCNCGAGNCNCNCTCAATGNTTGAAGAGAAACTCCTTCGTATTGAGCAAGGCCCAGATGATGTCCTCGTAGGCCGCCTTCTTGTCTCCCTTGCCGAGGTGGGCAAGCGCCAGGTTTACCTCTTCACTCTGGGGCGCCCTGGAGTAGAACCAGAAATAGAGTTCGCTCATTTTATCCTGTTCAGTCCGCTTCTCATCCCGGCTGAGAAGTCCNGCCCGGCCATCTTTATTTGATATTTTTCCAAGCACCTCCTTGGAATTCAGGAGATGCAGACTCTGGGCAAGGTTCGCATCATTCGACCGCTCACACTCGCAGGCGCTGTCCGCCATGGGCTTGCCGAATACGGTCAGGAAATAGTTCTTCTGGCCGGAGTCGGGCAGCTGGATTGCCTTCATGTCAGGAGGCACACCCCCGAAACCACCACCTGACTTGGTTACCTGGTTCAGCGCGTCGTAGAGAACCTCTGCGTTCAGCCGACGGGGATAGAAGCGCGAGAAATTCTGCTTGTCGCGAACATTGTGTTCGTTGGGGATAGAACTCAGCTGGTACACCTTCGACCGGCAGATGGTCCGGACCANCTGCTTGAGGTCGAATTTGCTCTCGATAAAAGACTTCGCCAGAGCGCTCAGAAGCTCCGGGTTGCAGGCGGGATTGGTGACCCTCATATCGTCCTCGGGATCAACCAGCCCCCTGCCGAAGAAGTGCTTCCAATAGCGGTTCACCAGGGCCTTGGCGAAAAATGGATTCTCCGGATTCACCATCCAGTCAACAAGGGACTGGCGAGGATCATCATCCGAAGACAGATGCAGCGGGGGAGCCCCAAGCCCCGCGGGCGACAGGCTCTCGCCAGAGCGAGGATTTTTGGCGCTAGCCTTCCCGCGGTTGTGGAAGATCCTGTCTTCATCGGCGTGGCCATCCGGGTTCTTCTTGCGCCCTATGCGACTGAAAAANGCCTGGTAGCCGTAATAGTCTCGCTGGCT
The DNA here is from genome assembly GCA_002695115.1 of Planctomycetota bacterium. Taxonomy (GTDB): domain Bacteria; phylum Planctomycetota; class UBA8108; order UBA8108; family UBA8108; genus UBA8108. The sequence continues at coordinate 63,469 of NZOA01000038.1, forward strand.
CCAGCGCTCGAAAGGATGGTGGTGACAGCGGGCGCATTGGATCCGCAATCCGAGAAACAGCTGGGCGGAATCTTCCACCTGCTGCTCGGTTTTATTTACTGAACGGTACCAGACCACCCCGGGGCTGCTGCGCAAATCACCTGAAGCGGCGACAACATTCCTCACAATCTGATCGTAGGGAGCATTCTTCTGGANCATCTCCCGGATCCAGTCATGGAAGGCGAAGGTGCCGGTCTCGTAGGTGGNCTTGGTCTTTTTATTTCGCAGCAGAGCAGCCCACTTGTTGGTGAAATAATCCGCGTAACCGGATGAATCCAGAAGCCTGTCGATGAGCCTGTCTCGCTTGGCNGCATCGNCCTCCTTGGCGAATCCGGNGGCCTCCTCCNCGGTCGGCAAACGNCCGGCTATGTCGATAGTCACCCGGCGAATAAAGGTCGCNTCATCGCATGGNCCGGAGGGCGGCATGCCGAGGACCTCGAGCTTATTGAACACCGCTGTGTCGATGAAATTGCGGGGCTCGGGAAGGTTGGTGACCTCTACGCCAAGGGGGATGGTCGCNCGGTAGACCCCGACCTGTCCCTGGTAACGAATCATCACGGCGACATCGCCGCTGAGATCATAGGTCCCAACGAGNCCCTTGTCGTTGACCTCTCCCATCTCCTTGTCGTTGACCTCGAAGGCCGCCATGGGAGTGACGTCTTCATAGCTGCCATCGTTNTAATAGGCGAGAACCGAAAGCTGCTGGGTGGAGCCCTTGGCCATCGTGCGAGTCAGGGGAAAGACCTCGATGCGCTCGACCCGGAGCTCTTCGGCGTTACCGTAGGGCATCCCCTGGCGCATCCATCGATGAATAATTCTGTACTCGTAGCTCTCCCTGCCAAAACGCTTTCCGCCACCGTGCGGGGACAGGTTAAGNGCCTTGCGAAGAAGGAGNCTCAGNTCCGGAGAGGCTGGAGTAATCCGNCGTCCGCGNCCTTCCTTGACGAGGAACTCATGNTCTTCTGTCGGGTAGAAGCCCAGGAGGCTCANGCGAAAACCNTTCTGGCCACTGCTCTTGCCGTGNCAGCCTCCCCCATTACANCCATGCTTGGTAAAAATCGGCACGACCTGGTTGGGGAAATTAACGACCGGCTGGTCGACGAAATTTTCAACCTTCAGCTTCTTCTCGGCGCCGATCTTGACCTCGTCTTTAGTGCTGGCTCGAACCAGAACCTCGCCATTGGAAAGTGGAGTGACGAAGCCGAGGGCATCGATCTCGATGACCCCCTCGGGAGAGCACTCATAGCTGACGGAGGAGGTGAGGTCGACAACCGACCCATCGGAAGCCTCGCCGGTGACCACGAGCTGCGTCCTGGCATCGGCCCCCCGAAGGAGTTCGTTGCCCGCGGGACCGATGGAGAGCTTGAGGCTTCCATCGGCAAAGGCGTTCGTCGGCTGGCAGAACAGGACACCTGCAAAAACGACAGCGATATAATGTTTCAATTTCATGGCGTTGTAAAAACGGTATTCGCTCCTCATATCACTTCTTTCATTGGTTCGTATTGTCTGTCGACGAGGTAGTGAGGACGACCGGTCAGATCCCTGGTTGCGGTCGTCGCCGGATTGATTCCCATCTGATGGTAAAGGGTCGCATGGACGTCCTGGAAGTGGACGGGGCGGTCCTTGGCATCCTCCCCCAGCCGGGTGGTGGATCCGATGACCTGACCGGTCCTCATGCCCCCGCAAGCCAGGAGAGCGCAGGAGACCCTCGGCCAATGGTCTCGCCCGGCATCCTTGTTAATCTTCGGCGTACGCCCGAATTCACCCCAGACCACGACGCTGACATCCTTGTCGAGGCCTCGCTGATGCAGGTCCTCGACCAACGCCGTAACACCCTGATCGAGCATCGGCATGTCCTGGCGACCTCGCTTGAAGTTCCCTCCATGCCAGTCCCAGCGGCTGAAAGCCAGCGTCACGCAGCGAGCCCCTGCCTCGACAAGCCGGCGCGCCATCAGGAATTGCTCCATGAGTCGAGGCCCTCCGTCGGCGACGTTGCCGGGAATCCCTTTCCCGTAACGCTCGCGAACACGCGGATTTTCCTGCTGGATATCAAGAGCCTTTGCGAGCTTGCTCGAGGTCAGGATCCCGAAGGCCTGGCGGGAGAAAGCATCCATCCCATCCATCACGCCGCTCGAATCAGCCGAACGGCGGAAACGATCAAAGCTCGCCAGGAGGCCCTTGCGATCCGAGAGCCGTTCGAGCGTCACCCCGTCCAAGACCATGTCGGCCTTGCCGGGACCGGAGGGCTTGAAGGGCGAATGCGCAATTCCGAGGTAGCCTGACTGCCCCGCGTCAGCCCATTGCTTATGTCCCATGGGCGGCGCGAGTCCGACAAAGGGAGGCATGGAAGGATCTACAGGGCCCTCGATGCTCGACAGATTTGACCCGATACACGGCCAGCCACCCTGCGGCTGATTCTTGTTGTTCCGCCCCACCATGCACTGGAAGGAATCATGCCCGCCTGTAGCGCCAACAATGGATCGAATGATGGTGAACTTGTCCATCATCCCGGCAAGCCGCGGGAAAAGCTCGCAGATCTCGATTCCAGGCACATTGGTTGGAATGGGCTTGAACTCCCCGCGAATCTCACTGGGGGCATCCATCTTGAGATCGAACATGTCCTGGTGCGGGGGACCGCCGGGCAGGAAGATCATGATAATCGCCTTGTGCGACCTTCCGGAGCGAGGGGTGGGGTCTATTCGATTCTCGGCTCCGGCCTCTGCCTGCAGGATTTGCGGCAGAGAGAGTCCCCCCATAGCCAATCCTCCGATGGAAAGAAAGGTACGCCGGGGGAGGCGGTCACAAAAACCGCTATCCGATCGATCCCCTAAAATCGTCAACATGAATGGTCTCCACAAAGAAAGCTGGGCGACGTTTACGGGATTTCTGTTGAACCGAGTGGAGTATATACTGCCCTCCAACTGTTGTTAAGCCTATTCTTATCGGCAGTTAGGGCTCCCCGTTTCCCTATCATTTTTCTTCCGTGCCTGAATTATTCGACATAAATTTTTTACCGAACACCATTTATGATTTCTGGCAGACCCTGGTCAAATTACAGGCAGTTCGATGCTCAGGCGAAACCCTAAAAAACACAAAAAAGATAATATCCCGACCTGCGGGGTTTGCGGGCTCTGGGACCAATTTTGCGTCTGTGAAATCCTCCCCCGGAGAACGAGCCGCATTGAGTTTCTGCTGATACAGCACTCCTCGGAACTCCTCCGGCAAAGCAATACAGGGCGACTGGTCGAAAAGATGGTCGAGCCCTGCGAAATCATTCCCTGGGGCTCGCCCGACGTTCCTTTCAGCGCCGAGAGTTTGAAGAAGCCCGGGACCCGCCACCTGGTGCTGTATCCCAGGTCCGACACCCGACTTCTCGAGCCCGCCGACCTCCAGTCCCCTGGCGGGGGAAAAACCAGCCTGGTCCTCCTGGATGCCACCTGGGCCCAGGCAAAGTCGATGTCCCGGCGCATCGGTGAGCTCCAGGATCTCCCGTTTGTCTCTCTCCCCCAAGGCGAAGCCCCTCGCTGGAAGCTGAGGAGGTCACCCGGACCGGGTTATTGCTGCACGCTCGAAGCGGTCATTCGAGCGTTGGCTATCATCGAGGGGGCCGACTTCGCGGCCCCGCTCGCCCTGGCTCTCGAATTGGTAATGACCCACAGCCTCCACATGCGGGGCAAGCTGAACAAAACCGAGATGGAGGACATCTGCCTTCCCATCATCGAAGGTCTCCGCTCCCTCTAGCCCACCCGCCTCCCCGGCGACCGCCCACAAGCCGGCTTTTCATCGAATGAGTGGCTGCTGGGTGCTTGACAGGCTCGACAGGATCCATTCATTTATCCCTCCGGGCCCCCTGCAAGTGGAGGCCGCGGCGAAATAAACCTGGAGGGAGTGACCCTTGAGAGATTTTGAATACCAGGCGCCCTCAAGTATCGATGAGGCGGTAGCCCTTCTTGCCGAGCACGGAGACCGGGCGAAGATGCTGGCCGGTGGAACGGATATTATCGTCCAACTGCGCGAAGGGCTTCGCGATGCCGGCCTGGTCGTCGACGTAAAAAAGATCCCTGAGCTCATGCAGATCTCGTGGAGAGACGACGGCGGCCTCGAGCTCGGAGCCTCCGTCCCCTGCCATGTGATCTACAAGGATGAGAAAATCATCGACAGCTATCCGGCACTCACCGACTCGGCGAAGATCATCGGCGGGTGGCAGATCCAGGGGAGGGCAAGCATCGGGGGCAATCTCTGCAATTCATCTCCAGCGGCCGACAGCATACCCTCGCTAATTGTCGAGGGGGCGGCCTGCAGGATCGCCGGGCCCACAGGCGAGAGAACTGTCCCCGTACACGACTTCTGCACCGGGCCGGGAACCAACTGCCTGACGGAGGGAGAACTGCTCATATCACTCGTCCTTCCGCCTCCCGCGAAATCAGCCGGCTCCCGCTATATGAGGTTCATTCCACGCAACGAGATGGATATCGCTGTCGTTGGCGCCGGCGCATGGCTGCGTCTCGACGAGAGCGGCGAGTCCGTTGAGGAGGCGCGCCTCGGACTCGCAGCTGTCGCCCCGACCCCCCTGTCAGCCGATGAGGCGGCCGCCTGGCTGCAGGGAAAGCCTGCGACCGAGGAGTCCTTTTCCGAAGCCGGAGACATGGCACGTAAAGCCGCCTCGCCTATCAGCGACATGCGAGGACCAGCGGACTACCGAGTCCATCTTGTCGGGGTGCTGGTAAAGAGAGCGCTTACCGGCGCCGTGGGCCGGGCCCGCGGCGGCGATCGAAACCCGGTGATTCCCGTGGGAATCAACCGTTGCTGAAAACAGCGAGCCCGCTGCCGGGCTGGAGCATTGATTGATGGGAAGAAAGATACACGTCAGCACGACAATCAACGGCGAGGATTCTGAGTTTCTCTGCGAAGCCCGCCAGAGCCTGCTCGAGGTCCTCAGAACCTCACTGTCCCTGACCGGCACCAAGGAGGGTTGCAACAACGGCAACTGCGGCGCCTGCACCGTACTCATGAACGGGGTCCCGGTCGACTCCTGCCTCGTCCTGGCAGTCGAGACCGAAGGGGCGGAGATCGAGACTGTCGAGTCCATCGCGAAGGAAGGCCACCTGCACCCTCTTCAGGAATGTTTTCTCGAAGGAGCGGCCCTTCAATGCGGGATCTGCACCCCCGGCTTCCTGGTCTCCGCCAAGGCGCTGCTCGATGACAACCCCGACCCTGGCGAGAAAGAGATACGCTTTGAGCTCTCCGGAAACCTCTGCAGGTGTACGGGGTACGACAAGATAGTCCGCGCCGTGCAGGCCGCATCCGAGCGAATGAAAGAGGCTAATTGATGTCGGATAATTTCAGCAATTCCCAGATCATCAAAGACCCCGGGGACAACTACAAGACCCTGGGAACCCGGCCCGTACGCCACGACGGAGTAGACAAGGTGACCGGCCGCGCGATCTACGGAAACGATGTCCAGCTGCAGGGGCTCATCGAAGGAGCGATCCTCAGAAGTCCTGTCGCCCACGCCCGCATCAAGTCCATCGACACCAGCGCCGCCGAAGCGTTCCCCGGAGTCCTGGCCGTCGCCACCTCGGCTGACTTCCCGGACCCGAAAGACAAGGTCGCCGATCTCGGCGAGGGGCCTGTCAACCTGGCCCATCTCTCCGCCAATTGCCTCGCCAGGGACAAGGTCTTCTACAAGGGGCAGGCCATCGCAGCCGTCGCCGCCCGTGACGTCCACATCGCCGAAGAAGCGCTCAGCCTTATCAAGGTCGAATACGAGCTCCTGCCCGTCCTCACCCGGGTGTTGGACGCGATGAAGGAAGGCTCGCCCCTGCTCCATGAAGACCTCCGGACCAATGAGATGGGCAAGAAGGCGGATACGCCCAGCAACATCTCCGATCACCTGCATTTCGAACAGGGAGACCCGGATACCGCGTTTGAAAACGCGCACCTTGTCGTCGAAAGAGAGTTCAAGACCCAGACCGTCCACCAGGGCTACATTGAACCCCACGTAGCGACAGCGCACTGGAACCAGGATGGGCACCTGACGGTATGGGCCTCTACCCAGGGCGCCTTCAGCGCCAGGGAGCAGACGGCTGAGACCCTCGCGCTCCCGGTCTCCAAGGTGAAGGTGATCCCATGCGAAATCGGCGGCGGCTTCGGAGGAAAAATCCCCATCTATCTTGAGCCCGTCGCTGCTGTCCTCAGCAGGAAGAGCGGCCGGCCGGTAAAGATCCAGATGACCCGGGACGGGGTGTTTGAAGGAACAGGGCCGACGCCCGCGTCCTTCATGAGGATAAAGGTCGGCGTCGACGAAGCCGGAAAGATCCTCGCCGCCGAGGCGTGGCTTGCCTACGAAACCGGCGCCTATCCCGGCGGCGTGATCGGCCCGGGCTGCATGTGCGTCTTCAGCTGCTACGATATAGAAAACGCACGGGTCGATGGGTTCGACGTCTGCGTGAACAAGCCATGGACCAAGGCCTACCGGGCACCCGGATCAACCCATGTCGCCTTCGCGATGGAGTCCGTCGTTGATGAAATCGCCGCGAAACTCGAAATGGATCCTATCGAACTTCGCCTGCTCAACGCGGCGAAGGAAGGGACCAAGCGCGTCGATGGCCCCGTCTATCCCCGGATCGGGCTGGTGGAAACACTCGAAGCCGCGAGGGACCATGATCACTATAAATCCCCCATCGAGGGCCCCAACAGGGGGCGAGGCATGGCCGCCGGATTCTGGTTCAACATCGGTCTCAAGTCCTCCGTCACCGCCCACGTGAACAATGATGGAACGGTGACTCTTCTTGAAGGCTCCACCGACATCGGCGGCACCAGGACATCGATCGCCATGCAGTTGGCTGAGACTCTGGGAATCGGCGCGGAAGACATCAATCCCAAGGTCGCCGACACAGACAGCGTAGGCTACACCGACATCACGGGAGGCAGCAGGGTGACCTTCGCAACGGGCCTTGCGGCTATCGAGGCCGGCAAGGACATCATCTCCCAGATGAAGGGGAGGGCCGCCATGCTGTGGGAATGCGAAGAGGGCGAGGTGGGATTCGCCGATGCCGTCTTCAGCCAGGACTCCAACTCGATCACCTTCGCCGAGCTCTGCGGAAAGCTCAGCAGCACCGGCGGACTTATCACCGCGAGAGCATCGGTGGATCCTCAGGGCTTCACCAATGGCTTCGCCGTCCATATCTGCGATATCGAGGTGGACCCCGAGACCGGAAAGGTCGACATCCTGCGGTATACCGCGCTCCAGGACGCCGGCAAGGCGATCCATCCCAGCTATGTTGAAGGTCAGATGCAAGGCGGCTCCGTCCAGGGTATCGGCTGGGCTCTCAACGAAGAATACCTCTTCGATGAAGACGGCCGAATGCTGAACCCCACCATGCTGGACTACCGCATGCCCACGGCGCTGGACGTGCCGATGATCGACACCGTTATCATCGAGGTGCCCAACCCATCTCATCCCTTCGGGGTCAGGGGAGTAGGGGAGCCCCCTATCGTCCCGCCTCCCCCGGCGATAGCCAACGCGATCAAGAACGCGACCGGGGTCCGGATGACCGAGTTGCCCATGTCGCCCCCGAGAGTTTTCGAAGCGATCACGAAAAACGGCGGCGCCCCTTCCTGAGAAACCCAGTCGGGAGATCTTAATGGCGATTGTTCATATCCCGCCTCAGATGCAGGAGCTGACGGGCGGAGCGGCAGAGGTAGAGGCCGAGGGGGGAAACCTTCGCCAGCTCGTGGCCCATCTTGAAGCCGCCTTTCCCGGATTCCGGGATCGACTTACCAGGGGAGATTCGGTCGCCCCCGGACTCGCGGTCTCAATCGACAACGTGGTCACCTCCCGGGGGCTGCTCGCGGAGATCGAGACTGACAGCGTGGTGCATATCATCCCCGCCATCTCCGGTGGAAGCTGACAGCTTACCGCTCAGGCTTCTTTGAGCCTGACTTCTACAGAGGTCTGCCTTAAGCTCTTCGCAGGGCGCCACCCCACAGGGTGTGTCCGGAACTCATGAAAATCGCAGGCCATTACCTCATCCCATCTCTCATCCTCCTGGCGCTTTTGCCTCGCCTCCATGGGGCCCTTCCCACCACGCAGGAAGATCAAAAGACGCTTGACGAGCTCATCCGGAAGACCCGCCAGGCCGTAACCGCCATCACCTCATCCGGCAGGAATGGAGAGGCCTCCGGAGTCGGGAGCGGTTTTTTCATCGGCCCCCGTGGATACCTTGTGACGAATTTCCATGTCATTGGAGAGGGAAGGCCCTTCACCATCACCCTGCCGGACGGAAAAACACTTGAACCCAGAGAGGTCATCGCGGTCGACCGTGAGGCCGACCTGGTAGTCATCCGTGTCGAGGGCAAGGNCCCTGGAGGNCTCGANCTTGGCGANTCCAGCATGATCCGCACGGGNCAAGGCGTCCTGACCATCGGCAACCCCCTTGGTCTCAACCACAGTGTNGCCAGGGGCGTTNTCGCGGANGAGAGAGAGCTCGAGGGNCGNCCCATGATCCAGGTCGCGATGCCGATCGAGCCCGGCAACAGCGGCAGCCCCCTGGTCGACGAACGGGGCCGAGTGATCGGCGTTATCGCGATCAAGTCAGCTTCGAGCCTGGGTTTCGCAGTCCCATCAAACGTCCTCAAGCGCCTGATCGAGAACCCGCGCCCCATGGACATCAAGAGATGGCTCCGCATCGGCTCGCTCGACAAGCGGGTCTGGGAGGTGGTCACGGCCGGCGGAAGCTGGCGTCAGCGCGCGGGGCGGCTCATCGCCAGCGGGTCAGGAGGCGGCTTCGGCGGAAGGATGGTCTGCCTCTCCACCCTCCCCGANCACAAGGGCCCCTTCGAGGTTTCCGTCGACGTCAAGCTCGAGGATGAGCGGGGCGCCGCCGGACTCGTCTTCCAGGGGGGAGCTCCAGACCGGCATTACGGTTTCTACCCGACCAATGGAGCCCTCCGGCTCACCCGCTTTCTCGGCCCCACCCTCTTTGAGTGGACCGTGCTCCAGACCGTTCCCTGCCAGGGCTACCATCCCGGGGAATGGAACAATATCCGGGTCAGGATTGAGGGCGAAAGGATCATCTGCTCGGTCAATGGCGAGACGGTGATCGACCTCGAGGACTCGACGCTCAGCTCCGGCAGGGCGGGCCTGTGTAAGTTCCGCTCGCCTACCGCTGAGTTCAGNAGGTTCAGGATCGGCCCTGAAATACCCTCGGATATGCTCAAAAANAGTCAGCGGACAAAGGTCCGCGATCTCGCCTCGAAGATCGATCCCCTGGGCCCTCCGGAGGCCGCGATCATCGAGGGGATTGCCGAGTATGGACCCGCGGCAATCCGTGAGCTCAAAGCCCGCTCGCGGGAATTGGAAAAGGAAGCCTTCCGAATGGACCATCTCGCAGGGCTGGTTCATCAGCAGATTATCNCCAGGCGTTTGAAGAAGCTCCTGGGCGGCGCAAAAAANGACTTCGACCTCGTCCATGCCGCCCTCCTGNTCTCAAAAGCCGACAACGTGGANCTTGAAACCCTTCCCTACATCGATCTCCTTGATCGATTTGCCGAGGAACTCAAAGATCGTCTCGATGGCGTCAGCGAGCCTGGGCCGAGACTCCAGGGGCTGATCAGCTACTTCAATGCCAANCTCGGATTTCGNGGCAGCCGCATGGAGTACTACAACAAGGCCAACAGCTACCTCAACGAGGTCATCGATGACCGGGAGGGCCTGCCGATCTCGCTCTCGGTGCTGTTTATGGAGCTTGGGAGGAAGGCCGGGNTCGAGCTGGAGGGGATCGGGATACCGCGCCATTTTATCGTTCGGCACAAACCCGCGAAGGGAGAANCCTCCNTGATCGATGTCTTCGACAAGTGCAGGCTCATCAGNATCGAAGATGCCTCTCGCCTCAGCGGCTCTCAGCTCACCGAAACTGACCTGGTAGCGGGNACCAGGAGGGACATCCTGGTGCGAATGGTGCGCAACCTACAGAACGCCGCGACCATGGAGCAGGACGTGCAGGCGCTGATGCGTTACCTCGACATAGCCATCCTGATCAGGGAAGACTCCGCCATCGACCGCTGGCAAAGGGCTGTCCTGAAATCTCGAACAGGCCAACCTGCCGCCGCGGTAAAAGACCTTGACTGGCTTATCGACCGCCACCCCGAGGGCATCGACCAGGAGAGCGTCGAGGCCTTGCGGCGGCGCCTTCGATCTCAGGGCTATTAGGAGCCGGCGGTCCCGGGACTGCCGGACACCCTCTCAGCCGAGCCCATCAGGAAATCCAGGAATTCCCTCGCCGTGGCACTGAGATCCCGCCCCCTGCGGCAAATCAGCCCCACNGGCCGCTTCAAATCGACATCCCGCAGCCGGGTCTCAGTGAGGAGGCCACGCTCGACATCTCTCACGATACTCGGCCGGGGCAAAATACTGACCGCTGACGAAATACCCAGGGCCTGCTTGATGGTCTCGATATTGTCGAACTCGCTGAGAATGTTGACCTCTATCTCGCTTTCCCTGAAGAACCTGTCGATCTCTTTGCGAATGGTCAGGTCTTTTTCAAACGCCACAAAATTCACGCCGACAAGGCGATGGGCCTCGATCCTGGCTTCCGTGCTGAGCGGGTGCCCGGGTGCGCAGGCCAATACCATCTCTTCGCTGATCCACGGGAGCACCTCGATATGCCGATCTCCCTTCGGGTAGGAAATCACCCCCACCTCGGCTTCATCATTGAGTATGGCCTCGTAGACCTTCACCGGATGGTAATATTCCAACCGGACTGTCGAGCCGGCNCGCTCCTGCATGTATTTCCGAACCAGATCGTTGATGGTGTGAAGGCCAACGGAATATATGGAGACGACCCCCACCTGGCCTTGTGCCGAGCTCCGCTTGCTTCGAATCTGGTTGAGGGCCCCCCTGTGCGCATCGAGCACCTGCAGGCATCCCTTGTGATACAGCTCCCCCTCATCGGTAACCTTCAGTGGCCGGTAGCTGCGGTCGAGCAGCTTGACCCCGAGCACCTGCTCGAGGTTCGCGATCTGCTGGCTGGCGGCGGACTGTGAGATGGCGAGTCGCTCAGCGCCTTTTGAAAAACTCCTNAACTTGACGACCTCGCAGAAGACCTCGATGGCCTGGAGGTTCAAGTTCGATGTTCGGTTCCGTGTCAGGTCCATCATATACTATATAAGATAACCTAATATAGTGCTTATTTCTAATCCAATTGACTAATTCTACGGCATGTGTCACTCTTGGTGCTGGCTGAGGGATCGAAGGATCTACGTATTAGAAACCAGGGGCAAAGTGGCCCTGAGACTGCCCCATCCCACATCTTGGAATTTACTTAACCAATGGCTGCTAAAGGATTTCCGNAAAAAAAAGGCCTCTATGATCCACGCAACGAAAAAGACAGTTGCGGCGTAGGGTTNATAGCCGACATCAAGGGTCGCCGAAGCCACCAGATCCTCCTCGATGCCAGGGAAATGCTCGATCACATGAGCCACAGAGGAGCCTGCGGTTGCGAAGCCAACACCGGAGATGGAGCCGGGTTCCTTACCGCCCTCCCGCATGAATTCCTTTCCAGNGTNGCCGGCGAAGACCTCGGCAAAAAATTGCCGCCCCCCGGGAAGTTTGCCGCCGGAAACGTCTTCCTGCCTCGCGACGACGGATTCAGGCAGCAGTGCAAAGACAAGGTAGCCGAGATCATCCAGGCGCAAGGGCAGAAGCTGATCGGCTGGCGCGAGGTACCCACAAGAACCGACGATGCCGATATCGGACCGGCAGCCCGAGACAGCGAGCCGGTGATTGAGCAATTGTTCGTAGGCGCCTCGGCTGATCTCGAGGGCGACTCCTTTGAGCGTCAACTCTACATCATCAGAAAACGCTCCAGCCANCAGNTGCGCACCCTTGAGCACGATGAGGCCAAGGACTTCTATATCTGCAGCCTCTCNANCAAGGTCATCATCTANAAGGGNCAGCTCATGAGCGAGCAGGTGGTGCCCTATTTCCCGGATCTCNAAGACCCTGACTACACNAGCCACCTCGCGATGGTTCACTCNCGCTTCTCCACNAATACTTTCCCTTCCTGGGACCGGGCNCAGCCCAATCGCTTCATGTCCCACAATGGAGAGATCAACACCCTGCGCGGAAACATGAACTGGATGGCCGCGCGGGAAGGCGTGGCCGAATCGGANCTCTTCGGTGACGANCTCGAAAANTGCTTCCCGATCTGCGAACCCGACTGCTCTGACTCCGGCACCTTCGACAACGTCCTCGAGTTCCTCCTGATGGCGGGGCGAACGCTGCCCGAGGCCATCATGATGATGATCCCCGAGGCATGGCAGAACCACGAGTCCATGTACAAGTCGAAACGGGACTTCTACGAATATCACTCCACCCTCATGGAGCCCTGGGATGGACCGGCATCCATCGCATTCACCGACGGCCACTATATCGGGGCGGTTCTCGACCGCAACGGCCTCAGGCCGAGTCGCTATTACGTCACCCATGATGACAAGGTCATCATGGCNTCCGAGGTCGGCGTCCTTCATGTCCAACCTGAAAACGTCAAGCTCAAGGGAAGACTCCAACCNGGACGGATGTTCCTGGTAGATTTCGAGCAGGGCAAGATCATCGATGACAATGAGCTGAAGAGAGACCTCTCGGTTCGCCGGCCCTACGGCGACTGGCTCGAGAACCAGGCCCTTGACCTGCAGAGCCTCCCGGCCGCCGCCACACCGGAACACCTCGAGGGNGCCGAGCTCCTCAGCCGCATGCAGGCCTTCGGGTATACCGTCGAGACCCTCTCCTTCATGCTCGCCCCGCTGGTCACCGAGAAGCGGGACCCGGTCGGCTCCATGGGAAACGACTCGGCCCTGGCCTGTCTCTCAGACCAGCCGAGAATGATCTACGACTACTTCAAGCAGCTCTTCGCCCAGGTAACCAATCCGGCCATCGACTCGATCCGCGANGAGATGGTCATGTCGCTCGAGTGCTATATAGGCCCTGAGGGCAACATCCTCGATACCACCGAACGGCAGGCCGCCCGCCTCAGGGTGCCCCACCCTATTCTTACCAATGAAGAGCTCGCCGCGCTCAAGAGCATCGACCACAGGGGTTGGAAGGCCAGGACCATCGACATCACCTACCCCCTTGCCGATGGCAAGGACGGCCTCCCCTCCACACTCGAGAGGGTTTCCAGGGAGGCCGAGGATGCCATCGATTCCGGCCACAGCCTCGTCATCCTCTCTGACCGGGCCACCGGGCCGGACCGGATACCTGTCAGCTCCCTCCTCGCATGCGGCGCGGTACACCACCACCTCGTCAAACAGGCGAAACGCACCAGGATCGGAATCATCATCGAGACAGCGGAGGGCCGGGAGGTCCACCACCACTGCCTCCTCATCGGATACGGAGCCGACGCGATCAACCCCTATCTCGCGTTTGAGGCCCTCCGAAAATGCAGAGAGGACGACATCTTCAGTGACGACTATACCGATGAAAAAATCGTAGNAGGCTACCGAAAGGGCGTGGCCAAGGGAATGCTCAAGGTCATGGCCAAGATGGGCATCTCCACTCTCCAGAGCTACAAGGGCGCCCAGATCTTCGAGGCNGTGGGAATACGCGATGAGGTTATCGACCGCTGCTTTGATGGGACGGCCAGCAGGATACAGGGGGTCGGCTTCGACGTCCTGGCNGCGGAAGCCCTCCGCAGGCACGGGGTCGGCTTTCCCGCCAGCGACAGCATCCAGCCAGCCGTGCTCGACAATCCCGGNGAATATCACTGGCGCTCGGGGGGCGAGAGACATATGTGGAACCCTGAGAGCATCTCGGAAATCCAGGTCGCCGCCCGCGAGAACAGCATTGATTCTTACGCCCGGTTCTCAAAACTGGTAAATGACAGCGACCGGAGTCGCTGCACCCTGCGCGGGCTGCTGGAATTCGACCTGGATGCGGCGGACGGCCCCATCCCTGCAGATGAAGTCGAGCCCGCCAGCGAGATCGTCAAGCGTTTCTGCACCGGCGCCATGAGCTTCGGATCCATCTCGGCAGAGGCCCACGAGACCCTGGCCATCGCCATGAACAGGCTCGGGGGAAAGTCCAATACGGGAGAGGGCGGTGAAGACCCCAAGCGCTTCATCCCGATGGAGAATGGAGACTCCCGGAGGTCTGCCATCAAGCAGGTCGCCTCAGGCAGGTTCGGGGTCACCATCTGGTACCTTACCAACGCCGATGAATTGCAGATCAAGATNGCCCANGGNGCCAAACCCGGCGANGGCGGNGAGNTGCCCGGCCACAAGGTGGATGANATCATAGCGANGACCCGCTACTCGACNCCGGGCGTCGGNCTGATCAGCCCCCCTCCCCACCACGACATCTATTCCATCGAGGACCTGGCACAGCTCATCCATGACCTCAAGAACGCCAACCGCGCCGCGCGAATAAGCGTCAAGCTGGTCTCGGAGGTCGGAGTGGGAACCATCGCCGCGGGCGTCGCCAAAGCGCATTCCGATCACATACTCATCAGCGGGCACGATGGAGGCACGGGGGCGTCACCACTCACCAGTATCAAGCATGCGGGGCTTCCGTGGGAGCTCGGTATCGCCGAGACCCACCAGACGCTGGTGCTCAACGACCTGAGATCTCGCGTGGTGCTCCAGACCGATGGGCANCTCAAGACCGGGCGCGATGTGACCATCGCCGCTCTTCTNGGCGCCGAGGAGTTNGGCTTCTCCACAGCTCCATTGATCACCCTCGGCTGCATCATGATGCGGAAGTGCCACCTGAACACCTGCCCGGTCGGAATCGCCACCCAGGACCCCGAGCTTCGGAAAAAATTTACCGGGCTCCCGGAACACGTCGCGAACTACCTCTTCATGGTCGCCGAAGAGGCCAGGGAGCATATGGCGGCCCTCGGTTTCCGGACCATCAATGAGATGGTCGGCCATGTGGAGTGCCTGCGCCCCGACGCGGCGATAGANCACTGGAAGGCCGACGGCCTGGATCTCACCCCCCTGCTCACTCCNGCGGAAAAACCNCANGATGNNGTNGGCCTCTACTGNACNATCGANCAGGACCATGGNCTNGANGATGCGCTNGANCAGAAGCTNCTCGANCTCTGCGGCGCCGCGATCGAAAAAGGCGAGCAGGTTGAGGTCGAGCTGCCCATCATCAATACGAACCGAACCGTCGGAACGATCCTCAGCAATGAAATCGCGAAGGCCCACGGCAAGGACTGCCTTCCGGACGGCACCATCAACATACGCCTGAACGGTTCGGCCGGGCAGAGCTTCGGGGCCTTCCTCGCCAGGGGCGTCACCCTCGAGCTCGAAGGCGATGCGAACGATTATGTCGGCAAGGGCCTCTCGGGCGGGCGGCTCGTCATCTCCCCGCCGCGAAACTCGACCTTCGTAGCCGAAGAAAACATCATCGTCGGCAATGTGGTGCTCTACGGAGCCACCGGCGGCGAGGCCTTCTTCCGAGGCTGCGCCGCTGAAAGGTTCTGCGTACGCAACTCCGGGGCCCACACGGTGATCGAGGGAATAGGAGATCATGGTTGCGAGTACATGACCGGCGGCAGGGTCGTCATCCTCGGCTCGACCGGAAGAAACTTCGCCGCCGGCATGAGCGGAGGCGTCGCCTATGTGCTCGACCGCAACGACGAGCTCATCACGCGCTGCAACCTTGGAACGGTCGTCCTTGAAAAGGTCGAGGCGCCCGAAGACATCACCGAGCTGAAAGACCTGATCGGAAAACACCGCGAGCTCACAGGGTCCGCTCTCGGCTCACAGGTCCTCGACACATGGGAAGACACGCTCCCGAGATTCGTCAAGGTCATGCCCGTTGACTACAAGAGGGTGCTGGAAGAGGAAAAGGTGAAGGCCGGAGCTGGAGCCTGACCCGCAGCTGGAATGGAAACCTGAGATGGGAAAAGTAACGGGATTCAAGGAATTCGATCGAGAGCCGGTGCCCTACACCGAGCCCGAGGAGCGCGTCAAGAACTACGACGAGTTCCTGGCCGACGTGCCGGAGACGCACCTGAAGACCCAGGGCGCCAGGTGCATGGACTGCGGAGTGCCTTTCTGCCAGTCGGCTACCGGCTGCCCTGTCGACAATCTGATCCCGGAATGGAACGACCTGGTCTACCAGGGACGCTGGAGGGAGGCCCTCGAGAGGCTTCACAAGACCAACAACTTCCCCGAGTTCACCGGCCGGGTCTGCCCCGCGCCCTGTGAAGGCGCCTGCGTTCTCGGCATCACAGACCCCCCTGTCACCATCAAGAACATCGAAAACGCCATCGTCGATCGGGGCTTCGCCGAGGGCTGGATCCAGGCCGAGCCGCCCGCCGAGAGATCCGGAAAGAAGGTTGCCGTGATCGGGTCGGGGCCGGCCGGACTCGCCTGCGCCGCCCAGCTTAATAAGGCGGGACACCTGGTGACGGTATACGAGAGAGCGAATCGTATCGGGGGTCTCCTCATGTACGGCATCCCCAACATGAAACTCGACAAGGACACGGTCGATCGCCGAGTGGACCTGCTCCGCCAGGAGGGTATCGAGTTCGTGACCGACGCGCACGTCGGAGTAAATCTTGATATACAGGAATTGCGCGACGCCAACGATGCCATCGTGCTCTGCTGCGGAGCCACCTCGCCCCGCGATCTGCCCATACCCGGCCGTGAGCTTGACGGTATCCATTTCGCTATGGAATTCCTGACCCTGAACACCAACAGCCTCCTGGATTCGAATCTCGAAGATGGCAACTTCATCAGCGCCCGGGACAAGGACGTGATCGTCATCGGCGGCGGCGACACCGGGACGGACTGCATCGGCACCTCGATGAGACATGGCTGCTCCAGCCTGGTGAACTTCGAGCTTCTCCCCAGGCCGCCCGACAGCCGCGGACCGGACAACCCCTGGCCCCAATGGCCCAGGATCTTCAGGGTCGACTACGGACACGCCGAGGTCGCGGCGAAATTCGGTGACGACCCCAGGGAATTCAGTATCCTCAGCAAAGAGTTCATCGCCGGCGCTGACGGACAGGTCAGGGGCATCCGAACCGTCCAGGTCGAGTGGAATAAAGACGACTCGGGACGTTTCCAGATGGCCGAGATCCCCGGCAGCGAGAAAGAATTCAAGGCGGACCTCGTGCTCCTTGCCATGGGCTTTCTCGGCCCCGAGGACACCATCGTCGGCAAGCTCGGCCTGGAAACCGATGAGCGCAGCAATTTCAAAGCTGATTACGGCAGCTACGCCACCAGCATCGAGGGTGTCTTCGCCGCCGGCGACTGCCGCAGAGGCCAATCCCTGGTTGTCTGGGCGATCAACGAAGGCCGCGAAGCCGCCAGGGAGGTGGACCGCTACCTCGTCGGCTCAACCTCCCTTCCCTGATCCCCTCAGGGTCCGAGCAGGCCCCGCTCTCTGAGCTCTTCGAATCCTCGAATCGTAGCCCGGATCCCCTCTCCGATCGGAGTATGAGGAACCTCTCCGAGGAGCCTCTCCAGCCCGTCCTCACGGAAGTCCCAGGCCACCGGCACGGGTCCTCCGTCACACCCCAGGCGCCCCGCCGCGGCGGGAACCTCATCTTCAATAATATCGAGAAATTCACGAACATCGTGGTTCTCCCCGGGATTGTTCAAGGCCAGTGCTCCCTCGCTGTGATTTCGCGAGACCCCGATAAAATCATCGGCGATGTCCTGGATGTAATTGAAGCCCGTCACGCCGGTAAATGGCACGGTGAATTCTTCTCCCAATACGGCAGCGCGGATCGCCTTGGTCGGACCGCTGGTGATACCAACCTCCCTTCCCACGCCGTAGACCGTGAGGGGACGAAGCCCCACGCTGGCGATGCCGTGCTCCTGCCAGTAGAGCCGGGCATTCCCCTCATTGCATAATTTAAAGACTCCGTAGTGGGTTCTCGGGGCGTGGGCGGCGCTGTCCCCTATCTTTCCGTCGTAGTCTTCCTGGGGACCGGCCACCGCCGCGCTCGAAGCATAGGCTATGCAGGACACTCCGCCGGCCTGCCTGCGAGCAGCCTCGAAAACATTGAGGGTTCCCGTCACGTTGACCCGGGCGCCGAGAACCGGGTCCTCCCTGCAGGTTGGCACCTGGAGACCCGCGAGATGAATGATCTTCTCAGGACAGACATCCTCGACGAGGCCCCGCACAAAGGCCCCATCGCCCACATCGCCGAACCTGAGGTCCAGGGAGCCGAGCGCGGCGGGGTCCAGGACCTGCCTGAGGATGGAGTCATCCGGCTGGAGATCACTCAGAACGAAAGAGGCGCCCTCTTCAAGCAATCTTCGGGCGATCCAGGCGCCGAAAAAACCCTGGCCGCCGGTGATCAGGTACTCGGTCGCCATCAGAGATAGGTATTGATGAGATTCTCGAGCATCTCCTGGCGCCCGCTCGCGTTGGGCTCAACATCTCCCTTCTCGATCATGTACTCTTCAAGGGAGGCGAAGGACGCCTCGCCACCTTCAATCCGGGCCCCGACACCGGAATCCCAGCTGGAATACCGCTCTTTCACGAAGCCATCGAGGAGCCCCTCGGCCCGAATGGCCGCAGCGATCTTCAGGCCGCGCGCGAACGCATCCATACCGCCAATGTGGGCATAAAAAAGATCTACCGGCTCAAAGCTCTCGCGGCGGACCTTCGCGTCGAAATTGATTCCGCCGGGCTCGAGCCCTCCGTATTTGAGGATCGAGAGCATGCAGCGGGTCGTGAGATAGATGTCGGTGGGAAACTGGTCGGTATCCCAGCCCAGCAGGAGATCGCCGGTATTCGCGTCGATCGAGCCCAGGAATCCCTGGCTCCCCGCGTACTCCAGCTCGTGCTCCATCGTGTGGCCGGCCAGGGTGGCGTGGTTGGTCTCGATGTTGAGCTTGATGTGATCCTCGAGCCCGTAGCTACGGATGAAGTTGATGCAATTGGCCGAATCAAAATCATACTGGTGCTTCGTAGGCTCCTTGGGCTTGGGCTCAAAGAGGAACTGGCCGTCGAACCCGATCTCTCTGGCATAATCCACCGCCAGGTGCATGAACCTCGCCAGGTGATCGACCTCGCGCTTGAGATCGGTATTGTAGAGGTTCTGATAGCCTTCCCGGCCGCCCCAGAAGACGTAGTTGTCCCCACCAAGCTCCTTGGTCACCTCGATCGCCTTCTTCACCTGGGCGCTGGCGTAGGCGAAGGCATCCGCATTGCAGCTGGTCGCAGCCCCATGCACATAGCGCGGATTGCTGAAGAGGTTGGCCGTTCCCCACAGCAGCTTGATGCCGGTGCGCTCCTGCTCCACCTTCAGTAGGGCGACCACCTCGTCGAGGTTAGAGTTCGACTCGGCAAGCGTGGCGCCCTCGGGGGCGACGTCCCTGTCGTGGAAACAGTAGAACTCCACCCCGAGCTTCTCCATGAACTCAAAGGCGACCCGGACCCGGTTGAGCGCGTTTTCGACCGAATCCGTCTCGGCCTCCCACGGACGAATTGCCGTGCCGACCCCGAAAGGATCAGCGCCCGCGCCTCGCATCGTATGCCAATAGGCCACGCTGAAGCGCAGNTGCTCACTCATCTTCTTCCCCTCCACGACCTCNTCCGGATTGTAGTGCCGGAAGGCGAGGAGATTTTTCGAATCGGGGCCTTCGTAGACGACCTTTTCGACTTCAGGAAATGCTGACATGGTATCGCTCTCTTACTGGTTGATTGCTGAAAACGAGAGCCTCACATATTGCCAGAAGCGTCCCCGGCGGGCAAGTGGCAGCAGGGAGNCCGCGGAAGGCNGGGCACACTCCCCTGCCTTCGCCGCCACAGANCTCAGGCGACGATGTCGTGAAGCACCTTGCCGTGCACATCCGTCAACCGCATGTCACGGCCNCTGAAGCGGTAGGTCAACCGCTTGTGATCCATACCCATGAGATGGAGCATCGTAGCGTGGAGATCATGGAGATCGCATTTGTCCTCGATCGCCCTGTAGCCGTAATCATCCGTCGCCCCGTAGATCGCGCCTCCCCTGGCTCCTCCCCCGCAAAGAAAGAGCGAGAACCCGAAGGGGCTGTGATCCCGTCCGTTGCCGCCCTGAGCGAAGGGAGTCCTGCCAAACTCGCCGGTGAATACGATCAACGTTGAATCCAGCAATCCCCGCTCCTTGAGATCCTTGATCAATCCGGCTATGGGCTGGTCGACGGCACGGGCATTGTCTCCATGGTTCTTCTTGATATTGCCGTGGGCGTCCCAGCGGTCATTGCCGGAAATCCGCGGGCAGGTCAGCTCGATGAAGCGCACCCCCCTCTGGACCATGCGCCTGGCGATCAGGCACTGAAGAGCATAGGACCGGGTCGGGCCGTATGATGAGTCGAGTCCGTAGAGATCCCTGGTCTTCTTATCCTCCCCCTTGATGTCCACCAGATCAGGAACCGCCGCCTGCATGCGAAAGGCCATCTCGTAGTTGGCGATGGCCGACTCCAGCTTNTCGACACGCCCCATCCTTTCGAGGCCGCCGGTATCGAGCTTCTTCATCAGGGATATCTTCGACTTCTGGATGCCATCGCTGGCCTCCCGCCTCTGAATATTGGCGAGAGGCTTCTTGCCTGCCTTGAAGATCGAGCCCTGGTAGGTGGCGGGAAGAAACCCGCTGTTGAAGTTATCCATGCCGCCGGAGGGGATCAATCCTCCGTTGAGGACGACATAGCCGGGCAGGTCCCGGCATTCACTGCCCAGGCCGTAGGTCGCCCAGGCCCCCATGCTCGGCCTGCCCTGCACCCCGAAGCCGGTATGCAGGAAGAAATTCGCGGTATTGTGCTCCGAGAAGGGAGCCGTCATCGACCGAATCAGGGCGAGATCATCGGCGCAGCCGGCGATATGAGGAAAGAGGTCGCTNACATCCATCCCACACTTCCCGTATTTCTTGAATCCCCAATGCGTACGATAGACGGTGCCGATGTTGTTGAACTGGGTCGGCTCCATCTTGGGACTGAAGGGCTTGCCGTGCTCCTTGTTGAGACGGGGCTTGGGATCAAAGCTATCGACCTGGGAAACGCCCCCATCCATGTAGAGAAAGATGATGCTCTTCGCCTTGCCCTTGAAGTGAGTCGGCCTGGGAGCGAGCGGCCCCTTCACCTCCGCGGCGGCCTCCTCCGCAAGCAATACGTTCAGGGCGAGAGCGCCAAATCCCACGGAGCTGTTCCTGAGCATCTGGCGCCGGCTCAACGGTCTCTCGAAATATCTCCGGCAATGCATTTTCTGTCAATCCTGGATGATAAGCGGATGCCTAATTGATAAAGATAAACTCTTTGACGTTCATCAGCGTATGCAAAAGATCGTCCCAGGCGCGCTGGCGGGGNACCTTGTCGTACAGCCTGGCCTGNGAGGCCAGGAANTCGNCCGCCNCCGCGATCTCCTCAGCCCTGGCGGGNCGCTGAAACGCCTCGTGNTAGGCCTGCTGCAGAANCTCCTCATCGCTTNTNCCCNGCTGGGCAAGGAGCCTCTTGCTCCAGATNCCCACCTGCTGATGGATGAAGGGGTCGTTGAGCATGATCAAGGCCTGGGCCGGCGAGTTTGACAGCACCCTCTTACCCATCGTCATGAACGGGATCGGNCGGTCAAAGGCCAGCAGCATGGAGGAGAGATGGTTGCGCCTCACCTCGGTGTAAATGCTTCTGCGGCCGTTGCCATCGATNGGGCCNCTGCCTCCGGGNCTCCTGTTTCCCCTCATGAACTCCGTAATNTGAACCATGACCCCTTTTCCATAGAGCCGCCTGTCAAGGCGCCCGGAAACGGCAAGGACCTTGTCCCGTATCGCCTCGGCCTCCAGGCGAAGAATCGGCATACGATGCAACAGCTTGTTTTCNGGATCAAGCTCACTGCCCCTCTCCTGGGGCGAGCTCGACATCCCGTAGGTTCTCGACAGGAGGATGCTCCTGATCAGCTTCTTGACGGACCAGCCATTGTCCATGAACTGGAGCGCCAGCCTGTCCAACAGCTCCGGATGAGTCGGCGGCATGCCCATCACGCCGAAATCATCACAGGACCCGACGATTCCCCTCCCGAAGAGGTGATGCCAGATCCGGTTCACCATGACACGCGCGACCAGGGGATTCTGACGCGAGATGAGGCGCCTGGCCAGCGCCAGCCGTCCGCTACCCTTCTTCGCGGCGATGCCTTTCTCTCCCGGGGTCTTCAGCGCCGTGAGAATGGATCTCGGAACGAACTCCCTGGACCGATTCTTGTGGTTGCCGCGGATGTGCAGCGGCTCATCCTCGCCGCTGCCGTCCAGCAGCGCCAGGGCCTTCAGGGTCCCGGGGATNGTCTTCTCGANCTCNGCCTTCGCGACTCGGTAGGTCTTGACNATATCGCGGAGCGAATCCAGCGGCTGGGGTTCGAGCATGTCCTCGCGNGCGATGACCCAATTGAGNAGNCGGGCATGGNCGGAGAGATCCTGGCCGNCNGCATCGGCCCNGGCGAGNACCTCGAGGCTGTCGANCAGCAGCCTGGCGAAAGCGGCGCCNGCNNCCNCGGACCCNGNCTCTTTCAGCCCNGCGACATGAGCCAGGACNACGCTGTTGACGGGACTGGATTCGAGNGGGGTCCCGGCATTGAACTCGACCCTGGCCACGGNGAAATTTTCGCTGACATTGGAAAACTCGATGTGAATCCGATGGCCCAGGTAGTCCCGGACCGGGTGGGAATGCCATCTCCAGGTCTTCGCGTCCCCCTTGATCCGCTTCTTGACGACCCCATGGAGAGGCCCGTATACCGTTCGATGAGAATCAACGGCCAGGAATACATCGCAGCTGCCCCTCACCCTGTACCAGAGACTGTCACCCACGACCTCGAAGGTCGGCGTGCGCAGGAAGCCGTAGAACCTCCTCGACAACTCTTCCGCATCCGCCCGCCCCTCTTCTACAAATTCCCGCACCGGTCTCCCCTCATCTCCGATGAGCAGTTCCCCCTCTGCCAGCGGCCGGCTTCCGTACCTGTGGCCACTGACGATCCAGTCCTCAGGGCCAGGGTCACCATAGTCCACCACCAGGTCGATAGCTTTCGACCAGGGGCGCTCCACCTTGCTGTAGTTGCGCTCCCCGTCCTTTACGTGCTTGATCACCTTCCTGGCGTCAAGACGCTGCCTGTAGCTCCCGGCCGCCTGCTTCAGCTGGGACTCGATCTCCTCACGAGTCTTCGCCGCCTCGGCGGCGTCCTCGAGTTCCGAGAGCCTGGCGAACGCGTGGAGCGGATCATTGCTGTCCTTCTTCGCGCGCTCGACATGGGCTACCACCCTGCGCAACACCCCCTGGTGGAGCTTGCGCTTCCCCGCCACATCCGCGATCCGCCCCGCCAGCCCCGCGTTGTCCCCGGCCACAGCAGGCCCAGTAACCGCCCGGTCGCTGAAGACTATATGGTCTGCGCCGATATTCCCCCAGCCTCCCTTCTCATTGTCGAGGATGCGGATCTGCGCCTTGTCGCCAAGCCAGCCGCTGACGTCGATGGAGCGGGCGACCATCCGGTTGTTGTTGGGGCCGAGTACCGAGGCGACCGGCTTTCCATCGATGATAAGATCCACGCATGTGGCCCCCTTGTGGGCTCCCCCGCCGACAAGCAGGTTGATGAAACGCCTCTCGATCTTGAACCTAGAGGAGAGCATGCTGCCGACGAACTTGTCCCCGATATGCACCTTCCCCCGGATGGTATAGGAGTGCGTGTTCACGAAGCCCTTGCCCCGGGCGCCGACATCTCCCTGGTGCCCGGGCAGGTTCGCCTGGGTCCTCGGTCCCTCTCCAAAAGCGAGGCCCTTCACTATCCAGCCGATGTAGCCGGGCTTCTCAAAGTCCTCAAAGAGAATGTCGGGAGAATCGCCGGTCGGCTTTGCCGCGAGCGGACCAAGGCGAAGGACCTCGGCGGCGGCGACAAGATAGCCGGGGAGCCTCTCAAGCTGGGTCCGCTTGAGCCTGGCGAAAGATTCAAAGACCTTCTTGCCCTCCCGCCGTCGCAGGGCCTCCAGGGCGGAAGCAGCCTCTTTCTTTTTTTCGGGATCGAGCACATCCGCCAGCTGGAGGCCCGAACTCTGGATGTAGCCGTACATCGCGTAGTAGTCCGCCTGGCTGATCGGATCGAATTTATGATCGTGGCAACGGGCGCACCCGAGGCTCAGGCCCAGAAAGGTCTTCGAAAAAACGTCGATCTGGTTGTGAACGCGATCCGCCTCCTCCCCCCGGATATCGACCGGGGAATGGGTGGCCTCCCCCAGGTGCCAGAAGCCCGTCCCCTGGATGGATTCATTCGTCTTCAACTCGGGATCCACCCTGGGGCTCTCGACCAGGTCACCGGCGATATGCTCCAGGATCCAGCGGTCGTAGGGCACGTCGCCATTGAACCCCCGGATCACATAATCCCTGTAGCGCCAGGCCTCCGGGATCGGATAATCAGCCTCATGCCCCTTGGTCTCGGCGAAGCGCACGAGATCCAGCCAGTGCTGGGCCCAATGCTCACCGTAATGGGGCGACTCCAGCAACCTGTCGACCAGGGCCGCGAACGCGCCGGGGGAATTATCAGCGAGGAAACGCTCCACCTCCTCCGGGCCGGGGGGCAACCCCGTAAGTGCGTAGAACACGCGCTTGATCAGAGATCTCTTCGAAGCATCAGGATTCGGCTCGAGTCCCGTTTTTTCAAGGGCGGCGAGTATAAACCTATCAAGGTCGCCGCGCGGCCAACGCTTGCCCTTTACCCCGGGAGCCTCGACCGGCTGGACAGCTTGCCAGGCCCAGTGCTCGCTCCTTCGCTTCTCGAGATCGAATTCCGTCTCGGTGGAGGCGGCCGTCCCCCCTCCGCGCGGGTCCGGAGCACCCATCTTGACCCACCTCTCCAGCACCGAGATCTCCCCGGGGGAAAGCTTCTTCTTGGGCGGCATCTGAAGATCGGGGTTCTCATACCGCACGGCCTGGACCAGGAGGCTCCGGGCCGGATCGCCAGGAACAAGGGCGGGGCCACTCTCTCCCCCTTTGAGCACTCCCTCGCGGGTATCGAGGTAGAGATCTGCCTTGGGCTTCTTACGGCCTGAGGAGTGGCATTTATAGCACTTCTCCACAAGCAGCGGCCGGACCTTGTTTTCAAAGAAATTCAGTTGCCCTGGCGAAAGCTTGTCTTCAGCCCCGGACCCCAGCACCATCGGGGCCGAGAAAAAAAGGAAGAGAGAGCACGCGACGGGTCGAAACAATTTCATGTTCGGAGGTTAGCCCAGATTGTAACTTCAATTCCGTTTTTAGTATAAGTCGCCCACGGACATGGATAAAGGGCTTGATTGACACAAAATTTTCATCTGCCCCATCCCGGCCACCGAGGGGTGAATATCCGGGTGGGGATGACCGTCACAGAAGAACAAAAGTAACTTTCAGGCCGGAATGAGGCCGGTTTATACTCTCGCTTTACGCCATCCCCGGTTTTCGGTGGATGAACCCTTCCAAGGAAAACAGGAGCCTGTGTTTGTGAACAAATTTAACTCGAAGTGTTTTTCCGGAAGCTCCCTGGCTATCACCCTGGCAATAGCCGGCGCCATCGCCCTCGGAGGCTGCCGGGCACTCCAGACCTGCTGCCGGCAGGGAGGCGGAGACGAGGCCTTCTCCGAGGCCCTGCTCAATCCGGTAGAATCTGAGGACCTCGTTCCCCTGCGAGGGCGCTGCTTCGAGATGGGCGGCGACTACATCCTCAGCGGACAGTTACCCCAGCCGGACTTTCAGTTCGCCAAGGACGGAGGGGTCAAGACGATCATCAACGTCAGGATGGACAGGGAACTGGGCGGCCTTGGCTTCGAGATGAAACCCCACGCCGACAGTATCCGCATGGCCTTCGTCCACTTCCCGGTCGGGCCCGAGACCTTCGACGACGCCCAGGCCGACAGCTTCATCAAGCTGCTCACAGATGCCGAGAAACCCGTCCTGCTCAACGGCTCCAACGGCAACCGGATCTGGGGACTCTGGTCACTCTACATTGGCGCCAGGTGGGGCATCCCGGTCGATCGTACCAAGGAGGTCGCCAAGGCCAGCGGCATCAAGAAGCTCGTCATTGAAGCTTTCGTACGGGACTACCTCGAACGGAAGAAAAACGGGAAAGGGAGCTGAGTCCTCAGTCCGCCTTCTCCCGAACGCCCTGGAGCTTCAGCCAGGCAGCGGGCCCCTTCTCGAGAACCACCCCGGACGCGGGGGCAGTGTACCTGCCCTCGAACAGATAGCCCCTGCCCGGCCCACCGCCGGCCCGCCGGATTTCCCGCTCCACCCCGGAGCCGATGCCCAGCCGCCTGATCCGTAAATCCCGGATCCCGTCCTCCAGGCGCAGCGCGACGGCGCACCGATAGACGGCGCAATCGGCTATCTCCACCAGCGCGCCACCTCTCTCCGATACGCCTCCACGAAGCCTGAAGGTGATCTCGTTCTCCAGGAAGACACAATCTTCGATCCTCGCCCGGATATTCTCCTTCAGATTGAGGGCCGCCATATTGCTGATGGAGCCGTTCTTCCAGCCATAGAAGAGGCAGCGCCGCAGCGTGATGTTGCTGCGCGGGTTCTTCGCCAACTGCTTGGTATCGATCGCGTTCTCCCCCGGCACCTGTCCTTTTCGAAAACCCGCCGCATCCGCGGTGAGTGGGCCGGTCCAGAAGGTGCAGTTCTCGACGAGCACCTCACCCCATGGACCCCGGCCCGGGTCGAACTGGAGGCAATCACCCGATACCAGGTAAATTTCGCAATTCCTGATAACCAGCTTGCCGGGCCGCCCTGTAATGCCATGAGCATCCCGTTGTTTATCGAAAGACCCCGCCAGCAGGTGGTGGATCCTGCAGCTGTCGATGAGCACTTCGCCGGAATAGACGGTCACGGCATTGTGACGCCCGTTTCGAATCTCCGAGTTCCGGAGAACCACCCTGTCAGAGTTGATCTTGACCAGGTTCCGCTCGACCCAGCCGCCATCGACGAGATAATTCTCATAGGTGCCCGGCTTCCTGATCTGCAGTCGCTGAACCTTCTCGGGCTCCTTTCCACACCCCACTCCGGCTGCGGCGCCAACGGCCGGAAGCTCAGCCCCGAGAAGACAGGAGCTCATCGCCAGGGCACAGAACGTCATCGCCACAGAGACGAAGACCTTCATTTGCTCCCGGTCCGGTCCCGGGAATTTGAATTCGGCGGAGCGGGCGCCTTTGGCTCCTGGTAGAACTGGACGGAAGACAGGTAGCAGATCTTTCGCCGGGGAATGCGAATGAAAATGCGTTCAGGGGACCGGTCATCATTCCAGGAGTAGCCGAGGCGCCTGGCGGCCATCTTCTTAGTACCAACCTGGAAAGAAAGCTCCCCCTTGGAGCGCTCTATCACGACCGTGGATGTTCCGCCCTTGAGAGGAACCTCTTTTCCCCTGATGGAACGGCCCGAGCCGCGCAGGACCCCCACCGCGCTACTCCCCTTGACAGTGAACCTGGCGTAAAAATCCCCGTCGACGTCAACATCGCAGAGCAGGTAGCCGAACATGCGGTCCGAGGGATTCCCGACCACCAGGTTGCTGCCCTTCCTGACGGGATTGAGCGCCGAGAGTCGAACCGGGCTCCATCTGGTGTCGCCATCTTTCCAGATCAGGGCGCTGAACTCGCTGACTTCCAGCGGCCTGAGCAGCTCCCGTATGTCGCCCCTGATCTCGCGTACGCGCTGCAGCGCCCGGGTTCGCTCGAGCCCGGTGCTCTTTGCCAGGGCCTCCTGGTACCAATAGAGAGCCCGGTCCCGGAATTCGGGCCGCTTCTTTTTCCCGTCCAGGTAGAGATCCGCCCATTCCTCTCCTGCTTCAAATGCAGAGCCCCGGCCTGAGCTTGCGGCGACATCGGCTCGTGATGCCTCGCCCAGAGAATTCAGCGGCGCCTTGGCGAGAAAAGGCGCCGCGGCCCCCGGATCCCTCTTCTTTTCAGCATAGAAGTTTCCGACCGCGAGATTGGCAGCCTCGTCATCGGGATTGTCCAGGAGCAGGAGGTACTGTGAGCGCAGCCCGTCAAAGGCCTCCGCCAGCATCCGCGCCAGGGCCCGCTTGTCTTTCAACTCCGCCTTGAACATCCTGCCACCAAGCTTGTCCGCGATCTTCAGGGCGCCATCACTTACGGTGACAGCTGCCTTGTAGCGATCTTCGGCGATAGCCGTATCGACAAGCTCCAGGTACGCTCTGGCCGTAATTTCTTTCTCCAGGAATCCCGGTTTTTTGCTGGGGACAAAAACCTCCAGGGCGGAACTTTTCAGATCGAAATTATTGGCGAGCCACGAGCTGCAAATCCTGTCGACCGTGGAAAAAGCCGTCGCGAGGTCGCCCCCCTCCGAGGATGCCGTGACGGCCTCGTTCAACAGAACGAACTGCGTCACCTTGTCCTGCTCCTTGCCGGCCTGGACCAGCAGCTTGGATGCAAGAGCTCTGCGTTTCTCGGCGCCCTCAGCGGCATAGTCCGAGGCGTAGATGTCCTTGATCAAGGTCCGCGCCTTCTCCTGCTCGAGCGGAAGCGGAGGCTGGACCCTCCCGGAAGCCCGGCCATCCTGCACGCCCGGCACAGGCAGAGGAAGAAAAGCCGTCACCACGAGAGAAAGAACAAAGGCGAAAAAGACTCCGCTCTCCCTCGATCGGCAGGCTGAATCNCTGNATAATGAAAGATGCATCGCAATACCCCGCAGGACCAAAAGCGCCACTCGCTAGATCTTTATTAAATGATGAAAGGCCGATCGAAAAAAGAACTACTTGACCACGAAAAAGGCGTGGGCCTGGAGGAACCTCAGGCCATATCGAGAAGATTGCCTTCGTCGTCGATCCTGACCCTGAGGGCCGCCGGCACCCTGGGGAGGCCCGGCATGGGAATCACGTTCCCGGCTATCGCCACAACAAAGCCGGCCCCGGCTGAGAGCATGGCGCTGGTGACCGTGATGTCGAAATCCTTCCGGGCGCCTACGAGGGCGGGATTGTCCGTAAACGACATGGGGGTCTTCGCCATGCAGATGGGCAGCTTGCCGAAGCCCATCTCCTCGAATTGATCCAGAAGCCCGGCCGCCTCCTTGGTGTAATTCACCCCNCGCGCGCCGTAGACCTTCCTGGCGATGGTCTCGATCTTCTCGCGAAGCTTCATGCGGTCGGGATAGAGCAGCTTGAATTTTCTCGGATCCGAGCGNGCGGCGGCATCCTTGACCGCCCGGGCGAGATCAACACCACCTTCGCCGCCGTTTCGATAGACATCGGAGACCGCGCAGCGCACCCGCTTTTTTTCGCAGGCCCGTCGCAGGCGGCCCAGGGCACGAGGCGCATCGTCGGGAAAGCGATTGATTGCGACGACCGGCGTCACCCCGAACTGTCGAACATTGTCGACATGGCGGCTGAGATTATCCCACCCCCCTCCGGCGCTGTAGCCGCCGTGAAATTCGAGAGCCTTGAGGGTGGCGACGATAACCGCCACGTCCGGGCGCAGCCCGGAGAGCCTGCATTTCAGGTTGAAAAATTTTTCGGCCCCGAGGTCTGACCCGAACCCGGCCTCGGTGATGAGAAAGTCCGACATCTGCAGGCCGAGCCGGGTGGCAATTACGCTGGAGCAACCGTGGGCGATGTTGGCAAAGGGGCCGCCATGAACGAAGGTGGGCGTGTGCCCCAGGGTCTGGACAAGGTTGGGCAGGATGGCATCCCTGAGCAGGACGGACATCGCCGCGTCAACCCCGAGGTCGGCGCACGTNAGCGGCTCCCNGTCCCGGGTATAGCCGAATATAATCTTTTTGATCCGGTTTCTCAGGTCCGGAAAGCTGGTCGCCATGCAGAGGATCGCCATGACCTCCGAGGCTGGAGCGATATAGAANCCATCCTTCCTTGGGATCCCGTGAAGAGGGCCTCCCAGNCCTATCACGATGTCGCGCAGCGCGCGATCNTTCAGATCGACCACCCGCTTCCAGCTGATCCGNCTCTGNTCGATGCCGAGCTTGTTGGCNTGATGCAGGTGGTTGTCGATNAGCGCCGCCAGGAGATTCGCTGACTTGGCTACGGCNGCGATATCCCCGGTAAAGTGCAGGTTGATNTCCTCGGCGGGAACGATCTGGGCCATACCGCCGCCGGTNCCGCCTCCCTTGATCCCGAAATACGGCCCGAGAGAAGGNTCCCGCACCGCGAGGCTGGCCTTCGAGCCGATCACGTTCAGCGCATCCGCAAGCCCGATCGAGGTGGTTGTCTTGCCCTCGCCGGAAGGAGTCGGGCTCATCGCGGTCACCAGGACCAGCTTGCCCTTGCCCTTTNTAGCGCCCCGCTTGAGCAATGAANAGGGAAGCTTGGCTATGTGCCTTCCATGCGGAAGGTAATCGTCCGCGCCAATTCCGAGGCGCCCCGCGATCTCGCCGATGGGAAGCTTGGGTGTGGCTTTCTCTATCTGTATGTCAGTCTTCATATGCCGCTCCTTGCGACGCTTAATGCAGCGCCTGAGGAGTTTCCCCCTATCGGAGCGTAAAGTCAAATACAGCCATTTGAGACTTGCTGAATGCCTCCTGAATTAGTGCAGAACGCATTTACGGCACCTGCTGTATTATTAACGGAAGTTGCGCCGCCGCCCGGGTGCGGCTTCCAGCCGCCCCTTCGGCGAAATGTCCGCTGGCGCATCACCTTCAATTCCCCCCTGGAGAATCCAACCCATGCTCCCCCGATCTCTTTTCCTGCTTTCCCTCTGCCTTCTTCACCTGCCGTCAATGCCCTCAACTCGAGCCCAGGCAACTGAACGCCCCAACATCCTCTGGCTCTACGTTGAAGACATGAACGACTGGATGGGGTGCTACGGCGACCAGCTCGTCAAGACCCCCGCCATCGACTCTCTCGCGACGCACGGGGTTCGATTCGATCGAGCCTATATGCCCGCGGGAGTCTGCTCAGCAACCCGCTCGGCTCTCATCACCGGAACCATGCAGACGACCTTCGGCATCCACAACCATCGAAGCTCGCGGGACAACTCGATGAAAATCTTTCCCGGCCTCGGAATGATCCACCTCCCGAAGGAAGTAAAGACCCTGCCCGAGCTCTTCCGCAAGGCCGGCTACTACACCTACAATAAAGGCAAAGACGACTACAACTTCGTCTACGACCGCTCAGCTCTCTACGCCGGGACGAACCACTGGAGCGGAAGAAAGAAGGGACAGCCTTTCTTCGCCCAGATCCAGCTGCGAGGCGGCAAGAACAAGCCCATCAAGGCCGTCTCGCCCGCAAAGGTTCCCATTCCCCCCTACTACCCTGACACCTCTATCGTCAGAAGAGAGATCGCCCATCACTACGACTGCGTCCGCAAGACCGACCAGGAGGTCGCCGCGATCCTTGAAGAGCTGAAGAAGGACAAGCTCCTCGACAATACCGTGATCTTCTTCTTCACGGACCACGGCATGAGGCTGCTGCGGCACAAGCAGTTCGTCTACGAGGGCGGTGTCAAGGTCCCCCTCGTCGTTCAGTGGCCCGCAGGAAAAGAGCTGGTCTCCCCGGCAACCGTCCGGAAGGACCTTGTCAGCGGCATCGACATCAGCGTCACCTCTCTCGCTCTCGCGGGTATCGCGATCCCCCCCTATATGGAAGGGAGGAACCTCTTTTCCCCTACCTACAAGCCGCGCTCCTTTGTCGTCTCGGCCCGTGACAGGTGCGACTATACGATCGAGCGCATTCGCACGATTCGCACTGAGCGCTACAGGTACCTGAGAAACTTTCTCACCGACAGGCCCTGGATGCAGCCGCAGTACCGAGATGGACGCGATTACACAAAAGAGATGAAAGCGCTCTTCGCAGCCGGGAAGCTCACCCCTGTACAGGCGCGATTCATGGGGCCGAAGAAGCCGGCCGAGGAGCTCTACGATCACTCCACCGATCCCCACGAGATCAACAACCTCGCCACGAACCCCGGCTATTCAAAGATCCTCGAGGCCCATCGAAAGCTCCTCACGGGCTGGATGAAAAAGACCGGAGACAAGGGGCAGGAGCCCGAGAGCGCCGCGGGCCTCGCCCAGGTCTACTTCCGCTGGAAGGGGACCTGCGTCAACCCGGAATACGAACCGGTGCGCGAGAAGTACTCCGAGTTCCTCAACAAAATCACCGACAAAGCCAAGGCCACGGCCGAGGCCAGAAAAAAGAAGCTCCGTGAAGAACGACGGAAAAAACGCCAGCGGGATAAAAAGGAAGGCTGAGGAGGCGGCCTCTATTTGAAGAACTCCAGTTGAGCGAGCCTCGCCCTGGTAGCCAACAGGCCTTTTTGGGCGGCCTTCTCCGTAAGCGACAGGCTCGGAATCGGAGTCACGCAGATCTTGCCGTTGGAGATTCCGTGGCTGGCGGTACCCTCAACGGGATCGCCCGGAGAGCTCCCGAACCGGGCCCGAAACAACAGGGCGCCCGCCTGGGCGGGAGTGCCTTCGGCCTCTTCACTTTTTTCGCTCTCTTCCGCTGCTTTTTTTTCCTCATCGCTCAATTGCCTGTAGTGGATCAGGTACTTGCCGGCCCCGATACCGGTCACCGCCGCGCCCTTCCAGTCATCGGGACCGCCGCGAGGATAATTCACGTTAAAGAGGATCCCCTTCTCCACCCCGACCGAAAAAACCTGTTCGATAAAGCGGGCCAGCGACGCGGCCACGTCGGCGGCATTCGCGGACCTTCCCCCGGATGAAACGGCGAGACCTGCCACCCCCATATCCGCGCCCATGCGGGCCGCGCCTACGGTCCCCGAGAGGTTCCCATCGGCGCCGATATTCGTCCCCGGGTTGATGCCGCTGATGACCATATCAAAGGACCGTCCCTGTGCGAAATTGCTGAGACCCAGGAGAACGCAGGTCGCGGGCGTCCCCTCCACAGCGTAGAGAGCGAGCGGCTTGTGGGGACTGTCCTTCAGTTCCTCTGGAGCGTCTCTCTTGTAGACCTTGAGGTTCCCCCTGTAGGTCAGGCTCTGGGCCACGCCGCTGTTGTTGGTGGCCGGCGCCACCACCACGACGTCCGCCACCCGGGGCAGGGCCTTCATCAGGGCCTTGATCCCCGCTGAGTTGATCCCGTCATCGTTGGTCAGGAGGATGAGGGGGCGCTTCGATTCTTCAGGCTTGGTGTTTTCAGCCGCCCCGAGAGATGAGCAGAGCCCCAGGAGCAGGGCGAGGCACGGCAGCGATAATTGAGATCTCATAGATCCAACCTTTTTGTCTTGTAGCTTGTTTCAGAAAAAACATTGGGAACCGAACCACTGAGCGTCCATGAAAAAAGGAAAGTTGCAATAGCCGGAATATTTTTTCGGTTTCGAATTTTTCTGCTGTATCGTGAGGGGGCGTCATCAAGCCTGCCACAGGGTCGCAGGCTCCTGCAAAGATCCAACTGCCAAGTGAGGTGTCCGATGAAGACCTTCAGCCGACTGCTAATAGCTCTCTGGCTCGTTTTTCTTTCAGCGCCCACGGCGCTTCAGGCCCAGGTGGATGAATTCGATGAAGATCCGCTGACCAACCCGGACTGGGAATACTACGAGCCCGCCGCCGGCCCNCTCCCNTCCACCGATGACGGATTCTGGCGCATGACACTGCCCACCGGGGTCNNCCTCGACCATTGGGTCNNCGTGGACAATTCGCCACAGCTCCGACGGTCCGACTTCCCCGAGGACTTTATCATTTCTACCCGGCTTAACTTCATAGGCTCCGGAGATCCCGAGAACCCTGGCTGGCCGCCTCCCGACGAACCCTACCAGGCGGGGCTGATGGTCTATTTCGGTGATCGGGATGTTTTCTATTGGGGCCCCTACCGCGGAACGAGACTGGTTCTCGAACGCAGCGGAAACAACGGCATGTGCTCCTTCGACCCCGGGCTCCAGGAGCTGTCCCTCATGGTGACAAAGTCCGGCACCGACTACACCTTCGCCTGGAGAGCGAGCGACGATGAGCCATGGGAGCGCATCTGTTCAGCAACGGCCCTGGAAGCCCCGGTTTCCGTCGGGCTGATCTTCAAGACATGGGGCAACCTGAGCACAGAGGAGACCTTTGATATTGATTACTTCGCGATCGAGGAGGTCCCGGAGGCGGCGCCGGAAATAGATCTTCTCTGCGANATCGAAAGTCCCGACACCGCCTGGATCGGTATGCCCTATATTCGCGACGTCGCCGCCTCAGGGCAACCCCGCCCGGAGGTCAGCCTCCTCTCCGGCCCCGATGGCCTCGCCTACGATCCCATCCTCCAGCTTATCGAGGGCTGGACACCGAACGGTTTCGACCCGGTGAATATCGAGCTGCAGGCCACCAGCGAAGGAGGCGACAGCGTCCTGAGCCTCGATGTGAACGTCGAAGCTCCCTCGGCGCTGAGGGACGATGATTTCTTTGACGATCCGATGGAGACCGATTTCTGGGAGCTCCATGAGCCCCAGACCGGTATCGCCTATTCCGTTGTCGAGGATGACGACGGCAACAGCTGGTGGAGGATGGAGGTGCCCCGCGCCGGGGACTTCGGGCAGAATTTTGACACCTGGCGGGGCGTCGACCGCGCGCCACAGCTCCGGCTTCCCAGCGCCCCCGAGGAGGACTTCCTGATCGAGACCAGGGTGAGGCTCGTCCCCAACCCCGCGCCCCCCGCCGGCGATCCTTTCCTCGCGGGCCTGCTTCTCTATTTCGGCGACACCGACATCATCCACTGGAATATTGGTCAGCAGAGAAACATCAACGGCCGGCAGACCAACCTCTTTCTGGAGCGCAGCGGGATCAACAACATCGGCCACGGCTGGGTCGACGGACTCCTGCAGGGCGCGCCCGTAAAATTGCGCATCGAGAAGCGGTGCGACACCTATCGCTTCTACTACAAGGGCGACGATGACCCTTCCTGGACCTTTGCCCAGGACATCACCACCCCCGACCCGCTCCAGTCCATCGGCCTCGTCATGAAGACCTGGGGTGGAGGCTCTACCTTCACCGTCGATTTCGATTATTTCGACATCGTCGAAGCCGGCCCCCGGGCCAGCTTCACCATCGACCCCGAGCTGGGAGAAGAGCCCCTGACGGTGACTGTCGATGCGGGAGCCTCGTCTTCCCCTAATGGAGCCATCACCGGGTACTCCTGGGATTTCGGGGATGGGAACACGGCAGCCGGCATCACCCAGGAACACACCTACTCCAACCGCGGGCTCTACACCATCCGCCTTACCGTGACAGATGAAGCCGGCGACCAGGGGCAGGCGACCCGCAAGGCGAGAGCGACCTTCCGTTCCGGAGCGATCGAGCCCTGGACCCTCCTCGGGATCGGGGAGCCGCCTCCCGAGATCCCTGGTGGCGCCCGCCTGGATGACAGCGGCTGCCTCCAGACCCTCGCGGGGGGAGACGGCATCCGAAGCCGGAGCGACCAGTTCAACTTCATCTACCAGGAGCTCCCCAGTGCCGGTCCATTCATCGCACGGATAGATGAAGCCCAGTGGGCCGGGCGCGCCCAGGTCGGCTTCATGATTCGTGAAGATCTAGATCCGGACTCCCGGTTCGCGGCCATGCTCTTCGCTGACGCCGGCACCGGCTTCAGGGGGGGGCTGCGCTACACCTTCCTGTACAGAGAGAACAAAGGCTCGGTCGTGAGAACCCGCAGGAGCACTGAAAATTTTGACGTAGCCGGCGCGTGGATCCGTCTCGAATACGCTGCTGGAGAAGCGATCGGCTCGCGATCGGCCGATGGAGAAAACTGGGAGGAATTGTACCGGGTGGCCCTGGATCTCCCGGAAACGGCCTATGTCGGCATCGCCGCTTCGGTACAGGACCCAAGCGAAGAGGCTGAATTCGGATCCGTCGTCTGCGACATCTCCATAGGAGACAATCCGCCGCCGCCCGAGGAGATCTGCGGCAACGGGCTTGACGACGATGGCAACGGCCTGGTGGATTGCGCGGACCCTCGCTGCGGCGAGCTGCCTGAATGCGCCGAGCCCCCTGGCGAGCACTTCGTGCGCGGCGATGCGAACTCCGATGGAAGCATCAACCTCACAGATGGAGTCATCCCCCTGCTCTACCTCTTTTCCGGGGGCGCGGAGCCAGGCTGCATGGACGCCGCCGATGCGAATGATACCGGCAATATCGAGATCACCGACGCCATCATCATCTTCAGCTGGTTGTTTACCGGGGGNGCCGCGCCGGCGCCGCCATCACCAGCCAGTCCGGGCTACCGCGCGGAGGAGTGCGACANCGANGCCACAGATGATGCCATCGGCTGTGAGAGCCCGGCCGTAACCTGCGGCTGACAGAAAAAGACGGCCGTCTCAGTCAGTCTCACCGTTCAGCATGGCGGCGACATCTTCGGACACCGCCTGGTAGCCGGCGGGTTCCATGCTGTANTCNCCCCGGCCGCTGGTGATGCTCCTCAGGCCTGTGGCGTAGGCCGAGAGGTTCCTCANCGGCACCCGCGCGCTGATCTGCTTGTCCCGGCCCTCATCGCCAATCTGGATGATGATTCCACCCCGGGAGTTGATGTCACCGATCACCGATCCGAGATAATCCTCGGGCGTCGTAACCACGACCCGCATGATGGGCTCGAGGAGGGTGAGTCCGCAGGTTTCTTCGGCCGCCCTGGCCGCCTTGACGCCGCACGCGTAGAAGGCCAGCTGGCTGGAGTCCACATCGTGCATCTTGCCGTCAACGACAGTCGCCCTCAGCCCCTGGATCTTCGCGGCGCGCTTACCGCCGGAGAGGCAATAGTCNTCGATGCCTTTGCGGATCGACTTGATGAACTCGGCGGTGATCTTCCCGCCCCTGATCGTGTCCTCGAATTCGAATTCCTCCCCCTCGATCGGNTCAAACTCGATCTTGGCGACGGCGTACTGTCCCGACCCACCGGTCTGCTTGATGTGCCTGGAGTCGATCGTCGCGCCGCGCTTGAGGGTCTGCCGATAGGACACCCGGGGCTTGCCGGTAATGACCTGCAGGCGGAAATCATCCCGCATACGGTGCACCACCACCTCGAGGTGAAGCTCCCCCATTCCGGACATGATGGTCTCACCGGTCTCTTCATCCGTGGCGACCCGGAAGGTCGGGTCCTCGCGGGAGATGATCCCCAGCACCTCGCCGAGGCGATCGCGGTCAGCCGAGGTAGACGGCTCGATGGCCATGGAGATGACGGGNTTGGCGAACGTGGTNGAGCCGTAGNCTATCTGGTTATCCTTGGCGCAGAGGGTGTCCCCNGTCGCGCTCTTCTTGAGACCGACACAGGCGACGATCTGCCCGGCCTGNGCGCACTCGATAGACTCTCTCGCGCCGGCGTGAACCCGGTAGATCTGCCCAACCCGTTCATGCTTTCCGAGCCTGGGGTTAAAGGCGGCCTTGCCGGCGTGCAGGGTCCCGGAGAAGATCCTGATAAAGGTCAGGTCGCCAGTCGAGTAATGAACTGTCTTGAANACGAGCGCGCCGAGAGGCTCCGCGGGGTCCGGCTTGAAGGCGATGGCCTCCTCCGTCTTGGGTANGGTGCCTTCCACCGCGCCCTTGTCCAGCGGATTGGGAAGGTAATCGACCGCGGCATCGAGGAGAGCCGGAACCCCCCTATTGTGCAGAGCCGAACCGAGGAGGACGGGGACGAGAACGCCCTCGATGGTGGCATTGCGGATCGCCTTGCGGACCAGCTTATTATCCGGCTCCTCGCCATCCAGNAGAACCTCCGTCAGCTCGTCGCAATGCAGGCTGATCGCGTCCAGCAATTCCGCCCGCTTNNTCTTCACCAGCTCGAGGACCTCGGGATCGATCGNCAGGCGTTCGAANGCCGCCGGGTCATCATCAGACTGGGGNAACATGATCTGCTCCATCTCGACGAGGTCGATGAANCCCTCGAANTCGGCGCCCTCTCCGACGGGGANCTGGATGGGCACGGCANAGAGCCCGAGGTTGCTCTTCATCGACTGGACAGCCTTGTCGAANTCGGCGCCTACCCNGTCCATCTTGTTGATGAACGCGAGGCGGGGAACGNCGTATTTGTTCAGCTGGCGGTTGACCGTTTCGCTCTGGGCCTGGACCCCGGCGACGGAATCGATGGCGAGGANAGCNCCGTCGAGAACACGACAGGAGCGCTCCACCTCGGCGGTGAAATCCACGTGNCCGGGAGTATCGATCAGGTTGAACTCATAGCGCTTCCACTCGAAATAGGTGGCCGCCGACCCGATCGTNATTCCNCGCTCTTTCTCCTCNTTCATGAAATCCATGGTGGCCTCGCCATCATGGACCTCGCCGAGCTTGTGGATCTTTCCNCAGATCTTCAACATTCGCTCGGTGATGGTGGTCTTGCCGCTATCGATATGGGCTACGATCCCGATATTCCGGATCCGCTCAGCCATAACTTTCTTACCTGCCAGTGAAACGCTCATAACTACCTGGAAACCACTAAAAACAGAAATTAACTAAACCAAACCTGTCTCACCTGAAGTGAGACGACNTCGAGGCCCCCAGGCCCTGCCTTCGCTTTCTTTGATATCGGCCAATAGCCCCTCCCGGTTCACTCCAACCGGTCGAAATCAGCCTTTTTCACTACCAAGTCTCTGCAGCGTTCAAAGAAGCAGAAGGCCGGATTATAGGGCTCGATTTTCCNGCCTCAAGTTCTTTTTGAATTGTTTTATTATCGGGCAAACGAAGAAGTTAGGGGTTCAGGGGGGNTTTTCATCACCGGGGAGAAATCTTGCCCGTGGTAGAAAAAAAACCACGCGTCTCGTCGGCCTGGGGNAGCCTGCCCAATCTGCGCCCCAGCGACAACTCTCTACAAGTATCAAATGGCCCATGCGCACTGGGTTTTTGATAATTTCAGTGTCTGAATCATTACTCCAGCAACGAAACCCTCCATTCGGAAACCCACCCATGTCCGTCTCTTCAATACGGTCCCTCCTTTTCGTCGCGATCTTCTCGCTCCCACTTTCCGCCACAAACCTCCCCTGCGAGGAGATCCAGAAATGTACCCGGCTCTCCGACTGGGCTCCCGCCAGTATCACCGGCTACATGGAGGCCAGGAAAGCCGGCTCTCGCCTGAGGAGCCTGCTCGAGTCCGGCCAATTGAAGCGTCTCCTCGATTCAAACCTCGGCAAGACGTACCTGCAGAGCGATGGTTACAGCGAGCTCCTCGACAACCTTGACAAGNTTGAAAAGGCCACCGGCCGCAAGCCTCTCGACCTCTTCGATGAGATCCTCGGCAGCGAGCTCCTCGTCGCCAGCCGGCTGTCTTTCACCGGCGGCCAGGAAACGCTCCTCCTGACCCGCGGCAAGAGCGAAAAGGCGCTGAAGGCTGCCAGGAAAACTCTCGATGANGCGGTAAAAACCACCATCGGTTTCGTGATCGGCACGAAGAAGGTCTATCACGAAGACCATGCCATCGAACAGGTTGAGGANGTCTGGTTCACCTTCCTCGGAGACATCCTCGCCATCACGAACTCCCGGAAGCTCATGGATGAAACGATCGACCTTGCCTACGGGCGAACGGAAAAATCCGTCAGCAGGTCCCCTATCTATTCAAAACACTCCAGCGATGAAGACTTTCTCGCCAGAGCGGCCCTGAGGCCGAGCTTCATTCCAACCCTCGGCTCCGGCCTCGCCAAGAAGATGGATGAGCCTGTCGAAAGCNTGCTCCTGAGCGGCATCCGGGGCGCCCTGCGCGGCTGCGAGCTCATGACCCTCTCGCTCGACGCCAACTGGTCGGGGCTCGACCTATGTGTCGTTCTCCATCCCGACGACAGGGGAATCGCGGAAAAATACTCTCCCTTCTTCCCGAAGGTCGCCCGGAACGAATTCCAGTCGAACGTCCAGAAACGCGGGGTGCTCGGCGCGATCAACATCTCGAGAGATTTCTGCGAATGGTGGGAAAACAGCGAAGAGTACCTCGAATCCCAGGCAGCCGGAAGCCTCGCCCAGCTCTCCGCCGGGCTTTCGATGATTTTCGGAGGCCTGAACTTCCAGGACGAGGTCCTGCCACAGCTCGGCAAGACCATCTCCCTGGTTGTCCGGAACCAGGATCCTGAAGAAGGCAGACCATCCCCCAGCCCCGCCATACCGGGCGGCGCACTGATCCTCGAGCTCAAGGACGCCAGGAAATACGGCCGCCCGTTCATCGTTGGATTCAACAGCCTGGTAAGCATCATCAACATCACCCGGATGCAACAGGACTCGAACGCTCCGAGCATGCTCGTCAAGCCGGAAAAGGTCGCCGGTGTTGATTGCTATAAGGTAGATCTGGGACTTCCAGCCGATGCGGAAAACCCCGGCATCGAATACAACTTCTCGCCCAGCCTCGCGATCACGGGCAATCGAGTCATCATCGGCTCCACCTTCGACATCGTCAAATTCCTGGTCGAGGAATCGGAGAAATCCGTGACCGACAGCCAGGCCGAGGTCTTGGCCTTTGCCCGGGACCAGCTCTACATCGAGGGCAAGTCCATCCACTCGATCCTCGGCAAGAACCTGGACTTCCTCGCCGCCCAGCAGGTTGTTGAAAAAGGCGTCGGCCTGGGCGAGGCCAGGAGCGATCTCTCTAACATCAGGGAGGCTCTCGGCTTCATCCGGGACCTTGAATTCGAGAGCTTCAGGGAAAAGGACGCTGTCCGCATGAAGCTGCGTCTCGGGCTCAACATCGGCAACACCGTCGTTGGGCCGGCCGACTGACCATGGACGAAGAGCTCGCCGTCAGCAAGAGACTCGAGCCATACCGCCCCGGAAAAGACGGGCCATGGGATTATTCCGCCGCAGCCCATCTCGCGCGCCGNATGACCTTNGGANCGCCTCGCGGGCTGGTNNAAAANATNCTGGCGNCCGGGCNGGCCNGGGCGCCNGNNNTNCTCCTNNCCGACCNGGAAGAGACGCCGGAGATGAAGGCTGTCGCCGACAGCCAGCGCGGGATCGGCAGCACAGACTCTGTCCAGACCTGGTGGGCCCACCGGATGCTTCGCGGCAACAGNCCGGCCAGGGACAAGCTCGCGCTGTTCTGGCACGACCACTTCGCCACCAGCGACGCCAAGGTGAACGACGCCCGGCTCATGATGGACCAGGTCCGGATTTTCCTGCGGGATGGCCCGGGACAATTCCCCTCCCTCCTGTGGGCGATCGCGAAGGATCCGGCGATGATCATCTGGCTCGATGGAAACTCGAACCGCAGAGGCAAGCCCAACGAGAACTTCTCCAGGGAGCTGATGGAATTGTTCAGCCTCGGGATCGGCAACTACACGGAGAAGGACATCAAGGAGGCGGCGAGGGCCTTCACCGGCTGGCATGTCAAGAACCGAGAGTTCTGGTTCAACAGGAGAGCGCACGACACGGGCACCAAGACTATCTTCGGCAAGACCGGAGATTTCATTGGAGAGGACGTCGTCGGGATGTGCTTTGAGAAACGTGAGAGCTGCGAGTTTATCGCGGGCAAGCTGTTTGACTACTACGTTGGAACCCCGGTTTCGCGAGAGCTGCGCAAGGCCCTGGGCGAGCTCTATGCCACCAGCTTCCGCAACACCGGGGTATTTCTCGCAAAGCTCCTGTCTTCCCGGGAGTTCTACTCGGCTCCCGCGAGACGCGCCATCGTGTCCTCGCCGGCTGATTTCGCCATTGGAACCCTGAGGACCCTTGGCGCCACGGCGGGAGCCGACCGTCTTCCGGCAGAGATGTCCCGGATGGGGATGGACATCCTCAGACCACCGAGCGTCAAGGGATGGCAGAAGGGTGAATCCTGGCTCAACTCGAGCACCCTCCTCGCGCGCTACAGGTTTGCCAGCATGCTTACCAGCGACACTGANAACTCCCCTCGGATACCCTGGGACCGGATCGAGAAAGGAAAAGCGGAGGGGCTCTTCAACCTCTTCTTCCCCGGCGGCCTCGATGAAAGAATTCGGCGCCTGGTAGAGAAAGAGGCCGGCCAGGATCTGAAGCTGATGGTGACGGCGATCGTCGAGCTTCCCGAGCACCAATACATTTGATACCGGCCGCCGATGGAGCCGGCTATAATTCCGCTTTCCCACGCATGAAGGCTAAATCGACAGGATCGAGAATGAAATTCAAGCGAAGAGCTTTCCTGAAAATATCCGGCGCGGGCCTGGCCTTCGCCCCCGGNCTGCTTCTCGACGCGGCCCGNANGCTTGANCCCGCCGCGGATGGACACCGCCTGGTCGTGCTCCAGCTCTCAGGCGGCAATGACGGCCTCAACACCGTGGTCCCTTTCGAGGATGACAGCTACCACCGGAGCCGGCCGGCCCTGGCGATCCGAAAGCCCCAGGTGCTCAGGCTGAAGGGGACCGGAGAGATCGGACTGCACCCTTCGATGGAGGGAATGCGAAAGCTCCACGATGAAGGGCACCTCGCCATCATCCAGGGCGTTGGCTACCCCAGCCCCGATCGCAGCCATTTCCGCAGCATGGACATCTGGCACACCGCCGACCCCGAGGTCAAAGACAAGAACAAGGGATGGCTCGGAAAAGCCCTCGAGGCGAAGGCCGCCTCCCTGGGCGGGCTCCACATCGGAGNTGAGTCCCTGCCCCTGGCCCTCCATGGAGAGCGCCACGTGGCGAGCATCCAGAACCTGGACTTCATCGAATTGCTCTCCGGGAGCAAGGGGCGCAAGCTGAAGAGGATCATGCGCTCGGTCAACTCGACCCCGCGCGCCGGAAGGCCNGGCTTCGTCCNGGGCCTTGCCAACGAAACCCTCGACAGCCTGGAGAAGATCATCGAGGCCAGCAAGAGTCCCGCCCCGGTTGAATACCCGGAAACGGAGCTCGGCCGCCGCNTGAAGCTCGCCGGCCAGATGGTGACGGGAAGCTACCCCGCCCGCATCCTCTACCTGAGCCAGGGAGGCTACGATACCCANGCCCGCCAGGCCGCCGTCCATACGACCCTGCTCGGAGACCTCTCCAGCTCGCTGACGGCCTTCTACCGCCACGTCGAGAAAGCCGATGTCGCCGATCGAGTAACGNTCATGGTCTTCTCCGAATTCGGCCGCCGGGTGAAAGAAAACGCCAGCCTCGGAACCGACCACGGCTGCGCGGCGCCCATGTTCATCCTGTCGGGAAAAGCAAAAGGCGGCCTGCACGGCTCCAACCCGGACTTCACGAAGCTCGAAGGCGGCGACCTGCAGTTCACCACCGACTTCCGCAACGTCTACGCCACGCTTCTCGAAGAGATCCTCAAGATTGATTCCAGGAAGCTTCTTGGCATGAGCTTCGAAAAATTACCCCTCTTCTCCTGAAGTAATTCTCTACTCGAATCGATCTGTCATGGACGAATCTGAAAAACAGTTCCTGTGGACCAATCGAGCCCCCCTTGGCCCTCTCCCCCCACCTCAGGGCCGACCTTTGTCCCGCCCGGAGTAGATAGCCCAGGCCGCCAGCGCCACCAGGAAGCAGGCGATCACCGAGCCCAGGTTGAGCCACCCCTTCGTATCTTTCCAGATAACGGCATAGCCAAGGGAGCCGGCAAAGAGAGCGTAGCCTGCAAACGGCAGGAAGGTCTTGCGGATGACGGAGCCCTCGCGCCCCACCATGCCGACGACCGCGGAGGCCGCCACCACGTTGTGGATGCAGATGACGTTGCCGGCGGCGCCTCCAACGGCCTGCAGCGCCGTCACCCAGCCCGGGTCGGCCTCGATCTTCAAGGCGGCGAGGTACTGAAATTCCGCGAAGGTCATATTNCTGATGGTATTGCTGCCGGCCACGAAGGCGCCGAAGCCGCCGATAAAGGTCGAGAACAGGGGCCAGGCGTCTCCCGCCAGCGCCGCCACTCCAGTGGCCAGGGCGTGCGGCATCCCGGGAGTGGACGCAGTGCCGGAATTGATGAAAACCTGGGCCATGGGAACGGTGAACACCAGCGCCACGGAGGCCTTCAGCATGGTTCGGTAGGAATCCCGTACTGCCCGGTGAAAAGCGACCNGGCTCATCCGGTGCAGGAAGATGGTCGCCAGCGAAGCCGCTATAAAGATTCCTCCGGGCAGGTAGAGAGGCTGGAACTTCGCCCCGATCCCTGTCCCGAAAAGATCCGCCACCTCGAAACACGCCCCGCGC
Source organism: Planctomycetota bacterium (assembly GCA_002695115.1). Taxonomy (GTDB): domain Bacteria; phylum Planctomycetota; class UBA8108; order UBA8108; family UBA8108; genus UBA8108. The sequence goes on from NZOA01000038.1 coordinate 107,445, forward strand.
AGCCAGTCCCCCACCGGCTCCCCGGCGAGCTGGATGCCCTCCAGGCGGGTCAAAACCAGCAGGACCACCACCAGGAGGTAGGGCATCCAGGCCCTGGCAAACCCCATCGAAACAGCCGGCTCGGGGCCCGGGGTCACCCCCTGGGCGCTCCAGCCGGGCGGCCAGATATTCCTGTCGGGAAAATCCCAGACGCCGTCACGAGGAAGGAGGAATCCGGCCCGGGCGGCCGGGACGACGATGGCCAGGCCAGCCAGCGAACCCAGCAGGCTCGGGAATTCCGGCCCCAGCCACCGGGCCACGAGGACATAGGGAACCGTCATGGAAAACGCGGCGAAGAGGGCNAATCNCCAGGCTCTCAGGCCCTCCGCCCAGGAACGGTTGACGCCGAAATACCTTGTCAGGATGCAGACAACCGTCAATGGTATGAANGTCCCGCAGGCCGCGTGGAGGAGGGCGACATTACCCGTAACCTCCTGGAGAAANGCNTCCCTGTCCANCTCGGNNACTCCCCCGAGAACATTCGACAGGCCGTNGNTGATNCCGACGAGTATGGGCGTTCCAACGGCCCCGAAGGAGACNGGNGTGCTCTGGATCAGCATGCCNGAGANGATCGCGGCAAGNGGAGGGAAGCCCAGCCCNACCAGCAGCGGCACCACNACCGCGGCGGGCGACCCGAAACCGGCGGAACCNTCGATAAAGGCTCCGAAGAGCCAGGCGATCACGATGACCTGGACNCTGCGGTCCGGGCTCAGGCTGGTGAAGCCCCGCCTGATGACCGCCAGCCCNCCGCTCTCCCGCAGGGTNTTCAGCAGCAGGATCGCCCCGAAAACGATGTAGAGCAGGGATGCCGCGATCACCAGCCCCTTCACGCTGGCCGCGGCGACCTGCAACCCCGGCACCTTCCAGAAATAAAGCGCCAGCCCCGCGGCGCTCAGGTAGCCAATCGGCATCGCCCGGCTCGCCGGCCAGCGCAGGCCGATCACGAAGCCCCCGGCGAGCAGGATCGGCATGAAGGCGAAGAAAGCGGCGAGGTATTGCTCCATGTCCCGATGGTGTCCCTTTCACAGAAAAAAATCGCAAAGGCCTTTCCTGGGCCCCCGAACAGAATTATCCTCCATCACTATGACACATCGAATCAAAACACTTCTCATCGTCTCCCTTCTTTTCACCTGTCTCCCGATCTCCGCTGGCGAGCTCCTCAGGGTCAAGCCCGAAGCGGTCGGGCTTGACTCCGCCAAGCTCGAGAAGGTCGACAAGGTGGTGAACGGGCTGATCGCCGCCAATCGTCTTGCCGGCGCGACGGTCATCATCCTGCGCAATGCTAAGGTCGCCTATTTCGAGGCCTTCGGCCAGATGGACCGCGAGAAGAAGAAACCGATGAAAAAGGACACCATCTTCCGTATCTACTCGATGTCGAAGGCCATCACCACCGTGGCGGCCATGATGCTCTGGGAGGAAAAGAAGTTCGGGCTCGATGACCCTCTCTCGAAGCACCTTCCTGAGTACAGGGATCCGAAGGTGTGGACGGAAAAAGGAGAGGTCCCCGCCAGACGCGAGGCCACCATCCGGGACCTCATGCGCCACACCGCCGGCATGGTGTATGGACACTCCGGCAACACGCCCGTCCACAAGGCGACTGAAAAGGCCTGCGGTTTCAAAAAAGGGTTCCCGCGGAACAGCCTCGCCGCCGTCAGCAAAAAACTCGGCTCGGTGCCCCTGCTGTTTCACCCTGGAGATGACTGGGTCTACGGCATCTCGATCGATGTGCTCGGCCGCCTGGTTGAGGTCAAGGGCGGCATGCCGTTCGACAAGTTTCTCGAGGAGAGAATTTTCAGGCCGCTGGATATGAAAGATACCGGCTTCTTCGTCCCGGCCTCCAAGATCGATCGTTTCGCCGCCAACTACACCACCGATGGCAAGGGCAAGCTGACCCTCCTTGACGACCCCCGCAAGAGCCCCTATCTCCAGAACCCGGCCTTCCTCTCAGGCGGTGGCGGGCTGGTCTCCACCACCCGCGACTACGCGCGCTTCCTGCAGCTGATCGCCGACGGGGGGCAGCTTCAAAAAACACGCTTGCTGAAAAAGAAGACCGTTGCCCTCATGCTCCGTAACCATGTTCCGCCAAAGACCATGCCGATCGCCTTCGGCGAGCAGGAGCGTCACGGCGTCGGTTTCGGGCTCGGGTTCTCCATCCGAACCGCCAGGAGCGACTGGGATTCCGTAGGCCGCCTCGGCGAATACGGATGGGGCGGCGCGGCGAGCACGCACTACTGGACCTCCCCGAAGGACAAGCTCGTCGTGGTCACGATGGAACAGACCATGCCNTACGATTTCATGCTGGAGTTCGCCCTCAAGGGCGTCATCTACGACGCCATCATCAAATAGCCCGGGCAGGCACCCGGCTCTCAGTCCTCACACCAGGTCGGGATCTGTTTACCCCGGCCGCCTGATCCGTAGAGCACCTTGAGGTATTCCTGGCCGGAGCCTTCGAAATAGGTCACCACGACCTTGTGCATGCCGGACTCAAGCGTCACCGAGCCCGACTTCTTGGCGGTGGGATGAACCCCATCGTTGTTGAGCAGCTCCTTCCCGTTGACATAGAGCTTGCTGCCGTCATCGCTTTCGGTCTGGAAGGTGTAGCGGCCTCTGCTCTTGATCTCCACGTACCCGGTAAACCGCAGGGCGAAACCATCATTGCGTTTCCTGACCGCGAGCGAAAACTCCTCGCAGATCCCCTTTGCCGCCGGTTTCAGCGTATCGAAATCAGGCAGGGCGCCCCAGGTACCCTCGTAGTATTCATAGGCAAGCCCCGGAATGAGCTTCTTGCCATCTACGATCCGGGGCTTGACCCTCGTAAAGGTCGCCGCGGTAACGATGCTGGCAGCCCCATCGGCGCGGAAGAACCTCGCCTTGACGGTGGCTGTATCCTTGATCTCGAAGCTCTCCTTGTACGCGGTCGATTTTTCTGTCGGTGTTGACCCATCGACCGTATAGCGAATCACGCCGCCTTCCTCGATACAGTCCAACTGCACAGGAGAGGAGGAGACGAACATCTTCTTGCCCGAGACGCTCGGCGCCGTGCTGTTGGTCCGAAACGGACAGGCCTGCAGCCCCTCCTTATTCTGGAGGTTGGGCTCGGCCAGCTGGTGCCAGCCGAAACGAACAGCAGAAGGGCTCACCACCCTGTCACTCGAAACGACGACAGTATTGCCATCGATCACCGCCGAGGCTGCGACAAAGTCTCCCTCGCCGGCGATTTCAAACCGGCTCAGCGGGTTGCCATCGCGGGACTCCAGCCCGGAGCCCGTATGGTTGAAGGACACCCTGACCTTGCTGCCTTCGATCTTCATTCCCTTGTAGACCGGACCGCTGTGAACAATGTCACGGCCGTAGTCTTTCGCCAGGGCGACCAGGGCAAGGCGCCTGCCCACCTCCTGCTTATTGCGCGGATGGATATCCCGCAGGTTCCCGATGTCGGTAATCACTGTCGTCCCGGTCCCGGGAATCGAGGCTGCTGCCTGCTGGGCCTCCCAGATCCGCGGCAAACGTCCCGGGTCGCCGCCGTAGTTGAACGGTGCCAGGTGGGTCCAGTAGAAGGACAGGTCGTGCCCCCAGACCTTGCGCCATCCCTCCACCAAGGCCCTCTTCTTATGGGCGTAGAGCATCCCATCGTTGAGATTCGACTCACCCTGGTACCAGATGGCTCCACGGAAAGCGAAGGGGACCAGGGGGTTGATCATCGCGTTGTACATGCTGGTAGGGGCTGCCCAGCCGGCCAGCGCGTGGCCGGGCAGCGCGATCGCCGGCGCCGGCGGAAGCAGCTCGTCTTTCTTCGCCGCGGCGAGAGCCTCCCCCAGCCACGCCCTGGCCTCGGGCGTGGGAGAGGCCAGGCTTTTGCCGAGAGCCTCCAGGTAAGCCACCTGGGTCGTACGGACATTATCCGAGATGCCCTTGACCTTCTTCACCCCGGCAAATCCGGGAGGCGGCGTCCACGGCTCAATCAGGGAGCCTCCCCAGGACGATGCGATCAGGCCGATGGGGATGTCGAGCTCCTTGTGCAGGTGGCGGCCGAAGTAATAAAGAACCGCCGAGAAGGGGGGAACGGTGGCCGGCGCGCAGGTCTTCCAGTCGGCCTTGACATCCTTATTGGGTATCCCGCTGAGGACGTTCGGTACCAGGAAGAGCCGAATGTCGGGATAATTGGCCGCCGCGATTTCGGCCCCGGCGTTATTCGACGCGTTGACTCCCCATTGCATATTTGACTGTCCGGAACCAATCCAGACNTCGCCGACGAGAATATCGGTAAGAGCTATCCTGTTATTCCCGGCGATCGTCATCGTGTGAGGGCCCCCGGCCTTCATCGCGGGGAGGGTGACCATCCACTCGCCCTTTTCGTTCGCCGTCGAGGCCGCCTTTTTCCCGGCGAGCTCGACCATCACCGGCTCTCCCTTGTCGGCGAAGCCCCAGACCTTCAGCGGCATGTCGCGCTGCAGCACCATGTGGCTGTCAATCACGTTCGGGAGGCTGACGTCAGCCCTGGCGACTCCAGCGAGAACCAGCAGGGGCGCGCCAAGCGCCGCTATGAGTGATAGATGTTTCATGTATCTTTCCTCGGCAATGGGGAGCTGCGGATATCCAGCCACTTACGGTAACAGGACACCGCGGAGGACCGCAAGAGCCGCCATGGCGCACGGCTACCGGGCTCCAGCCTCACAGCCAAGGGCTCCCCCATCATCCGGATCGATCCCGGCAACAGGGAAAGGCGCCGCCGGCACCTGCCCCTGCTGGAAGAGGAAAGCCAGGATCCTGATGGCATCGGTGATGTCGAGGACCTCGTTGTCGTTCACATCACCCGCATCAAGACAGGTCCCCGGGTTGCCCAGGTAGAGGTGCTGCAGCAGGGCGACGGGATCACTGATATCGACCTGCCCATCCATGTTAAAATCTCCTCTTATGAAAACCCCGCCTGCCTCCACGATGACGAAGGCGAGGCTGCCGGAGGAGGCGGAGCCGGTATTTCGGGCCGTGATGGGCGCCGGGCCTGANGGGAGCGTTGGAACCTCGGCGAGGACTCTTCCGCCCNCCCCGTCCGGATCAAAAACAACCGAAGGAGACGGCGCTCCACCGAAGAAAACCTCGAGCCCCGGGTAGAGGTCCCTCCCGGTGAGAGCAACGATCTCACCCGCCACGGCCTCTGCGGGGTCCACCGAGAGGAGCGCCGGAACGGGGAAGGAGGCCGTGGAGGTCACCGTTATCGAATCGGTCGCCGAGACCTCGCTGTCGGTGGCCAGTCCAAGCAGCGTAATCTCGTTCTCACCCGGCACGACTGGAATGATGAGCCGCCAACGCGAGAGGCTGCTCCAGGCCGCCTCNAGGGGGGCCTCCGATCCGCCGACCGCGATATCCTGCACGTCGATACCGCCCTCGCCTTCAAGGGTCACGGCCAGGGAATTTACCGTAAGGTCATTCCCGCCGTTGGTTGTAATGCGGAAATTAACAGCGGAGGGCAGGCGCCCCCGAACGAAGCCGGCGCGCGTCCGGATGTAATTGAGAATACCGCCGAAATTCCGGCCGGTCATGGAGCCGTAGTGTTCGATCCAATGCCGCATGTAATCAACGTTGTACGACTTGTCGATGATGTCATCGAGGTGACCGTAATAGCGACGGGTGTTGGCCGGGATCTCGATAATACGCCTGAGGCCCTGGTCTCCCCACAGACCCGATGTCGCCGAGCGGGTAAAAGAAAAGTCCGTATCCCAGAGCATCGCCATCACCTTCCCATCACCGGCGGGCGCGTGCACCATCAGGTTGTGGTTGTTGCCGTAGGTATAGGCATCGTTTACGCCCCCGAGAGAGTAGACCGCCATGGTTCTCATCCAGATGTCGACGTCCATGATGGCCCTGGTCTCCGCATCCAGGCTGGCGCTCGAGGCGCTGAAGGCCTTGCACAGGGCGATGAGCTTGCTGTAGTCATCCCGATCCCGGTTGCTCTTGATCAGGAAGTTCCATCGATAGGGCTCCTTGTCGTCACCGAGATTCCGGAAATCACTCCCGATGACCCCGTCCGGCTGGGGGTTCTTATAACCCTGGGCGTTCGCCGTGGTCGGGTGGTAGATGAGCTCCAGCTTGAAATTGGTTCCATCGCTGCCATTCTCGAAGGTCGAGTCGAGATACACGTTCCCGTACTTGGCCATCATCAACAGGGCGTTGCTGGTGTGCTGAGATCTCGGCGCTATGACCCGGCAGAGATCATCGTACATGCTCGGGACGCCTCCGGCGTATTGGGCGAAGTGCTTGATGAGGATCTCGTCCTGGGACTGGGACGGAACCAGCCCGGACCAGCCGCCGGAGCGATCGATACCAACGCTGCGATGGACTCCACGAAAAAGGTGGTCCGCCGGAAAACGGATATTGAAACTCACCCTGTTGGAGGTTGGCCGCCCCCGCTCGCTGCCGCGAAGACGCACCCCGGCGTCATAGAAGACCTCGCGCTCGTTGTAGACCACCGTCGCCCCGCTCAGGCCATTCGACATGACATTCGTCGTCTGGTAGAGGCGGGAGATGTCATCAGGCGTCATGATGATCCTGATATTGTGAAGTTCTCCGAGACGCGCCTGGCCATCCCTCGTGCGATAGAGCGCTCGCGAGTCGACGCCTCCCGCGGGCCAGTCTGCCACCGCATCCAGGCCGTCCTCCGCCTCGATGTAGAACTGCACGGTCCGGGAGGCCGACTGTCCCGGGATCGTGCCCTGGTAGACCCCTCCCCCCGCCGACGCCATGTCGGCCTCCCGCCAGGCGCCTCCCTCGACCGAATAGCGAATCCTCGCNGTCCTCACGCCATCGGGATCTTCAATGACGATCGAGACNGTCACCGNCTCGCCGCCGACGGGAACTACGGGTTGATGNCGGAGGCCGCGAAAGGTGGGGCCCGCGTTCGCCGTAAAGGTGCTGTTCCTCGCCCCTGGCGTTCCGGAGGTCTCCGTCCGCTCGACCAGGGTGGTTCTCGGGCACCGGTTGAAATAGAGCCTGGTGTGAACCTGGTTCGAGCCCGCCAGCCACCTGGCGCGAAAGCTGATCTCGTAGACCCGACCGTTGGTGACGCTCGCGCCGCCTGCGAGCGTCGNCTCCACGTGATTGTGCATATGCTCGGTGGCCCCGGTGGCGAAGAGATGCAGGACCCTNTTGGCGGGATCGGCCGGGTCTTCCACCACCTCGCTGTGGCCGTGATTGCCCAGCAGCCTCCAGCCCGAGGAGCCTGCCTGGAAATTTCCATTCGAGATCAATTGCCGCCCCGCCCCACCGGGGTCCTCGACAACGCTGATGTCATCGATGAGAACCTCTCCACCCCTGAGAAGCCCCAGGCAGAACTCGCGCCAGCGGGTCGGGCCGACATTCGCCCTGGCGGTCTCCCTGTAGGTGTAGGTCTCCCACTGTGTCCTGGCCCCCTCATCGCTGTCGGCCCAGGCCCCGGGATTGTTGTTTCCCGCGTCCGGATCCCTGAGCTCGAGAGAGGAGCCGCCGCCATCGGCGTAGCCCGGCCACGGCCTGTCATCATAATAGCGCACCTCATCAGCCGGGTTGCCAAGCTGGTCTCTGAGAACGATGTGGTCGCTGCGCCCCGACAGTCGCCCTTCGAAATCTCCGACGATCCGGATCTCCGGGTGCAGAGAGCGCAGATGCTCCCGGTCCGCGGCAACCACAAGATACTCCCCGGGTCCGATCGNTTCGCCCGGCTCAAAGGAATAGCGAACCCCGGAGGTGAGGCTCCAGCCGGTCAGCGACACCCCCTCGTCTCCCTTGTTGAANAGTTCGATCCATTTCTCCCGGGAATCGCCGGGTTTTTCCCCTATAGGCTTGACGGCGGTCTCCAGGACGCTGACCTGGAGACCGAAAACGACATCACTCGAACCCGAGGTTCGCTGATGAACCTCGACGGCAAGCGTGTTGGTCCCATTTCTCAGCGACGCGGTCGAGGCGGGAAAGGGGCCCTCCCAGGAGGCATTGCCGACCGAGGCCCTGGCGAACGTATCGGGAGCCACATCGCCATCGGGCATTCGAAGACGCAGGACCTCGGCCCCGTTGAGATAGACAACCGCGCCATCGTCGATGACCGTCCGCAGGAAGAGCTCGACGTTCCCGGGATCGTCATCGAGTTCGAACTCGGAACGGAAATAATAGGTGGTCGCTCCAAGGGGCAACTCGGTGTTCTTGTCCGCCGGCAGCGAACTGGTTTCGTGGTAGAGAAGCGCCTGCCCCGTCTCCCAGTCTCCATCGTCGAAATCGGGCGCGCGCCAGGCGCTCTCATGCCCCNCCCCTGAGGCATCGAAGCTCCACACGTTGTCGATCGGCACGATGATCTCGCCGACAACCGGCTCCGCTGTCGCCGCGGCCTCGGTAAACGGNTTGTAGAAGATCTCGTTGATNACNACCNGGNCNTTGAAATNGAANNCNTTGGCNNNNCCGAAGGTNGNCCNCGTNGGNACNGCCCAGGANNNNCCNTCNNCCGCGACGCGCGCCCGGAGCCCCTCATCCAGCCGAACCGCATCCGCCACGACACAGCGGCACGGCGCGTAAAGAAACAGCCTATTGGAGGGCGCCAGGGAAAACCCGAGGATGGCCTCATCGAGAACGTGAAATTCCCCCCGGTCGAGAACCAGATCGGGAAAAACGTACTCCCCGGCCTCGGCCCCGTGACTCGAGAGAACGAAGCCCTCCAGCGACTGCCGTGAGCCCCTATTGTAAATCTCGACACGTCCCGCCCCGCCCGCCGACAGCTGGGTTTCATTGATGCTGAGGGCCAGCTCACCCGGATCCACCGCGCCGGGCTCGGCGAAGTAATTTTCTCCATCGGAAAAAAGACCGTGATGGGCACGGATCTCCTCGCTGCTCAGCGCCCGTTGCCACACAGCCACCTCATCGATGACCCCGGTGAACGGCTCCCTGCGGCCGCTCATATTGCCGATGTAGGCGGTGGCGGCCCCGCCGGATGAGATCGTGTCACCCTCGGCCAGGGTCGCGGAGAACACCCTCCTCCCATCTACGTAGATGGCCTTCAGCCCGGTTGACGCCTGGTAGGTGGCAGCAACGTGATGAGGGTCCCCATCCTGGAACGAGGCCAGGGTCGGACGCCCATTCTCGCCATCGAGCGGCATGTCCAACTCGCTGTAGGCATTCCCGACATTGAGCCCGAAGGACAGCGTTGGCTGTAGCTCCGGGGCGATGGCGACATCCCTGCTCCCCGAGTTGCCATCGTGCTGAAAGCCCAGCAGGATCCTCCGGCGACCGTCTTCCTTGCGGAAGATGGTGTCGTAGTCGCCGGCAGCGCCACTCCAGCCGGGCGCCACCAGCACCTCGATCGTGACCCCGGCGCCGAAGGAGAAACTGTTTCCCGTCCCGCTGCCGACATTGACGAGGGCGTTGCTGGTATTGTCAAACCGGAGGGCTCCGCCACCCGTGATTCCCTCGACCCTTCTTGCGCCGGAGCCGAGCGTGCCATCATTGCCGCCCGCGGAATCAACCGCCCCGTCCCCCGCCCCGTCAAAATTCCAATAGGAGACAAGCCCCTGGGGTCCCCCTCCCGCATCCCCCGCCTCGCCCGGGAAGTTCACCGCGCCGGGGGTGCCCCCCACACGACTGGAGATCGTCCAGCTCCCCGTCTTTGAGCTCCTGGTGTCCGGGTCCAGCTTGCTCAGGGTCACGCCCGACCCATCGGCAGCCACTGGCCAGCGCCCCCCGGAACGGTAGCTGACGCCGTCCATCAACCTGGCGTTGTGATCCCGCAGCTCCAGATTTTCCCCGGAATTGTCGAGCCTCCCCACAAACGGCCCGAAGGCCCCCGCGATGCCCGCCTCAGCTTCGAGGGCCGCCGGGTTGAGCGCGACGACAAGATAAGCTCCACCCGGGATGATTGTCTCCCCGGGAAACTGGAAGAACACCGCATCGGAGAGGTACCAGCCGGAGATGTCGACATCGACGGCCATCTGGTTGTGAAGCTCCACCCACTCGAGCTCGGCTTCGCGCGCGAGCGGGTGGTAGTGGATCTCATTGAAAACGATAACGCTGTCGCCGCGACAGGCTGTCGTGGCCAGGAAGAGGCACAGGGACAGCGACAGGCTGAATACGATGCAGACCTCTTTGTACCTTGACCCGCGCATTGTCATCAGTCGCGCCCGGAAATTATCCTGTTCCATCCCCTTCCACTCGGCTGGGGTATGTACATTTCCCGGTTTTTTACAGCGCCTCCTCAACCTATAATACACCCCTCAACGAGGGTCAAACAGGGTTTAAGACTCCGAACAACCGGAGAAGGGTTCAATGATGCCAAATAGGTATTTATTTACGTCGTTTTGCCTCTTGGGGGCTCTCCTGCTATTCACCTCCCAGGTGAGAGCGCAGGCCTTCGAGCAGAGCTTCGACCAGCAGGATGGCGCCGCTGAGGACTGGACGGTTTACTCGGGCACCTGGCAGGTCCTCGATGGGGCCCTGAACGGCGCCAGCGCTGGAGAGGCCTGGTCCTGGGCCGGAAATCCGCCGATGGAATTCCCCCCCACCTACGAGCTCTTCTTCGACATGGAGTTCATCAACCGGCCCGGAGACGGGGTCGGCCGCCATGGCGGCATCATGTTCTGCGCCACGAGCCCTACCCAGCGCTACGACACCGGCACCAGCGGCTACGAGCTCGACTGGATCGACCGCCAGAGTGACCACGGGCTCCGGCTCATCCGAGTCGACAACGGACTCCACACCATGCTCGGCACCGGAGGCTCATTCCTCGCCGATCCTCCCACCGAGTGGCAAATAGTCATCGACCTGGAGACCATCGAGATCTGGGGAGATGGAGAGCTCCTGATGGAGGTCGTGGACGGCACCCACCGGGGCGGGCATCTGGGCTGCTGGGCCTGGAGCAACAACCAGCTGGTGGCCTACGACAACTTCATCCTCGAATCCCCCGAGACATCGGTCTGCTTCAGCATGGACCCGCGAACCGGCAGCGCTCCCCTCGAGGTCAGCTTCGATGCGAGCTGCACCATCTCCGATGCGGGTATCGAGTCCTACGAATGGGATTTCGGTGACGGACAGAGCGGCGAAGGCGAGCAGGCCACCCATGTCTACGAGATTCCCGACAATTACGTCGTGACCCTCACGGTCACCGACACCGATGGAGAGACCTACTTCTCCGAAAACACCGTGACGGTTTTCGAAGTCGTGGATTATTATGAAGAATCCTTCGATCTTGATGACGGCCCTCTTGAAGACTGGATGGTGGTCTCCGGCGACTGGAGAATCGACACCGAGGCACTGCGGATCACCACCCCCGGCCCCCCGGAGTCCTGGGCCTGGATAGGGGCTGAGCCGACACGCTTCGGGAATGTACAGAGCATTAATTTCCGGCTGGAGTTCCTGAGCAGGCCAGCGGACGGTATCGGGCGTCATGGAGGGGTCTTCTTCTTCGCGCAGAATGCCAGCCCCAGGTTCGCGGGCAACAGCGGCTACAGCGTCGACTGGATCGATCGCACCCAGGACCAGGGGTACAGGATCTCGGTCTGGAACAACGGCCGGGAAACCGCTCTCGCCCCCAGCACAGGAGACATCGAGCCCGGCGAGAACTGGACCATTGAATTCGACGATGAAACGCTCTGGCTGATAGTCGATGGCGAGATCAAGGCGGAGGTCTTCGACTCGACCTGGCGCACCGGCCATATCGGCTTCTGGTCCTATACCAACAACCAGGACTTCGAGATCGATGACATCGTCATCGGAGAATCCGGCGGCAGTGAGAACTGCACCAACGACCAGGACGACGACGGCGATGGCGATGTCGACTGCGATGACGAGGATTGCATGGACAGGGAATTCTGCATCCCCTCGGAAATCTGCGGCAACAATATCGACGATGACCGCGATGGGGCCACCGATTGTGACGACTCGGATTGCTCCGAGACCGCCGACTGCGTGGTGCCGGTGGGCACCCGGCTGGTACGCGGGGACGCCAACTCCGATGGCAGCATCAACCTCACCGATGGAGTCATCCCGCTGCTCTACCTCTTCAGCGGCGGCGCCGAGCCCACCTGCATGGACGCGGCCGACACCAACGACACCGGCGCTATCGAGATCACCGACGCGATCATCGTCTTCAGCTGGCTCTTCAGCGGTGGAGACGCGCCGGCCTCGCCTTCGCCCACATCGCCCGGCTACCTCACGACGGACTGCGGGGAGGATGCTACCGATGATGGGCTCGGTTGTGAGAGCCCGGCTGCGACCTGCGAATAAGCTACCTGCCTCTTTCCGAAGGGATGCTCCCCCCTCGAACCGATTGATGCATTCGAGGGGGAGAGGTCACGCCCGGTGCTGGCCGATTTTGGCTTGCCACTTTTTCCGCCAGCCTCGATCATGTCGAGCGGCATGAAAATCACGCGGCTGCTTGCACTGACCTTCACGCTGGCGACTCCTTTTCTCCCGGGAGTCGACGAGCCGACCCCGGGGTTGATCGATTCCCACATCGCCGCCCGCTCCGGGGGCCCTCTCGCGCCTCGAAGCGACGATGCCGAGTTCTTCCGCCGGGCCCAGTTGGACCTTGCAGGGATCATCCCCCGGGGCTCCGCCGTGCGTGCCTTCCTGGAGAACGCCGCCACCGACAAGCGGCGGGATCTCATCGACGAGCTCCTTGAAAGCGACGAGTTCGCCCGCCACTGGTCTGACCTGCTCAGCGTCGAGCTGCTGAAACGGCAGAACCTCGGGAAAATATCCCGGAAAGAATGGCACGGCTATCTCTTCGCCTGCCTGAAGAAGACACCGCGCTGGGACACCATGGTCCGGGAGATGGTTACCGCCACAGGAAGGGGTCCTGAACGCCCGGCGATGAAATTTCTCGGCGCCGGCGGGCATCGCCGGATGACCGAGGACATCGCCCTGCTCTTCCTGGGGATGGATCTCGAGTGCGCCAGGTGCCACGACCACCCATCGGTGAAGGCCTGGACCCAGGCGGACTATTGGGGCCTCTACGCCTACCTGGGCTGGACCAAGGCGGCCACCAGCAGCAAGGACAAGAAAGAGTATCTCGTCGAGGTCCTCGGCAAGACCGAGATCGAATACCAGTCCGTCTTCGAATCGGTCAGCGACACCACGGGTCCCCGGCTCCCGGGGCTGAGAGAGAAGGCCATGCCGGTCCTTGGCGAGGGCGAGGAATTTTCCCGGCCGGCGGAAAACGGGCTACCGCCGGTGCCGAAATTTCTTCCGCGCCGGCAGCTCGCGATCGACCTCACCTCGCCGGCAAACATCGCCTTTGCCCGAAACAGCGTCAACCGGTTCTGGGCCAGGCTGCTGGGCCGGGGCATCGTCCACCCCCTCGACCAGGTCCATCCCCGCAATCCGCCATCCCACCCGAAACTGATCGAGGCGCTGGCCGGTCGTTTTATCGCGAAAGGCTTTGATCTGAAGTGGCTCCTGCGATCGATCCTCCTGAGCGATGCTTACCAGCGCTCGAGCCGTCTTCCCGCAAAAACCCGTTCTGTAGAGCCCCGGAGCTATCGGGCGGCCCTGCCCAGGCCCCTCACCCCCGAACAGCTGCTGCACTCAATTCTTCGCGCGACCGGCAACCTCGACAGGGTGAAGGCGCTGAAGGCCGACCCGGCGGAAAAATTCGACCGCAAGGGCTACTTCACCGGCTCCCACCGGAACCTGCCTGGCTCCTACGACGAGATCCGCGCTATCTTCATCCAGACCTTCGGCCGGCCGCCTGGAGAACCCGAGACCGAGTTTGTCCCCGGCCTGAACCAGTCTCTCTTCCTGATGAACGACCGCCTGCTGTTAAGCTGGCTGGAGCCCATCGAGGGCAACCTCGTCCATCGATTGGCTGCGCTGAAAACTCCCGGAGCGATCGCCGGAGAGCTCTATCTCAGCGTCCTCTCCCGGCTCCCCGATGAGGTCGAGACCGCCGAGCTGGAAAACTACCTGGAAGAGAACCACCGGCGGAGAGCCGCCGCCCTCGGCGAGCTTGCCTGGGCCCTGCTCAATTCAACCGAGTTCAGATTGAATCACTGATGAAAGCCCAACCCAATCCTCACGCCTGTCGAAACCCCGAACACGACATGTCCCGCCGCCGTGTCCTCGGTGTCCTGGGCGGACTGGCCGGCTTCGGCAGCCTGCTCAATCCCTCGATCTCCAGGGCGCTGGCAGGGAAAGCGAAACAGGTCTGCCTGATCTGGCTGGATGGAGGCATCAGCCAGTACGAGAGCTGGCATCCTGTCCCGGGAACCAGGTTCTCCGGCCCATTCCGCAGCATCCCGACAAAAATACCGGGGGTCCACTTCAGCGAGCTGATGCGCCACACGGCGGGAATCGCCGACAAGATCTCCGTCATCCGCAGCATGGAGACCAAGGACCCTAACCATTCCACCGGCGTTCCCCGTATCCAGCGTGGCGATCCGATCGACCGCGGCGTCGTCTATCCCTACCTGGGCTCCGCCGTTTCAAAGCTCCTCGGGCCGGCGGATCCCGACCTTCCTCCCTACATCTGGATCAAGCCCGGAAACGGCGGCTTCATCCAACGCGAGGCCGGCTTCCTCGGAGCGCGGCATGGCGCCCTGGCCCTTGGCGACGGGAACCCTCCCGTCCACATCCATCGACCCGGCGACATCTCGGCCGAAAACGACGCAGCCAGGAATCTCCTGCGCAGGAAGGCCAACGAACGATTCAGGGCCTACCGGGGCTCCTCCGAGATCGACGCCTACGAAACCTCCTACGCAATGGCCGAGCGCTTGATGGCCCGCAAGGAGATCTTCGATGACGACAGGTTGCCCCCGGCCGACAAGGAGCGCTATGGCGCCCACCCCCTTGGCCGCCATATCCTCCGGGCACGCCAGCTTCTCGAGGCGGGAGTCCGGTTCATCAAGGTCAACAGCTATCACTGGGACACCCATGGCGATAATTTCAATATGTCCCAGCGTCTCATCCCGCAGGTAGACCAGCCCTTCGCCGCCCTCGTCGAAGACCTCGAGGAGCGTGGCCTGCTGGACAATGTGCTGGTGATCGTGATGAGCGAGTTCGGCCGGACCCCCAACGTGAACTCCCGTATCGGGCGTGACCACTGGCCTGACTGCTGGAGCCTGGCGCTGGCCGGCTGCGGGATCAGGCAGGGCGCCGTCATAGGGAAAACGACCGAAGATGGGGCCTGGGTTGATGGAACGGGCTACGACATCGGAGACCTCTTTCATACCATCTTCACCGTGCTCGGGATTGACTCCCGCCGGGCGCGCTACGAGCACAAGGGGCAGAAGCTTGCCATCGCCCACGACAAGTGCAAGCCGATCCGGGAGGTGATGGCATGAAAGCTCCAGCCCTTGACATCAAGAGCGTCCGGATCGCCGAAGAGTTCAAGCATGAGAGCCAGCTGTTCCGCGCCGGGTTCAGCCCCTGCGGAAAAATCATCGCCGCCGTCGGCGTCGACACCGACGTCCACCTCTGGAACATCGAAGACAAGTCGAAGCGGTCCTTCCAGGCGCACGAGACCTGGATCTCATCGCTCTGTTTCAATCCCGCAGGAAAACACCTCTACACCGCCGACTACCACGGCGTCATCCACAGCTGGGACTACCTCGCCGGGGCTCCCGGTAAACCGAGATGGACCATCCCGTCGGCGGATCGCGACAACGTCCGGGCCCTCGCCGTCGCGGGAGGCGGAAAATTCCTGGTCAGCGCAGGCGACGAGGGTGTGATCAGGATCTGGGACGCTGCCACCGGGAAACCGCTCAAGCAATTAGCGGGACACCAGGAGTGCGTCTTCAGCCTGGCGGTCCAGCCCGGAGGAAAGCGCCTGGTGAGCGGGGACCTGCTCGGCTCCATCAGGAAGTGGGAGATCCCGGCCTGGAAATCGGCCGGAGAACTCGACGCCCGGATACTCCACACACGCAAAGACAATTTCATCGCCGATGTCGGCGGCGTCCGCAGCCTGGCCTTCAGCCCGGATGGAAAGCTGCTCGCCGCCGGGGGGTTCCGCGACGCCAAGAGCAACGCCTTCTGCCCCGGCACGCCCGCCGTGCTGATCTTCGACTGGGCCAGTGGCAAATCGCGCGACGAGCTGCGCCTCAAGGCCAAGTCCGACGGCCCCATCAACGGCCTCTGTTTTCTCGAGGACGGCAGCCTCGCCGGCTATGGAGAGCACCTCCACAGCGGGACCGAGATGGCCTTCTGGGATCCTGCCCTGCAGGATCCTGTTCACATCCTGCCCGGACAGTCAGCCTACGACCTGGACCTCCATCCCGACGGCCGACGCCTCCTGGCCCCGGTCTACGTCTCCGGGGGAACCTCCGGAAACGGGGCGCAGAAAAGACATCGGGAAAAATATTCCCCCAACGAGACGGTCCTGAGAATCTACAACCTCTTCGCCGAGGCCGGCGAGCAGAGCGTCAAAGACTGAGCCGGCCGCTAATCGCAACCGGTGAAGCTGTCGCAGCCGAGATCTCCCGGGCTTCCCGGCTCATCGGGATCCGTCCCGCAGCCCGTACCCGCTCCCGGGGGACCGGGCGCCGCCAGCGGCTCCCCGCCGCCGAACAGCCACGAGAGCATGTAGACCCCATCTGTGAGGTTCACCCGCCCATCGTTATCCGAGTCCGCGGTCTCGAGACAGCCGGGCTGTTCAGCTCCCTGGAAAAGAAAATTGAGGATCTGGACTGCGTCTGAAATATCGGTCCGGCCGTTGGCGTCGACATCTCCGCGGGAGAAAAGCGTTTCCTCCGAATCGCTCAGAACGCTGAGAGTGAAGGCGCCACCGGCAGCCGTTATCAGGCCGCTGACACCAATCATATAGGTGCCGGGCCCCAGGCTGATGTCCAGGCAGGCCGCAAAGTCCGGGCTGGAGCAGTTGCTGTTGAAGGCCACCAGGTCGCAGAAATCATTGAAAAAGGAAACGCTGGGAGCAAACTCCTCGGAGGCGACTGCGATGGTCCCATCAAACTCATCCGCGACGGTGATCGTATAAAGCTCGACGAGCTCCTCGAAGGGCTCCCGGACGCAGCCGATAAAGCCGAGAACCCCCGACCGTGCCTCTTCGAGGCTCAGCTCCTCCGGTTCGCAATCCTCGCAGATATTGCCGATGTCTCCAACACACTCCGTCGAGAGAACGTACTCCCCCCGCCCGGAAACGCTGAAGCTACTGACCCCCACGAAATAACTTCCCGCCGGCAGGTCCCGGCTCAGGCGGGAGTTCAATCCCTCACCGCCATCATCGTCCTGGGCGATGAGCTCACAGTTTTCATCGTAAAGCTCCAGGAAGGTGTCGTAGTTTCCGACAAGGTCGATCACCACCTCGCCTCCCGCCAGGTTCAGGCCGAAGAGATCGAGAAACTGTCCCGTGTTCCTGGTGCAATTGCTCAGCGGAAAATCACCCGCCACGGGCTCAGAACAGACCAGCTCGGCGAACCCGCAATCCCCGCAGGGGCCATCGGCGTCATCACAGACATCCCCCACGCCATCGCCATCGAGGTCCGCCTGGCGCCTGTTGGGGACAGCTGCACAATTGTCAATCTCATTGGGCACCCCATCCCCATCTTCGTCATCACCTATACCAATAGGATCATCGCAGGCATCGCCGATTCCATCGCCGTCGGCATCTGCCTGGCCGGGATTCTGCAGGCCCGGACAATTGTCCCCCTCATCCGGTATCCCATCCCCATCTTCATCGCCGGGAAGCGGCAGCCCCATGGCGCTCAGCAGGAGGGTGAACTCACCCGAGCTCTCACTGAAGCCATGGACGAGGATGAAGTAGCTGGAGCCCGCCTCAGAGTTCCAGTCGACTATGGTCTGCAGGCCGCAGGCATCATCATTGCTGACCACGCAGGAGAGCTCATCGCAGTTCCCCTCGTAGACGCTCAGGCGCGTGTCGTAGCCGCTGCCGCAGGTCTCCGCCCGCAGCGCCTGCCCATCGCCGCGCACCTGGTACCAGACCCCGGGCGCGTTGCTGGCACCGCAACCTCCGCTCTCGGGGTCCCGGCTCGCGCCATCCGACGTGGTCCCGGCGATCGAGACCACCAGCCCATCGGTAAGCTCCACCATCTCTGCATCGACACAGAAATCGTTGACCGGCTGGGCGAAAAGCCCCGGAGACAGAATCAAAAGGAGCAGCGCGGCTCCACCTGACAGAAAACAACTCGCGATCCCTCTACACATAACTGCCCCTCCATGCCCCAAAAGAAAAACTGAAACTGCCGTCAATTATTAAGGCCGAATTTCAGTTTTTCACATTTTGTTTTGAGCCGTTTCCCGGCCAGGAGAAAGCGGCAGTGCGGGCTCAGTCAGCGCTGTGCTCGCACCAGCAGGGAAGCGCCTGTAGGGGAGTGTTCGGCCCGCTGTATTGAACACTCAGGGCTTCGCCGCCGCCTCCCTCGAAAAAGAGGACGTTAATCTTTCGCCAGCCCTTGCGAAGCTTGATCTTGCCGGTCTTGACGACCGGCGGGTGGATCCCGTTGTTGTTGACCACCAGCTTCCCATCCACCAGCAGCGCGCTTCCGTCATCACTGGTGGTCTGAAAGGTGTAGACGCCCGTCTCCTTGACATCGAGGTAGCCCGTAAACACCAGGCCGTAACCATCTGACCTATTGGCCATCCCGATACCGAAATCCTCGACGATCCCGGTCTTGACGGGCCTGAGCTTGCCGAACTTGGGCAGCGTGGCCCAGTTTCCCTCGTAATATTTATAGCTGACGCCGAGGTCGAGGAGCTTGCCCCTGTACTTCTGAGGCTCAGCCTTGACGAAGGTGGCCTCGGCAACGTTGCTCGCGACTCCATCGCTCCTGTAGAACCGGGCCCGTATGGTCGTCGTCTTGTCGACATTGATGACATGGGCGTAGAGAGGCGATTCCTTGCCGGGTGGTGATCCATCGAGGGAGTAGCGTATGGCGCCGGCACCCTCTGTTGAGACCAATGTGATACTGGAGAGGGTCGAGAACAGTCTCTTGCCGGAAATGGCGGGAGGGTTGCTGCCTGTGCGAAAGGGGAAGGCCGGCAGGCCCTCCTTGTTCTGCAGGTTGGTGTCGGACATGTGATCCCAGCCGAGCCGGATCATCGAAGGGCTGGAGACCTCCTTGCTCGACACCAGCACCGTATCGCCATCGATCACCGCCTTGGCAGGGAAATAATTTCCTTCCCCCGCGATCTCGAACCAGGTGAGCGGCTTCTTGTCCCGGGATTTCAGGCCGGAGCCGACATTGTCGAAGCTGACCCTGATCTTGCCCCCCTCGACCTTCATGGACTTGAAGGTCGGGCCCCTGTAGACGACATCGCTCCGGCCGTAATCCTTGGCGAGAGCCAGGAGAGCGAGGCGCTCCCCCACGCCACGCTTATTGCGAGGGTGAACGACGTCCCCATTCGCATGGGGTGGGGCGAGGTCCCCACCGATGTCATTGGTCGAGGCGAGTCCCGTATTCTTGAGGGTGAGGGTGAGGGCCTGCGCTTCCCAGAAGAGGGGCAGGGTGCCCCCCAGCCCGGGGGCCAATTGGACAAGATAGAAAGGGAAATCACCCTGGCCCCAGATCTGGCGCCAGGAATCGATCAAAGCCTTCTGCTTGCCGAAATAATTCGCCCGATCGCCTCCCCAGAAATTCGTCTCGCCCTGGTACCAGGTCGCGCCGCGAATTCCGTAAGGTATGACCGGGGCGATCATGCCGTTGTACCAGAAGGCCTGCCCCGAATGCGGCGAGAACTGCTCGATAGGCATGCCCCCCACCGCGGCCGCGATCAGCCCGACAGCCACATCCAGCTCCTGCACCAGCTTCCTGCCGAAGAAAAACCCCGTACCCGAGAAGCCGTTGGCCGATGATGGAGAAGATACGGCCCAGGTTCCATTGACGTCCTGGATCGGCCCGCGCTGCCAGGTGGTGGCCACCTTGAAGAGTCTCAGCTTGGGATTGCCCGCGGCGGCCAGCTCTTTCTTGTAGTTGAGAACACCCTTCCACCAGCTCGCTCCCGGGGCCATGGGAACCTCCATGTTCGATTGCCCCGAGCAGAGCCAGACCTCTCCGACCATCACGTTGCTGAAGGTGACGGTGCTGCTGCCCAGCACGGTCATCACGTACGGCCCGCCCGCCTTGAGCACCGGCAGCTCGAGCTTCCACCTGCCACCCCCGTCGACCGTTGTGTCGGCCTTGACATCGAGCTCCTTGCCGCTCAGCTTGACGGTGACGCTCTCCCCAGCCCCTCCCCATCCCCAGACTGGCAGCTTTCTTCCGCGCTGAAGAACCATGTGGTTGCCGAAAATTCTCGGCAGGCGGACATCGGCATTGGCCGCGGTGTCCGCCAGGGCCATGACGAAAACGACAAAGAATGCTCGCAGGCTATTACCGTGCGTGAAAATCTTCATGCGGAAGTCTCCTGGTAAAATCCAAGGCTGCTTCTCTTCGGGATTCAACTGAAAGGTTAATTCATAGACCGGACAGGGAGCAAGAGAAGAAGCCTCCCGCATTGTCGTCGGTTTCCGTGAGCTTGGAAGTCTTCTTCCCTTGGCCCCCGAGCCGCCTTGCTATAGACTCCCCCTGAGTAGCCTGAGAGGTCTTCCCCCAGCCACCTTACCAGAGGAGAAAACGGATGAATCGACAAGCTTCTGGAACCACACGCCGGCGATTTCTGAAGACATCGGTGGCCGCGATGGCCTCTGTCAGCATCGTCAGGCCCCATGTCCTCGGCGGACCTCGCCACGTTCCCCCGAGCGAAACTCTCGGCGGAGCCCTGATCGGCGTTGGCGGACGCGGGCCCGGGACCTACAACGATCTCAGCCGCAAGCACAAGCTCAACGTCGTCAAGCTGGCCGAATGCGACGTGAAATGGGTCGGCAAGGCGGACAATAAGAAACGCTACACGGATTTCCGCCGCGTTCTCGAGCGCAAGGACATCGATGTGGTAGCCATAGCGACCCCGCCCCACTGGCACGCCCTGATCTCCATCGCCGCGATGGAGGCCGGCAAGGACGTGGTCAGCGAAAAACCCATGACCCGGTTTATCGCCGAGGGAAGGGCTGTGGCGGACGCCGAGAAACGCTACGGCCGGGTCTACCAGGTCGGCACCTACGGCCGCTTCGGTAAGCAGGGAGATGCCGGCGCCCGCGCCCGCCGAAAGCTCATGAAGAGCGGCCTCCTCAAGGACTGCAAGGGTGTCCTCATCATGCATCGAGGCTACAAGGTCAAGCAGTGGAGCGGGCTCGTCAACACCCGGCCGCAGCAGGTACCCGACTGGCTCGACTGGGACATGTACCAGGGGCCCTGTGCCATGAAGCCCTTCCATCGCCATCGATTCGGCGGTACCCACCGCGGTTATTGGGACTACGACGGCGGCGGGCTGGGAGACATGGGACAGCATTTCCTCGATCCCGTGACCTGGGAGTATGGTCTCGACCATACCTCCCCCTCGGAGATCACTCCCTACGCGCCACCGGCCCATCCCGAGGCGGTCGGAATGTGGGGCTGGGTTGAGCTCAAGTACGCCAACGGTTTCACCATCGTCCTGGAGAGCCGGGAGTGGGGAAAGCGCTACGACAGGAAAAAGCCGCGGGACGTGAGCGTCAATGACCTCTCACCCGGTGACCGCAAGAAGCTCGCTGAAATGCCCGACCCGGAGCCGCTGCTCGGGTTCGGCGAGGCGGTCAAGGCCCGCAAGCCTGCCGGAGGAAACTCAGAGGCGGCCCACCGAACGGTCACCATCATGCACCTGGCCAACATAGCGATCCGTATGGGCCGCAAGATCAACTTCGACCCCGACACCGAGCAAATCGTCGGTGACGAGGAGGCCAACCGCCTGGTCAACCAGCCCATGCGCGCGCCCTGGCATCTCTGATGAAACAACCGGACCCTGCCAACCAGCGGAAAAGGAACAACAATGAAAAAACAAATCAACGTAGCGGCAATCGTCGATAAGCTCCCTGGCGCCGATCGTCCCGGCACTGAAAGCAAGTTCACAGGCCCGGCGCCCGATGAGGCAAAGAGGCTGGTGGCCTCTGTTCTCTCAGGAGGCCGCGAGGCGATCCTGGAGCTGGCAGAGATGATCCGCGACGCCAACGGCACGGGAGAGAAAAACTACAAGCCGGGCTATCTCCTGCATGCCATCGCCCTGCGCGTCGGAGACAAGGGCAGGGATAAGGAGAGACTGGTATTCACCGAGGCTCTCGCATCTCTCCTTGGCGGCGCCAATCCTCCCCCTGGGGCGCAGGAGTACCTCCTCCGCGAGCTGCAATGCGCCGGAGGCCCTGAGGTCGTCAAGACGATAGGAGGCCTGCTTGAGAAACCCGGCATCTGGGAGCATGCGGTGAACGCCCTGGTCGCCATCGAGACGGGAGCCGGTGAGCAATTGCGAAAGGCCCTTGTTAGGGCGAGGGGGCGCAGACGGCTCGCGATCCTGCAGGCGCTTGGAAGCCTTCGCGATGCACCCTCCACCGCCACCCTGGCCAGCGCCACCGAAGACAAAGATGAGAACATCCGCCTGGCCGCTATCAGGGGCCTGGCGAGAATCGCCACTCCTGCCTGCGTCCAGCCTGTCGTCAAAACTGCCGCAAAGGCGAAGAGCTGGGAAAAAATCCAGGCCAACAAGGCCGCCCTCCTGCTGGCGGAAAACCTTGCCGCCTCCGGCAGCACAGACAAGGCCAGGGAGACGTGCAATCTCCTGATCAATGCCAACGAGGAAGAAGATGACGCCTACGTACGGGAGGCGGCCGAACGGATCATCTCCGGACTCTGATCCCCTCGGCCAGAGGGATCATTTCCTGCCGGGGGAAGCCCCGTAGAGATGTCTCCCCTTGCGGGCCGCCTGGATGGCCTTGTCGGTATCCACCGGCGCGCCGGGGTCGGACTGAGCCTTCATCCAGCGATCCAATTCCCCACGCAGGCGATCCAGACGCTCAGCCTGATCGGAAAGCCCTGCCAGGTTCTTCATTTCGTACCTGTCCGCCGCCGTATGGTAGAGCTGTTCCGCCGGTCTTTGCATATAGCGCTTCACCAGCTTGTAGGTATGCGCGTTGGCCCAGGTCTCCCGCACCCAGGTGGACCAATAGGGATTGTTCAATTGGCCATTTCCACGCATGCCCATGAGGTGCTTCTCGATGTAGAGCTCATTCGGAAGCAGGTTGCGAATATAGCGATACTTCCCATCGCTTACGGTGCGGATCGGGTAGGCCGGCCCCTCGGGAATATTATTGTGGATACCGTAGACATAGGAACGGTGTCTCTGTGTCTTACCTGCCAAAACCCCGAGGAAACTGCTGCCGTCGTAATTCTGCTTCCCCGGATTGCCTCCCGCGGCATCCAGCAGCGTCGGCAGAATGTCGGCGTACTGCACCAGCGCGTCAGTTCTTTTTCCGTCCGGTGTCGTTCCGGGCCAGCGGGCGATGAGAGCCGTGTGCAGGCCGGTGTCCCAATTGGTCCACTTGCAGCCGGGAAACTGCGAGCCCTGTTCTGAGGTGAAGAGAACCAGCGTCTCAGCCGCCTTGCCCGATGAGTCAAGCGCCCCGAGAATCTCACCCACCTGCCCGTCCATGTAGGTGATCTCGGCGAGGTATTTGCCGTAATCCTCCCGGGTCCTGGGAGTGTCAGCGATATTCGGCGGCAGCTTGATCTTCTTCGGCGGGTACTTCGACGCATCTCCCATCACCCAGGGAACGTGCGGTTCGACAAGGGCGACGACCAGGCAGAATGGCTGATCCCCCGCCCTGGAGATGAATTCACCGACTGAATTCAGGTTGTGCTTGCGGGTCGGATTGCGTACGCAATTGGGATCGAAGCCTTCAACGTTCACGAAAGGAAAGGCCTTGCGGGGCTTCACGTGTACCTTGCCGGCGATCCCTACCCTGTAACCGAGAGCCTTGAGGTGCTGCGGCATGCTGGTGACCGTTGGGCGACTGGCGGAGTGGTTCCAGGCGCAGCCGTTTCTCATCGGGTACTGCCCGGAGTAAAGCTCCGCCCGGCAGGGCTGGCACATCGCCTCGCTCAGGTAGGCCAGGTTGAAGGTCAGGCCCTGGGTGGCCAGTCGGTCGATATTCGGCGTCTTCGCGTTCTGTCCGCCGTAGAGCGGGAGATCGTTGTAGGTACAATCATCGGCCATGATGATCAGGACGTTCGGCCGGGACCGCAAGGAGTCGCCTCCTTCTTCAGTAAAAGCCGGCGAACAGAGCGACAGGGCTATCCCGAGAAAAGCATAGAGCGGAAACGCTCTGGAATTCTTAAAGGCAGGCAGGGTGCTGTTCATAGCCACCCATCATAGGCGACTCGCCGCCGGGAGGACAGGTCATCCTGCACTTCAACAACCCGTGTAGGTCTCGCAGCCCAGGTCTCCGGCGCTTCCCAGAGGATCGGGATCGAAACCGCAATCAAGCGTCGGTGAACCAGGGGGAGATGGTGGTGGCCCCGCGCGAAAAAGAAAATTCAGCACGTGGATTCCATCGGAAATGTCCACGGCTCCTGAGTTGTCGAAATCCGCCGCCTCCAGGCACGATGGAACGGAACCGCCGAGAAAAAGGAAATTCAGGGTCCGGACGGCATCGGTGATGGTCATCGCTCCATCGCCATCTCCATCACCGCGATGGAAAACCGGGGCGACCACCTTGCTGATGCTCATATTGTCAAAAACCCGGCTGTCCCGTCCAACCGCTGAAAGGAGAAGCCGGGGCCCCTGGAAATCCAACCGGACATGGTGGTAAACACTGGCGTAATAGGCCGTGTTGGCGCCAGGGTTCCTCTGTGCCAGGCTTCCGCCACCGCCGCCGGTGACGACGTAGATCGGGGCATCGGGATCCTGGTAATCAGGGTCCTCTCCAACCGCTACCGCCCGGGCGTTTCTCATCGGATAGAATCTCTCGTAAAAATGGGCGTGCGCCTGGAACACCAGGTCTACCCCGTAGCGTGCGAAGAGAGGATCGAGCGCCCTCCTGTTAGCCTCGACCGCCAGCCAGGCCGCGTAGAGTGGATGATGGAGGGAGACAATCTTCCAGAGCCTCTCGCTGCCGGCCAATTGCTCCTCGAGCCATGCGTACTGGGCGGTCCCCACCCCCATCCCCTGGTTGGAATCGAGGATCAGAAAAAGCGCATCCCCGTACTCGAAGGAATAATACCGTTCGCCTCCGGGGCTGTCTTCAGGGAGGTGGAAGGACCCGAAATACACCGTTCCTCCGTCATCGAGATCGTGGTTCCCCACCGTCGGGTAGATCACCGAGCGCGAGATGGTCTCGGCGTAGATGTCGAAATACTTCCTGTCCATCTCGATGTCGCTGCCGCCGCGCGGATAGATAAAGTCCCCGGTATGAATGCTGACATCTGGAGCGGAAAGCCGAATCCCGGCTGCAACATCGAGCTGGGCCTGGTTGCCGGTGCCGGTATCACCGAAAACAACGACGCGAAACTCCCCATCGAGA
Organism: Planctomycetota bacterium; assembly: GCA_002695115.1. Taxonomy (GTDB): domain Bacteria; phylum Planctomycetota; class UBA8108; order UBA8108; family UBA8108; genus UBA8108. Next base: position 132,823 of record NZOA01000038.1, read on the forward strand.
GATGGCACGGGAAAAGTTCTGAAACTCAGGCCATCAGCCGCCACCGCCCCGCCTGAGAGAACCCTGTAATGATACTCCGTGCCGGCCGAAAGCCCGGTGAGAGCTACTGCGTGCTCGATGGAAGGTTCGGGACTTTCGACGCTCAACCCCAGGGCGGCATCCGGNCCGTACTCGACAGCCCCGGCTGAGAGAGCGGCTGTCCTCCAGACAACCACCATCGAGTCGGTCGAGCCGAGNTGGAGAAACGGNCCGCGGGTCANNNCNTGCGCGCCANGNAGCCCCAGNGACGAACAAAAGTGCCGCCGNTGCNGNAACTACGCATCGCCTCGTCATGCCCTTGCCTTTCTTNTTCCTCGTTTCCAACCACCGCCAGCCTAAGGCAGGTTACCCCCGGAGGCAAGAAAGCCGGCTTGAGGCAGGCAGAAGAGACCGGAAAAATTTGCTACACTAAAAACGTAACATCCCTGAACGGCAGAACCGAATTGGAGAATTGAAATGAACCGCGCCGGCTTTCAACCCTGCCTAATAATCCTACTTTCCTTCGTCTGCCTGCAGGCTTTGCTGGCCGAGCCGCCTCGACTGCTCGACAGCCAGTTCAACCTGCCCCCGGGCTTCCATATCTACAAGGCCGCCGACCGATCGCTCACCGGCGGCTCCTACGACCTCGTGCTTGATGGAGAGGGCCGGCTGCTCGTTGGCGATGGAAACGCGGTTCGACGCATCGAGGACACCGACGGCGACCAGGTCTACGACACGACCAAGGTGATCGCCACGGGACTCGGAGGCCGCGGCCCGCAGGGGCTCGTCGTCTACGGNGACCANCTCTACGCCGTCGGNGGNGACGGGGTTCAGCTCTACAGCGGCTACAAGGCCGGCGGCGCACTGAAGCGTGAGCGNCGACTGGGAGAGCGGTTCAACACCGGAGGCGACCATGCCGCGCACACCCTCCTGCGCGGGCTCGACGGCTGGATCTACATGGTCAGCGGAGATGGAGGCGGCATTGGCGAACGCCGCCACATTACAGAGAAGAGCTCTCCGGTGNTCTACGAGCGGACAGCCTCGGTCTTCCGCTTCGACCCGACCGGAAAGACCTGGGAGTGCATCGGCGCCGGCGGCCGCAACCCGCCGAGCCTGGGCATGAACTATCTCGGAGAGTTCTTCAGCTTCGACAGCGACATGGAATGGCACGTCGACCTGCCGTGGTACCGTCCGGTTCGCCTGAACCACTGGGCCACAGGCGGCGACCAGGGCTGGCAGGGAGTCGGCGCCTACCCCTCCTACTACCTCGACTGCCTCCCCGGCGTNCTGAATGTCGGACGCGGCTCGCCCAATTGGGGAATTTTCTACGAGCACACCCAATTCCCCCAAAAATACCGAGATGCCTTCATCGCCTGCGACTATCTGTGGAAATCAGCCACATCCGGGGGCTACGCCAATCCGGGACGGCTCTGCGCTTTTGAGCTCGACCGTGATGGAGCCACCTGGAAGGCCAGGATGACAGTCTTCGCCCAGGCCAAGCGCGGAGCCAAGGATCACAAGGGTCGCCGCATCAACTTCGCCCTCGTCGATGTAGATGTCGCACCTGACGGCAGCCTCCTCCTGACCGACCACAACCAGGGNGTGTGGAGAATCTTCTACGACCCGGCCGAAAAACCCGCAATCAAACCGATCTCCCCCGGGCCTGGACCCGCCGAGTCGACCATTGACGGGCTTCTTGCCCTGCCGCAGCCGATGTCCGAATGGTGCAGACTTCGGGAAGAAGCGGCCAGAAAGAAAATCGGCGCGGGAGTCGCCGACAAGCTGCTCACAGCCGCCCTTGAGAAGGGGCGCGAGACACGCCAGCGCCTCAGGGCCATCCGCCTCCTCGCCCCGGGCTTCAAGAAGCTCCCCGCCGGCTTCATCAACAGCCTGGCAGTTGACGGCATCACCGAGATCCGGGCCCAAGCAGCCTGGCTGATTGGCATCCGCGGTGATTCGAGCGAGATCCCTGCCGCCCTGAAGCTCCTGGACGACAGCGATCCATTTGTCCGCAGGAGAGCCGCCGAGGCGCTCTCCCGATTCGGAACCGAGACCGCCAACGGCAAGCTGATCTCCCGGCTCGATGATGAAGACCGATTCGTTCGCTACGCCGCCATGACAGCGCTCGCTCATCGCCCCACAAAGGAGTTCATCCAGGAGGCTCTCCGGCACGAGTCTCCGAGAGCCTGGATGCGGGCCCTGGTGGCGGGAAACATCAGGCGGGAAAGACCTGAAACTCCGCAGGTCCAGGAGGTCGTCGAGCGCCTCCTGGGCAAGCAGCCAGCGCAGAAAGAAGACCGCCTCGACTTCCTCCGCATCCTGAACCTGTTCAAGGCCCAGGTCGCGGAAAACAAGGACCTCGCCGCCAGGGTTAACCGCTACCTGCTCGGTAAATACCCGGATGCTGATTCGGAGATCAGGTGGGAGCAGGCAAGAGTCCTCAGCGCCTACCAGGACCCCGCCGCCTTCGCACCGCTGCTGGCCATGCTCGAAACGGAAAAAGACCCCGTCACCCAGTTTCACCTCGCCCGGATGATGTCGAACATCCCCTCCGGCTGGAACGAGCAGGAGTCCGCTCGTTTCGCCAGCTGGCTGTCGACAACGCAGAAGGGCTGGTTCTCCCAATTCCAGGGCAAGGGACGGCAGTTCAAGGGCTTCTGGGGTACCGTGCTGGGCCGGATCGCTCAACACCATGCCGATGGGCTGGGCGGCCTCGCCGACAGGGTCGTACCCGGCAGCCAGCTCTCCGGGCACATCCTGGCATCCATCAGGAATTCATCGCAGGCCGGCCCCATCCTGGTGCGTCTCTACAACGACGCCAAGGATGAGGACAGCCGCAGGAGAGTCCTTGAATTGCTTAAACAGGCAAGCCATCCCTCGATTGGCAAGCTTCTGCTTGGAAAATTCAAGGCCGCCACTGACCCAGGCAAGAAAGACGCCCTGCTGGCCGCACTCTGCTCCCAGCCCCTTGCCGCCGGAGAGGAGGGCATCTTCATAACGGGTCTCTTTGGGAAAGATGCCGCCCTGGTCGAAAGATGCGCCAACCGGGTCGCACGCGATGGAAAAACCATCGACAAGTACGCCTCCGTCGTCAGCTCCATCACCTCCGGCAAGCGAAAGGGCGAGTCGGCCGTCTACCACCAGATTCTTGACACCATGAGCCGCAGCCCGGCCCGCGCCAATTCCTTCGGCGCCCTGCTGGTCTCCCTGGCCGGCAAGACTCCACCGAACCACGGAGCCGTCCTACCAAATTGCGATCTGGCTCATCGCCCAGCAGCTGCGTACTCTGCACGTTCAGTTCAGTCGTACCAACGCCATTAACGTCCGCGCCCAGCCCCGATAGTAAACTCACCATCACTTGGACGTCGTTAATCCTTGGCATGTTCGTTAACACGCAGCGGTCTTCGGTGAGTAAGCAGGCCGCCAGCAACGGCAA
>NZOA01000039.1 GCA_002695115.1 Planctomycetota bacterium
AGGCCAGCTCCATCGGTTGCCAGCCAGAGATTACACTCATTATCTGATTCAATAAGTCTGATGGCGGCTTTTGCTCCGGATTTCGCCAGCGAATACCGGGTTATATGGTCTTCCTCGCACCTGATGAGTCCTTCTCCCCAACTGCCAAGCCAGAGGACTCCATCGTCCGATTGGTGGAAGGTGGTCAGGTACGTGGGGGCTACTTTGGCGCGTGTGACGTACGAATTGAGGATTTCTCCACCAAGAAGTCGAAATCCATCATGACTTAAATATCCAAGGCGGTTATTTGAGTCTGCTAGGATTAAGACATTCTTGTCTTTTTCATCGATATCAAACAGTCGGAGACTATTCATTCCTGGTTTGGGTAGGATTGGATCCGAGAAAGTTCCTTCTTTCAATGTGACGATTACGCCATCATTGGATGTAATCCATTTTTCCCCAGAGGCGCCAATGCCTACGTTTCGGCAATCGGGGCTACCAAGGTGTTCTTCGACATTTATTGAAGCAAAAGTCTGGCCGTTGTAGCCACTGACGCCACCGCCATCTGTGGCGAAGTAAATGAACTCTTCGTTGTCTTCTTTGGTGACGGTGGCACTCCATATCCGCTGGTGGGAGAGTCCATCGATGGGGAGGAAATGTTTCCAGTCACCACGGAAGAAACGGGACAGGCGTACGGTAAGGCCTTGCTGATCAGGGTAATCTGTTTCCAACGTCGATTTGAAAGTCCGAGCGTTTTCGGGATCAGGCGTGGTTGTCTCCTGGTCCACATAGTAGGCGTACCCACTAGGTACTTGGAAACGCAGCTTCCATTCACCGGGCATGGGGTTCTTGAAATTGAAGTGGCCATGCCTGTTGGTCAAATTCGATGCGACGATATTTTCTTCCCCAGTTTTTTCATCAATACTGAGCAATTGGGCGACCATGGCGTTATGAGGTGTGTGTCCATCGAGCATAACCACATAGCCTGAAACAGCAGACCTCTTCCTCAGTTGGGCATCAACGATTACGACTCCCTCATTTTCTTCGGATGGTTTCAGCCCCATATGCCAGGTTCCTTGCTGGGCAGTCTGATTCCAGATAACGACATCGAATGGACCTTCATCTGAAATGATGTCCCAGTTGATAAAACCGCCTGAGCCTGTATTACCTTCCCAGAGTGGTTTGGTCCCACGCATAATCATCGCCCAGGAGTTTTTGGCTATGTCATTGTTCTCAAGAGAGAGCTGTCCTGAGAAGAGTAGTTTTCTTTCTCCAGTGGGTTTGATTTGATCCGTGATTCGTACCGACATTCCGAAAGTGTTCGGTCTGTTCCTGATCTTGAAAAGGAGACGATTTACTCCGGGTTTCAGGTTCGCATCGAAGAGATCGAGATCCTTGTAGATCGGACGATTATTTTCATAAGAATAAATCAACTCTCCGTTCAGCAAGACGGCAGCTTCATCATCACTACGAAAATGGAAAGTGACATTCCGTCCGGATTCGCTGTGGACCTCGGTATATGCATAGGCAGTGGCGAATTGGATCGGTTGTCCCCCGGCCTCTATGAAATCGATCAATGGACTCTCGGTATGGAATTTTTTCCACGCGAGGATGTCGCCAGTGGCAGTCGTAACCGTTTCACCTTCTTTGGGGGCCAATTCCTCTTCCGAAAGGTTGGGTTTCTCCGACAGCGACTTCGATTTAAAAGGTCCCAGCACCAGAAAATCTCTGAGATAGTCCTCGGCTGAGTATTCACCCTGGGCGGACAGGAGTGACTGGAAGAGACCTGAGAAGATCAGCGCCAGCGCGAGGGCGCGGAGGGGCAAAAGCATGTTTCGACCTGTTTGATGGAAAGTTGAATTGCGTTTCATTGGTTTCGATTCCTGTAAGAAAGACTCACTCGGCCGTTCCGGCCAGCAGGGCCTCGATTTTCCCCAGCAGGCGAGGCAACTCGACCGGCTTGGTGTCGTAGTCGTCGCAGCCGGCCTCGATGGCTTTTTTCTGGTCACCGGTCATGGCATGGGCGGTCAGGGCGATCACCGGGATGCCGCTGGTGTCTTCGTTCGCCTTGATCTGCCGGGTCGCCTCCCAGCCGTCGAGGATCGGGAGGTTCAGGTCCATCAGGATGATGTCCGGCTTCTCGCTGGAGGCCTTCTCGACGCCTTCGGCGCCGTCAACAGCGATAGCCACCTCGTGTTCACGGCGCTCGAGGCGGCGTTTGAGCATGTCGCGGTTCAGTTCGTTGTCTTCGACCAGCAGGATTTTCGCCATGGTGGGGATTCTCTTTAGCTATCGGTACGGAAGGGAGTTGTGTCACTTAAAGCGGAGGCCCGGGGACCTGACCCGTTGGTCGCTCAAAGGCCTTCAGGACCAAACAGTTTCGCCCTAAACAGTTTCTGAGTCAATGCCCCAGGTTATTGCGGGAGATGGGCTCAGGGTGTTTTCAGGTGCTTGTCGGCGAAGTCGAGGTAGGCCTTCCAGTCGAAGGCCGTGACGTCGTGTCCGCCGCTTCGGATGTGGTAGCCGATGCGGCCCATCGAGGGCTTGTCGATGGGGGGCATCCTGTCGGCGGGGAGTCCCTCGGTGCCCAGCAGCCGGTAGACCGGGTCGGCGTTTTTCGCCGAGAGGTACTCGCCACGGGGGTCTGCCCAGCGGTCCTTCGCCGCGCTGGCGACGTAGACCGGGCGCGGGGCCATCAGAGCGATGAGCATGTGCTGGTCAACCGGCAGGTCGCTCTCGCGGCCGTTGTATTTGTTGAAATTGTCGCAGAACCAATGGGGGAAGCTGGTGTTGATTCGCTTGACGGTCTCGCCGAAGGCTCTGCGGCTCAGCGCGGCGCCGCCGCAGCCAGAGTCGTTGGAGATGACCAGGGCGAAGCGCTCGTCTTCCGCTCCGGCCCAGAGCGAGGTCTTTCCGAGGCGTGAATGCCCGATGACGGCGACCCGCTTGTGATCGATCTCGTCGATCGTCTCGAAATAGTCCAGCGCCCGGCTCAGGCCCCAGCCCCAGGCGGCGATCGAGCCCCAGCCATCGGCGGGGATCTTGTCCGCGGGACCGTAGACCTTGTGGATGCCGCGCGAGAAGGCGTTGCGTTTGTCGTCGGGTTCGATGTCGCCGTACCAGATGGTGGCGAGCGCATAACCGCGACCAACGATCATGTCCGCCTGCCAGCGTCCGGCGCTCCCGCCCCTGTCGGATTCCTTGTCGCCCTTGCGAAGGGTGATTCCGGGGTCCTTTGAGATGGTCGGATTGCCCCTGAAGTTGAGGCCGAGGAAGGTGGGCACCGGGCCCCTGTCCTTCGCGGGCAGGTACAACAGCATGTTCATGGCCGGGCCGTTTTCGGCGGCGGTGAAGTGGACCCTCACCTCGCGGCGGCTGGCCTTGCCGCCGAGAGCCGGCTCGTCTTTCCTGGTTACCTCGAAGCGCAGCGCTTCGGGGCGTCCTGGTCTTCGACCGTAGACCTCGCTGCGAAACAGCTCGAGTACTTCGTCGCGGCGCTTTTTCTTCCAGGTCGCTGCGTCCTTGACCGGGCTTCCATCATTGAGCTGCAGCAGTGGCGGCAGCTTGTAGGCAGGCACCTTGGATTCGTCGTAGTTGAACTGGGCCATGAGCGTGCTGCAGGAAAGGATTGAGACAAGTACTGCAGTTAGAATTCCACAAGGTCGCATTTTGACTGTCTCCAGTTGATGTCTCCAGGCGCAGGCCGGTGGAATCCGGCCTATTTCCCGATCCGGCTGATACGTTTTCCGACGACCTCGAACGGCAACTCTTTCGGGAGCGTCAGCTCAAAACGGTTTGCGTTGTCAAGGAGCCTCTCCGAGACCCAGCCTCCCCCTCCTCAACCGTACTTCATGGTGCCGGAGGCCAGTTCCGTGTTCTTATTGTCGAGAACGCGGTAGGAGATGGGAATCCGTTTTCCCGAACGATAGATCGACAAACCGATGCGGCGGGCGGCCTTCAGAAGATCTCCGTGACGCCCTCCAGCGCTGTCGCCGCTGAACATCATGCTGCCACGCAGCTTTCCGGCCTGCGCCGCGGCGTTTGTGGAAAGATGAATCCTCGGATCGATCTCGACCCTGAGCGGCTTGCCGGCGGTGACCTGGAGCTTCCTGTGTCCGTGAGAGGTCGCCGAGAGAAACCATTTCTTTCCGTGCTCGTCTGTGCGGGCAATCCTGTAGCCGGTGATGGTGTAGTGTCCCGGGGGCAGGGCCCGCCGGCGGTCCTTGTCACTGGATTTCCATTCGAGGCGGTAGACTTTTTTCTTCGGGCCTCTCAGGAACAATTCGCCGTCCGCTATGGTGCTGGAGACATAGCTCGCTTTTCGGCCTTCCGTTCCGGCGTCTCTCGCCGGGGCCGAGGAGATCCGGATGGGTGCATGAAGTTTTCTGGAACCCAGGAGGTTGATGAGGGCCCGCCGGGCCCCGGGGGGAGTCCCCGTTCAGGCGGTCCGGTTGACCTGGTCCAGCCAGGCCCGGTCAAACGCGCTTCCGGGGTCCGGCACCGTGTGGCAGTGATTGCATTTGTTTCTGAAGGTAGCCTCCACTCTTTTCGGACTCCAGTCTTCGCCCCGGGCCGGGCCACTCCAGCCCAGGAGGGCGAGGAATAAAAGTGCCGCGAGGGTGGAGTCCATGTTGTTAAGGAGACGGATTCTCATGTCGATTTAACCTCGGCCTGCAGGGGCGCGTAGTTGACGCTCCACCCATCTGAGCCTGCGGAGGCAGGACAGTCAACAGCGCTTTTTCACGGCTTGAATTTCCTGCAGAGCTCGACCATTCGTTTGAGATTGTCCGGCGGGGTCGGGGGGGCGACCGAGCAGGCCGAGGAGAGGATGAAGCCCTTCATGTTTTCAGCCGCAGCAAGGATCCTGCCGATGTCTTCATCTATTTTCCTGCTGTCACCCCGCAGGAGCGTGTTGACCGGATCGACGTTTCCCTTGATGAAGATCTTGTCCCTGAGCATCTCGACGGCCTCGTTGATGTCTACATCTCCGAGCGGAGGCGGATCGAGGCACTCGATACCGGTGACGCCGGCCCCGCAGAGGAGATCGAGACGGTCGCCGATGGCCCCACAGGTATGGGTATAGACCGCCGCGCCCTCCGCCTTCACGGCGGCGGCGATGCGGGCCTCGTAAGGCTGGATGAAGTCGCAGTACATCTCGCGGCTCAGGAACGCGTTGCCGGCGAAGGGNCTGGANATCTTGATCGCNTCCGCNCCGCGTCGTACCTGGGCNACNGCCAGGGCNACCGACCAGCCGGCNGTNACGTCGAGGANCTCGGCGCATNTNNCGGCNTGGGTGAGCAGGTACATCAGTCCNTTCTCCATTCCNAGGATGTTGAGGAAGTGGTCGAAGGGNGCGCGNACCTCTNCNTGGACNGAANAGTCATCGCCCAGGGCGGCGATGACGAGATCCAGGGTGTCAAAGACGTGATCTTCGAAGGCTTCGGGGTCATCGATCGGCAGGGTCGCCTTACTGGCCTGGAACGCCTTGTAGCTCTCGGGAGCCCAGGAGAGCAGGTTGTCGAGGTCGAGCTCTNNGATGTCCGGCCAGGTGAATTCNTCCGTCGCCTTGTAGTAGGCGTCATCATCCCTGGTGCATTCGATCCGGGCTCCATCCTGGAGGTAGAGGGTCGGGCTCTCGGCATCTCGGTCCATTCTTTCGACCTGGGCCATGAGGCCGTGGACTCGCCCCGGCTTGTGGCAGAGGACACCGTCAAAATCGTAGAGCGATCTCATGCGGATGAGGCAGTCCGCCCACAGGGCACCGTCGAGGAAATAGTCGATGGGGTCGACGCCTGTATTGATGATGGTATGCCCGTTGGCCATCTGGCACATGACCGGAAACCGCTCCGGTCTTTCCATGCACATGGCTTGTCTGACGAGGTTTTTGGATGACATATCAGATTTCGAGGTAGATCGTTCCTTCTTCGACGAGAAATTTAGCTCCGGCATCCTTGGCGGNGTTCTCGAGCGCCCTGCGAAGGATGTTTCTCACATCGGGTCCATCCTCGATGTAGCGCATGAGGGCCTCGCCGGATTCTTCTCCGATGGCGAAGGTGAGCATCAGTCCCTTGCGCTTGCAGGTGACCTTTTTCCCCGGCTCCAATTCCACGTCGATCACCTTGAGGTAGGCNTCGGCGTAGTTGACCCCGATGCCGGAGCCGTCCGGTTGTTTCGGAGGTATGAGGTCTTCGGCCGCGGGGTTTTCATCCGCTATACGTATTTTCATGATCTTTCTCCCTGGGTTTCATCCAATAGCTTTCTGAAGAGCCGCAGGTGGGCGGGCGAGCTCCCGCAGCAGCCTCCAACGATGTTCGCCCCGGCGGAGATGAGTGCTGAGAGCTCCGCGGTCATCTCCTCGGGGGTCTGCCTGTAGACGACCTCCATGTCCACCAGCTCGGGCAGCCCGGCATTGGGCTGTGCCATGGTGGGCAGGTCGCTGATCCGCCTGTAGCGNTCGACCGCACGGGCCGCCCAGGCCACGTCGACGCCGGAGCCGCAGTTGAGGGCGATTACGTCGGCCCCGTTTTCCGCCATGAACTCGGCCGCGTCCTCCGGTCCGATTCCCATCATCGTGCGGATCTCTTCCCCATCGAAGGTGACGTCGTAGGCCATGGAGCCGATGACGCAGGGCGCGCCGGCCTCCCGGGCGGCCCGCAGGCCAAGCCCGAGNTCTTCGAGCGAGGTCTGGGTCTCGATGATGATGGCATCGACGCCGCCTGAGACGAGGGCCATGGCCTGCTCTCTGAAGGCATCCCGGACGCTCTCTTCCGTCACCTCGCCGTAGGGCTCCATCAGTCCGCCGAAGGGGCCGATATCGCCGATCACGTAACCTTCCCTCCCGCCGAACGCTTCACGGGCGATACGGGCTCCGGCCTGGTTGATGGACTCGACCTCGCCGCCGTGCTCATGGCGTTTGAGCATGATCCCGCTGCCGCCGAAGGTATTGGTGATGAGACAGTCCGAGCCGGCCTCGACGTATTTCTTCTGGATTGCCAGCACTCGGTCAGGATGCTCGATGTTCCAGGCCTCGCCGCAGCCTCCCGGTTCGAGACCGGCCTGCTGAAGCTGGGTTCCCATCGCGCCATCGCCGAGGAGGATTTTCTCACGGATGGCTTCGTGGAGAGATTTTTTCATGTCAGGGTGTTCCTCGACTCTCGTTCAGCAATGAATAGTGCAGGGTCTGCAGCACGATGCGCCATTTGTGATCGCGACTGGACTGGGCGCAGAGACAGCCGGCGGGACTGACCTGTGGACTCCACNCCAGCACCTTTGCCAGGCTGCTGCCGGGGAGNGCCGGCGGGACACGGATTTTCTCCATGATGGCCTCTGGGTCCTGGAGATAAGAACACATCCCGGTATGCCCGGTGTCATCGGGATGAGGTTCACAGGAGAACTCCAGGAGCCGGTAGTCATTTTCTCCCTGCCGGCAGAGGTTGATACGGTATTCAAAGAGCAGCGGCAGCCCGAGGTTGGTGCAGGTCGATCCATCGAAACGGAAGATGGCCTGGAGCTCATCCCCCTCACCAAGAACTTCCAGCCGTTTCTCTCTCCACCCATCGAGGGCTTTTTTCGAGAAGGAGTAGGAGGATGATTCGCCACAGGAGGGTCGATTNTCGCCGCTGAGTTCCACGTAGATTTCCTGCCAGTAATCTCCAGGGACCTCCGGCAGGGTGGTGCAGGCGACGGCGAATACCGCCAGCGCCGACTTGGCCGGCTTCAGGCCTCCGGATGGAAGAACCTCGAGCGGGCCCGGCAGCGAGTCCGAGATGGTTCCGGCCAGTGCAGCCTGGTCNCTGAGAGCCCAGCCATCGTAGCCGGGACTGTAATAGGGCAGGACGGTCATGTCTTCGGCGGAAAATTCAGCCAGGGTTTTCTTCTCCTCGAGGGCGCGCAGGTGCTCTGTGAAGGCCGCTGCGTAGGAGTTGAGAAACATGGCCTCGTCCGGCTTCTCCTCGGCCCAGAGCNGGGCGATCTCTTCCTCTACCTCCGCTCCTGCGCTCACAGCGAGAATCGAGAGGCTGTGCGTACCGCTTCTTCGTGCGCCCTCGGCGAGCACCCTGCTCGTGAGCAGGGTGCCATCGTCGAGGAGGAGGGTGTCCTCCTCGATNCCCTGCAGCGCGGCCAGGCGCGAACAGGTCCACGGGTGGCCATTCTCCCTGTACCACTTGCCCGCGTTTTCGGCGAGGCTGGCGGCTGGTTCATCCAACTCAGATTTGGAGGGGACACCGAGATGCCGAAGGTAGAGCTCCCCGGGGATGGGTGTCAGTCTCAGGTCCGCTGGGTTTACGCGCCGATGGTTCATGCCATGCTCCCGCCTGGAGCAAGGGGTTTGAACTGGCATCCCTCGACAAAGTGGTTGAAGAAGTCCTTGTCGGTCTCCAGCTCGATGTGCTCGATTTTTCTTACAGTCTCCTCGAGCTCCCTCCGTTGATTTATCGAGAGGAGGGCGAGGGTCGCCCCTTCGATCGCCGCGTTGCCGATGCGGGTGATTTTTTCATCAGGAAGATCCGGGATGAGTCCAATTCGGCGCGCCGAATCAAGGTCGAGCCTGCTGGCGAAACCTCCCGCGAGATAGAATCGATCGAGGTCCCTGCACGATGCCCCCAGGTTTTTCATGACGATCTCGAGGCCGGCGACATTCGCCCCCTTGGCCTGGGCAAGCTCGCTGATGTCCGCCTCGCTCAGGTAGACGGAACCGTTTTCATCAAGATTGAAACGATCCGCCTCATCCGAGAGACGTCCGAGGTGATCCATTCGCCCGCTTCGCAGCAGCTCACCGAGGGTCTCCACGAGGCCTGAGCCGCAGATCCCATCGGGGGCCTCGAAGCCGCCAATGACGTCGCAGCTCACCATTCCATCTTCATCGATACGGACGCGTTCGATAGCTCCCTCGAGTCCCGGCATACCGCAGCTGATGGCGCCTCCTTCAAAGGCGGGCCCGGCGGGGCAGGATGCCGCCAGCATTCGGCCTCCACCGTTGACGATAAGCTCGGTGTTCGTCCCGATATCCATGATGGCCGTAAGGCCCTCGGAGCCGGCCAGGTCGACCGCCAGCAGGCAGGCGGCGGCATCTGCCCCGACATGGCCGCTCACCAGGGGAAGGCTGGTGACCCTTGCCGCCGGGAATGCAGGGAGGCGGAGCTTCTTCGCGGTTGATTCGATAGTGGTGGATTCTCGAAGCCCCTGCTCCAGCTCATGCTCGGTAACCGAGCGGTAGGGGCGCTGGCCGATCGAGCTGACATCGAGTCCGAAGAGCAGGTCCCGCATGGTGGTATTGCCCGCTATCACGATCTCGTAGATCGTCTCGCTGTCGCAGTCGAGATCATCTATGCAGTGCCTGAGATAGGAGAGCAGGGTGCGCTGCAGGAGCCGCCCCGGATGGTCGCTGTCGTATTGAATTCGTGCCATGACGTCGCTGCCGCCGAAGCGCTGCGGATTTTCAAAGCTGGCGGCNGCAACCTGTTCTCCGGACTCGAGGTCCAGGAGCCGGAGCACGATGGTGGTCGTTCCCAGGTCGATCGCGATTCCGTGGAGGGGGCCGGGCGCCCTGGCCAGCGGCTCACCTTCGAGCAGGATCCACTCCCCATCGCGCCGGACAGCCGGCTCGAGAACCCTGTCCCCGGGTTTTGTCCAGCCGGAGTCTTCTATGCGCATCTGCGCGCGCCGCATCGTGTGGCAGCTGATCGAGCCGGACTCGGCCTCCAGGCGCGCGCGGCAGGCCAGGCGGAATTCTCCGCCGAGGTGTTCTTCTTCCCGCGAGAGCTCGGAGAGCAGGTCCATTCCCTCGTTGACCTCGACGATGCATTCCTTGCACTTGCCGTTCTTATTGCAGGAGGTCGGCACGTGCACGCCGAGCTTCTCTGAGCACTCAAAGATGGACGGCCCGGTTGGCGTTGATAAGTGCTCGCCGTTGACGCTGATTTCCAGGGCCATGGCTCAGCTGCCGGCCCTGGCTGGATAGAGCTCTTTGAAGAGTTCTACCGCGCTGGAAGCATCCGCGGCGTAGCCATCGGCGCCGATTTCTTCGGCGAACATCTCGCTCACCGGCGCCCCCCCAATGCACATCACGACCTCGTCGAGTCCCTCCAGCTTGAAGGAGTCGATCACCGTTTTCATATAGGGCATGGTGGTGGTGAGCAGGGCGCTCATCCCGACGATTCCCGCGTTGTTTTCTTTCACCGCCTGGAGGAAGTCATCGGCCGAGGTGTCGACACCGAGGTTGACCATCGTGAATCCCGCTCCCTCGGCCATCATGCAGACGAGGTTCTTGCCGATGTCGTGAAGGTCGCCCTTGACCGTCCCCATGACGATGGTGCCTCTCGAGGCGCTTGCAGACGATGCGGTCAGCAGCGGCTTGAGAATCGCCATGCCGGCTTTCATCGCACGGGCGGCGATCAGCACCTGGGGTACGTAGAGGCGGTTGTGTTTGAAGTCCTCTCCGACGACGCTCATTCCCGCGATGAGGCCTCTCTGAAGGATGTCGTCGACCTCGAGTCCTTCCTTGAGCGCCTTCTCCGTCATCTCCCTGACGGTATCTGCCTCGCCTATGTAGAGGAGGTGGTTCATCAGTGCGTAATCAGTCATTTCCCGTCTCCCGGGCCACTTCAAAAGGTCTTTCTGTCGTGCAGTATAGCTACGCTCGATAACAAATCCGTTCGGGATGTACCTAAAAACAATACTTTTTTAACCTGTAACTGGGCTGGTATGCTCTTATTGCGAGAATGAAATACAGGTTTGGAGAGTAATGCGGCCATGAGAGCTCGCGCGCAGAAAGTTACCAGCTCCCGGCAGGCCTCCTTCGCCTTCAGGCTGAAATCTTCCCCTGCTTTTCCCTTCAAGTGGCACTTTCATCCGGAGTACGAGCTGACCCTCATCCTTGAATCAAGCGGAGCCCGTTTCGTGGGGGACTCGAACGAACCCTATGGCGCCGGCGACCTGGTGCTGCTGGGGTCGAACCTGCCTCACACCTGGCTGTCGGATCCGTTCTCGCCCAAGGGCACCCGGCACAAGGCGATCGTGATACATTTCGCCGGGGACTTCCTCGGTGAGGATTTCAGCGCCTCGCCGGAGATGAAGGGAGTTTCGAAGCTGCTGAAAAGTGCGGCCCGTGGGCTGCACTTCGAATCCCGCAAGCGGGACGAGGCCGCCGCGGCAATGCTCCGAATGAAAAAGCAGGCTGGGCTGGAGCGCCTGCTCAGCCTGCTTGGCGTTCTGCAGGGGCTGACGCGTGGTGGCGGAAGGAAGCTGGCAAGTCCCGCCTTCGTTCCATCGAACCGGGAGCTGGATCTCAGGCGGATCGACAGGGTCTGCACCTTTATCAACGAGCGCTATCATCGCAGGCTGTCCCAGCCAGAGGCGGCCAATGTCGCCGGCATGACCCCGCAGGCCTTCAGCCGCTTCTTCAGGAAGACGGTCGGCAAGACCTTTGTCGACTACCTTGCCGAGCTCAGGGTTAGCCAGGCCTGCCGCCTCCTGCTCGAAACAGATCTCTCTGTGGTAGAGGTGAGCCTTCGTTCCGGGTTCAATAACCTGTCTAACTTCAACCGCAGGTTCCGCAGGCTCCGAGGCCAGAGTCCCCGGCGGTTTCGCGCTGCCCATCAAGGGCCGGGGCCCGGGGCCCGGGGCGCCAGGAATCCTGAAAAGCTCTCCCAATAACGGGAGGGCACGCTACGATGGCTTTCCCCCTTTCGAGGGGCCAGGTCAATATCCCGATTTCCCAGGTCAGCCAATGAGTGTCAAGATGATGAATGAGCGAAAACGGAAGGTTTCTTTTCTTTGTACGTCAGCGATCCTCTGTCTCCTTTTCCAGGCCGTGATGTGTGCGGGCGTTTTGCGAGCCGACGAAAAGAAGGCGAAGAAGAAAAAAGAGAGGCCATACGATCCCACCAGCGCCTACGAGATCAGGAAAATCGAGGGCTGGCGAGTCTACGTTCTGAAACGGCTCGAGAAAGAAAAGCCCGAAATCCTTCGCAAGGCCATGCGCCTCGTGGGGCTACAGCTCTACCAGATCACCCTTGTCGTTCCCGATGGCCCGCTCGAGAAGCTGCGGGAGGTTCCGATCTGGGTCTGCGATCGCAAGGATGGCCCCATCCATTTTCATCCGAATCGTGGCTGGCTGGTCAACAATGGCTACAATCCGGACAAGGCGAAGGCCGTGGATATCAGCCGTGTTGCCAATATCGTTAACTCTTACAGAACCCAGCGCTGGGTTCTTTTGCACGAGCTGGCCCACGCCTACCACAACCGGGTGCTTGGATTTAACCACCCGAAGGTCCTCCAGGCGTACCGCAATGCGAAGAAATCGAAGAAGTACGAGTCGGTGCTTCTGCACAACGGGCGCAAGGTACGCCACTATGCCCTGACCAATGAGAAGGAGTACTTTGCCGAGTGCACAGAGGCTTTTTTCGGGACCAACGACTTCTATCCCTTCGTCCGTTCCGAGCTCAAGGAACACGACCCTGGAGTGTACAAGGTGCTCGAGGAAGTCTGGGGCCGCCGTAAATGAGTTGAGCTCCCTCAGGCGATGAGGTCGTGGACGACCTCTCCGTGGACATCCGTCAGGCGGAAATCCCGGCCNGCGTGGCGGTAGGTCAGCTTCTCGTGGTCGAAGCCGAGGAGATGCAGGATNGTNGCCTGCAGGTCGTGNACGTGGACCCGGTCTTCCACNGCCCNGAAGCCGAAGTCNTCGGTNGCTCCATGGACNTATCCNCCCNNNACNCCNCCGCCGGCCAGCCANGTGGTNTAGCCCCAGTGGTTGTGGTCNCGNCCGTTGATCTTNCCNGCNTTGGANCCNTTCTTNGGCAGCTCCACGGTCGGNGTNCGNCCGAANTCNCCGCCCCAGATAACCAGGGTNTCNTCGAGNANNCCCCTGCTCTTGAGNTCNTTNAGCAGGGCNCCGATNGCCTGGTCNCATTGNCCGGCCAGNNNNTTGTGGTTNACCTCGATGTCATCGTGGTTATCCCAGGGTTGGCCGGCTCCGTGCCAGACCTGTACGTAGCGCACCCCGCGTTCGATCAGGCGCCGGGCGATGAGGATCTGGCGGGCNTGNGTTCCTTTTCCGTAGAGCTCGCGGATCGATTTAGGCTCCCGGGAAACNTCAAAAGCATCGCTGGCGTCGATCTGCATGCGGTAGGCGAGTTCGAAGGACTGGATTCGTGATTCCNGGGGNGCCTCNCGGCCGCGCTGCTCGAGGTGCTTCAGGTTGAGCTGTTTGAGNAGATCGAGCTGCTCGCGCTGGCTGGCAAGTGAGAGGNCCGGGTTGCGGATGTGTTCGATCAGTTTGTCGATCCTGCTGTGCTTGGTGTCGATGTGGGTACCCTGGAAGATCCCGGGCAGGAAGCCNGACTGCCAGTTCTGGCTTTCCTGGATCGGGTAGCCGCCGGGACACATGGCGATGAANCCAGGCAGGTTGAGGTTTTCCGTNCCGAGCCCATAGGTTATCCAGGAACCCATGCTCGGCCTGACCTGGCGCGCATCGCCGCAGTTCAGCAGCAGCAGGGAGGGCTCGTGGTTNGGAACATCCGCGTACATCGAGCGGATGACGGCAATATCATCGATGGATTCGGCTACATTGGAGAAGAGCTCGCTGACCTCGATTCCACTCTGCCCCCGGCGGTGAAACTTGAAAGGAGAGCGGAAGGCNGTGTCNGTTTTNCTCTCCGTGCGGAGATTCTCGATCGGCAGCTTTTTACCATGCAGTTTGTCGAGCATCGGCTTGGGNTCGAAGGTGTCGACATGAGATGGGCCGCCGTTCATGAAGAGGTGGATCACCCGTTTCGCCTTCGGGGCGAAGTGTGGCGCACGCGGAGAAAGCGGGTTGGTGTAGAGCCTGTTTTCTCCTGCCGCCTCGAGCTCCTGCGATGCCAGCATGCAGCCAAGCCCCAGGGAGGCCATGCCCATCCCGGATCTCTGCAGCAGTTCACGCCGAGAGATCGGCAGCTCCCGGTGATCGTGGTGATTCCTGCTCATGGGATCCATCGTAAATGGTTCCNGTCGGTTCTGTCAGTCAAGAAAAACGAACTCATTTGCCAGCATCAGGGTTTTTACATAGCTGGCCCATCGTTTCGGGGTGTTCTCTTCTACATATTTCAGCGCCAGCTTTAATTCGTCCTGTCCCGGCTTCCTGCCGTAGATATACCGGTAGAGACTGACGATCTTTTTGCGCGGGTCTGAAATTCCGCTGTAGCGGGGAAGCTCCAGCGTTTTTTTTGCCTGCTCTTCGGCGAAGGGACCATTCATCAGGTAGAGGGCCTGCTGCGGGACGGTGGTCTGGTAGCGCCCCGGGCTGGTTGAGTCGGGGATCGCGAAGTCGAAATTTCTCAGGGTGGCAGGGAGATTCTGGCGGTCGATGAATTTATAGATCGTGCGGCGCCTGGAGAAGGGGCGCTTGAAGATGTCCACGGAGGCCCCGCCCATGTTCCGGTCAAGCCGGCCGGCGGCCTGCAGCATCGAGTCCCGCAGCGCTTCGAACTCCAGGCGCATGGGCGTGACNCTCCAGAGGAGCAGGTCCTGGGGGTCCTTGAGGAAATATTCACGGCGCAGGGCGCTTCCCTGCCTGTAGGTCGCTGACAGGAGAATTCTTCTGTGGAGAGCCTTGATGGACCAGCCATCNTCNANGAACCGGCTCGAAAGCCAGTCGAGGAGCGCCGGGTGCGTGGGCTTGTCGCCGCGAATGCCGAAGTCGCTGGGAGTGCGGACCAGGGCATTGGAGAAATGNTGNNTCCANACACGGTTNACGATNACCCTCGCCGTCAGNGGNTTNCNGGCCGANGCNATCGAGTTCGGCNAGCTCCAGCCGNCCGCTGCCNTCNNTGTAGGGNTTCCTCTCTCCNGGNGANAGGACNGCNAGNAANCNNCGNGGNACNGGNTCNCCNGGGTNCGAGGACTNNCCNCGCTTGAAGATGCGNGGATTGACCGGCTTTGGCAGGTCCTCCATGCTCATNGCGCGNTGGGGCTTGNCNGAGGANTGCGCCNNGGGGTAGATCGCTCCGATCGCCGGNAGCTCCTTCGGTTCACGGGTGCTTGCGAAGATTCCGTAGAGGGAATAGTAGTCCGCCGTCGGGATAGGATCGTATTTGTGATTGTGGCAGCGGGCGCATTGTACGGTCAGCCCCATCATCCCCCTGGTGACGACGTCGATGAGATCGTCGATGATGTCATGCTTGTTGTTCAGGAAACGTCTGCCCAGGGTCAGGTACCCCAGGGCGGCCAGCGGACGCTTGTCTTCTCCGAGGGAGAGCCTGTCGGCGGCGAGCTGGTGCCGGATAAAAGTGTCGAACGGAAGATCATCGTTGAACGAGTTGATGACGTAGTCACGGTAGGTATAGGAGAAGGGGTATTTTCGCTCGGCGGTGAATACGTATCCCCTGGTGTCGGAGTAGCGCGCCACATCAAGCCAGTGGCGGCCCCAGCGCTCCCCGTAGCGAGCGGAGGAGAGGAGGCGATCGACAACCTTTTCCCATGCATCGGGCGAGTCGTCGTTCTCAAAGGAGTCGATTTCCGCCGGGGTGGGGGGGAGTCCGAGGAGATCGAAGGAGGTTCGCCGCAGCAGCTTGCCTTTGTCGGCAGGGAGGCTGGGTTTCATGCCGGCGTTGCGCAGCCTCTCGAGCACAAAGAGATCGATTGGGTTGAGCGCCCAATTGCCTTCGCCGGCGGGCGCCTGGGGATCGAGGATTTTCTGGAATGCCCAATGTCCGGCGGGCTCCTCGCCGGGAGCGGGAAGCGGGGTGACGGTGTCGGGTGATGCCGGCCACGGGGCTCCCGATGCGATCCAGTCGCTGAGCGCTTTGATCTCTGCGGGAGCGAGCTTCTTCTTGGGGGGCATCTTGATCTCCCCCGTATGGCGAACGGCGGCCAGCAAGCGACCCTGCCCGGGTTTTCCCGGTACGATGATCGGTCCCTTTTTGTCCTTGTGAACGAGGGCTTCCCTGCGATCGAGTCGGACGCCACCCTTGCTGCTCTTGCCTCCGTGGCATTTGAAGCAGTTTTCGGAGAGGACCGGACGGACCCGGTTTTCGAAAAAGGCGTTATCCTGTCCGGGGGACCTCGCGCAGAGGAAGAATGAGAGCAGGACGAATCCCAGAGGGCTGTTGAGAGAACGTGGTCTTTTGGGCGGATCGCGTCGCATACCGGGGGCATCGTATCACCCTGCCGACGACTTACATAGTGGGAGTATGCTCGGCAATGGGGCTGTGAGAATGCGTTAACTCCTTTTATCAGTACGAATTAATATCCCGGAAGCATTGTTTTTTATCCACAGGGTGTACGCTACAATCGTTCGCTTGTTTTGTACCCGCTTCGGACTCGAATCCGGGTGCGATGTTCTAAAGAAGCAGTGTTTTTTACAGGTCGGTTATTAAGATGAGTCGTTTGATTGATCCGCATGGTGGTGAGCTTGTTGACCTTATTCTCGCGGAGGAACAAGCTGAGGAGTTGAAGAACCAGTCGAAGGAATGGCCCTCCTGGGATCTCTCTCCCCGTCAGATGTGCGATATCGAGCTATTGCTCAACGGAGCTTTTTCTCCCCTTCGCGGTTTCATGAAGCGCGAGGATTATGAATCCGTATGCAGCGATATGCGTCTTGCCGACTCGACGATCTGGCCCATCCCCATCACCCTGGCGGTTACCGAGGAGTTCGCCGGTTCGCTCTCCTCCGGAGACAGGGTGGCCTTGCGTGATCCCGAGGGGGTCATGCTGGCGGTATTGAACGTGGAGGATATCTGGCAGGCCGACAAGCAGGCCGAGGCGAACGGGGTCTATGGAACCGACGACACCTACCACAAGGGAGTCGCCCATCTTCTCAACGATACGCCCGATTGGTATGTCGGCGGCGAGGTGCAGGGTATCCAGCTCCCCTTTCACTACGATTCAAAAAGTCTCCGGCTGACTCCAAAGGGGATCCGCCGGGAGTTCGAGAGGTTCGGTTGGCGCAATGTTATCGCCTTCCAGACTCGCAACCCGATGCACCGGGCTCATTTTGAGCTCACCATGCGGGCGATTCGCGAGCACGAGGCGAACCTCCTTCTCCATCCGGCTGTCGGAATGACGAAGCCGGGCGATATCGATCACTATACGCGGGTGCGGTGCTACCAGGCCCTGCTGTTGCACTATCCCCAGCACACGGTCTACCTCTCCCTGCTTCCGTTGTCGATGAGGATGGCAGGTCCCCGTGAGGCTCTCTGGCACGCGATCATCAGGAAAAACTTCGGCTGCACACACCTCATTGTCGGCCGCGATCATGCCGGCCCCGGAGCGGACGCCTCGGGTAAGCCTTTCTACGGACCCTACGACGCCCAGGAAATCCTGAATGAACACCAGGAAGAGGTGGGTATGCAGATGGTCCCGTTCTCGATGTTGACCTATGTCGAGGACAAGGACGCTTACATGACCGAGGACGAGATTCCCGAGGGGGCGAGGACCCTCAGCATTTCCGGGACCGAACTGCGTGAGCGTCTCGCCAAGGGGCGAGAGGTTCCGGGCTGGTTCACGTTTCCCGAGGTCGCCCGCGAGCTCCGGAAGACCTATCCTCCCCGTCATCGTCAGGGCTTCACGATATTTTTCACTGGATTGTCCGGCTCAGGCAAATCGACCATAGCCAACGCCTTCATGGCGAAGCTGCTCGAAACCGGGGGGCGTCCGGTCACGCTCCTCGATGGCGATATTGTCCGCAAGAATCTCTCTTCCGAGCTGGGGTTCTCGAAGGAGCACCGCAATCTCAACATCCAGAGGATCGGTTTTGTCGCTAACGAGATTTCCAAGAATGGCGGCATAGCGATCTGCGCACCGATCGCTCCTTACGACGAGGTGCGGAAGCAGGTTCGCTCTCTCATAGAGCAGCGCGGAGGTTTTATTCTCGTCCATGTGTCGACGCCCCTGGATGTTTGTGAGGAGCGCGATCGCAAGGGGCTCTATGCCAAGGCGCGCGAGGGCATCATCAAGGAGTTTACCGGGATCTCCGATCCCTATGAAGAGCCTGAAGATGCCGAGGTCGTCATCGATACCACCGCCTGCCTGCCGGAAGAGGCCGCCCAGAAGATCCTCCTCTACCTCGAGCACGAGGGCTACGTGGGCGCGGAAGACTGAAGGCCGGCGGGGCCCGTTTTCTTCCAGGGAGCAGGACATCCGTCCGGGCAAGTTAGCCGAGGAGTTCCTCCAGCTTCTCAGTGCTGATATTGGCCCCGCAGATGATGATGGCAATCCGCTTGTTCCGGTAGTCGTCCCGGGTTTTCAGGAATGCCGCGAGGGCGACCCCGGCCGAGCCTTCTATCAGCATGCGGTGGCCGGCGATAAAATCTCGCATGGCGGATCGGATTTCAGCTTCGCTGACGAGGATGGAACGGTCGATGACCTTTCGGCAGATATCAAAGGTGATGGAGCCGGGCTCGACACCCCCAGCCGTGGCATCAGAGAGAGTCTCCTTGCAGGGAACGTCGATGATCTCTCCGGCCTCCAGGCAGGCATGCATCGCGGGCGAGGCTTCGGGCGAGCAGGCTACGATCTCGGTGGAGGGGCTCACGGCCTTCAGGTAGGTTCCCATCCCCGCGATGAGCCCTCCTCCCCCGACGGAGATGAACACAGCGTCGAGAGAGCCGGCCTGCTCGAGGATTTCAACGGCGATTGTGCCCTGGCCGCTGACAATATGCGGGTCATTGTAGGGAGAGACGTAGGTGAGGCCGTTTTCGTTCGCCAGTGACCTCGCATAGACCTCGGTTTCGAGGCAGTCATTACCGTGGTGCTTTACCTCGGCACCGTAGCTTTCGATCAGGTCTATTTTCGAGGGCGAGGCGTAGGCTGGAACGCAGACCGTAACGGGGCAGTNGACACGGNTGGCGCCGAAAGCNCAGGCNGCCCCATGNTTGCCCGAAGAGGCCGCGATGATGCCGCGCTCGCGNTCNCCNGGATCCAGGGANTAGAGCTTNTTGAGCCCNCCGCGGGCCTTGAAAGAGCCCGTGACCTGGTAGTTCTCCAGCTTGAGGANTACCTCGCTCTCACAGAGCCGCTCGAGGTGCGCTGAGCGCTGCAGNGGNGTCTCGNTCAGTTCGCCGCTGATCGTCGCCNGGGCGTTCTGGATGTCATCCTTGGTGGGCATGTNGTTCGNTANATCTTCTCTCCCAGGCCGGCACTGGCGNCGGNGATGAGAATTTGAAACAGGAAGATTNGNCAGGTTGGGACTTTCATACGGNGGCTTTCCGCTTAGAGTGCTGAGCAGGAAGTATATCCAGGAGAGAACAGTTTACACATGCCGGGTATTTTCGACACCCCCGCTGCCTTTCCACGGGTCCTCCAGCCGGAGCCTGTTACATGAATACCCCCTCTTTCGAAATACTGGAATCCGTTGAGACCCCGATTGGCTTGCTCTGCCTGCGACGCAGGGAACTCCTGTCGCGCCCCGGCACGATCGTCACCGAGGTCACGCTCGATCACGAGTTTCTCATGAGCAGTTACAATACGGCCAGCGAAGATGCCCTGGCCAGTCTTGGCATTGAATGGCATGGAGGCCGGGACCTCTCGGTTCTCGTCGGCGGCCTTGGCCTCGGCTATACCGCCGAGGCGGCACTGAATTGTTCCCAGGCAGCGCGGGTCGATGTTATCGAACTCCTGCCGGAGGTTATCTCGTGGCTGGAGAGGGATCTCATTCCCCTGGCGGGAAGACTGCGCGACGAACCCCGGTTCTCGGTAGCCCGGGCTGATTTTTTCCTGTATCTCCGNAGCCCTGCCGAGCGGCGCTATGATGTAATGCTGGTGGATATAGATCATTCACCCGATGAGAATCTCGATGCAGGCAATCTCAGTTTCTACATGGCCGAGGGGCTGCGCCGGGTCCGTGCNCACCTCGAGGAGGCTGGGGTGTTGGCGGTCTGGTCGAGCGCTGCGAATGAGAGTTTTGTCTCTTCACTGGAGGATGTGTTTTCTGAGGTGAGGACAGAGAGGGTTGAGTGGCATAATGAGTTGATCGAAGAAGACCAGTGTGATCTGGTTTTCCTGGCCCGGCGTTGANCCGGGAATTGAATTTCAAACCATCGCAAACCAACAGCGGGATTTCCAAATGAACAGGCGCTATTTGATTCTGAGTTTTTTGTCCGTATGCGGCATCCTGGTGGCGGCCTCGATTGTCGGCTTCGGGGACGATGAGCCGAAGGCCGCCCCCAGGGCATTTATCGACGGGACGGGGGAGGGTTGGCAAGCCCTGGGTCCGGCGAACTTCATAAACGTCAATTGCGGCAAAGACACCTGGTCCTGGAAGGAAGGCATCCTGTACTGCACTGGAAAGCCGGTGGGGGTGATGCGCTACGAGAAGCAATTGACCAATTTCGAGATGGTGCTCGAGTGGCGGCATATGCGCAAGGCCGGGAACTCCGGGGTCTTCGCCTGGATACCCGAGAAATCAATCAACAAGCTCAAACCGGGGCNACTTCCCCAGGGGATCGAGGTGCAGATCCTCGACCTCGGGTATGCCGAATTTTATGAAAAGCGGCACAAGAAAAAGTCGGATTGGTTCACCTCCCATGGAGATGTTTTTCCTACCCAGGCATCCAGGATGAAGCCTTTTCCCCCTGTTGCTCCCAATGGCAAGCGCAGTTTCCCGACCAAGAACCTGACCCGCGGAGTGGGTGAATGGAACCATTATTACATTCGTTGCATCAACTCTGAGGTGAGGCTCTGGGTGAATGGTGAAGAGGTCTCCGGGGGTACAAACTGTTCTCCGGGAACAGGTTACATGGCTCTCGAATCTGAAGGCTCACCGATTGAGTTCAAGAATATCAAGCTCAGAGAGCTCCCCTGAGTTTTTTGCTCGAGCCTGCTTGGGAGCTGATAACAACCACCGAGCGATTTTCAGGTTTGCGCCGGGGAANCGCATGACAATTTATTTTTCGAATCGTGAAAGAAAGCAGGCGAATAAACAAAGCCANAGTCGGGAAATTGGGTATATTAGCTGGCTGCTCAAATGT
Source organism: Planctomycetota bacterium (assembly GCA_002695115.1). Classification (GTDB taxonomy): domain Bacteria; phylum Planctomycetota; class UBA8108; order UBA8108; family UBA8108; genus UBA8108. The sequence continues at coordinate 20,928 of NZOA01000039.1, forward strand.
GGGCAACGCGTGCGGTCTTACGCATTAAGACCAGTATTTTATTTTCTTAAGGAGTGCTTCGGATGGCCCAGGGAACGATCAAGAAACTGATTACCGCTAAGGGATTTGGATTTATTGCACCAGAGGGTGGAGCTGACGACGTGTTCTTTCATACCTCTGCGCTTGAAAACTCCAGTTTTGAGGAGTTGCAGGAAGGTCAGGCCGTCGAATTTGAGTTGGGTGACGGACCCAAAGGCCCCAGGGCTGAGAACATCCGGGTCGTCTGACAACTGAACAATCGAATTTAAAAAAGGACCGGGCGAGTGCCCGGTCCTTTTTTCGATGGTGCAGA
>NZOA01000040.1 GCA_002695115.1 Planctomycetota bacterium
ATCAAGAGTTCTTCTCTTTCGAGAATACCACCGGGCTAAGGATATCAAAGGGTTTTTCAGCTTCCGCTGCAGGGGAAATTTTCTATTTTTTTCCGGATGCCGGGCGCCTCGGAGCCGCTGATAAACCCGTGCTCAAGGATCCTGGCGGTCAGTCCCCAGACCTCAAAGCCATCGAGCTCGAAGGTGAGGATCTCTCTCTCCTNGCCGCCCTGGTCGATCCAGTTGCCGCGTTTTTTGAACAGGCCGGCTTCTACCCTGGCGGCCGGGAGGTAGAGGACGTGCTCGACCTCGCTGGGATTGGGCCGGATCTCGGGAGAAGTCGCGAGCCAGCCGACGAAGGGCTTTACCGCGTGCCTGAAGCCGGTCTCNTGCCAGTCCANNTCGGCGATGATCTCGACCGACTCGGCGGGAATCCCGAGCTCCTCACCGGTCTCTCGCAGGGCGCAGTCAAGCAGGCTGCCATCGTCGCTTTCGAGCGCCCCGCCGGGCAGGCAGACCTGGCCGGAGTAGGAGTCCGTTTCACGCTCCGGGCGTTTCATCAGCAGGATCCTGGGCCCGTCCTCGTGCTCGATGATGGGGACGAGAACGGCGAACNTNTTCTCAGTCATGGCTGGGCGGGAAAATGGTCGGGAGGTCAGGGGGAGNCGCCTCAGATCGAGAAGGAGCTTCCACAGCCGCAGGTTCCGCTGGCGTTGGGATTATTGAAAACAAAACCCTTTCCCATGAGGCTGTCCTGGAAGTCCACCTCTACCTCCTCGAGGTAGAGGCTGCTTTTTTCATCGATAAGGATCTTTACGCCATCGATATCCATGATCTTGTCCTGCTCGGAGATGTTCTCGTCAAAGCCCATCTTGTAGCTGAACCCGGAGCAGCCGCCGCCGACGACCATGAGCCTCAATCCCGCGTCCTCGTTGAGGTTGTTGGACTCGATCTCCTTGACCATGAGCTCTTTAAGCTGGGTCGTGGCGGCCTCGGTAAGTTTGACTTGCATGGTCTTGTCTCTTTCTGAACGCTCCGCAGGGAGAGCTTTCCCGCGCCGGAGCAACAGTCTTTGTATCTCGACCCTTAGTATAAGAGCATGTAGGCGGCAAGGCAAGCTGNCCCTGGTCGCGGGAAGGAGGCGCGTTACCGGACCCTGCGCAATTTGCCCACGGTTTCGACGATCCGGCCTGTNGCGTAGCTGACATCNTCTTCNGTGGTAAACCGGCCGAGGCCGAGTCGCAGGGTGGAGACGGCGAGCTCCGTCGGGGTGCCGATCGCCTTGAGGACATAGGAGGGCTCGGCGTTGCCGGCGGTGCAGGCGGAGCCGGCGGAGGCCGCGAGATCCCCGAGGCTGACGATGAGGGCGCTGCCATCGACGTCCTTGAAGCTCAGGCTGAGGTTCCCGGGGAGCTTCTTTTCGAGGTCGGCCGGACCNTTCACNGTTACGTCGGGGATTCCCCCNCGGATTCCCTCGAGCAGGAGGTCGCGCAGACGACCNACCCTCTGNGCCTCTTCCCGNAGCTCCTCTGAGGCGATCCTGCAGGCCTCGCCAAGGCCGACAATGCCCGGAACGTTGAGGGTTCCCGGCCTGAGNCCCTCCTCCTGTCCGCCNCCAAGGGCNAGGGGGTCCAGCCGGACCCGGTTTCCTCTTTTTCTCCTGTAGAGCGCTCCGACTCCCTTCGGGGCGCAGAACTTGTGGCCGGAGATGGAGAGCATCGAGAGCCNGGATCTCTCGACNTCCAGCTCGATCTTGCCGGCGGCCTGCGCGGCATCGCAGTGCAGGAGCGCTCCGGCCTCGTTGACGACCCGCCCCAACTCTTCCAGGGGCTGCACAGTGCCGATCTCGTTGTTGGCGGCCATGATGCTCACCAGGAGCGTGCGCTCATCGATGGCCGCCTCCACGGCGCCGGGGTTGATGAAGCCTTCTGAATCCGGGTTCAGTACGGTGAGTCTCCAGCCCTCTTTCTCGAGCTTTCTGAGAGGATCGAGCACCGCGTGATGCTCTGTGCTCTGGGTGACGAGGTGATCGCGTTCACCCGGGGGCTGCCGCGTCACTCCCCGCAGGGAGATATTATTTGATTCCGTCGCTCCCGCGGTGAAGTAGATCTCTCCGGCGCTTGCATTGAGCAGGGAGGCTACCTGGGCTCTCGCCTTTTCAACCGCCTCGCGGGCGGCCCACCCGAAGGGATGCGTTTTGCTGGAGGGATTCCCGAAGGAGTCCTTCAGATAGGGCAGCATCGCGTCGAGGACGCGGGGATCGACCGGTGTGGTCGCATGGTAGTCGAGGTAGACCTGCTTTTTCATGACAGACGAGATATTTTAAATCGCCGGGGAGAAAAAACCGCCCACCAAACTCCTTTCCGGAGAATAATTTATTCCGCATCGTTTTCCACGCGGCTCTCCGATGACCAGCTCTCGAGCCCCGCGTCCCTGCGGGACCTTGTCACCGGGCCGGAGAACTCTTAACATGACACGTCCTGCATGATTTGCGATCCTGATTTTCAACCCATTGGAAGCTGGTAACCGATGTTAAGACCTGAAAGCGCAATCTTCCGCCGGACGCCGCTGGCCTCGATCTTCGCCGTGCTCTTCGTCTTGTCGCCCTGTCTTCTCTGTTTCTGCCAGGAGGGTGAGAAGGCGGCTGAAGGGGCCGGTCNCGCCAGCCTGGAGAATTCGATTGGAATGAAGCTGGTGCCCATCAAGGCCGGCGAGTTCCTGATGGGATCGAAGAATGAATTCGGCCGCTGGGCTCACGAGCACCAGCACAAGGTCCGGCTCTCCGGGCCGTTCCATATCGGGGCGTTCGAGGTGACCCAGGGCGAGTACGCGAAGGTCATNGGCTCCAATCCGAGTCACTTTTCCGCCGCCGGCGCCGGTAAGGAGAAGGTGAAGGAGCTCGATGCCGGCAAGCTGCCGGTGGACAGCGTCAGCTGGGAGGAGGCGGTTGAGTTTTGCAGGAAGCTCTCGGAGNTGCCGGCTGAGAAGGAGGCCGGCAGGGTCTACCGGTTGCCTACCGAGGCGCAATGGGAGTACGCCTGCAGGGCTGGAACGAGCACTCCCTTTCACTACGGCGAGCAGCTGAGCTCGAAGATGGCAAATTTCGATGGCAACACTCCCTACCTCAAGAGGGAGGATGTGATCAAGGGGGTCGATCCGGCGACCATAGCCGGCCCCTATCTCAAGCGTACCGTGCCGGTCGGCTCCTACGAACCCAATGCGTGGGGGCTCTACGATATGCACGGCAACGTATGGGAGTGGTGCTCGGACTGGTTCAGCCCGGTATATTACAGGAAATCCCCCGAGGCGGATCCCCAGGGGCCCGAGAAGGGAAGCAAGAAGGTCTCCCGCGGCGGCGGCTGGTATTATTTTGCCGCTGGTTGCCGTTCAGCGAGCCGCTATGAGAGAGAGCCGGGGCGCAAGCGCAATACCGAGGGTTTCCGGGTGGTCTGCACGCTAAGGAAGAAGTGAACCCGGCTTCTCAGTTCGCCCCGATGTTGAGCGAGAACTCGTAGGGCTTCTTCCTGGTTCTGACCTGGATCCTGTAGCTGCCTGGCGGCAGCACGGGTAGCTCCAGCACCCCGTTCACCTGGTGCTTGCGGTTGTGGACGGCGCGGCCCGAGTGGTCGGAGATCAACACAGCGACCTCTCCCGCGAAGATCTCTCCGGAGGGTTTCTTCAGGTTCAGCCGGGTTTTTTTACCCCGCTTCAGGGTCGCCCTGCCGCTGCGGCCCTTGCCCGGGTTGATTCTCACGGTGGCCGGAACATGGTTTTCAGCCTCCAGGAACAGGCGGTAGGTCACCGGCAGAAGTCCCTCGAGGAGGAGCTGTCCCGATCTTGCGACCAGCGTTCGTTTTGTCCATGGAGCCTGTCCCCGCTGGCCCGCTGTCGCCGTGGTCATCTCGGCCGTGATCGTGCAGGGTATGTCGAGCGATTCTCCGGCCGAGTTCGATGCTATCTCGAGATCGTAGGTCAGGGACTCCAGGGAGACGGCGAGCTCGGCGATCTCTCCCGAGGTGATGGCCAGCTCTCTCGCGAAGGGGAAGCCCTGGCCGCTCAGCCGGTATTTTCCCGGCGGCAGGGGCGAGAGGGCGAAGCCTCCGTTCTCGGCGCTGAAGAAGACGGGAGATCTTCCCTGCTCCGGCAGGCTCACGAGAACCAGGGGGGTAGCCAGTGGCTGTCCATCAAGAGTGATCGAGCCGCGCAGCCCACCGCTTTCCTCTCCACCGGCGGAGATGAGGTCGAGGGTCAGCCGCTCTCCGGCCGTGATGGAGATGTTGTCGATGGCTGCGGACCTGGGGCCGCTTCTTCCGGCCCATTCTATGTTGATGCCGGGGGTGTTCTCCTCGCCGCTTCCCACCTCGATTCGGATGTCGTCGGCTGCGGGAAGGGCGGTGAAGGAGTACCTGCCTCGGGGATCGGTGAGGACGCTTCGGGGCGCGCACATCGAGGAGCTCAGCACCACCGGGATTCCGCCGATGCCGTCTGCCTGCGGTGAGAGAACTCGACCCGCGAGGATCGCCCCGCTTCGCAGGCGCAGCGGGTATCTTCTCGCGGAGTCCGCCAGGGGCAGCTCGACCGGAGCTCCCTGGTAGGTGGCATGATGAGGATGGCTGACCCGGATTCGATAGGTTCCCGGCTCGAATTGCCTGAAGTGGAAGCTGCCGCTGGAGTCGGTATAGGTGCTCATCATCGCCCGGGTCGGCCGGGCGACACGGACTCCGTAGATGGTCGTATGGCCGGACCAGGTGCCAACAGCGCTCAGAAGCTCGACCAGGGCCCGGGGGACGGCTTCCTGGTCGAAGGCCACGAATCCCTGGAAACGCGAGCGTGACGGGGTGAGCCGGACCAGGAATGGAGAGGGTGATTTTTTACCGTCGAAGCGAATGATCTCCGAGAGTCCATAGCGGTCACCTTCGCCGCTGACCCTGAGCCTGTAATTACCGGCCATCCCGGGAAGCCCGATTCGGATCTTTCCATCATCGAGCGAGTGGTGCTGGACCGTTACGTTCCCTGCCGGGAGGAAGTCTCCATCTGTCTCGATTTCAACTTCGACCGAGTCCGGCCTGATGGGCAGCCCGCTCACTTTGTCCACAGCATGCGCGATGAGCACCAGTCCCTGCTCCAGGCGGATCTCCAGGTCGCGGGTGCCGGAGCTCTCGTCCAGCGGGGGGATAGCGACGGTTTTTTCCCGGTAGCCCGTATACCGTACCCTTATTTTTCCCGGCGCGGGTTCCGGGATGGCGCATTGCAGGAGCCCGAGATCATCTGTCTGTCCGAGGTAGCTGGCGATCGAGTCACCAGCGCCTGTGTGTACCGNCCGGTCGGTCCAGACCCGGGCCTCGGCGAGGTAGGAACCCTTCTCGTCAAGAACCCGGATCCGCACCGGCTTTCCGGAGTGGAGAACCATCTCGAGACCCTGCCTGGGCTCTGCCTCGGTCAGGGTGGCGGAGTCGGAACGGGGCACGTGCGCGCCATGGCTGTAGAGAACGCGCACCAGGCCCGGTTGCAGGAGGGGACTGATCCAGGTGCCCTTGCTGGTGGTGCTCACCGGCGGACAGTAGGTGCCGCTGGCGGTTTCAAAGCTGACCCGTGCTTCCTCTACGGGGGAGTAGAGAGAATCGTACAGGATTCCGCTGAGCCTGCAGCCGGGGATGAGAATGATGTCCTCCCCCGTGTCCGCGCTCTCTCGCGCTGCCGGAACCTCCCGGCGCGGGCCGGAGAGGGATGCGAGGGTGGCCGGAAAAAAATCCTGGTGGGAGATCTCTATCTTCTCGCTGCCCCTCGGCAGCTTGAAGAGGCCGCGGTGGTCGGAACGGGTCCTGATGTCACCGCAGCGTACGCGGGCGTTCGCTACGGGTCTTCCCCGGGGATCGACAATCCGGCCCTTGGCGAGGTGGGCGGGGTCGAGGGTCTCGATGATGGAGTGGGTCGCTTCGGGCGTATCACTTACGGCGTCTGCCGGGGGGGGAGGGGCGGCACTGGAGGGGTCATGAAGGGTCAGCCTCTTGCGTCCCTGGTCGAGGCTGTTGACGACACTCCAGATGCCCAGCCCGATAGCCAGCAAGAGGCAGAAAGTTCCTGCTCGGGGATTATCCATTCACGGGGTCCTAGGACCCTCGAAACATGCGGCGTACCAGGCGGATGAATTCTATTTCTTCACGCTTCCCATCGCAAGCCGGGAAGCGTGCCGGAGGGTGAAATAATCGTTTTGAGGGCCCTCAGGGCGTTTCCCTCGGCAATTTATCCGGGGGTTTCCTCATTCCACGCAGCTTGTTGGCTCCGCTGTAGAGTTCTTCGAAGCGGTCATCCGTGTCATCGCCGAACTCGCACATGTCCTTCTCGATCTTTACGCGCCATTCGTCGATGCCTTCGCGGTCAAGATCCGCGGGGATCCTGAACAGCTTTCCCATTCGCAGCAGGGCGCGGCTGAAGGGCTTGGGGAGCTTGAAGCGGTCCCAGGAATTGAAGGTCCAGCNGCTCGAGAGTCCGATACCNGTGACCAGNANTGGAAGCCCNGTTTTNGAGGCGAGATAGATCGCNCCCTGCTGGATTTTTCGGGGNGGNCCCNGGGGNCCATCNGGGGTTATGNNGATNCTNACGTCTNCATGATGGGNGCGGAGCAGCNCCCTGACAGCGCTCACGGATTTTCGCGTGGTTGAGCCCCGGATGNCCTCCAGCCCGANTCCCTNGNCGATCCTGGCCATCAGTTCTCCATCCGCATGGGGGCTGGCCAGGATCTTGAAGCCGGTATCGGGGAAGCTGGTGGCCAGTGTGAAGAAGCGCTGATGCCATACCAGGACGATCAATCCCGGCACGGTTATCCAGCCATCTTTTTCCTCGAGCTCGTCCGAGAGGATTCGCTTCCTGAGGCTCCAGGCCCAGAGCCGCACCAGCGGGGGGCCCAGGATTCCGGCCAGGTAGTTCCTTACCCGGCGTCTGGTTTTGCGCCCGAACATTATCTTTGCGCCTTTTTCATGGTNCTGCTGATGCTCGTACGGGTTGTCTTCCTTGTCAACCGTCGCTACAGGTCTCTATAATCAGCCCCCTGTATTCTGATCAACCCTATTTTANTTCTGGTGTGTTTGCATGCAGGAATCTTACGGTNTNCAGGGCTCCGCGGCCTCTTCCAGTGACGGCCTTCTCAGGCTGGGTGGAATTGATTATTTGAACGCGCTGCCGCTGCTCTGGGGCCTGGATGAAAAGACNGACGGGCTGAGCCTGGGCTACCACGTCCCGAGCCGGCTGGCTGAGATGCTCGAGTGCTCTGATCTCGATGTCGCCCTGATCCCCGTGGTGGCTTGTGCCGNCCGCACGGGCTACCTGGTGGTGCCGGGCATCGGAATTTCCAGCTATGGCGGGGTGCGCAGTATCATTCTCTATCACAGGGAGGGCCTCGGCGAGGTGAAGCGGGTCGGACTCGACACNTGCTCGATGACCTCGTCATTGCTGACCCGGCTTTTGTTNCGGGAGGTCTGGGGCGCGGAGCCTGAGTTCGTTCCCTGCGATCCCGTTANCATGCGGAACTATCTNGCGGGNCGCNNCGGGAATGNTNCTGNGCTCGATGCCGTGCTGCTCATCGGGGATGCGGCCCTTGCGGGCGGCTCCTGTCCGGGCTGGNTCGACAGGGATCTCGGAACCGAGTGGACGCGTTGGACCGGTCTTCCGTTCGTCTACGCGTTCTGGGCCTGCAGGCCGGAGGTGGTCAAAGATGCCGCCATCCGTCGTTTTCTTGTCGAGAGACTCGCGAGGGCGAAGGAGGAGGGCCTGTCGAGAATCGATGAGATTGTCGCGGGGGTCGACCTGCCGCCTGGTTTCGACTCGGCCGCGGGAATCCACTACCTCAAACATCTCATCGATTATGACCTGGGCGAAGACAAGCTCGAGGCGATGAGGCTGTTCTTCGACCGGCTTCACGGAGCCGGGCTGCTCGATGATTCNGCGCAGCAATTGAGCTTTCTGACCCCCTGAGTTTCANTCCCCGGCGCCATCTTCCTCCTGGNCGGCCGCGGCNGCNGTGGGGGGCTCGGCGAGCAGCGCGTAGTAGCGGTCCCAGGACTTCATGATGCCCGAGCCGATGGCGGCAAGAGCCGCGGCTCCCAGCTCCGCGTCCGCCCGCAGGGTCTCCACCCCGGACACCTCGTAGCCGCCGCTGGCGAGCTCGGCTTGTATTTCCCCGCTCCCGGAGCCCGGGGGGCAGGGGAGCTTCCGCAGCAGGAGGAGATGGCCATCGATGGGTGATTCGCTCAGCCGGTAGCCGGGAGGGATGACCGGGTCGCTGATGTCCCGGGCGGCTCCGATGGCGTAGACGGGAGGGCCCTCGTCGGCGGGGAGCCAGAGTTTTTGTGAGCGCAGATCGGCGCTGGCGACCATGGAGGCCAGCCGGGAGGTCGAGCCCGCCACCAGCCAGGGGCTGCCGGGAAGTCCGGACTGGCGCATCCCCTCCTGGTGGAGACGGCTGGTCGCCGCGGAACTCTGAAAGACGGGGGGGAACCATCGCGTCGGCAGGTCGGCCTCCTCGAGTCTCTTGCGGTCCCAGTCGCGCTTGCCGGCGGCGAGGAGCCCCGCCGCGCAGACGCTGGTGGTGTCGGCAGCCATCGCTCCGCTCATCATGAAACGGAAGAGGTCCTTGGGCGAGAGCACCAGGGAGATCCGGGCCCGCAGGCGCGTGTTCCGCTCCAGCCAGCCATCGAGGTCGTCGAGGAGTCCGCCGGCCGGAGGCAGACGCACATCACAGAGGGGCTCGAATTCCGAGTCGAGGGCGATCCAGCCATCCGGGCCACTCAGGCCGACCCCCCAAAGCTTCCGCGACTTCAGGGGCAGCTCGCCATAGAGCTCCTGGAGGGCGAAGCCGCCGGCCCGGATCCACTCGGCGGCGGGCACGCACCTCACACCGCTGCCGGTCTCTTCGTATCCCCCGGCCACGGCGGCGGTGGACCTGGCCACGANGCTGAGATCGCGTTCGAGGGCCGCGGTGCTGGCGCGTTCGGGCTGAAGGTCGAGTCCGATGAAGCTGGTCAAAGCAGNTCGACCACCACGTCGCGTTCCCGCTCNAGCTCCTCTACGCTGGCGTCAATTTTCCCGCGTGAGAACTCGTTGATATCGAGATCCTGTACGATCTCCCAGCCGTCCGGGCTCGCCTGGATCGGAAAGGATGCCAGGAGACCCTCGGTGATACCGTAGCTTCCATCCGAGACGACGGCGGCCGAGGTCCAGTCGTTTTCGGNGGTNCCATGGTGGAAGGTCCTCNNATGGTCGCAGATGGCATTGGCTGCCGAGGCGGCTGACGATTTCCCGCGCGCCTCGATCACCTCCGCTCCGCGCTTCTGCACCCTGCCGATGAATTCTTCCTGCAGCCAGGCCTCNTCATCNATGACCGAGGTCGCNGGTTCTCCATTGATGAGGGCGTGGTGNTAGTCGGGGTATTGGGTNGCGCTGTGGTTTCCCCAGATCGTGACCCTCGAGACGGAGTTCACATCCACTCCGGCTTTCCCGGCGAGCTGGTTGACCGCGCGGTTATGGTCGAGTCGTGTCATGGCGAACCACCTGTCATCGGGTATCCCGAGGGCGTTACGGCGGGCGATGAGGCAGTTGGTATTGCAGGGGTTGCCGACGACAAGAACCCTGATGTCAGCGGCGGCCTTCTCCAGCGCCTTGCCCTGGCTCACGAAGATGGGGCCGTTTTCCCTGATCAGGTCGCCGCGTTCCATTCCCGGACCGCGGGGTTTCGATCCCACGAGCAGGGCCCAGTTCGCATCGCTGAAGGCGGTGTCCGGATCGTCACTCAGGTCAAGTCCGTCAAGAAGGCCGAACGCGCAGTCCTCGAGNTCGAGGGCGACGCCCTCCACGACCTTCATGGCAGGGGGAATCTCGAGCACCTTCAGGCGCACCGGCTGATCGGGTCCGAAGACCGCTCCCTGTGCGATGGAAAACAACAGGCTGTAGCCGATCTGTCCGGCCCCGCCTGTGACGGCGACGGTAATTGGGGAAGGCATGCGCCTCTTCTCCTTGTTGTGAAACTGGGTTCTTGATGGAAAGAGATAATTAGCCGCCCGGGGCATCAAGGTCCAGAACTATCCTGCCACATCNGGCGGTTCATGANGATTGGCGGATCAGGCGCTCGTAGGCTCTCTGCANCTCCATGAATTTCGCGTGGGCGACCTTCTGAAANTCTTCTCCCAGATGATGGACCTTGTCGGGNTGGTATTGGACAGCCAGCTTGTGGAAGGCCTTGCGTATTTCCTCNCGGCTCGCATNGGCNTCGACGCCCAGGATCTGCCAGGGGGCCAGGATGCCGGTGTGCTTCACCTCGGCCTTTCCGGGTCGCTCGCTGTCNTGTCTCTCCCGGCGCTCGGCGCGCGGCTTCTCTCCGGATGTTTTCGGCGGCCGGGTGTTCCTCCGCAAGAGAGAGCCCCGGAGGATTCTTTTGAGCCAGCCGCCGCTATAGCGGTAGTCGGNATCATGTTCGAAGAAATACCTGCGCCGCTCTTCGTTCGCCGCGTACCAGCTCATGGTTTTGAGAAAATCCTGGGGTTGTCCTACGAAGCGCCCGAGGATGTAGTCGAGCAGGGTCGGCTGGGAGCCGGGGGAGCTGAACCAGCGTCCCCGCGGCGTTTTTTCGCATTGGTTCTGGCGGTTGCAGCAGGTGCAGGANTACAGGTGGTAGGGGCCTCCATCCCTCTCCGTCCGGGGCCGCAGGATTCCGTCCCNCAGCATATAGTCCTGGCTCATGGGNCGGTCGCAATACCAGCAACTCAGCGCCCGCGTTTCGCCGTGATCGGCATCTGATGATCGGTTCGTGTTCATGGTTCAGAGTATGAGCATCGCATCGCCATAGCTGAAGAAACGGTATTGGCGGNTGATGGCCTCCTTGTAGGCGGCGAGGATGCGCTCACGACCCGCGAGGCTGCTTACCAGCATCAGCAGGCTGCTCCGGGGCAGGTGAAAGTTGGTTATGAGACCATCTGTGATCTGGAACTCCCACGGCGGCCGGATGAACAGGCGCGTTCTCTGCCGGAAGGCGCCGGGGAATCCGCCGGCGGCGAAGCTTTCGAGGGCGCGGACCGTGGTTGTTCCCACAGCGATGATTCTCCTGCCCTCCTCGCGGGCGGCAAGAAGCCTGTGGGCTGTCTCGGCGGCGATCTCGACCAGCTCACCGTGGAGCTTTCCTGACTCGATAGCTTTCCTCGAGAGGGGCTTGAAGGTGTCGATGCCGATGTGGAGGGTGAGCCGGAGGAGCTCGATCCCGGCGGCCTCGAGTCCTTCTATCGCTCCAGGTTCGAGATGGAGGCCGGCGGTCGGAGCGGCCGCCGAGCCCGGAACCCGTGCGTAGACGGTCTGGTAGCGTTCGGCGTCCCGGGGGGATTCGCGTTCATCGCTTTCGCGGTTGATGTAGGGCGGAAGCGGGATCTCGCCGATCCGTTCGGCCATTTTCCGCACCTCTGCGGCGTCAAGCGGGGTTCCTTCCCTGGAGAAGGAGACGATGAAGGTCTGCTCCTGGCGCCGCTGGCAGAGGATGCTGAGTCCGGGATCCTTCTCGAGCAGGAGAGACCGTCCCTCGGCGAAGGCCTTACCCGGCCTGAGCAGCACCTGCCAGGCTTCACGGCCCTCCAGCTCCACGGGCTCGAGGAGGAGCACCTCGACCTTGCCGCCGCTCTCCTTGCGCGCTCTCAGTCGCGCGGGCAGGACCCTGGTCTCGTTGAGCACCAGGACGTCTCCGTCCCGGAGGTATTCCGCGAGCTCACTGAAGGAGCGGTGCTCGAGCTGCCGGCGGGAGCGGTCAAGGACGAGCAGCCTGGAATCCGACCGTTTCTCGGGAGGGTGCTGGGCGATGAGACCCGGGGGGAGTGGGTAATCATAATCATCCAGCGAATTGGAAAGTTTGACTCTTTCCTCGTTCACCTCGTCTCCAGGACCTCGATTTCCATATTGCCGAGAAAGGGAATGAGACCAATGAACAGCTCGGAGACGGCGGTATTGTCAAGGGCTGACACCGACAGCGCGATGTGATCCGCCTCCACCTTTCCTTTTCCAATCGTCGCGTCCAGCGGGATCCATTTTCCTGTATAGGCCTCTGTCCACATATGACCGACGAAGTTCCTGCGGTAGTAGACGAGGCCGGCAACGACCCTGGAGGGGATCCCGGCTGCCCTGCACATCGCCGCAAGCAGCACGGCGTGCTCGGTGCAGTCTCCCTGCCGGGTCTCGAGAACTTCTTTCGCGGTGGCGAAGGCGGTGCCGAGGTTTTTTTTGCTCACGTAATTGTAGACCCACTTTTCCAGCGCCTGGGCCACCTTGAGGCTGTTCTTCTCTTTTCCCACCACTTTTTTCGTGAGCTCGATGAGCCGGGCATCATCTGATTGCAGGTAGGTGGTTGAGGAGAGGTAGCGCTTCGGCAGCGGGTTGGGAACGAGGGGAAGATCATGGGCTGCCGGGTTTCGGACAGTATTCACCTTCAGCCGCCAGGTGCCTTTCTCTCCCGTGGCGGTGAGCTTCTGCCCGGCGGCCCCGGATTCCCTGATCTCCATCGGCTGCTTCCTGTCGCGGAGCCTGAGCTCATAGAGAATCTCCTCCCGCTTCCAGCCGAGGAAGCGCCCCAGGGGGATGGCGCTCGAGATGAAGATCTCCGGCGGCGAGCTGAAATCGGTTCCCAGGATCTCCGCTCGGTTTGACAGCACGGTCTCGAGGCCGAGATACGGCATTCTCGACCTGACGGCTTTTCCTTCTTCATTAACCCAATCGGTACTTACGAGGCTGTTTCCCGGGGCGATCTCGAGGCGGTTCTCGATACGCCGGAGCTCTCCTTCGAGGGCGGAGACCGTGCTGATCTGCTTCACGCAGCGTGACAGATCCGGCATGAAGACGACCAGCTCCACCCGGTCACCCTCTCTCTTCAGGGTCGAGTTGATTTTTCCCGAGATGTGTTGAAATCCCCGTGCCGCCGGATCGAAGGAGGTTGTCCTCTTTCGGGGGAGCGAGCTACCGGAGGTGATCTCGAGATCCAGCCGGTCCGGCTCGATGACCTTGCCGACCGTGGTGACTCCCTCCCGGGCCGTTTTTTCTTCTTTTCTGAAACCGAGGATCTTACCTGCCGCGTTTTCGCGGAGCTCCAGCCGCATTTCGACTATGGTCTTCTCCAGGCCGCGTTTCATCACCATCCTGGTGAAGGAGATGGTCTCGATGTCGCCATTCTCGCCGACGATCTTGCGCTGGGAGCTGTAGCCGGCCGGCTTGCCCCTGATGTGGATCAGGTACCACTCGTCTGCTGACGCGGGGCGCTCTGGAGCCTGCGATGAGAGCGACCTGGGGGAGCAGGCCGACAGAAAAAAAAACATCATCACCAGGGGAGGAAGGCCGATCTTCCCGGCGCCGGGCAGCGTGGAGAGGGCCCCTTTGCTCAGCACCGCTTCAGCAGGGGAATGCCTTCGAGCGCGGCGCATTCCAGGCCGCTGTAGAGAGCGAAGAGGCGGGCGGCCAGGAATTGTTCTCCCCAGCCGAGGTGCCTGGTATCGAGGACTATCTCAGACAGGCCCGATTCATCGACATAGTATTGAAAGGGGAGCGATTCCGTGAGCTCTGGATATTTTTCACGCAGGCCGGGAGCCTTGTTATTTTCGCGATGGTAGCGGGAGAGGTCGGTCGTGTGATCGCCTCCGCCGAGGACCGTATCGCGGAAGAAGTCACGTGTAAATATGGAGAGGGGAATCAACCGGAAGCCGGCGACCGGGGCATCTATGGCCAGGTCAGCCCACTGCACCGGGATCTCAATGGCGCTCTCATCGTAGAGAGCGCAGGGAGTCTCCTGTACGGAGAGGTCGAGCTGCCCGCTGCTGTCGGCTACGGAACGGAGCAGCTTCCCAACCGGCAGGGGGCGGCGGCACCCGATTGCCGAGAGTACGTATCGAAGGCAGCGACCGAGCTCTTGAGCGTCCAGGGACAGGGAGGGCGCGGAGAGCAACGCTGCGAGCCCGAGGGCTGTCATGGCCGGGGGCAGCATGTCCGGCTGTCCGCTCTGTGGGCGACGTTCGCGTATGAGCTTCACTGTCTTGCGGTGGAGCTCCCGGCGGCTCGTCGCTCCGCTGAGATAGCGGGCTATGCAATCGATGACCTCGCAGTGGAGCAGCTGAAGGCTCCAGGGACCATCGTGGAGGAAAGCTTCGCTTCCGGAGGATCCTGCCCGCAGCGCCATGCCGGCCGCGCGCAGTCTTCGGGCTTCCAGGGACCTGACCCTTGATTCCATTCGCAAAAAATCGAACTCCCTCGAAGGGCTGTCACCCCGTCCGGCCGTTCTCCGGCCTTTCGCTACAGGGCTTCCTTCGAATGATGTGTTTTCTCTTTTTGTTTCCCGCAGGAGGCAGGCGCCGGGCTCTGCTTTACGGTCCTGGCTTCGACCCCCTGTTCCAACTCGTAGAACATTGTAGATCCGGATGGGAATGCCTCTAAGAAATTATTGAGGAAAAAGAACGGGTCGGGCCGGAGGTGGAAGCGGGTAGTATTTCATCGGTGGTTGAGGTGAGCCGGGCCCGCCCGGACTTTCCCTCTTGCAATCCAGTGCCGCGGTGCCAGAATGCCCGCCGACTTATTCGTCGATGAATTTTTGGGTTCCATGCTCAATATAAAAGCTCTTCGAGAGAATCCCGACCTGGTCAAGGCGGCTGGCCGCAAGAAGCACACCCCTTGCGATGAGCCGGTCGATCGCATTCTCGAGCTCGATGACCAGAGGAAGAAGCTGCTGTTTGAGAGCGAAGAGCTTCGCGCTGCCCAGAAAAAGGTCGGCAAGGAAATCGCGGCCCTCGCTGGAGAAGAGAAGCAGGCGCGTATCGGCGAGATGGGGGAGCTATCCGATCGCATCAAGGGCTACGAGAAGAAGCTCGGCCCGCTCGATGAGGAGCTCAACGAGCTCATGCTGCTGGTGCCGAATATTCCGGCGGAGGACGTGCCTGATGGTGAGACCGATGAGGACAATGTTCTCATGCGGGAGGTGGGCGAGCTCCCGGAGTTCGATTTTCCTTTCAAGGACCACCTGGCTCTCGGCGAGGAGCTCGACCTCATCGATATGAAGGGTGCCGCCAAGCTGGCGGGCTCCCGCACCTATATGCTCAAAAACGAGGGGGCGCTGCTGGAGCTTGCCGTATTGCAGTTCACCCTGGAGCGACTCGTCGAGAAGGGTTTTTCTCCCATGCTGGTGCCGACCCTGGTGCGTCGTGAGCCCATGGTTGGCACGGCGTATTTTCCCGGAGGCGAGGAGCAGGCCTACGCCTGCGAGAGAGATGGAAAATACCTCATTGGCACGTCGGAGGTCCCGGTGACCGCCTATCACAGCGGCGAGATCCTCGATGAGGCAGACCTGCCGATGCTCTACGCGGGTTATTCGACCTGCTATCGCAGGGAGGCGGGAGCGGCCGGGCGGGACACCAGGGGACTCTACAGGATCCACCAGTTCAATAAGGTCGAACAGGTGATTCTCTGCCGCAACGACGAGGAGGAGTCTCTGCGAATGCACGACTTCATTCTTACCAATGCCGAGGAGATCCTGCAGGTCCTGGAGCTTCCCTACAGGGTCGTGAATGTCTGTGGAGGGGACCTGGGGCAGCCGCAGGTGCAGAAGTTCGATATCGAGACGTGGATGCCATCGCGCGAGAGCTACGGGGAGACCCATAGCGCGTCGCGCTTCCATGATTTCCAGGCCCGGCGCCTCGAGCTGCGGTATCGCGATGAGAACGGCAAGGTGCATTTCTGTCACACCCTGAACAATACGGCGATCGCCAGTCCACGGATCCTGATTTCAATTCTCGAGATCAACCAGGAGGCCGACGGCAGGATCAGGATTCCCGCGGCGCTCCAGTCCTATATGGGAGGCAGGGAGTATATCGGCCCGAAGTGAGAGCCTGCTTACAGTTGACGCGCCGGGTCGTCCTCGGAGAAATGGAGGAGCGCGGCCGCCTGAAAGCCGTGGAAAAAGTGAGAACACGCAACATAATGAAGTGTCGAGGAAGAAAGCCGGAGTAGTCCATTGTCGCAAATACCCGCCAGGTTAGCCCTTGAAGACGGAACCGTTATGCGAGGCGCCTCGATCGGCGCGCAGGGGGAGTCCGTTGGCGAGGTCGTATTCAATACCTCCCTGACCGGCTACCAGGAGATCTTCACCGATGCTTCCTACAATGGGCAGATGGTCGTCATGACNAATCCGCTCATAGGCAATTACGGGGTCAACCCCGATGATGAAGAATCACGCGNGCCCTCCCTCAGGGGNGTGATCGTGCGCGAGNTGAGCCGACGNCCCTCCAATTTCAGGAGNTGTGAACCTCTTGGCGACTATCTCGATCGCCACGGNGTGGTCGGGATCTCCGGCATAGATACCCGGGCGGTAACNAGGCTCCTGAGGGTGGAAGGTTCTCTCAAGGGGNTCATCTCCACCTCGGAGNANAGTGATGAAGNGCTTGTGGAGAAGGCGAAGAGCTGGGAGGGTCTCGGCGGNCTGGACATGGTCAGGGATGTGNGNTGTGAAAAGCCGCNGGTCTGGGAGCAGGGCTTCAGNTCNCCCTTCTCGAGCTGCTTCAAGGATAACCGGGCCAGTGAGCGCCTCGGTGANGGGCTCGAGATCGTCGCNTTTGATTATGGCGTGAAGTACAACATCCTGCGCATTTTTTACGAGATGGGCTTCAAGGTCCACCAGGTGCCGGCGGATACCACNGCCGAGCAGGTNCGCGAGCTCAACCCCGATGGCGTGTTTCTTTCCAATGGACCGGGTGACCCGGAGGGGCTGCCCTATGCCATCGAGACCATCCGGTCGCTGCTCGGAGAGTATCCAATCTTCGGCATCTGTCTCGGGCACCAACTTATGGGATTGGCTCTTGGAGGCTCCACCGAAAAGCTGAGGTTCGGGCATCACGGGGGGAACCACCCGGTCTTGAACACCCGGACCGGCAAGGTCGAGATNTCCGTACAGAATCACTGCTACGCTGTTGTGCCGGACTCTTTCGAGACGGACCAGGTGAAGCCGTATTTCATCAATCTCAACGACCAGACCCTCGAGGGTCTCTACCACAGGGAGCTGCCTCTCTTTACCGTGCAGTTNCATCCGGAGGCGGCGCCCGGGCCCAATGATTTNACTTTCCTTTTCGATGATTTTGCCCGGATGATCCGGAGCGGCAAGCCTCTGCCCGAGACACCGGAGATCTGGGAGAGCAAGGCNGGAGTCTGACGATGGAGGAGCNCNCGGCGCCGACGCCGAAGGAGAGAACAGCGATGAGCAGTACGAANCAGGTTCAGCCCGCCCGCCACAGCTGTGTGGTCGGTCTCCAATGGGGNGATGAGGGTAAGGGGAAGATCGTGGACGTATTGTCGGCCGGGGCCGATGTGGTCGTTCGCTACCAGGGGGGAGCGAACGCCGGCCACACGGTGCAGGTCGAAGACAAGGAGTACATTTTCCACCTCGTTCCCTCGGGGATCCTCGATGAGAGCACGATCTGCGTCATCGGTAATGGAGTCGTTATCGATCCCCGCGCGCTCATCGGCGAGCTCGACGAGATCCGGGCTGGCGGCCTCGATCACGAGGAGAACATCCTCGTCAGCGACCGGGCGCATG
Source organism: Planctomycetota bacterium (assembly GCA_002695115.1). Classification (GTDB taxonomy): domain Bacteria; phylum Planctomycetota; class UBA8108; order UBA8108; family UBA8108; genus UBA8108. Next base: position 17,567 of record NZOA01000040.1, read on the forward strand.
TCGTGCTGCCCTATCACAGCGCTCTTGATGAGGCGAAAGAGAGCGCCGGAGGAGATGGCAAGATTGGCACCACGCTCCGGGGCATCGGTCCCTGCTATACCGACAAATCATCCAGGGTGGGTATCCGGATGGCCGAGTTTGTCGATCCCGTTCGCTTCAAGGAACGCCTCGTCCGCCTGGCCGCGCTCAAGAACCGCGAGCTCGAGAGTCTCCATGGCCGGGAGCCGATCGATCCGGAAGCGGTCTTCGAGGAATACTCGGCTTATGCGGAGAGGCTGCGGCCCCGGGTTTGCGATGTGACAGGCTACCTTCACCAACGGGAGGCCGGTGGCGCCCGGATTCTCTTCGAGGGAGCCCAGGGAGCNCTGCTCGACATCGACATGGGAACCTATCCCTATGTGACCTCTTCCAATACGTCTTTTCTGGGTCTCGGTCCCGGTACGGGTTTNTCGGCCCGGAAGGTAGGCAGGGTTTTCGGGATCACCAAGGCCTACGCGACNCGGGTTGGTGAGGGGCCCTTCCCCAGTGAGATGGATGATGAGGCCGGTGAGAGCCTGCGGCAGGTGGGCGGAGAGTTCGGGGCGACCACCGGACGCCCCAGGCGCTGCGGCTGGCTTGATATCGTCGCTTTGCGCCGCGCGATTCAATTCGGTGACGTGGATGCCATGGTCGTGACCAAGCTCGACGTCCTCGATCATCTCGANGAGATCAAGGTGGCGGTCTCCTATACCGTCGATGGTGTCGAGACGGATCAATTTCCGGCTTTCACTGATTGTGNTATCATNCCGCAGTACAGNTCCTTCCCCGGCTGGCTCGAGAGCACNACCGNGTGCAGATCCTTCGCTGAGCTGCCGGAGAAGGCNCGGGAATACCTGCAGTTTGTCGCCGATGCCGCCGGCTGCCCGATAGCCATTGTTTCCGTGGGCAAGGAGCGTTCGCAGATAGTCAACCTCGATCCCTGGCTCGAGCCGGGGGCTGCGACGGAAGGAGCTTGACCCAGGTGAAATTTTCTCCTGAACAGATCCCCGCCCACATCGCCTTCATCATGGACGGCAATGGGCGCTGGGCGAGGAGCCGGGGTTTCCTGCGCCAGCGGGGTTACGAGGAAGGCGCCGTTTCATTGCGCAGGATCACGACGCACTGCCGTGAGCTGGGAGTGCGAGAGACGACCTTCTTCGCATTGTCCACGGAGAATTACCTGCGCCGGCCGCGGCGGGAGATCAGCTTCCTGATGAAGCTGCTGAAGACCTACCTGGTGAAAGAGCGGGCGATGTTGATGGATAACAATATCCGCCTNACCACGATCGGTGACGTCAGCTCTTTTCCCTCCAACGTTCTCGATGCTCTCCATGAGACCCAGACCCTGAGCGCCGGAAACGATGGGATGGTCATGAGGCTCGCCCTCAATTACGGTTCCCGCCAGGAGATCATCAACGCGGTTCGGGCCCTCTGCACGGATGTCAGGGAGGGGAGACTGGATCCGGATCGGATCGAGGATATCAGTGAAGATGTTTTTTCNGCCTACCTGGCTGATCCGCAGATGAAGGATCCGGACCTGGTGATTCGAACCGCCGGTGAATACAGGCTATCCAATTTTCTCCTCTGGCAGTCATCCTACAGTGAGCTCTGGATTACCGATGAGCTGTGGCCTGACTTCGAGGTCGAGCATCTCGAGGAGGCGCTCGATGCTTATGTCCGGCGCGATCGAAAATACGGCGCCGTGGTGGATTCCACCTCGCGGGAAGCCTCGGGAAATTCCGGGGGGATTTGAATCCGGATATTCGTTTGCAGGAGGTGACAAGCTTGAATAACCAGCTTGCCTTGATTCGCAGNGCGGGATGCGGGGGCNGGNTCCCCGGGGAGAGCCGGCTTGGGANCTAAACAGATTCGCTATCTGCTGGGAATCGTATTGCTGCTGGTGATCGCGGGAGTCCTCGGGTTTGACANCTGGCTCGACAGCAGGATCGCGGGATCCGCGATCCTCGTGGTCATGGGCCTGGTTGGCCATCTCGAGTTTTCGAAGATGTCAACGGGACGGTACCTGGGGTTCTCAACTCTGCCAGGCCTGTTCGCCACAGCCTGGTTCCTCGCCGTACCCTGCTGGTATTGGGAGGCGGAGGGGNTCGGACTCTCCAGTACCGAACAGCAGCTGTTGCTCCTGGGCGTCTTCGCTCTTCTCTTCCTGTCCTTTCTCACGGTTCTTTTTCGAAAAGACTTCCTCGAGAGGGCGGGTGAGGTGGCGCCGACTGTGCTGGGGGCCCTCCTTTTCGGCCTGCTTTTTTCTTTCGTGATCAGAATTTACTGCAGGTGCGAGGATGTCCTAACGGCGGCGGTTTTTGTTTTCGGTATCAAGCTGACTGATATCGGTGGCTATGTCGCCGGCTCGACCATAGGTCGGACGAAATTNCTTAAAATAAGCCCCAGAAAGACCTTAGAGGGTTTCATAGCAGGGTTTCTGCTGACTGGAGCCTGCTTCGCCCTGGCCGCGGAGTCGGGGTATGTGCCGGAGTTGAAATTTGGATGGCTACCCGGGATTGGCTTTGGGATAATCCTCGCTTTCAGCGCCGCGATCGGCGATCTGAGCGAATCCCTCATCAAACGACTTTACGGCGTCAAGGATTCCGGGTCTCTCTTGCCGGAGTTCGGGGGGGTTCTGGACATGATCGACAGCTTTATCTTCAGTGGATTCGTGTTCTGGTGCCTCCTCCACTACTGGTCTTGAACAGCATTACATGGAATTAGCTATCGAGGTGGCCTCCCAGGAAGAGGCCATGTTTTTATTCGGGGCGGGGGATGCCCACCTGCGCCAGATTCGAGACGGTCTTGATGTTCAGATCGCCGCGAGAAACGGGGTTGTTCGTCTCGAGGGAGATGAAGGGCCGGTTCATCACGCAGAGCGGCTGCTCCTGGACATGATCGAGCTCTACAGGGCTGGAGATGCGCTGCCCGAACTCTACGTGGAGTCCCGTATTGCGAGGTTCGAGGTCTACGATGAGGGTGAGGGCGCGGAGGCCAGAGCTNCCGCCGGCGGGAGCAAGGAGAGGAAGCTGACCTCCCAGGAGCGNGCGGCGATCAGGAATCTCGCCCGCTCCGGGGGCCAGGAGAAATACATAGAATCAATCCTTCGCAATGAGCTGGTCTTCTGCATCGGGCCGGCTGGTACCGGCAAGACCTACCTTGCTGTACGGCTGGCGGTCGATGGCCTTCGCGCCGGTGAATACCAGAAGCTGATCCTGTGCAGGCCCGCGGTGGAGGCGGGTGAAAAGCTCGGCTTCCTGCCCGGGGATTTCCAGGCCAAGATCAATCCCTACCTGCGNCCGCTCTACGATGCGCTCAACGACGTGCTGGGGATGGAGCAGGTGAAGCGGTATATCGANCGGGAGATCATCGAGATCATCCCGCTGGCCTATATGCGCGGGCGAACCCTCAACAACTCCTTTATCATTCTTGACGAGGGGCAGAATACGACGGTCTCCCAGATGAAGATGTTTCTGACCCGCCTGGGCATGGGCTCGAAGGTGATCGCCAACGGTGATGTGACGCAATTCGATCTGCCTGAAGATCAACTCTCCGGCCTGGTGCATGCCGGCTCGATCTTCAGGGATATTCCCGGCATCGGCTGGGTCGAACTCGAGAAGATGGATATCGTCAGGCATCCGCTCGTCAAGAAGATCGTCGAGGCCTANGAGNNCGCCACTGAGGATTCCAGNCAGCAGGATAAATGAGAGAGCTCCGCCGGTAGAGGTTGAATTNCCCCTGCCGGCAGACTGAAAAGAGCATGGCAAGGAAACGAAAGAANAGGAGAATCGACGAGTTTCTCAGGTCCCGTCAGCAGGGACAGGAGGTCGTCCTGAAAGAGAGCGCNCGCCGGGCGAACCTGATCTTCAGGATCGTCGTGACCGTGCTGCTGGTACTCCTTCTCCTTTTACTGCTCAACATCGGCAAGAAGGATCTGCTCGAGCAGGTCGGGCTTGCCGGGATCCTGGCGATGGTCACGGTGCTCGGTGTGTTGGTCATCAACCACATCGAGCCAGCTCTTTTTCAGTCCACCGCGAAATTCAATCAATTCGTCCTGCTCATCGCGCTGACCGTGAGTCTCTCCTGGGGCATGTTCGTGATTAACTGGCCGCCCTTCATTCTGCCTCTGCCCGCGCTTGCCATGATCGCCGGGCTTGCCTACAGGCCCATGGTGGCGATGCTCCTGTGTGGCGGCATCGCCTCGTATCTCGCCCTGCTGCAAAACAACACGCTGGCTCACCCGGTTGATACATTTTACCTTGCGGTCAGTCTCAGCCTGGGCGCGGTGGTTTCCGTCCTAGGTGTCAGGCAGGTGCGCAAGCAGTCTCAGCCCGTTCTCGTCGGTTTGAAGGTGGGCCTTGTCCAGGCTCTCGCCGTTCTCTGTTTCAAGGCGATAAGTCCTCCCGTCCTTCCCGACCCGGACCTGGCCTCGAAGGCCATCTTCTCGATCTGGAGCGGTTGGCTGCTCGATCCGGGACTTGCCCTGGCAGGTGGCCTGGTATCCGGCGGGATTGTGACCAGCCTGCTTCCCCAGATCGAGATGGTCTTCGGGGTGCTGACCGAGCGGCGGCTCCTCGATCTGGTCGATCCCAGCAACACGCTTCTGCGGCTGCTCCGTGAGCGGGCGCCCGGGACTTTCCAGCATACTCTCGGTGTGCAACAGCTGGCACGAGATGCCACCGAAGCCATCGGTGGGAACGTACTCCTGGCTGATGTCGGGGCTTACTATCACGATGTAGGCAAGATCTACAAGCCCGAGTATTTCGCCGAGAACATGGGCAAGGACAAATCGATCCACGATCAACTGCGTCCATCGATGTCGAAGCTCATCATCATGTCGCACGTCAAGGAGGGGATGATCCTCGCGCGGGAGGAGAAGCTCCCGCAGCCGATCATCGATATGATACCCATGCACCACGGCACCACGGTCGTGGAGTTTTTCTATCACAAGGCGCGCCAGGAGGATGGTGAGGAGGAGGAGAACTCGACCGAGGACACCGAGTATCGCTATCCGGGCCCCAAGCCGACCTTCCCCGAGGCTGGAATCCTGATGCTTGCCGACGCGGTGGAGGCGATCGCCAAGAGCGTCGAGCCGACGCCGGCGAAGTTCAGGGAGATAGCGAGGGACGTGATCCGCAAGCGCATCTTCGATGGGCAGCTCGATGATTGCCGGCTTACCATGGCGGACCTTTACAGGATCGAGCAGAGCTTCGAGACCACCCTCACGAATATGTACCACGGCAGGGTCGAGTATCCCGACACCGAGGTGATGGAGAAAGAGGAAGAAGGGAAGCCGCCGCCAGCGGCCCCCGGGTCCGATGCGGAAGCGAAGCTGGGGGCATCGTGAGCGCCGGTGAGGTGAATCTCCTGGGCAAGCGCCCGCTGGGAGCCGGGGGGAAGCTCGCCTTGCGCGAGGTTCTGGAGCGCCTGCTGGCCGAACACGACTCCACCTCCGGGGTAAATGTCTGCTTTGTCGATGACTCGGAGATCCGGAAGCTGAACAGGGATTATCTCGGGCATGACTACGCCACCGATGTGGTGACCTTTCCGATGCGCAGAGCCGGCGAATCAGCTGAGGGAGATCCCCTCGTGGATGACCTCCTCGGCGAGGTGGTGGTGTCGGTCGATACGGCCCGCCGGTACGCTGAGAGCAGGGGAGTCGATTTACCCCGCGAGCTGGCTCTCTACGCCATTCACGGCGTTCTCCATCTCCTGGGCTATGATGACGGGGAGCCTGCTGCGCGCAGGAAGATGCGGCGGGCGGAGCGTCGCTACCTCGATACTTTTCTCCCCTGACGAGGCTGTCTCGCTGCAGGCGGAGCTGGACTCCAGCCCGTTTTTTAGGGGTGGATTCCAGCTTCATTTATCGGTAGAGTCTGTCGTTCGCCTTCTACTCAGGGAGATCCGGATGGCCGCGAAATCGCCAGATAATATACGGAATATAGCTTTCGCAGGTCACAGTACTTGCGGCAAAACAACGCTGGTTGAGAGCCTGCTCTTCATCGGCGGCGGCATCGACAGGAAGGGCTCCGTAGACGATGGTACTAGCGTCTGCGATTACGATGACCAGGAGCAGGAGCGTAACCACTCCATCGATCTCGCCTGCGCGAGCGTAGACACCCAGGATACGCTTCTTCAGTTCGTCGACACCCCGGGCTACAGAGATTTCATCGGCCAGGTCTATTGCGCTACCGCCTCGGCGGACCTCATGGCGGTGGTCATCTGCGCGGATGAGGGCATCCGCCCCAATACGAGAAAAGTCTGGGAGATCGCCAGGGATGCGAATCTTCCCTGCTTCGTGATCATCAACCGTGTTGATCGCGAGCACAGTAATTTTGACCAGGTTCTTTCGCAGGTCCAGGAACAGTTCGATGACAAGTGCCTGCCGATGACCGTTCCAAATGAATCCGGAGGCGGCTTCTCAGCCGTGGAGGACAATCTCGGCAGCTCCGATGACCTCATGGAATCGATTATCGAATCCAATGATGAGCTCATGGAACGCTATCTCGAGGGAGAAGAGATCGGTCCGGAGGAGATCGCGGCGCAATGCGTTGCTGCGGTGGGATCGAGGGGCCTCTTCCCGGTCTACGCCACCAGCTCCCTGAACGATTCGGGCGTCAAGGAGCTGATCGATGGTTTCATTCGCTACTCTCCCTCAGCCGCCTTTGACCAGGGNCGCGAGCATTTTAATCCGGCNGAGGAAGAGGACACNCAGGCNGTTTCCACCGNNGCCGATGCGCCTTTNNCCGCCAGGGTCTTCCGGGTCGTGAGNGATCCGTTCGTCGGAAAGCTGAGCTANCTNCGAATTTTCTCNGGCTCCATCAGCCAGGGAGGCTCCTTCCTCAATCCCAATACGGGAAAACAGGAGAAGGTGGGAAAGCTCATCCGCTTTCAGGGCAAGGACCAGGATGCGGTGGAGCAATTGGGCGCTGGAGAGATCGGNGCGTTGATCAAGGTCGAGGGCCTCCAGACATTCGATTATCTCAACTCGGATTCGGTACGTTCGATGACGTNTCCGAGTATTCCGCTTCCCATGTCCGGGCTGGCGACCACTCCGAAGACCAAGGCGGACGAGAAGAAATTCGCCGAATCCTTTGTGAAGCTGGTTGAGGAGGATGTCTGCCTGACATCCAAGAGGGATGATCGGACCGGGGAGNTGGTCATCTCCGGNGTCAGCAGTCTTCACCTGCAGATTCTCTGGGAGAGGCTCAAGTCGCGCTATGGAGTCGAGGTGGCCACCCAGCTTCCCAAGACTCCCTACCTCGAGACAATCAGCGCCAAGGGAGACGCTCAGTACAGGCATAAGAAGCAGAGTGGCGGATCGGGAGAGTTCGCCGAGGTATGGCTCAGGGTGGAGCCGACGGAGAGGGGCTCAGGCCTCGAATTCGTCAACAGCATCTTCGGGGGCGCGATCAGCCAGAGCTATGTCCAGTCGGTAGAGAAGGGTATCACGGCGATGATGAAGGATGGGGTCCTCGCCGGCTGCGAGTTCGTCGATATCAAGGTCGAGGTCTACGATGGCAAGGAGCATCCGGTTGATTCCAAGGACGTGGCCTTTCAGAAAGCCGGCCGGGGCGCCTTCAAGCTTGCCGTGAACAACGCGAGGCCCGTGCTGCTCGAGCCCATCGTCAACCTCGAGGTCTCTTTTCCGAGCGAATACACCGGTGACATCCAGGGGGACATAACCCGTCGTCGCGGGCGTGTCCAGGGCGTCGATTCGCAGGGAGACTTCCAGACCATCAAGGCCCTGGTGCCGCTGGCCGAGCTTACCGATTACGCCAGCAGCCTGGGTTCGGCTACAGGCGGCCAGGGTGCCTATACCATTGAGATGGCCCACTACGAAACGGTGCCCGCGAACATTCAGCAGAAGGTCATCGANGCCTACAACGCCGAGCGCAACCAGGAGGACTGAGGCGGCCTCCGCTCACGTCGGGTTTTCAATCCGCGTGTCGTGATNCTCGGCTCTCAGAAGATATCCATCTTGCCTTCGATGACGCTGATAGGCAGCTGCTCCTCGAAGAAGTTGTTGATCTTCTGCAGCATCGAATCGACGAANTTGCGCTCGTTGGCTACCGTGACGACGGCCAGCTCGCCGGCCTGCCAGAGGTCATTGGANCCTATCTCGGCCACAGCGACATTGAATTGGTTGCGCAGACGNTCCTTGATCGAGCGCATCACCTGGCGCTTCTGCTTGAGCGACTGGGCCGCATCGATATGGAAATAAACCCGCAGCACACCGATCCACATACGGCTTTTCATGTGAGCTCTCCACCGTTCTCGAGGCCGAAGNCCTTTGCTTTCTTNTCCAGGATCTCCAGCGGGATATCCAGNTCGGCGGCGGCTCTNTCCAGNTCGGNCCCCGGNCGCCTGAGCAGCATTCCAAGATAGTNTNTCAACGATGTGCGCAGTTTCATCGGGCTGATTCCCAGCAGGCGGGCGGCGGGGCGGATCTTCCAACGGCAGGATCGCAGGCCCTCGGTTATGGCTCTCGCCTGGAATTCCGACTGGAGGCGGTAGAACGGGGTCTCACAGCGCTCGCGTTTTTCTCCCGGCTCGAGCTCTGATTCTTTTTCCAGGAGGCCGCTGAAAATTTCNCTATTGATCCTGACCAGGCAGTCGGGCGCCAGGCCGGGCTCTCCGGTCAATTGCCGGGCTATAACCTCCGGGCTCTCACCNCTCTGGATGCGCAGTACGCGCTCGAGAATCGGAAGATCGATAAGGTCTCCCTCGGCGAGGTCACGGGCCAGCTCGACTGTATTTCTCAACTGCCTGATATTGTTTTCGCTCCAGTCGTGATGGATGAGAGCCTCCATGGTATCCGGGCTCACCTCGGTGGGCTCCGCGCGCGGTTCATCCCGNTCCATCAGGNGCAGGAAGTGGTTCACCAGCAGGGGGATGTCTTGCCTGCGTTCTCTCAGCGCCGGGATATGGATGGGGAATTTGTTGATNCGATAGTAGAGGTCCTGGATGAAATCCCCCGAGNGCACCCGCTCGTTNAGATCTTCGTTGGTCGCGCAGATGATCCTGACATCGACCTTGCNCACGGTATTTTCTCCCACCCGCCGGATCTCTCCCTCCTGCAGCACCCTGCGCAGCTTTTGCTGCAGGCTCNTGGAGGCGTCCTTGATCTCATCGAGNAAGATCGTGCCGCCGTCAGCTTCTTCGAAGGCGCCCATCTTGTCGTTGCCCGCTCCGGTGAAGGCTCCCTTGACGTGTCCGAAGAGCTCACTCTCCAGGAGATGCTCGGAGAGTCCCGAGCAATCGACNACGATGAAGGGGGAGGTCTTNCGGNGACCGTTGTGATGGATGGCGTTGGCTATCAGCTCCTTCCCCGAGCCNGATNCTCCGGTAATCAGCACTNTGCGATCGACCTCGGCNGCGATTCGAACAAGCTCGAAGACGNCTGTTATCGCCTCGCTCTTGCCGATGATGTTGCCCATATCGTAGCGTCCACTGACCGCCTCCTTGAGCTTGCGGATTTCCTGGACGTGGCCCTGGTGGGTGAGTCCGAACTTCACGTACGGGGTGATGGTCTGGGCGAACTCCTGCAGGAATTCGAGGTCGTCGGAGTTGAAGACATTTCCCGCGGATTCGCTCTCGACATAGAAGACCCCGACCGGGCGGTCTTCTGATCGCATCGGTACGGCGATGAGTGACAGTGTCTCAAGCTGCTTCAGGCTCTCGGCGTTCATGAAGCGCGGGTCATCCTTGGCNTTTTCGCAGAGTATGGCCTGGCCNCGCTCAAAGGTCTCCTGGACGACCGTATGGCTGAAGCTGAGGTCCGCCCCCCGCGTTTTCCAGCCGGCCTTGACCTCGAGGTTTTCTCCATCGGGGTTCTGTACGATGATCAGCGCCCGCTCGATGAGCTTGTCTCCATCGAGCTCGATCTCCTCCAGCGCGAGTCCCAGGATCTTTTTGAGGCTCTCGGCGATGTCGTACTCCCAGTCAATTCTCTGNAGCAGGTAGAAGGCNTTGAGAGCCTTGTGTATCCGCGAGAGGATCGCCTTGCGCCTGTAGGCCGTTTTACTCATTTTTACCTCGTCTTGAATCTTTCCGTGAAGCGAGAGCGTCTCGCTCCCAATTGTCCGGAGTCGAGGATGGTTTCGCCTCTTCCCAGGTGNTCTCCGGCTTCTTCTTCTTCTCCCGTCAGGTNCCAGTAGATCGACAGCTCTCCAAGGGCTTCGGATGCNTCGACGGGACAGCCCATGCTCTCGAATTCTTTCAGCGACCTCTCGAGGTACTTCTCCGTCTTGTCCGCCCAGTCGGGTCCCAGCTCCCGGTAGGCGNCNCCCAGCTCGAGCGCTACGCGCGCCGCNCCGTAGCGCCCGGTCTCGGGACCGCCGGGTTCCGTACCCAGNCCGATGGCCTCCTCGATGTCGCCCCGTTTCCTGCACAGGCGCATTCTAAGAGNCCGNAGCTCCACCGCGTTTNCCACGCCGGNATCGATTGCGGAGAANCCTCCGGCTTCCCGGAGNGCATCTTCAGCCGCCTCCAGCATCTCTCTCTGCAGAAAGATCTCGGCNAGACCGGCGAGAGCGGCGGCCCTGGTATCCTGCCGCTGGCCGGGGGGCAGTTTTCTGAGGCACTCCCGGAAAAGGTCTTCGGCTTTTTGATGCTCACAGATCGCCAATTGCACCCGCGCGAGATTGCACAATATGTTGCAGGCCAGTGGCTCGCCCTCATTCTTCCGGTCCAGCGTGGCGCATTCTTCCAGCATCTCTCTCGCATCTTCCGTACGGCCGCGCAACAGCAGGAGCTCGCCGAGGTTGCAGAGAGCGATAGCGATCCCCTTGCGGTCTCCGACATTCTCGAAGGTGTGGAGCGCGTTTTCGGTCGTCTCGAGGGCGGCCTGGAATTCTCCACGGTAGCTCTGGATGCGGGCCAGGCTGTTGAGGCAGACAGCGAGTCCCTGCCGGTCTCCTGTCAGCTTCCTGATCCTGGTGGATTCCTCGAGGTATTCGAGGGCGACTGAGGTTTCTCCCAGGACCCGGTGGGTGTTTGCCAGGTTGCCCTGGATCCTGGCGATGTCGAGGAGGTCGCCGGCTTGCCGGGCGAGCTCCAGGGCTTCTTTGAACCTGGAGATACAGCGCCTGGGATTGTTCTCGAGCCTCTCGATGAGGGCGATGCCGAGGTGCAGGGGAACGAGCTCCCGGGGCTCCGTCGCCTCGCCATGGAGGTCGAGGCTCCGCTGGAAATAATCCCGTGCCCTGCCCAGGTCACGGCGGTCAAAGAATAGCCCGGCAAGACCGTGACAGGTTTTGGCCATCACGGAGGTGTCTTTTTCCGCGAGGTCCAGGCAGCGCCTGAAATACTCCTCGGCCTCATCGAGCCTGCCCTGGCGATGGAGCACCCGGGCGATGCTGTTCCAGAGCTCGGGCTGCCCACGGGAGTCGCCGAGTTTTTCGGCCTCCAGGAGGCAGTCGAGGGCATCCTGCATCCTTCCGCACCGCAGCTGCAGCTCGCCGAGCTCGCGGAGAATCCCGGGCCGTTTTCTTTCCGGCGCGAGCTCCAGGGCCCTGCTGTAGGCCTCCAGGCTCAGCTGGTTTGAATAATCTTTCGCGCCATGCCTGGCGGCCTCGAGGAAGTGTGCAAAGGCCCGGGGCCTGCTCCCCCCTAGCTCGAGGTGGCCGGCTATTCTCAGGTGGAGACCGGCGCCGGGGTGTGGGTTCTCTTCCAGCAGCTTGGCCGCACGTTTGTGCAGTTCCCCCACCCGTCCCGGAGAGGCTGAAGAGAGCAGCTCTCCGAGNCCGAGCCCGGGCGCCAGGCGAAANCCNTCGGGNCCCTCCAGCAGCAGGCCGTTAGAGATCAGGGCGGCGGTCGCGGCGGGGATCGAGCCGGCCTCGGGATCATCCTCGAGAAGGCAGCCGAGCAGGGCTTCGTCAAACGTTTCCGCGATCAGCCCGGCAGCCATCAGCGTACGCTGCTGGATGGGGCTGAGAGAATCGATCAGCCGGGCCTCCGCCAGGGCGGGTTTCGTGTCGCCCGGCTCTGTCACGTGATTCCAGTGATCGGCTTCACGAACCAGGGAGCCCTCGGAAACCAGGCGGCTCANTGTCCTGTGAAGNGCCAGNGGGCTTTCGCCNGAGNNTCCCGAAAGCGTCTCCAGGAGCCCGGGTGCCGCCGGCAGCCTGGGGCTGAGCACCGACTCCGCGTATTCCCGCAGGGCGTTATCGTCCAGTCCCCCGAGGTGCAGCGGCGATGGCTGCGCCATACGGTCGAGCTGTCCGCTGATTCGCTCTACCAGGGAGCCNGGGCTGTTGTCTTCGTTCCGGTAGCTCAGCAGCAGGAGAATGGGTGAGTCGCTNAGGGCTACCGCCAGTCGCTCCAGCAGGTCGATGTCCGCCTCCGTGGCGTATTGGATGTCTTCGAGCATCACCATCAGGGGCTGCCGCGCAGCCATGGAGCGGAGCGTCTCGNCGGCTTCGGCGATCACCTTATCGTTGGAGCCGTCACCGCTTGACGCTCCCGGGCCGGCGAGACGGGTTTCGTTCGGCAACGAGGCCGGGCCAAAGCGTCTCATGAACGCGGCGCTGTATTCGGTTTTCGGGTCCTGGAGCAGGATCTGCCCGAGGCCCCCGGCACCTCGGGAGTCCTGTCTGAAGGAGGTTGACAGGATCCTGCCGCCAAGATCGAATTCGACCCGGGTCTTCAGCCCGCTGGAATGCAGGAGCCACGACTTTCCGCTCCCGCCCGCTCCTGTCAGCCGGAGAGNTCGAAGGGNCTCGTCTTCGCGCGCCTTCGTGAACTCCTCGANGATGANGCCGCGTTCTCGCTCGCGGCCGACGAAGACAGGACGCATNAGTCGCGGTGTCCGTTCCGGTTTTCGGTTGGCGAGAGAGGTCGCCTCCCGCAGCATCCCGGCGGCCTCTCCAGCCGTTGCCGGGCGTTGGTGCGGGGCATCATCGATGAAGGANAGCAGCATCCGCGCNAGCTCGCCGCCNCAGGCGGTGTTCAGCTGGTCGGGGGGGGGTGGGGCCGGCTTGCGCGTCAGCGCTGCGGCCTGGCTTTCAAAGGGGGGGCGCCGGGTGATGAGATGGTAGAGCATGGCTCCGAGGGAATAGAGATCGGAGCGCTCCGTTACCGTATTCGAGGCGAGCTGCTCAGGTGACATGTAGAGGGGGGTCCCGCCGCCCTCTGCTCCGCCATGGCCGCGGGAGAGCTCCGCCAGGGAGCTCAACCTCAGCCGGCTGCTTCCCCGCGCCAGTCCGAAATCCATCAGCTTGATCACGGGAGNTNNCTCGAGCGAGTGGGGGCCCGGGCNGTNGTTCTCCCGTNCCCGATTTTCGTTGGAATCNAGCACCATGATGTTCGAGGGCTTGAGGTCGCCGTGGATGATTCCNCGATCGTGGATGTATTCAAGAGCCGAGAGAACCTGGAGCGTGAGCCCGAGCAGCCACTCGATCCCCTCGTCNGTGGGTCCGGGTTCTTCGAGCAGGNCTGAGAGCGGGCGNCCCCGCAGGTATTCCATTGTGAGATAGAGCCNGTTGTCCAGGCTNCCGGCGTCCACCAGGCGTACAATGTTCTCATGTTGCAGGAGCCCCAGGGTTCTAATCTCACTTTCGAACAGGCGGCGGTCAGCCNGGCTGTCACCTTCGAGCAGCTTGATGGCTACCGAGTCGCCGGATTCGAGATCTGTGGCCTCCCAGACAGTACCCATACCGCCTCTGCCCAGGGGCTTCAGGAGCCTGTAACGCGGATGGTGGAAGTCNATTTCAGACATCTNGGTCAAGAGGTCCTTNAAAANNCGNGGATTCCTATTTTAATCCCTCACCNGGACCAGTTGAAACAAAATGGCTAAAATATAGTCGCTAAAGCGGCTAGTNTTTTAGCCATTTTNGATCCATCAGCTCTTNCAGGNGNTTTTTAGTCNGTNAGNCAGACTTCTTCAAGGTCTGTGGATGCTCAGTNGATGTTCACTAAATCTTTTTATTAGAAGAGTTAAGGANCCNGTCGGTATAATNNTAGACTGATTTCATTCGGTACTTCGCTTTCGGGNTGGGTCGGGAAAGCNGTAGTACTNTCCCTANNAAGGCNCCTGAAGAGGATTACCGNGTTATCGGTACTTCAGAGGGGCCGGGGGAATCCCAAGACAAGAACGAGGAGTCATCNAGCATGAGAGTTATGAGTTNCAGNGCAGTTGGACTGGTGATCGCGTTGGCAGGNGNTGTCTGTGTTGGCGGATGCTCTACTATCAATGAAATTTCNGGAAAGGTNGCCACCAACGTCAAGAGCAGAGTNCTTGACCTTACGGATCCTGTCAGCGCCGGNATCGGCATGGGNCTGGGNGGGAGCGTGCGGGCTACGAACTACGCCCAGGGCGGCGCCATGTTCACCNTGGTGAAAAACTCCTTTCGGGGCCGCNAGGTGCACTCCCCGATCAATTTCTCACCGGAGCTGGGCCTGGCTCCTGTCTTCCANNTGCGCAGCATCGATGANCCGGAGACCGGNTTTGACGGCCGCGCGGTCATCGNCGGCAAGACCCTTGTTGANGCNTCCGAGAANACGTGGAGNGGCTGGGCCGATGGAGAGCAGTGGCATTGGATTCCCACCCGGTCCGATTACGCNGCCAACTANGACCGCCATCTCTGGGACTTCGGCATCTCTCTCTACGCCATCGTGGGGCTGGATATCGCGGTCAACCTGATCGAGACGCCCTATGAGCTGGCTGATTTTGCCGCTGGTTTGATATCCCTCGGTTTCATCGACCTCGCCGGTGACGACTATACCTGGGAAGGACCGAAGCTGCTCGATACCATCGCCGGGAAGTGACGCTCCGGTTCGCCGATCAACTCTCCTCCCGGAGCCAATACGGTTTCGCCCAGGAATCGACAGTCTCNCCNCGTGCAGCNCGCTCAAAGTGCAGCCTGAGCTTCTTCTCGATGAGGTCATTGTTGAGATAGGGCAGGCCGAGGCAGCGCCACAGGCGCTGGGCCCTGGCTTCNAGNGGCTCCCGGCAGCACAGTGAGAATTCGTCCGCNTTTCCATCCAGGACATCCTCTATATCGTTGGCCCAGTAGGCTTCATCGGGTTTGCCGGAGGCCTCGACAGCGTGGAAAGACAGCCGTGCGAAGCTCAGGAGGTAGTCGGCCTCCTCAAAGCTCCCGCTCGTTCCAAATCGCATCCGGATCCTGTATTCGCCTTTTCCCGCGGCGAGCAGGTGTTCGAGTGGGGGCGTCCTGGCGCCGATCAGCCAGGGAAGAAAGCGCTCCTGGAGGCAGGCGGCGATCCGGGCGCNCTGGGCATCGGNGCTCCTGGGNTCGTCCAGCANCGGGGCCGCGGGGAAGCTCCTGGCGAGGTCGCTCTCGGGATCGAAGTGCCGCTCCTCTTCCTCGTCGAGAAGGGTCACTCCCTCGGCGAGGGAGCGCGATTGCAGCTTTCCATCGGAGAGCTCGTGCAGCCGACCGGGAATCAACTCTTCAATGGAGTGACGGCTGTCGAATTGGGCAGCCACCTCCCGCTCCATCCGCACCCGGTCTTCAAGGCGAATGGGGAAGAGGATGCGGTTGTAGTCCGCGTTGAGCTCCTGCGGAAAGCAGATGCCCTGTCCTGTAATGAGCCTTACCAGGCCAGGGTTCCCCCAGAGCTCATCAGGGTCATCATCGAGGGCATTGTAGATATCGNAGANCTCCGCGTAGGCCGCCTCGAGGTTGTCNCCGAGCAGCTCCTGGCGCTGTTGCCGGTCCTTCGCGGAGAGCATNTTCATCGTGGAGTCGCCCTCGTTCTTCACGGTGAGAAAGCAGGCGGTNCGGACGTCGGCCCTGCCGAATCTCCCGGCGAGCTCCCGNCGGGTGGCCGGATCGTAGAGCGGCATCAGGGCGTCGCCTTCNGCCAGGAAGACCTCCTCTTCGGTTTCAGCGGTCAGGATCATCATGTCGTCTTCATTGGTCGCGCTGAGCTCGGGGTTGAAAAACGCTCCCAACTTCAGGCCGTGAAAATCCGTTTCCCGTTCCTGACGCAGCAGGATGATCTCCAGCTCCGGGAGGTATTTCCCGAGGAGGGGCTCGAGGTGTTCGAGACTCTCGGGAAGGAGCAGGGCCGGAGAGGGGTCCAGGGCCTGCTGTAATTTCAGCAGGGAGTATGGGTCAAGGTGGTCGGTATGGGAATGTGAGAGGTAGATCCCGTGGATGGGCTGAAGGGCGTGCGGCTCGATCCTGATGCGCGGGAAACGGCCCATCAGGTCTCCTATCAGGTAATCNGAGAGCCAGGGGTCGGCCAGGATGCGCACCGGCTTTCCTCCCCCGGGGGTCATCTCCAGGAGATAGCTGCTGTGTCCGAGCGATAGGATCTTCATCTTGTTTTCGTGGCTCCGCCGACGTGTTCTGCTCAAGAGAAGACCAGAGTTCCACCCGAATTGCAATGAGGCCGGAGAGGGNGGGTTTGTCCCCGCCCCCGATTGCGGCTTTCCCATGCACGCGGGCTTCTGCTATCCTCTCGGAACGAGGGCTCTTCGGAGGGCCCGGGTTAGCCGGCAGGCACTGAGAGGTATGATGCACCCGAAGACGCGTGAACTTTTCATTCCCGACACCGGCAGGAAGGTGGTCCAGCTGGTTCTCGATGGACTTGGAGGTTTGCCCCATCTCGATACCGGTCGTACGGAGCTCGAGACCGCGGACACTCCGAATCTGGATCGGCTGGCGGGAAGCTCTTCGCTCGGCAGGTCTCTTCCCATCGCCGCCGGGGTGACGCCCGGTAGCGGCCCCGCGCATCTGGCGCTCTGGGGCTATGAGCCCCTGGAGATTGACTTTGGCCGGGGCGTTCTCGAGGCGCTCGGAAGCGATTTTGATATGCAGCCGGGCGACCTGGCGGCGAGGGCGAACTTCGCCACGATCGACAGCGACAATATCGTCCATGACCGCAGGGCCGGACGGCCTCCTGATGAGGAGAACGTGCGCCTGGTCCAGAAGCTTCGCGAGGGGCTCGAGGGCAAGCTGCCCGGCGTAGAGTTGATCCTGCTCAACGGTAAAGAGCATCGCTTCACGGTTCTCTTCCGTGGCGGTGAGCTCGGGACGAACCTCAACGACAATGACCCCCAGCGCGAGGGACTGGGGCTCCTGCCCATCCTCGCCGGAGATTCCGCATCGGAGCGTTCCGCGGAGTTGGTCGCCACCTTTCTCGAGTCCGCCAGGGAGCTCCTTGCGGCTGAGGAGGTCGCGACCGGGATTCTGCTGCGGGGGTTTTCGGGCTTGCCCGAGCTGGTTTCCTTCAACGAGCTCTACAAGGCGGACTCCGCGGCCATAGCGGCCTATCCGATGTACCGTGGGGTGGCTCGTCTCGTTGGCATGAAGGTGCTCGGGAATCCGCATGGGCTCGAGGAGGAGGTGCAGCTGCTGGAGAAGAGCTACGGCGAGCACGATTTCTTCTTCCTGCATTACAAGGATACCGACAGCGCGGGTCACTCCGGGCTCTTCGATGAGAAGGTGAACGCGCTCGAGATCTTCGATGCGATGCTGCCGCGAATCGAGGCTCTTGAACCGGACGCGCTCATCGTGACGGGCGACCACTCGACTCCCTGTATCCACAGGGAGCACAGTTGGCACCCGGTTCCGACGCTCATCTCGTCAAAGCTGGCGCTCAGCGGCGAGAACGCGGGCTTCACCGAGCGCCACTGCCTCAACGGAGATCTCGGGCAGTTCAAGGCGTCGGAGATGGTGTCCATCGCCATGGCCCATGCGTCACGGATGAAGAAGTTCGGGGCCTGAGAGAAGCTTTTGAGCTCCTGCCTTCCCGCGGCTCAGACGGATTCGCCGAGTATCTCCCGGGCCAGCAGTTCCTGGGTGAGGGGGGTCAACAGGATCCCGTTGCGGTAATGGCCGACAGCCGCATAATAGCCCCGTGGCGACAGGGCGCCGATGGTGGGAATGTTCTGCTCGCCCATGGGCCGGAGGCCAGCCCAGGATTCCCGTGGAGGTACCTTCTCGAGGAAGGGGAACATCTCTGCGGCGCTCTGGAGCAGGTTCTTGATCGCGGCCGGATCGACCTCCTTGTCGAAGCCCTTGTCCTCAACGGTCGTTCCGACGATGACCCGGCCATCCCCGCGCGGCACCAGGTAGGTGCTGTGGGAATAGATCGTATGCCGGGGGATCTCATCTTCATTATCTTTGCAGTCCAGCAGGAGCATCTGTCCCTTGATGGGCCGGATCTCCACCTTCTCTACGGTTCCGCCGATCTTCGCNGCCCAGGAGCCGGCGGAGTTGATAACGATGGGAGAGCTGAAGTCTCCGGTGGAGGTTCGAATTCCGCTGATGCGGTCATCTTCCACCAGCACGTCGAGCACTTCGCAGTCGGAGCGAATCTCCACTCCAAGTCCGCGGCAGGCGGCCTCGAGGGCCCTGGTGAGAGCCCGGTTGTCGACGCTTCCTTCTTCCTCGTAATAGAGCGCCCGGGTTATTCCAGGGTTGATTCCGGGTTCGAGGTCGCGGAGCGCGTCTACATCGATCAGGCGGGCTGTGTTGTCGCCGGGCTCGCCGCCGCCGGTCTCGGCGGGGTCGAGGGGACTGATGACACCATCGAGCCTGAGATCGATGGACAAGCCCGTCTCTTCCTCCAATTCCCCCGCGTAGTCGGGGTAGAGCTGCAGGGAGATCTCTCCCATCTGCGAGAGGCGCGATCCTTTTTTGAATTCGAGACGAGGACACAACATACCGCCGGCGGCGAAAGATGCTTCGCTTCCCGGGGTGCCCTTATCGTAGATGGTAACGGAGAGGCCGGCGGAGGCGAGCCGCCTGGCGATTGCCAGGCCGATTACTCCCGCGCCGATGATGGAACAATCTGCAGGGCTGGCTGTTGAGGAGGAAAAGGAGATCACGGGGTGCTATCCAGGGCGGCTGCTCTGGCGGCGGCAGGGTTTCATGCCGTCGCGAACCGAAGGGTATTCCAGGATCGGGAAGAGGGGTCTTGTATTGCGGCCCAGACCGAAACCACTGCCCGGATTTTCACACAAAGGCGCCGGTTTCGCCATGATGGAAGACGGGAGCCGGGAAGGCCGGGCGGCTCTCAGCCCTTGGGGCAGGCGACCTTTTTTCGCGCCGGGGCGAAATGGAACACCGAGCGTGTCTGCTCCTTATTGTGGCAGACGATGCAGGCTTTGCGGCTGACCAGGCCAAAGGCGTGCTCGGCCGGCTTCCCGGGGTGGGCGGGCTGCAGTCCGTGGCAGGATTCGCATTGGACATTGGCGTACTTCCCGACATTGGTGGTGTCGAGAAAGGCCTGCCCATACCCGAGGGTATGGCAGCCGATGCAGTCGTAGCGCGACTCGTCGCCGGTTTTCTTGAGGTCGTCGAAGGTATGAGAGTGGGTGGTCGTGAGCCAGAAGGCGTACTGCTTCTCGTGGCAGCTTTTGCAGGCCGTGTGGGTCAGGTAGCTCTCCCTGTCGGGCAGCTGCTTCTCGAGGTGCTTGACGCCTGAGAGGGAGATATTTTTCTTCCAGGCGTCGACGAGGGAGTCGATCTCGGGATCGGTGAGATGGTGGGGTTCGAGAGAGACCCTGGTGAAGCGGTAGAGGTTCTTGTCGTGAAGCCCCTGCAACTCCTTCTTCTCCTCGGCAGTGGCTTCATCGAATTCAACCAGGTCGAGGAGCTCGTCATATCTCGCTCCCGAGTAGAGGGTCTTGCCGTTCTCGAAGAGCTCTACGTCTACCACGCCGAGCCGGGCGCCCTGTCCATCGCTTCTGAGAAACAGCGTATTGTCCTTCTCCTCCAGCCACTCGCTCTCTTCCTTGAGCCAGGTCTTGTGGCTGCCCTGCTGGATGTAGGGGTCGATCAGGATCTCGAGGTTCTTCAGCTTCTCCATGAGGCTGAAGTTCGAATCTTCCTTGAGGTGGGAGAGGGCGATGATGATGTCTGTTTTCGGCCGCAGGGCTTCGTAGGATTTTACCGCTGCGGCGAAGGGGTCGAGGATCCGGCAGCCCGGGGCACGCTTCTCGAGGACCGGTTCCGGGATCGTATCGAGGGTCAGGCCGATGACTCCTACCCGGACCCCGGCGACCTCGAAGAGGGCGTGGGGCTCGAATACGAGCTTTCCATCCTTTCCCACGAAGTTGGCCGAGAGCATCCGGAAGCGGGCCTTCTTCCGTAGCTTCTTCAGGTTCTCGATGCCCGTGATGAGATCGTAGGGACCGATGGCCATCGCGGAGTAGCCGATCCTGTTGTAGGACTCGGCGATCAGCTCCGCCTTGCGGTAGGCTTCCGGGATCTCCGAGGCCTTCAGCCGCTTGTTGATCGGGAAAAAGGCGCTGCCTCCATCGAGCAGCAGGAGCTCTCTCCCCGTCGCCTTCAGCTGCTTCAGGAAGCTGGCCCGCCGCGTCAGGCTCCCCTGGCGGACCTCCTTATGCTTGCAGCCACAGACGTCGATGTAGCCGGCATTGTTGATGTTGTAGACGAGGGTGAATTTCCCGGCGACCTTTTCTTCGCCGCCGATTCCCCAGAGACCGGAGGCGAGGACGCAGAGCAGGATGCAGATGGGGACGAGGGCTCTCTTGCGTCGGCAGCTTGACAATACGTTCGTCATCTCATTTCTCCATTTTCGGGCAGGAGACCTTGTCCTTGACCTTTTTCGGGTAGAAGGGCTTATTCAGGATCTGCGGGTTGTGGCAACCCCAGCAGGTCGATTCCTTTACCTGGTCGAGGCGGTAGCGGCCAGGATCCTCGGCGTGTTTCGAATTTATGCCATGACAGCTCTCGCACTGGACCTCCGTGAATTCACCGACTTTTTCGGGGTCCACGTAGCTGAGCCCGTAGCCAAGGGTATGGCACTCCACGCATTCATAGTTCAGGTGGTCCCCGGTTTTGGTGAGGCTGGCGTAGGCCTTGCTGTGGGTCGTGTTCTCCCAGAACTTCTGCTGCTCCTCGTGGCAGGCGCCGCAGGTCCCCGCCCCGAGAAAGAGATCCTCGAAGAGGGCCGTCTTGTGCGGGGTCTTGTTCGCCGGGGCGCTCTTTCCCCTGGCGATCTCACTCATCACCGGGTGATCGATGATCTGCGGTTCGAGGGGGTAGTCGTAGATAGCGTAGTCTTCTTCCACATCGCCGGTGCGGGGGAAGTACATCTCGCAGATTCCCACGCGAGAGCCCTGGCCATCGATGCGAATCATGGGGGTCTTTCCGTGCCAGGCGACATATTCACCCTCGGTTACCCAGACGGGTTTATTGCCCGAGCGGGAGTAGGGGTCGAGAAGGATATCGATCCCGGAGACCTCCTTGAGGAGCTTCTCATTGTCGGTGATGTTGAGGTGCGAGATGGCGATCACCAGGTCGCAGGTCCTGCTCAACTCCGGAACGATCTTCCTGGTGGTTTCCAGCGCGTCGAGGAGCTCATATTTTTCTCCCAGGACGCGTTTTTCATAGTTGGCGTTCAGGCTGTCGAGGCAGACTCCGTAGATGCCGTATTTTACTCCATTGATGTTAAGGACCACCGAGCGCGAGAAGACCGGTTTACCGCTCTTTTTTTCAACCAGGTTGGCGCAGACGATGGGGAAGTCGGCTTTTGACAGGAACCCCTTGAGCTTGTCGACTCCGAACTGGAGATCGGAGGGGCCTATCCCCATGGCCTGGTAGCCGAGGTAATTGTAGGCCTCGAGGATACGCCCGGCGATGCCCAGGGCGTAGGTCTCGTTTTTTCGGGTCAATGGTTTCTTGGTCGGGGAGCCGAAGAAGGCATCTCCTCCATCGATTGCCAGGACAGGGAAGCCACGGCCTCGCAGCTGCTGAAAGAAGGTCATTCGCCTGGACAAACTGCCCAGCTTGATTTTTTTCTTCGGTCAGCCGCAGGTGGCTGTATAGCCCAGGTTGTTGACCGTATAGGCCAGGAAGATGCACTCGGGCGGCTCCGCGGCCGCCGCCGCGCTCGCCTCGACTGGGGCTGGTCTGCCGGGGATGAGTCCCGCGAGGTAGAGTGTCGACACTGTGCCTGTGATGCAGAACGCGGTTACCAGCCAGGCAGGTAGCCCAGGGGGTCGTTTCAGCACCGTTTTGTTTTCCGGTTTCTTTGTCGAATCCATCTTTTCAATTCCAGTTCAGACGATATCCGAAAAGCTCGTTACAGGGAGCCTTCATTGTCACCAATAGCGAGACGGGAATCCGGACACGCCGCCGGGGCTCAAACACAAGGCTCCCGGTTGTCACAATCGGGCGTCTCGCCTGATTCGTCTTCAGAGTCACTGTAGGGGGCCACGGGTTTCGCCTCGAGGAGGAGGAGGCAACCGTAGGCCACATCTCCACCATCCACTTTTCCATCATCGTTCAGGTCGTCGAGGCAGGGATCGTCCTGATTGACCGGTTTGGCCAGCGGCATTTTCATGTTTTCATACCTTCTCGCGAAGAGGCCGAATAGTTGCCCTACATCCAGGCGACCTACATCCAGGCGACCTGCAGCCAGGCGACTGAAGCTGGCCGATAAGGTATTTATCGGTTCGGGAGCTGGTGAAACTTCAGGCGCTGTTGCCACGAGTTCCGCTCCGAGATCTTTTTCGGAACCGCTCAGGGTGGTGGAGGCCGGTAATGTAGAGGCCGGTAATGTAGAGGCCGGTAATGTAGAGGCCGGCAATATAGAGGCGGGGGTTTCCGCGGGACCGCAGATCGCGTAGCCCTCGNGCGAGTCGGGGGAACAGGAGGGCAATTGGTGGGCGGCTTCCAACTCGCCTGCCGAGGTGTTCGGTCCATCTGCCGTGGTAAATGAGACCAGGGTCGCTCCCGGATCGTTGAGGATCGAGTCAGTCGCGCGCCCAGGGCCGCGTTCGGAGCCGCGTTCGGAGCCGCGTTCGAAGCCGCGTTCGAAGCCGCGTTCGAAGGCTGCTGAGCCGGCCGCATTTCCGGCCGTCAGGTCTGTCCCAGGCCCGGGTGAAGCTCCACCGCCGAAGAACCCGAAGGTCACGAGGGCAAGGAGAACTCCCGCGGCGGCGATACCCGACCACTTCCCGGCTTTTCGAAGCCACCTGGTAAAGGGTGACCGGTGGAGGTTTTCGCGACGGATTTCTCCACAGACCTTTGAGGCGAAGCTGGGCGACAGGGCGGGAGCCTGTACGGAGTTTTCCAGGATCCAGAGTCGCTCAGCGGTGAGCTCGGCTTCGAGCGCCCGGCAGCTTTCACAGCCGGCGAGGTGTTCATCTAGGTGGGCTGAGCGGAGGTTGTCGAGCTCATCTTCCACGGAGAGGGATAGATAAGCTTCGGCTTCCGGGCAACTCATGGGGGTGTCGTCTGATCTCATTTGTTTAGAGTTTCCTTGTCCCGTCAGGAGACGCTGTCATCCTGGATTTTTCTGCCGCGGCGATCCCATCTTTCGCGGATCAGTTTCTTTCCCTTGCGGATCAGGTAGTCGATTCTGTGCGGCTTGACCCCGGTTTTTTCGCTGATCTCATCGTAGCTCATTCCCTCGAGGTACTTCAGCTTCAGGATGTCCTTCACGTCGGTGGGAAGCTTGTGGAGGAATTCAGCGATCTCAGGTTCATCTCCGGCGAACTGGGTGCCCGGCTGGCCGCTCTTCAGTCTCTCCATTCGCTGCTGCTGACTCAGCCGGCGGGAGATCTCCTTGAACTTGACAATCTTGATTCTTTCGCGATGGAACCATTTGTGGCAGCGGTTGTAGGCGATTCCGAAGAGCCAGCTGCTGAACTTGTTGATGTCCTTGAGGTTTGGCAGGGCCTTGAAGGCCGCGAGGAAAATGTCCTGGGTCAGATCCTCCGCATCGAAGCAGTTGCGGCTCTTGTAGTAGCAGATGTTGTAGACCGCCTGCTGGTAGCGCTCGATCAGTAATTCGAAGGCATCCACATCACCCTGCAGCGCTTTCCTGACGAGATCGCTGTCTTCGTGGCTGCTGTCCCGNGATGTCGCGGTATCGACAGTGGACTTGCCGTCTGGAGTAGTTGGAATCGAGTTTTCACTCATGGAACTATCTTACAGCTAACACCAGGCCCCAGGAGGCCTCTTTTTTTCTACAAGTCCTTTAATTTAATATATTTATCAACTAGAAGAGGAAAACGACAAAGACCCCGGTATTTAAGTACCCTGCGGACGTTACAGGTCGGAATAAATCTTTCGAAGACATTCATTTATAATGGGTATTCCTTGGTCTTCCGATGCTTGAACCGCTCCTTTGGTTGTCGTAAGGTCAGTTCCTATGCAGAGTAATACAGAATTAATCGATCTTAGAAGCGATACCGTTACACGGCCGGATGGCGCGATGTTCGAGGCCATGTGCAAGGCCCCGCTTGGTGACGACGTTTTCGGTGATGATCCGACTACTACCGAGTTGGAAGAGCTGGCAGCTGAGCGCCTGGGTAAGGAGGCCGCTGTCTTCGTTCCTTCGGGCACCATGGGTAATTCGATCGCGGTGGGTGNGCACTGCGATCCCGGCGACGAGGTCATACTGGAATCCCTGTGCCACACCTACAATTTTGAATGCGGTGGGTCGGCGCGTCTATGGGGGGTCCAGGCGGTTTCGATAGCTGGCAAGCGGGGGATGATACCTCTCGAGCGGATCGTCTCCTCCATCCGGCCTGTTGATGTTCATATGCCGCGCACGAAGCTCGTCATCCTCGAGCAGACCAGTAATATCGCCGGGGGTTGCATCCTCCCCCTCGATTACCTCGAGTCCGTTTCTTCGCTGTGCAGGGAGAACGGCCTGTTGTTGCACATCGATGGCGCGCGGATTTTCAATGCCAGCGTGGGTTCCGGGGTCGAGGTCTCCACCTACGCGGCCTGTGCGGATACTGTCATGTTCTGCCTCTCCAAGGGGTTGGGAGCTCCCGCCGGCTCCATACTGGCCGGCCCGGAGGCGACCATAGCGGAGGCGAGGCGTCTCAGGAAGCTCCTTGGTGGAGGCCTGCGCCAGGCAGGGATTCTCGCCGCCTGCGGGATTCACGCCCTGAAGCATAATGTCGATCGTCTGGATGAGGACCATCGCCACGCCCGCGAACTGGCGCGGAAGCTGCAGGGCCTCGACCTGGCGGGCTTGCGGGTCTCTTCCCCTGATACCAATATGGTGTTTCTGGAGTGGGAGGGAGAGGAGCCCGGCCGGTACGCTGAATTTTCCGACCTGTTGCGTTCAGATGGACTCCTTGTTGTCGGCCTGTCCGGGCGGGGTATTCGCATCGTATTTCACAAGGATGCCGATGAGACGGCCTCCCGGCGGGCCGGAGAAATCCTCCAGGCTCGACTCACGGAGCTGTTTTCTTGAACGACCCGGGACGCCAGGATGAAGACCGCAAGAATTTCCACGGTACGGGGAATGATGGTTTTGCCTGTGGCCATTGCTCCCGGGAGGTTCTCCCCCTTGTCCAGGGCAGTTACCGCAATCACTGTCCCGCCTGTCTCTGGTCGAAGCATGTAGATGTAGTTCCGGGAGATCGCNGATCGGATTGCGGGGGATTGATGGAACCTGTCAAGCTGACAGGCTCGAGCGCATCCGGCTGGAAGGTTCTTCAGTGCTGTACGGCATGCGGGTTCGAGAGAGCCAACCGGGTTGTTCTGGACGATCCGCGGCAGCCCGATTGCTGGGATACCCTGGTGGCACTCGGAGCGGAAAACAGTTGAGAGGGGGAGCTGAATCAGGCCGGGGCTCGCCTGTCGGGTTGTTCTACTTGCCCTTCTTGGAGGCAGTCGTGGCGGAGGTCAGCTCCTGGGTCCGTCGGCCGGCCGCCTGGTGACGCTTCAATTCGGTCCTGAGTGCCCTGGTGTAGGCGGTGAGGTGCGGGCCGGGGCAGGTGGTATGGCCAGGGAGAATTTCCCCATGGGTGTAGAGGCGTGCTGAAGGGATCGAGAAATACTGGCCCAGCTTGAGGACCAGAAGCTTCAGGCTGTCGCGCTGCTTTCTGCTCAGGGTCTGCTTCTTGTAGCTGTAGTTACCCAGCACCACGATCCCGATGTTGCCGCGGTTGGCATCTCCCTTGGCGTGGGCTCCCTGGTAGGAGACCGGTCGTCCCTGCCAGACTCGGCCCGCCCGGTCGACGATATAGTGGTAGCCGATGTCTGCCCAGGCGCGCTCGCGCTGGTGGTAACGCTGGATACGTAGAATCTCTCTGCCGCTGCCCCATTTTGAGGTCGCGCTGACTCCGCCGGGCTCTCCAGAGTGGTGAATGGTCATTCGGAAGATCTTGCTCATCGGGGTCGTCCGGCTCTTGATGGTGGATTTCGCGCTCCAGCCCGTGCGTGGGAGTACCTGGAGGTGGGGGAGCTGCCGGCCACCGCCTGTCGAAGGCCGCGGTGGCAGGCGGCCTATCCCCGCGATGGAGGGTACCTTGGGAGGTTTCCTCTCCGCCATGCGGGGGCGGGGTGCGTTAAGGATCGCCTGGATACGAGGATCGCCGGGAGTCTTCAGCCTCGCCATCATAGAGGCGGCCTCGCTGGTCTTTTTCAGCATTCTCAGGCAGACGATAAGATATGCCAGGCTCTCCTGNTGTTCGGGAGCTTTCAGGCCATCGATGCTCTTTTCGAGATATCGCCTGGCGAGAGCGAGCTCCAGCTGGCCCAGGTGGGCCTTTCCGAGGAGATAATCAGCCTGCGCCCGCAGCTGGGTGCTGGAGGTCGCCCGCCGGGCTTCATGCGCGCAGCGGATGGCGCTCACGGGGCTTCCCTCGCCAAGGTAGGCCTCGCTCGCGGCGAGGTACTTGCGTACCTTGTTGACGGTAGAGCGGCTGCGCCTGGCAAAGCCTTCAAGCGTTGAGCCGGCGACAGAGGTCCGGCCCGCCGCTTTGCGCGGCTTGGATGGACCTGTGCAGCCTGAGGCCAGCACTGCCAGCAGGACAGCGCAAACAAACCGCGATGTAGGGGAACTGATGCGCGACGTCATATCCTCTCTTCACTTCAATCGTTCCGACGGCATTCGCACATTACCGTTACCGATCCGGGGCATGGTAGCATGGCGGGTCTCCAAGTGAAAGTACCAAGAAAACCGCGAGATCCACGTCTCTTTCTCACCTCTGTGAGGGGGTAGGCAGGATAATTTCTTCGATATCGGCCTGCCCGGTGTGGGTCCCGCCTATCAGCAGCAGGCGGTATCTTTCTTCTTCCCGGATCAGGTAGCTGCGATGCCTGCTCCGGGCGGAGGGCAGGAGGGTGGCGATCTTCCTGAGCAGGCCGCCGCCAGGTCGCTCGGCGAGGTAGATCTCGAGGCTCGAATGCGGTTTGGCTCCCTCAGTGCTGCGGGGGGGATCCCCGCCTGAGAGGATCACCCCGAGGCCGGGAACCCTGCAGAGGTCAGCGTTCTCACGGGTAGCGAGCCTGCTGGGTTCGGGAGCCGGGTGTTGAACGGGTTCGATTCGGCTGCGCTGTGGTTCGGCGGGGTCGAAGGTGAACAGGATCCCGTTGAGGGCCTCATGCCCATCGGGCGCTCTTCTCGGGTCGGTGATCCTCTCCAGGGGGTTCTGTTTCGGCAGCTCCCAGCTCGATGTGATGTCGCCATCTCGCCCATGGATGGGATGCAGGAGGCTTCCGGCGAGAATGATGACGGACTCGGCCGCCTGGACGCCTTCTTCGTTCAGGCCGCCGAGTCCCTCGGACAGGTGGCCGGAGCGCACCAGCGTGTACTGTGGCCGGATGCCCAGGGTGGTGATCGACTTGCGGGGATTGTCGATGTTGATGAGGACAGGTGAGCTCAGGATGCTGGCGCGTCGCGGGTCGAACAGGCTCTCGGGTTCGTCTCCGTTGAGTCGTTCTCCGAATGGGTCGATCGAGCGGTCAGGGCTCTTCAGGATGGGCGTCCAGGGATCGATGTAGCGGTTGCGGCCATACCCTCCGTAGGCGAGCACCCAGGTTTGTCCCGTGTTGTCCGGAACGAGCAGGTTGAGAGTGTGCCGGACCCGGGCGAGGGATCTGAACAGGCTGGCTTCCGCCACGCGGATCTCATCCCCCTCCCGCTCAAAGCGCAGCAGCTCGGCGGAATCCGTAAGGCGCTCGGAGCCGTTCTGTCCAGGTGTATGCCTGCCGCCATCTACGAGGATGGAGAGGTTGCCGGTAGCGATGGCGGCGTGCTCGGTGCGGGATATCTTCAGAGAGAAGGGCAGCTTGCGCAGCACCAGGCTTCCGGTCTCCCGGGAGAGGAAGACGACGATGATAGAGGCGAAGATGTCCTTGCCGTCGGTTCCCCCGCAGAATACGACCAGGTCATCTTCAGTGCCTTCCTGTCGGTCGGCTCCGGGCAGGAGCGTCGCCGTGTGCTGCCAGGTCGCTCGCGGCAGTCGGCCAATCAATTCGAATGGGGGCAGGGCGGGATCGGTGCGCCTGGGATTGTAGAGCAGCACCTCGTCGATGGGCTTCTCGCCGATGACGGTCAGTCCCCCGGCGACGATCGCGAACCTGTCCTGGAAGTGGGTGAGGCTGTGGTACATTCGTGAGCCGGCGCCGGGAAAGGAGTCCCGGGTGTCCCCGCCTGCTGTGGCGTCATCGGCCGGGAGCTCGAGGTCGACCTCTTTTTCCGAACACACTCCGGGTCCTCCATTGAGGGCGGTGATCCGTTTCATTGGAAGCAGAGGGGTTCCGTTGATCGCGAGTCCAGAGGGAGCATCGGGTCCGGTTCGATCGACCTCGGCTCCATCTTCGGCGAGCATGCCCGCGATCTCGAGGATCGGGTTGGAGCCGAGGATGATGTCGAGCTCGTGTTCGTTTCCGCTCTCGGCGGGGACCATCTCGGCCGGTATCGTCTCGGTTCCCAGCCTGTCCTGGTCCTTGCTCAGAACGAGATCCTGGGGCACCCGCGGGGTGTAGTCCGTCATGTCCTCGGCGAGCTTGACCTTCCGATCGAATACCAGCCTGATCTTGTCACCCCGGTCGACCACCGCGTTGCCTCCGTCCGGGCTCGCGTCTATCCAGATGGCTCGAGTCAACCGGGGGATCACCACCCGTTTCTGCAGATCGATAGCCTGCCGGAGTCCGTCTCCGAGCTCTACGAGGAGCCCGCTGGAGGTCGGATTCGTACCGTAGACTCCGCGCAATTGAAGACGCGGCGTCCCGTCGACAATCCTGATTCTCAGCAGGTTTCGCTCTCCCTCGATGCTTGCGCGCAGGGTCGAGGGGGAGGGAGGATCGAAGCGGGCTTTTATGGTCGAAGCATCGAAACCGGCCGGGAGCTCCCGGTCGAGGAAGACCAGGATGCTCTCATCCTGCTGTGCCAGGTTGTCAGGACTCTCGTCCTGGAATTCAGCCAGCCGGACGAGGGCTACCGGGTTGCGGTTGCAGCCCGCGGCGCCCAGGAGGGCAACCGAGACAACCAGGGTCCTTAACGTTTTCCCCAACTCCACGATGTTTTACTGCTGTTCCTGGGACCAGTTGATCATATAGGACTGGATTTTCTCATCCGATTCCGCCCGCGCCACATCACGCAGGGTATTCATAGCCAGGGGCGTGCCGATACGGCTGAGCGCCCTGGCGGCGCTGAGGCGGACGGCGCTCTCGCCCGCGTACCTTGCATGCTCTTCAAGGAATGGGATGGAATTCGGGTTTCCGATCTTGCCGATGCTTCCGAGAATCGTCTGTTTGTTTACCCAGTAGTTTTCGTTCAGGAAGGCATTGTAGAGTTCGGGAAGGGATCGGGGTGAGGCGATCTTCCCAAGCGCCTGGGCGTAGCGGTTTCGATTTTTCTTGGAGGTTTCGTTCTTGAGGCCCTCGTTGAAAAAATCGAGAGCTTCTTCTCTGCGATGATGCTCCCCGAGCTCCCAGATGAACTTCTCCCGGTAGGGAGCGTATCCGGGATTCTTTATGAGGTCTTTCATGACGTCAAAGGAGGTGCCATTCTGGAGCTTGCCCATCGCCTGGATCAGGTGTCCCATCTCGGAGCGGTTGCCGGCATCGGTTTGCCTGGCGACGAAATAATCCCGCAGGGCCCAGGTGGCCCCCTCGGTCTGGGGACCGAGGTCGCCTATGGCGACCAGCATGAACCGACGGTACACGAAGTCGGATTCGGAATTGAGGATCATCGCGAGGGTGTCCAGGGAGTCGGCTCCCAGGCCGGCAAGAAACTCGCGGAGTTCTTCGCGTTTCTTCAGGAGCAGGCCCGCGGCGTTGGCGCTGCGACCTCGCTCGAGCCTGTCGAGCAATTCAAAAAAGGTGTGGATGTCCCTGGCGAGCTCGACGTTCCAATTGGAGGGCAGCTTGGACAGTTTCCAGCGAGAGAATCCGTCTGACCTGGGAAAGGGCCTGGTGGGACGTCGCCGTGGAGCGGAGGGGGAGCCTGGAGGGATTTCTTCTCTTGCCACGGGTCTCTGGGGCAGTCCGCCGGGTTCTTCTTCACTGGAGAGGGCTCCATCGTCGGCCGGCCGTTGCTGCTCGCTGAGCAGCAGGAACACGAACAGCACCGTGAGAACGACCGCCAGTGAGAGTGGGACAGCGATGCGGAGTTTCGGGTTCATGGCCTCACGTTCAACAAGCTCTCTGCTTCAACCAGTTCATTCCTGCCTGGAAAAACCCGCGCCGGGGGTTACCCGAGCTTTAACCGGGCAAATCATACCACGAACCGCCAGAGGCGGGGGGACGGAGGTCCGGCCAGGCGTGTGATTCTCTAAACTGCCGCCCCTGCAAGGACTTAACTCAGTCTTCGTTGTATTCGCTGGAACCCGGTGGCAGGAAAACTTCCGCCGAAGGGCTCGTCGGCTCTCCTCCGAAGGCGCCGAAGGACTTACCTCCGCCCGCCAGGAGAATCCTGTCATCGTAGGTTCCGATGATGCCATCGACGCCGCCAATCTGAAGACAGCTCACATAGCACCGCTCCACGCCCTTGTTCTCAGGCCAGCGGTTCGGGGAGGTCGTTCCCCAGGTCGTCATATCGCTACCGATGCTTCCATCGATGGTGAACCAGGCGCCGACGATTCCCAGGTAGTTGACCTGGTTGGTCGAGCGGCGTTCGTTGGCGAGGTCACGCGGCGGAAGGTTGTTGACGAGATTGGCGGGGACATTGAAGAAAGGATCAAAGACGCAGCCGGCCAGCATGGCGGGACTGCTGTGATTGAAGGCGCAACCGGCCGGAGTGGGGAAAATATCCACTCCCGCGAGGGAGAACACCCAGATCTGTTTTTCCAGCACGGGGTGGATAGCATCAGGGAACTCGCGCGGCAGGGCGACCGGGTTGGTCGAGCAGCGCGCGATCTGGTCCCCACGGGCGGGCGCCATGGGCCCGGGATACTCCATGTGCTGGATGTGGGTGAAGTACTGCTCTTCCTGCACCTCGAAAAAGCGGACTCCGCGGGCGGGTCCAGCCCCTGGAGTGAAGCTGGCGATGAACAGCTGGTCTATGAGAGGGGTTGTCGGGCAGGTCCCATCACTGTTTCCGTGGGTGATGAGGAGACTGTTGCCCATTCCCCTGACTCCATCGGGCGTGTAGTCGTTGTATTGTCCGAGATTGACGGCGTAGGGCTTCTCGAGCCGCGCGCTATCGAGCTTGACGCTGGAGATCAGCGTGAAGATATTCGTCCCGGGGTCAAAAACCTCGATGCTCGTCTTGCCGTCGGCTTCTCCTCGGCCGACCGAGCCGGGGAACTTGGTGTCGGGGGCTAGGCCTGAAATCGCGCTCAGTGTTTCCATGCCGGCGGTAAGCATGTACATGTCGTCGCTGCCGCCGAGCGCCTTGTCGGGGCCCGCGAGCCGGCCCACGCAATGGTCCGCGCGGCCGCGCTGCGAGGCCAGGCGTGCGGGAGAGCTGGCCGAATCTCTCAGGGTCAACTCCAGGAACGCGCTGTCGTTAGGAGAGTAGTACTCGACAGTGCGTGTCGAGGGATAGCGAGCTTCCTGCGTCTCGGCTCCCGGGGTTCCAGGCTTAATGTTGGGGTTGATTACGGTTACGCTCGTGAAGATCTGGCCACCGGTGATGAGCAGGTTTCCGGCGGGGAGGCGGGTGACACGATGGCGAAAACGGGCTTCGAACATTTCGCCTTCGACAAACTCCGTCTGCCTGGTGTTGGGGTCGAAAATTTCCGCCCGGGACACGACCGTCCCGGCGGCCAGGTTGTCGGTTCCACCGATGATAATGAACCGGCCATTGGGCAGCTCTGTGACGGTGTGCAGGATACGGGGGCCGCCAAGCAGGGCGATGGGATTGCCCTCGATGTCCGAATCGATCCAGGTCCCGCTCTCGGTTTCGACCACGGGGGCCTCCTGGTCAGTGACGGACTGGTCAAAGAATTCGATGGTATCGAGGGAGGAGAGACCACGCTCATCCGAGCCGCCGATCACGAAGGCGAGGCCGCCGGAGTGCGTTTTCCCTTCGTGCATATATCGGGGAGTGTTCAGCTCGCTGGTCTGCTTGTAGGGAAGGTAGGTGTTGTTCTCGTCAAACTCTTCCAGGGGCGGAGCCGATTGCAGCAGGTTCGCGATACGGGAGGTGGGGGTACCAAGATCACAACCTCCTGAGGCCGTCACGATAATCAGGCAGCAAAGACAGCAGACGAACCCGTAGAGGGCTTTTTCGATCTGTCCGAAATTAATTGAACTCAAGGTTTCTCCATTTACAGCTTTAGCGCTGTTGTCAGTAGAGTGCTTCATTTCTCAGCCTTGCTTTTCAGTTTCGTTCGTAGAGGTCTTCTATGCGTATTTTCCGCAGGGAGTCCGAGAAGGGTCCTGTTGGTCCAGGAAATACTGAGAGTCCCCGATTCCAGATACTTAAATATACAGTAACAGTCGGTATGGCCCAACATTCAGACCATCGGCAAACGAGGTCACCTTTATGTATGGCAAATAATGTTCCAAGAGAGCATTTTCTGCCGAACCACCCCGGAATTCAGGGGGTTACCACAAGTGACTACATTTATTAAACTTAGTGTTTTCCTCGCCGACCTTCAGCAGGCCGGTTATTTCAGAGAACCCCGACACGCTTAGATTATTGGGCGNTTGGGAAACACATTAACTAACGATTTTACAGGCAATTAAGCTCCTAGAATACCCTCTTTTTACAGGTGCTGGATAGACTTTACCGGACGGTTACGAGCTGTTTTATCCGCCTCTGCCGCCCTTGCCGGAGACGCTGGTGCCGCCTCCTGAGGGCAGACGTCCTTTCAGAGCGTTGGTGGCCCTCTCCCTGAGACCGGGGGCGGCATTCCTGCCTCCGCCTCTATTGCCCCTTCCAGTGCCCCTGCTCGGACGTTCGGTCAATCGATCGCGGAGGGATTCTTTACCCCTGCCTTCGCCTCGTTTTCCCCTGACATCGGCGTTGAAGGTTGTCGTCACGGCCGCGTCTCCTTCGCCGCCGGCTCTGCCGCCGCCGGCCCCGCCATCGGCGGCCAGCATCTCATCATCTATCGGGATCGCCAGGCGCCGTGATGCCAGCAGGGGTACGAGGGTGGTGAATTTCCGCACCACGGGCCCGCCGTTTTTTTCATCTACCTTGTTGTTGGTTACCGAGTAGATTTCCAGCTCGATTCGAACCGCTGTGGGGATCGGGGCGGCCTGCTGCTCCACCTCTCCAAGCGATTCCTCATCGCCTTGCGCGGCTTCGCCGCTGACCCTCGGGATGTTGTTGTTGACGCCGCCGCGGAGGTCGCCCTCTTCCTGCTCCTGCTGAAGCCGCTGCTGCTCCTCTATGGCGGCGACGGAATCCCAGTCGCCGAACCATTCGTATCCATCGAAGTACTCGATGTTCAGCGATTTGACCTTGTCATAGACGCTGTAGTTGAGACCGGGCATGTTGCTGATGTCGCGCCGGGCAAAGTCGAGGATCTCCTTGCGATAGAGAGTGTAGGTGGGGTAGTTGGTCGCCTGGTTGGGCTCGAGGCGGTAGTTCACCATCGTCAGGGTGCGGATATTTTCCCATTCAAGGAGATCTTCCCGGGGGGTGGGGTCTACCGTGGAGACGAAGTGGATCGAGTCCTCGTCTCCATCCTGCCCGGGGCGGTCCTCTCCGATAAAGACCTGCTTGTTGAGCGCCTCGGTGCATCCCTTGAATACGGTGCCGGAGAGATCCCGGCGCATCAGGGTCAGGATTCCTTCGCCGACCTTCTCGGGGACGGTGTCCTTCTCGACCCTTCGCGCGGTGTCGAGACAGTTGACGAAAATACGGTAGGAGACGATGAGGACACCGCCGAGCACCGCCATCACGATCACGACCTCCATGAGGGTGAAGCCCATACGGCGGGGATTTGCCGAGGCGTGGTTACGATGTCCGTGGATTTTCTTCATCTTCCCGCTCCCGTGTTGGCCGTCGGAAGAGCCTCATTGTAGTAGTCAGGATTCCCGTAGAGCAAAGATTCCATCCCGTTGTCGAAGAGGTACTCCTGCGTTTCGTACCAGGCCTCGTTAGGGAAGGTCCAGGTGGTGTANTGGTAGCTCGAGCCTTCTGTCGAGAGCGCTGAATCNGAGNTGCCGTTCTCGAGNTGGAAAGGCACCTCGACGGTGATCGTATATTCGAGGACAACCTGCTCGCCCTGGCTCCTGGGCTGTGGGGGGTCGACAATCCAGCTCCAACTGGGGTGTCCTTCCTCTTCGAAGTCGCCTTCACCCTCTGGAAGCTCAAGCTCCCCTTCCTCGGGCCTGACATTGATGCGGTCGTGGAGCTTCTGCTGGGCGAGGCTCTTGACCTGGCGCGCCTGGGTGTAGCGAATGGACCGTATGCGCGCATCGTTGAGGGCCTGGCCGATGGGTACGACGAAGAGCGTCAGCAGGGTGACGGAGATGATGAGCTCGAGAAGGGTGAAGCCCGGTTCAGCCTTCGGCGCGGGATCTGGTTGATGCGCGTTGAGCGGCATTTTCATTCCTCGAAATCTTCAAAGCTGGCCTGGTCTGAATCGACAAAATCCACCGCTCCGGTCAGCGCGTTGTAGAGCACGGTATAGCGGGCGCCTTCGGGGGTCCCCAGCACGACGATATGGCTCCCCGTGTTGCCGGCGGGGGAGAAGTAGACATCCGGTTCGCCATCGGAGAAGGCCCGTCCCGTGCCGCGCATCTCGACGCTGAGGAGCTCTACCGGGTGGTCAAAGTTTATTCTATCGAAAACCACGAAGAGAACTCCCTGGCGACCCTGGAGAATCGCATCCCTGCTGATCTCCGATTGGTCACCGCCGGAGGCGAGAAGGGAATACCCCTGCAATCCCGCGCCATCGTCGAAGTGGTAGCGGATTCCGCACAGGCTGCCCTGCTGGATGGCCTTCAGCCTCACCAGCTCGATGTTGGTGCCGAGCTCACCGGCCGCATTCCGCAGGCTGTATCTTTTAATGGTGCCGTGGATTTTTATGACGGCCAGGGTGAACATGACCCCGAGCACGGCGATGACGACTATCAACTCCAGGAAGGTGAAGCCTTCATCGCGGCGTCTCCCGCGCAGGGTCCGTCTCTCGGGCTGGGCTTTTTTCATGGTTCCCTGGGGGGCTGAAGAAGCGTTTCCCGGCGGGAGCCGGGAAAGATCAGTATTCGTCGGTTTCCGGGTATTCGTAATCCTGGTCGTCACCCTCTCCGCCGGTATTGGCGTCGCGGCCAAGGCAGATGATCACGGGCTTGCCATCGCGCAGCTCGTATTCGTACTCGTTGCCCCAGGGATCCCTGGGCATCTCCTCGAGGCCTTCCAGCTCGTTTCCGTCTTCGTCAACGGGGTTCACCATCTCGTCTATCGATTCCGGCCAGCCGCCGCTGGTGGTGTAGATGATCTTGGCCGTATTGTAGATTGTCTTCTGGTCGCTGATGATCTTGGTCTTATTGGCCCGGAAGAGTATCGGCGCCACCTTGGTCACCACAAGGGTTCCGAGCAGGCCGATGATCGTGATCACCACGATGAGCTCGAGGAGCGTGAAGCCCTTTTTCGCGAGGGCCCTGCGATTTCTGTCATTGTTCATAGCGTTGTTTCCTTAAAACCTGTTTTGAATTTCCATTCGAAACTAGGATACACCAGCCGGTGTCCGGGTGTTGTAAAACCTTGTCAAAATGGACCCTGGGGGCATTACCCGGTGATTATCCCATGGCTGAGAAGTCCAGGAGCGGCAGAAGTACGGCGGCGATGATGAAGCCGACAACCACTGCCAGCAGAATAATGATAATCGGTTCAATCATGGCGGTCAGGCGCTGGATGGACAGGTCCAGCTCCTCCTCGTATGATTCCGCGATCCGGTCGAGAATTTCTTCCAGCTGGCCGCTCTGTTCGCCCACGGCGACCATGTAGCCGACCATGGGGGGGAAGACCTTGGATTTCCTGATCGGGGTCGCGATATCGGCGCCCTCGATGATCCGGGCATGAATATCGTTGATGACCTGGGTGAGCTTGGCGTTGTTGACGACGAGGGCTACGATCCTGAGGGAGTCGAGCGCCGGCAGGCCGCTCTTGAGCAGCGTNGAGAAGGTCATCGCGAAGCGGGAGATGGCCTGCTTTGAAAAGAGGTTGCCGAAGATGGGCAACCGAAGCTTGAGGCTGTCGAATTTCAGCCGCCCGGCGTCGGTTCCGATCATGCCCTTGAGGAAAATGAGACCGATGACGAAAGCAAAGAGGACGTAGAACCAGTAGTCCTTCGTGAAATCCGAGATTCCCATGAGCAGCTCGGTGATCCAGGGCAGGGGCTGTCCCCTGTCTTTCAGGATCCGGGTGATCTTGGGAACGACGTAGGTCATCAGGAAGATCACGACCGCCAGTCCGACGACCACCATGATGGCGGGATAGGTGATGGCCGCGAGCACCTTGCCCTTGACGCTGGCTTCCTTCTGCAGGTAGTCGGCGATGCGGGTCAGGACGATATCGAGATGGCCACTGGCCTCGCCGGCNCGGATCATGTTCACGTAGAGGTCGCTGAAGAAGCGCGGGTGCTTCGCCATCGCCTCGGCCAGGTTGTTTCCGGACGTGATCTCTTCCTTGACGTTGCGCAGCACGCGCTCGAAGTGCGAATCGCCGCATTGTTCGACCAGGGCGTNCAGCGCGTCGGCCAGCTGGATGCCGCTTCGAAGCAGGGTGGCGAATTGCCTGGTGAAGGTGGCGAGGTCCCGGGTGGAGATCGTCGGCTGGAAGATCTCTATTTCCTTGGAGAGGATCCCGCCGGGCTTCTTCCCCTTTGCCGGGGTCGTCTTGCGGGTTCTCTTGGAGACCGACTTGTCTTTTTTCGTCTGCTTCTTGTCAGCGACCTCCCACATCTCCGTGACGTGCATATGGTCGTTGCGCAGCTTGCTGCGGGCATCCCGCGCGGTGTCCGCGTCGACAATTCCCTTCTTGGTCCTGCCGTTGCTGGTAAGTGCCTTGTACTCGAAGATGGGCATGGTTTTCTCAGAAGACGTCGAGTTGGGTAACCCTGAAGACCTCTTCGATCGTCGTGAGTCCTTCGCAGACCTTCCTGGCGCCGTCCATGCGCAGGGTACTGAGACCCCTCGATACCGCGTTCTGCTTCATTACCGAGGCGCTGACGCGTTCGATGATCTCATTGCGGGCGTGTTCGTCGATCGAGAATATTTCGTAGATAGCGGTTCGGTCGTAGAGTCCACGGCCGAGGCAGGAATCGCAGCCCTCTCCCAGGTAGAGCATGCCCTCCTTGAGCTCGGAGCGGTCATCGCAGTTGAGCTCCTTGAGCTGGCCATCGGTGGGCTCGTAAGGTTTCTTGCAGTTGGGGCAGATCAGGCGCACCAGGCGCTGGGCGACGACGCTGATCACTGCGGAGGCGACCAGGTAGGGTTCGACGCCGAGGTTGACCATACGGCTGATGGCGCCGGCGGAATCGTTGGTGTGCAAGGTCGAGAAAACGAGGTGGCCGGTGTTGGCTGCCTGCACGGCGATTCCCGCGGTCTCACCGTCACGGATCTCTCCGACCATCATGACGTCGGGGTCCTGCCGCATCAGCGAGCGCAGCCCGGAGGCGAAGGTCAGGCCCTTCTTATTGGCGACCTGGATCTGGGAGATCCCGTCGATGTTGTATTCGATCGGATCCTCGATCGTGATCACGTTCTTTTCGTCGGAGTCGATCTCCGCCAGCGCCGCGTAGAGGGTTGTCGTCTTTCCGCTTCCGGTCGGCCCCGTGATCAGGATGATGCCGTGAGAGTAATTGATGAAGTGGTTTATCGTCTCCAGGTCCTGCTTGCCGAGGCCGATCTCCTCGAGCGTATAGAGCCGCGCCGTCTTGTCGAGCAGACGGAAAACGATGCGCTCTCCCTGGGAGGTGGGCACCGAAGAGATCCTGACATCGACCTCGCCATCGCCTACCTTGATGGTCGTACGCCCATCCTGGGGCAGGCGGCGCTCGGCGATGTCCATCTTTCCCATCACCTTCACGCGGCTGACGATGGCGTCCTGGAATTTCTTGGGGACGAGCTTCGCATCGTAGAGGATACCGTCGATGCGGTACCTGACCTGCATCCTGTCGTTGTAGGGCTGGAGATGAATGTCGCTGGCGCGAATCTTCAGCGCCTCGAAGAGGACCGTGTTCATCAGCTTGATGATCGGAGGCTTGTTGGCGATATCGAGGACATCCTCCGATTCGTCGACCAACTTGGTCAGGCTGATCATATCGTCATCTTCGATGCCCTCGAGCAGCTCGTCGACATCGGTGGAGGAGGTCTGGTAGGCCTTGTTGACCAGCGCCGTGATCTCTTTCCTGGGCGCGAGCACGGGCCTCACCTGGGCTCCGAGCATCGCCGCGAGGTCATCCATCGGGTGGAAGTCCAGCGGATCACAGGTGGCCACGTCGCAGCCGCTTTCATCCGCGTTGATGCAGACGAGGTTGTAGGCGCGTGCGAACTGCGCCGGCACCTTCTGGGTGAACGCCGTGGGCACCTCGATGCCTTCGAGGTCCTCCCTATAGGGCAGGCGCAGGCTCCTGGAGAAGATGTCCAGAAGGGTCTCCTCCGTAATGTAGCCCTTGTTCTTGAGGACGCGGTCAATCGGCTGGCCGCTGTCCTTTTCGATCCCTCGGCATTCCTCGAGCTGTTTCTCGTCGATGAGGCCTTCGGATATCAGGGTCTCTACAAGGCTGAGTTTCATGGTCGCGGGCTCGGTTGTGGCTTTCTCTGATGGCGGGATCCTGCTGACGATCCCTGTCGGTATCTTATGATGGTGGGGGGAGGTTGTCGGTGGTTGTCCAGCTAGTGTCGATTCCTGCGTTCAGTCAGCCTCCAGCCGTCTTCAGTCCCCGTTTTATCTTTCGCCACGGAGGTCCAGCCTGAGGGGAAGGAACCAGGAGTTGCCCCCCGGATTTACCCTGAGCCCGCGTCTCTTCCATGAATCGGGTATCACTCTCGTGGAAGAAGGGGCCTTGAGGCTGCTGAAGCCCTCCGGGGGCTTCAGCGGCCCGGTTGCCTGGGGAGCGATGGGCTCTTCAAAAGGAGAGCCATTCGCCCGGCTTCCGCCGCGCGGCGGCTCCCGGGGAATTCCGACACCACCCCTGGTGGATCCGTCGCGTCCCTGGTTCTCCTGCGCATCCCCGGCGCGCCGCCGGAGCGGCTCATCTCCGCGGGACTGTGAATCGGCCCGCCGGAAGATGGTCGGATCGTCGCGGTTGGTTTCCATTTTGGCCCTTGGGCCTCTGGGGGGGAGCTCAAACTGTGAGGAGATCGGCTCTCCATCCGAGCCGGAGGCGGATTTCTTCAGCGCCTGGTCCGTCAGGTGGGCGAGGTCCTTGAAGTTTTCATCCGTGAGAATGTGAGCGCGCAGGAAGATATAGAGGTTCGTGACCGAGCCCGAGTCTGACTCGGACCTGAAGAGCTTGCCGAGGAAGGGGATGTCTCCGAGCAGGGGAAGCTTCGCGATGCTCTTCGCCTTGTTCTCCCTGGTCAGGCCGCCGATGACGTAGATCCTGTCTCCGGCGATGGTGACGGAGGAGGTGATCGAATTGGTCGTCTTTGGCGGCAGCGCGCCGCCGACACCTCCGATGGATTGGAACTCGGAGACCTCGAGACCGGCCTCGAGGAACACGGAATTCTCGGAGTTGATGGTGGGGAAGATGTCCAGGGTGATGCCGGCATCTTCGCCTTGCTGCGAAGACGTGGTGGTGGTGTTGACGGTGGACTGGTTGCTTACATAGCGGGTCTCGGTGATATTGATCGTACTCTGGACATTGTCGTCGGCGAGTATGAAGGGCGTCGCCAACACCTTGGAGTCGGTGTTGGATTTCAGGAACTCGATGAGCAGGGGGAACTTACCCCTGTCCATGATCGCGGCGACTCCACCGGTGGGGAACGCGCTGGGATCGAGGATCCGGTTCCAGTCAACGGGGTCGATCCCGCTCAGGCCGAATGACTGCTCGAAGAGCACCCGCGTGGCGCGGTCATCGGGGTCCCCGGCCAGCAGCTCGATACTGTAGTTGAGATTGCTCGACTGGGAGACCTGCACCAGGGCGGCCTCGAGAAATACCTGCCTGCGTTTGACGTCGATCTGCTCCAGGATGTTGAGGATCTCGGCGTATTCTTCAGGCTCGGCCTGGACGATGAGCGAGTTGGTCTCTTCATGGGGGACGATCAGCGTCGGCAGCATCCCGGCTCCGGCGTTGCCCGTGAGGCCGCTGGAGGCGCGGCCTGTAGTTCCGCCGAGGGTGGACCGGCCCTGGGTGGTGGTGGCTCTTCCCTGCGTACGGGTTCGGCTTCTCGCCGAGGTACCCAGCCCCCTGGTCCCGCTGCGGGTGCCGCCCGATGAGCCGATGATGTCGGAGATGACGGGCGCCACGTCGATGGCCTTGAGGTAACGCATACGGTAGATCTGGGTCTTGAGCCGCCTGAGGTCGAAGCGTGTGTCGAGCTCGCGCACCAGCATGTTGATGTCTTCGAGATCCTCCATCGTATAGGTCGTGATGATGATCTTCTGGGTGCGGGGGTCGGCTATGAGGCTCGTCTCGAAGGCGCTGGCTCCGCCACGGTTGAGGCTGGAGCTGCTCCGGCTGGCGCTGGAGGAGGTGGAGGTGGTGCGGATGGGCGCTTTCGATGTGCTGCTGCGCCCGGCCCTGCTCTGCTGAAGGAAGCTCTCGATGATGGAGACGAGCTCCTGGGCATCAGCCTCCTTGGCCTCGATGATATGCACGATCCGCTCGGGATTCTTCTGCTCGACATCGATGATCTTGAGCAGCTTGACGATATAGTCGAGCAGGCCGAACTTTGCCGTAACGATGATCGTCTGGGTCCCCTTTACCTCCGCCACGCTGAGGCCCGAGGTTCGCGAGCTTCCCTTGGCCTGGCTTCCTGTGGCCAGGGTATTGAGTGACAGGATCGCGTCGGCGGGGGCGACGTGCTCCAACGTGAACACCATGGTCGCCAGCTCGTCGGAGGAAAGGTTGAGGTCCCCCTTGGCCAGCTGGGTGTCCATCTTGGAGGCTCCGTCCTGCCCGACCTTGATCACGGGGTTCTCCTTGACCCCGCCCGCCGACTGGGCGCTCGCGGTCGATTTGACGATGAGAATCTCCTTCACCTCGGCTTGCGGATCGTCTCCCTTGGGAAGCTTCCGGCGATGGACCTGGAAACCGTTGGCGTCAAGGATCGCCTTGACGATCTCGAAATCTCCCTGGTAGATCGGCGCGGTGATGGTGATGGTCTGTCCCTGGCGGGCGGTAGACCCCGCGGGGCCACCGCTGAGAATGACCGTGAGGCCGGTATAATCAGCCAGGAAACGCAGGAAATCTTCTACGGGAATCGGGCCTTCCTGGATATCGACCGGCTGTCCGAGATATTTCTTGTTCGGCTTGTACTCCGACTCGTCTTTTTCACCTTCCCCGGCGGCGACGGCCCCGGCTTCGATGGCGGGCTTCTCGGCCCCGGCTTCGGCTCCGGGCACTTCGCCGGCGGGCTTCTCGGCCCCGGCTTCGGCTCCGGGCGCTTCGCCGGCGGGCTTCTCGGCCCCGGCTTCGGCTCCGGGCGCTTCGCCGGCGGGTTTTTCAGCCGGCGCATCCTGGGGCTTTGTTTTGGCGGCTTCCCCCGCGGCGGGGGCTTTTTCTTCGGCCTGGCCCGCGGCAGGGGCTTTTGGGGCCGCCGCCTCAGCCGGGGTCTTCCCGGCGGGAGCTTTCGCAGGCGCCTTCTCCTGGGGAGAATCGGCCTGCGCGAGGAGGAGTCCGCCGCGGCGCAGCACGGTTTTCTCTCCATCTGGTCCCTTGGCGATGCGTCTTCCCCTCAGGTTGCCAAAGCGGTCGCTCTGCGCGTACAGGGAGGAACTCCCAATACAGAGAAGAAGGGTGGTCAGAAACAGGTATTTATGGATTTGCCCGGCGTTCATGATCTCAGAGAATCCAGATTGGTTTTTGCGAGTCAGGTATGAAGGAAAAAGAACTCAGACCTTATATAAAAAGCAAGGTCCGTGCCAAGTTTCCCCAACCCCTGGACATATGTCCTAAGTTATTTTAAAGAAAGGCTTTAAAATGATATTAACTGAGCCCCACAAGAAGCTTTATCGTAGTATTTCAAACCCAGAGTGTTTTGTAATCGAACACTGCCAACCCGAGATCGAGATGATCTCAGGTGTATTTTCATCGGTTCAAGCGCCCGTGGGTCTTTAAGTTAAGCCGGGAAAGTTAGCTTGAGATACGGGTAGCAGCCCCTAAGTGCAATAAAATCAAGGTCCAGGTGGGGTTAACGGACCTTTTCGGGAGGTTTGTCGAGTTTTTTCAGGAGTTCGAGGAGCCTGGCGGAGTACTCCTGGTTGGCTCGGTAGAGGAGGTGGTTTCCCCAGGGAGCGACGGTGATATGAATTCGCTCGAGCTCTTCTTCAGGGAATTTCTCCAGGAGTGCCTCCTTGAGCCTGCTGGCCCTGAGATGGAGCGCTTTGTAGGAACTGAGGCGCTGGCGGGAGTTGAGCGCTTCGCTGATGGATTTTTCCGCTTCCATGGTGACCTTCTGCAGCCAGTCTTTGCGTGGAGCCCAGATAAAGATCTTACCGGCCTTGACGCTGGCCAGGGTGACGATCCTGGGGGAGCCGGGTTCGAGGTCGGCGTTCAGGGCCTCCTTGGTGTTCTGAACAGCTACCCAGGCGTGGTTGAATCCCCGCGGGCCGACCGTCAGAATTTTCTTAAAACGGA
This sequence comes from Planctomycetota bacterium, assembly GCA_002695115.1. GTDB lineage: Bacteria > Planctomycetota > UBA8108 > UBA8108 > UBA8108 > UBA8108. The sequence goes on from NZOA01000040.1 coordinate 60,435, forward strand.
GGTTCTCCGGTTTCCAGTCCTGCCGCCGCGAAACCACCAGGAGCTTGCCATGTCTCGGATGGTCCCAGACATGGAGGTAGAAAGACTGTGAGGCCAGCATCAGGTTCAGCTCGTTCAGTGTTACCGGTTTTTCGCCGAGTTGCTTCGAGATCCTGATCGTTTCGTCATTCAATTCGCGCTGCTCGACCTTGACCGGGAGTCCATGGAGTTTCCCGGCCAGCCTGAGAATACCCGGGGCGCGATAGGACCCGGGCTTGGGCAGGATGATTCTTCTCGCCGCTGTCCCGGCCGCTGTCCCGGCGGGGGCCGCGGGCGCGTTCTTGCCGGAGTCTTCGGGCCCCTTCCTGGTCTTCCCCGGCGTCGCGGTTTCGTTTTTCCCATCGGCCGCGGGCGCCGTGACGCCGCAAAGCGACAGGGCCAGGGCGGCCAGGTAGCAGTGAAGAACACGTTGAGCTTCAGGCATCATAATTCTTGAGCTTGGAGTAGAGAGTGCATCGTTCGATTCCGAGCAGCTCCGCCGCCCTCTTCTTGTTTCCTTCGGTGTGTTCGAGAACCCTGAGAACATGCTGGCGCTCGAGCTCCTGGAGACTTACCGGCTCCCAGTCGGTCATCCGGGGCAGGCTCGTCTTCTCCGGAAGAACGAGGTCGTCGGGATGGATTTTTTCTCCATCTCCAAGGACGAGAGCGCTCTCGATGACGTTCCTGAGCTGGCGGACATTACCTGGCCAGCTGTAGCTCATGAGCTTCTTTTCGGCTTTACCGGTCAGTTTTCTGGGGCGTCCGCCGGCGGGGCTGTTGGTGATAAAGAACTCCGATAGCAGCAGGATGTCCTCTGTTCTCTCTCTCAGGGGCGGGATGAGTATGTCGAGGACATTCAGGCGATAGAAGAGGTCTTCCCTGAACAGCTTTTCCTCTACAGCCTCCTGGAGCTTCTTGTTCGTTGCCGCGATAATCCGTACATCCACTTCGATCTCGGTGGTGCCGCCAACCAGCTCGAAGCAGCGCTCCTCGAGCAGACGCAGCAGCTTTGCTTGGCAGTTCAGCGTCAACTCCCCCACCTCGTCGAGAAACACCGTACCTCCATTGGCGAGCTCGAAGCGTCCTTTCTTTCGCGCGATAGCGCCGGTAAAGGAGCCCTTCTCGTGTCCGAAGAGCTCGCTCTCGACCAGGTTCTCCGGCAGCGCCGCGCAGTTGAGGGTCACGAAGGGAGAATTGCGGCGGGGACTGCCGTAGTGCAGAGCCGAGGCCACTAGCTCTTTGCCGGTTCCCGTCTCACCCTGGACAAGGACGGTCATCGGGGTTGGGGCCGCTCGCTGGATGAACTCAAGGACATCCTGGACCTCCTGCGATTCACCGATGATTTTCCGGTCTTCGGAGATCGANCGCAGCAGGTTGCGGTTGGCCTCGAGCAGGGAGAGCTGTTCATCGANCCGCTCGAGGTTGATTCCGAGGGGCTCGACCGCCTGNGCGAGGATTTCCAGCGCCTCGTCCTCAAAGGCGTTCCCGGTCTCCAGGTAGACCACTCCCCCTGCCCCGTCTGGGGCCGCCACCGGGGCGCAGAGGATGGATGCCGCCTGGTCGCCGGATTCGGCTTTGGAGAGGAGAGCCTTTCCTTCTTTCTCGGAGCGTTCGACGATGTCGATGTCCGCCCGTGGCGCGCCATCTTTTCCCGGTGTCCCGGTGGAGGTCCCGCGGGCCACCCAGCCTTTCCCCTCACGCGCCAGCAGCATTCCACGCTCCGCCCCGGTCTTCCCGGAAGCCCAGGAGAAAAATTTCTCGAAGAGGCTCGCGATATCGCCTGTGGAGCCGAGGTCAGCGGCGAGCTGCAGGAGGTCTGCCGTTCGGGGGGCGTCCTTTCTCCCTCCGGCGCCGGCCGCCTCCACCTCTTTCAGGATGGTGGATGAGAAGGCTGTTCCCTCCACCTCCGGCGAGTCATCCTCGAAGCGCAATTCGGTATCGCCGATCAGGAGCCGGTCGCCGTTTTTCAGCCNGCAGGTCTCGATCGGGTCGTTGTTCAGGTAGGTCTTGTTGCGGCTGCCGAGATCGATGAGCCTCGAGCCCGAAGGNCTGACCTCGATCTTGCAGTGCTCCCTGGAGATTGCCCTGTCGTTGAGGGAGATCCCGACTCCCGGGTCGCGGCCGAGGACGATCTCCCCGGTGGAGCCGCCATCCGGGGCTGTGAGCTCGTATTCGGCGCCGACAGAGGGNCCATCGATTACGATCAGTCTTGCCATGGGACCTCCTTCAGACGCGAGCCTGTGAGCGTTCCCGAGAGCAGGAGCTTNCTGAACTCTATCGCGCAGGGCTTACGGTAGAACGAGGTCTGCAGGACCACCGCTCCCCTGGACCAGTCATCTCCGGGCAGGCTGCAGTCGTGAGAATAGAGAGTCTCGTTTTGAGTCATCTCGACGATCTTGATGGTTACCCAGGTGCTACCCTTGGCGGGCACCATCAGGAAGAAAACCTTGTAGACAGCGTCTTTTGAGCTGAGGGGAGGAATAGCTGGCAGCGGGGAATTCGGCAGCACCTCGTCTCCATGTCTGAGGGCCTCGAGGGGGTTCGTGGTTTTTCTCCAGGGGCTCAGCCTCAGGGTCAGGCTCCGCCTTCTGTTGCCGAGAGGGTCGACGATGGAAATNGCCAGGTCGGACCGACCNTCGGGGCGGTCAAAGCTCAGGTGGANCTCGTCGAGCTGTTCGAACGGGTAGGAGAAGGCTACCGGGTCGCGGTAGTTTTCCCAGGAGAGCCTGCCGGTATCCTTGTGCAGGGTCGGCGGCTTGCCTCCATCNGTTGGCGGCCTGAGCAGGAAGATGTCNCGCAGCGCCTGCGGCTTGTCGNCGGGAACGGCCGAGAAGTCCAGGTCGAGTGTCGACCCCCCGGTCGGCCGCGGCAGGCACCAGCTGCCGAGGCGGTTTTCGATGGACTGCACCATCCCGGTCCTGTAGCTGCGCAGCGCGTAGGAGGTGGTNGTCGCCGTTAGGATGAGCAGCGCGAGGAAGCCGGCCGCGAAGCCGAGTGAGCGCAGCGCGCCGCGAGGGCCTCGCCGGCTGAAACGCCCCGTGCCCCGCTCCGTGTGGAGCGGGACCTTGCCGGCCTCCAGGAGCTGGAGGTCCTCCACGAGCTGGTCGTAGTTGTCGTAGCGGTCGGACACCTTGCGGGCCATCATTCTTCCGATGACGTCGCTCAGGCTCTCGGGAAGATCCGGGCAGAGCGCCCGGGGGGCATCGGGGTCCTCCTCCATATGGGCCACGATGATCGAGACCTGTGATTTACCCTTGAAAGGCGGCCTGCCGGTCACCATGTGGTAGAAGGTCGCCCCGAGGGCGTAGATATCGGAGCGATGGTCGACCGCTTTTCCGCGTCCCTGCTCAGGCGAGAGATAGTGAGGCGTTCCAAGGACAATGCCCTCCTCCGTCAGGGTGTTGTCCTTCGAGACCTCCTTCGACAGTCCGAAGTCGACGATCTTGACCGCGCCATCGGGGCGCACGAGCAGGTTAGAGGGTTTGATGTCACGGTGGATCAGTCCCCCATCGAGAGCGGCCTGGAGTCCCTGGGCCACCTGGCGGACAAAACGAATGGAATCCTCTACCCCNAGCTTGCCATCCTCGGCGAGGAGNTCCTGCACCGAGCTGCCCTCGACATATTCCATGACGATGTAGAGGGAGCCGTCTTCGGCTGTGTCGATGGAAAAGATCTGGGCGATCGAAGGATGGGAGAGGCTTGCAAGGCTGCGGGCCTCCCGGCGAAAGCGGGCCTGGTAGTGTTCATCCTGCCCGTATCTGTCGTGGAGGACCTTGACGGCGACCGGGCGCCTGAGGGTCTGGTCACGGCAGCGATAGACCTTTCCCATGCCGCCTTTACCGATTCTCGCTTCCACCTCGTAGGGGCCGACTGTCGTTCTCAGCGCCCCGGATGTACGGGTATCCTGCTCATCGGCTTGTTCTGAGAGCGAAGCGGTGCTTGTNCTGGGCTTTTTCGGAGGTAGNGTTTCATCCATAACAATATAATTTATATGTACTTATGTAAAATAACCATAAGTGGAGTGGTTGAAATTCAAACACTATAGCAAGTGTAACTTTTTGCGGGCNTGCTTCGTAAGAAAAACTTCCCGTGCCGGTTTTTTTTACGGAGAGGCCTGNCNGCGTCNGTTTTTGGGCCGGGAGGATTGCTGCTACAATCAGGCCATGAGTGAAGCCCCCTTCATCTCGGCAATCGTACCGACCCTGAACGAGGAGAGTTGCATCGAAGAATGCCTCGAGCGNCTGGAGCTTGCGGGGGTCGAAGAGNTGATCGTGGTCGATGGAGGCAGCNCTGACAGGACCCGTGANCTGGCNCGCAAGAGGGCCGACAAGGTGTTGGTGGAGCCGGGGGGCGTTTTCTCGCANATGAACCGCGGCGCGTGGGAGGCCGAGGGCGAGGTTTTTCTTTTTCAGTACGCCGATGGCCTGTTGAGTGAGGCGGCCTGCGTTGAGATCCGGGAGGCCCTCGAGACCCCCGGGATCGTGGGCGGAGCTTTCCGCCTGCGCCTCGATCGTCCCGGCCTCTTCTACCGCGCCGTATCTTTCTGCGCGGATTGGCGCAACCGCCTTGGCTTCGGACCCTTCGGTGACCAGTCCATTTTCGTACGGGCCGAGATCTTCAGAGGAGAAGGTGGATTTCCGCNGGCTGGAACGCTCCCGGATCACGAGCTGGTCAGGANCCTTGGCCGCAGGGGTTGCTTCANGCTGCTGAGGGAGCCGGTCCTGGTGTCGGCGCGGCGCTGGGAGCGTTGCGGAAAGTGGCGGACCCTCCTGCGTCACTGGCGGCTCAGCGCCCTCTACCTCGCGGGGTTGCGACGAAGCCGCGNAGCCATCATCCGTGGGACGGAGGGCCTCCGCAAGGTTCGATAGCCCGTCGCGGCGCGCTCAGGAACGCTTCTTCTTGCGCAGCAGTCCATAGACGATGCTGTCTTTGAGGGCCGCCCACGAGGCCTCGATGAGGTTCTCGCTTGCCCCGACAGTGCTCCAGNATGTTTCGTCCTCACGGTCGGCNCCTTCGATCGTGACGCAGACCTTCGCCTCGGCTCCCCCGGCGGCATCGATGACTCGAACCTTGTAGTCTTCGAGGACGATGGAATCGACCTCCGGATAGAAGCGCTGGATCGCCTTGCGAAGAGCTTCATCGAGTGCGTCGATCGGTCCGACTCCTTCCCCCACGGCGAGGAACTCCTGTTCCTTGACCTTGATCTTGACGGTGGCCTCGTTGAAGGTCCCTCCGTCGCGCCGGTGCTCTACCGACGAGCGGTAGCGAACGAGGTCGAAGAATTCAACCTCCTCCCCCATGTGTTTAAGGATGATGAGGGTCGCGGAGGCCTCGGCCCCCTCGAAGACATAGCCTTCGTTTTCAAGAGCCTTGATCTCTTCGACAGCCTTGCGGGCCGCGTCGGGATGGGCCTCGAGATCGATCCCCTCGGCGTCCGCCAGGTAGGACATATTCGATTTCCCCGAGAGCTCGGAAATCAGGATCCGGCGTGAATTTCCCACCATCTCGGGATTGATGTGTTCGTAGGAATCGGCCACCTTCATGACCGAGTTGACGTGAACTCCACCCTTGTGGGCGAAGGCCATCTGACCGACGAAGGGGTGATTCTCGGGGAAATTCAGGTTGCCGATGGAGTGAATGAACCGCGAGAGATGGGTGAGGTTGGTGAGTCCATCGCNATCGATGGACAGCTCCTTTTTCATCTTCAACAGGAGGTTCGGGATGANGTTGGTGAGGTCGGTATTGCCGCAGCGTTCTCCCAGNCCGTTGAAGGTACCCTGGATATGGATCGCGCCTTCCTCCACCGCGGTCAGGGTNTTGGCATCTGCCATTCCCCCGTCGTTGTGGGTGTGGATGCCGATCTCGGTATCGCCGGNCTTCTCCCTGGCGGCCCGCGTAATTTTCTCGACCTCGGCCGGCAGGCTTCCTCCGTTGGTGTCGCATAGCACCAGGCAGCTCGCGCCTCCNTCCCTGGCGGCGCTGAGGGTTTCCAGCGCGTATTCGGGATCGGCCTTNTAGCCATCGAAGAAATGCTCGGCGTCGTAGATGACCTCNCGGTTTTCCGAGAGCAGGTAGCTTACGGAATCCTTGATGATGCGGAGGTTCTCTTCCGGGGTGGTTCGCAGCACCTCGGTTACGTGAAGGTGCCAGGATTTTCCGAAGATCGTGACCACGGGNGTTCCGACCGCNAGGATCGCCTGCAGGTTGGCATCATCTTCCGGGGCGCTGCCGGCCCGGCAGGTGCTGCCGAAGGCGGCGAGCTTCGTATGGTTCAGCTCGGTGTCGGCGGCGGCCTTGAAAAAGTCGATGTCCTTCGGATTAGAACCCGGCCATCCNCCCTCGACGTAGTCGATGGAAAATTCATCCAGCAAACGCAGGATCTTCAGCTTGTCCCGTCCCGAGAAGGAGACTCCCTCACCCTGGGTCCCGTCTCTTAAGGTCGTATCGTAGATCTTGATCATTGGCTCATCCGNCCCGCGGGGCNCTCTCCTGCCCGGACGTTCCGCGGTCGCTCATGCGTCACTTCGCGGTCTTCTGCGGTTTCGACTCGGTATCCTGGCCGGGGGAACCGTCCTTGTCCTGGGGATTGTTTGCGTGTCGGATGCGATGATTCAGGGCGCGGTTGGCTCCCTTGATCATTGCGTGGACCGAGGCNAGGATTACGTCCTTGTCCACGGCGTCTCCCCGGAAGCGGTTTTCGGTCTGGTCCTTGAACTGGATATTGGCGTGCGCCAGGGCGTTTGTTCCCCCGGTGATGGCCTTCAGGCCGTAGTCGCTGAGNTCCAGCTCACCTCCGAATTGAGCGCTGAGAATCTGCTGGAGGGCATGAGCCGAAGCATCGACGGGCCCGACCCCNGTGCCTGTGCCGATCACCTCCTCGCCATTGATGCTGAGCTTGATGGTGGCGCTGGCGGTGAAGCCGTTGCCGGTCATCACCGAGAACTCCTCGAGCGAGACAAGCTGCTCCTCGCTGGTGAGCTCGTTGAGAACCTCGTTGGCGAAGGCGACGACATCTTCTTCCTCGATGGTCTTCTCCCTGTCGGCGGCATCCTTGACCCGGGCTCTGACCTCGTGGAGCTGGTCGCGGTTGAGGTCATAGCCCCTGCGCTCGAGGACTTTTTCGATGGCGTGCACGCCGGAGTGCTTGCCGATGACCAGCTGGGTTCCATGCCAGCCGACCTCCTTGGCTGACATGATCTCATACGTCCTGCGGTCGCTGATGACCCCATGTTGATGGATGCCGGCTTCGTGGGCGAAAGCGTTCTCACCGACGATGGCCTTATTTCTCTGCACCTCGATACCCGTCAGGTTGGAGACCAGGCGGCTGGTGCTCCAGAGCTCCCGGGTGTTGATGCCGGTTTCCACGTCGTAGACGTCCTGGCGCATGTTGAGGGCCATCACGATCTCTTCGAGAGAGGTGTTTCCCGCCCGCTCGCCGATGCCGTTGATGGTGCACTCGATCTGGTCGCAGCCGGCCTGCATGGCCGAGAGCGAGTTGGCCACAGCGACACCAAGGTCGTTGTGGCAGTGGATGCTGAGCACTATGTCATTTACCGCGGGTACCTTCTCCTTCACGTAGCGTACCCGGTCGCCTATCTCTCCTGGCATGGCGTAGCCCACGGTGTCGGGGATGTTGATCGTCGTGGCCCCCGCGTTCACGGTCGCCTCGATCACCTCGCACATGAAGTCCATGTCGCTGCGCGACGCGTCCTCGGGAGAGAATTCGACATCGTCGGTAAACTGCCGGGCCTGCTCTACACTGGCTACAGCCATCGCCAGGACATCGTCTCTGCTCATCTTGAGCTTCTTGTCCATGTGGAGATCGCTGGTGGCGATGAAGACGTGGATGCGTGAGCTGGAGGCCTTCTCGAGCGCCTTGCCGGCGGCTTCGATGTCTTCTTTCTTGGCCCTGGCGAGACCGCAGATCGTGGGCCCATCGAGGCTCTCGGCGATCAGCTTGACGCCCTCGAAATCCCCGGTGCTCGAGATCGGGAAGCCGGCCTCGATGAT
>NZOA01000041.1 GCA_002695115.1 Planctomycetota bacterium
GGATCCCACCTCCCGGGTGGCGGTTGAAACCCTGGTCACCACGGGACTGGCGCTTGTGGCCGGGGAGATCACAACCCAGAAGTACTGCGATTTCGACACGGTGGCGCGCCAGACGATTGAGGAGATCGGCTATATCCATCCCGATATCGGCTTTCACTATGATGATGTCGCCGTTCTCCCGGCTGTTCACGGTCAGTCCAAGGATATCGCCCAGGGCGTTGATGAGGGCAAGGGACTTCACAGCGATCAGGGCGCCGGCGACCAGGGAATGATGTTCGGTTTCGCCTGCAACGAAACCCCTGAATACATGCCCCTGGCGATCCTGCTGGCTCGCAAGCTTGTCGACGAGCTTGCCAGGGCGAGGGAGAGCAGCGAAATGTATTTTCTCAGGCCGGACGGGAAATCACAGGTCACCGTCGAATATGAGGATGGTGTTCCCACCAGGGTGGACACGGTGGTCATCTCGACCCAGCACACTCCCGAGGCCGACCTGGAGAAGGACATCAAGCCGAAGATCATCAATGAACTGATCCGGAAGGTGGTGCCCGGGGAATTCCTCGATGACAAGACCGTCTTCCATGTCAACCCGACCGGAAAATTCGTCAAGGGAGGTCCCGCAGCGGATACGGGCCTTACCGGCCGCAAGATCATCGTCGACACCTACGGTGGCCGCGGCCGCCACGGTGGCGGTGCCTTCAGCGGCAAGGATCCCAGCAAGGTAGATCGCAGCGCCGCCTACATGGCGCGCTATATCGCCAAGAACATCGTCGCCGCCGGGCTGGCGGATATCTGCGAGGTGCAGCTCTCCTATGCCATCGGTATTGCCGAGCCTTGTTCGGTTCTCGTCGATACCCAGGGTACCGGCAAGAAGCCGGAGCCGGAGCTCGAGAAGCTGGTCCGCCAGCACTTCCCGCTTACCCCGAAGGAGATCATCGAGGCGCTCAATCTGCGCCGACCGATCTACCTTGATACGGCCAGGAACGGCCACTTCGGCCGCCCGGATCTCTCGTGGGAGTATACCGACAAGGTCGATGACCTCAGGTAGCGTCCGGGATCACTGCTCGCAGGCGTAGGAGCGTACGCAGCCGAGCGTGCTGTCCGGATCGGTGCCGCATTCCTCGTAGGGAGAGTAGGGTGGCGGGCCGTTGCCGAAGAGGAAGTTCAGCATGAAGATTCCATCGCTGATGTCGAGACGGTTGTCGGCATTGACATCGGCGGCCGCCGTGCATTCAGGCGGGGCGAAGCCCCTGAAGAGGTAGTTGAAGATGCTGATGGCATCGGAGAGATCGGAGCGGGCATCGCTGTTGATAAAGCCTCTTCGGAAGCTGCCTTCGGGAGGCGGACAGCTCGGCGGCAGCGCGTAGAGGCCGGTCTCCTCGGCGTTGTTTTCATTTCCGCAGCTGACCGGNACATCGAGNAGCCCGCCGGAGTAGTAGCNGTTTTTCTCGTACTCGAGGGAGTAGTCCCCCGGGGGAAGATCTNCCAGGACGAAGTTGCCGTTGGCCGAGGAGGTCGCGTTGATTCCTTCCGGGATGGTGACCACCCGCACGCCGCCGAGTCCGGTGCCGGTGAGCGCGTCGACGACCCGGCCGCGCAGGGTGCCGGTGCAGAAGTAGATCTTGCCGTGCTCTCTTACCGGGGTGATGCTGCTGGAGCCGACGATAAAGGTCGTATTCAGGGAGCCCGGCTGCTCGAGCTCCTCAAGGAGCAGGTCGAGCTTCTCGGTGTCGGCGCAGTCGATCGCGTTGCTCTTCAGACGGAAGGTGTAGCGCATGANCTCCTGGGTGGGCGGCGAGTTCGTCGAGGGCAGCAGGTTCTGTCCGAGGAAGGGCGGCACCCGNTCAAAAATGACGCCGGTACGTGAGCGGCAGTCCATGGGCCCCGGGAGCGTGTCGATGTCGGTCTGGAAGAGTTCGACCTGGTTTCCCAGCGAGGCGATGACATCCNTTCCCAGGAGCGCGTCGTCGGGGTCGAGCTCGAGGGTCTCNCAGTCGAAGGATATGCCGATCGAGAAGCCATCGAGCGGATCCGGATGGCTGGCCAGCGCGCGGATGACCATCTGGGGGGTGGCGCCGCAGAAAGCCCTCCGCCGGTCGAGGGCCAGCACGTTCTCTCCCTTGACGAAGAAGGTTCCATTTCTGAGCTCCGGCCGGATGCTGCGGCCCGCGTTGCTGAAGCGATTGTAGACGGCGGGAGCGCCGATCCCGTCAACGAGCCTTACGGGGTAGTGGCCACCCGCGGCCCCGGGAAGAACCCGGAAGCTGAGGCGGGCCACGATTCTCGGAGAATCCTGCGGCGAGAGGGGCTCGAGGTAGTTTTCACCCGTGGGGGCCTCGAATTCGATGATCACCGCGAGGTGGGCGATCCCCAGCTCGTTGTCGATTCGCGGGGCCACGAATTCAGGCTCGAGCTCCACGAGGTGGGTCCCGCAGACACCGATATCGGTCATCTGGAGTACGCCCGAAGGATAGGCCAGCGCCAGGCTGTAGCCGTGGATCGGCTCATCGTTGGTAGCCGTGATGGTCATATGGACCCGGTCGTCCCCGGGCTTGGCTGAGGCGTAGCCAACCTGTAGAACGTTCGCCGCCGCGAGCTCTTCACAGAAGGCTCCCGGAAGGAACATCGCGANGAGCANCGCNAGGCGCCGCAGGNTGCCNGTGGTTTTCTTTTCGCTCATGAGGGTCTCNTCTTCACTCCTGGCAGCCCAGGTTGTCCCGGAAGGTGGGGTCGTTACCCGCCCCGGGGAAAGGNTCCGGNGGCGNCGGGCTGTTGGCGATAAACAGGTAGAACAGCAGGTAGACAGGATCGGAAATGTCGAGGATCCCATCGTCATTACTGTCGGCCGCATCCATGCAGGTCGGTGGCGTTCCGCCAAGGAACAGGTAGCGGGCTATGGATACCGCATCACTCAGGTCGACCTCCGAGTTCCGGTCGAAATCACCCCTGATGAAGTCGGGGCCGAAAGGAAACAGCAGGGTGCGGAAGATCGTGCCGTTGCCCGGAAGGCAGATCAGCAGGGTGTTNTCTGAAATCTGGATGCCGCCGANGTGGCCGTCCTGGTCGTAGCCGCNGCCGACNGCCTCGAGGCTGATCTCGAAGCTGGGAGCGGTCAGGGGNCAGGTNCCGGGAGGCCCGTCGCTGTAGAGCTCACGCACGACACCATCTTCGAATCCCGTAAGGAAGGTGTCGCGGAGGGGATCGTAGGAGACCCCGGAGCCGATGGCGACGTCGAGGAAGAGGCTGGGCGGCGAGCAGGAGCGGACCAGGTTTCCATTGGTCCTGAAAATGTAGATTTCTTTACTTTCCCTCTCCGTTACCACGAAACGTTGCAGGGAGGGGGTGTCGGATGGAATATAGGTAAGCCCGCCGATTCTCGGATTTTCCACCTCNTCGGGAAAACGCAGGTTGATGGTCGTTCCGGATTCCGGGGCGGCGAGGCTCGCCAGGCGAAGCCGGTTGTCGCTGGTATTGGCTATCGCGATGAAGTNCTCGAAGAGCTGGGGAGGAAAGCCNAGCTGGATTGCCGGGACGAAGGCGATNCCCCCGGGATTGCTCCAGGGGCTCGGGAAGTCGTCTTNNCCCGCATCGCTGAGGTCGGCATCGAGGATGGAGACAGTCCCCGCGGAGTCATCGGTCACGTAGATTTTTTCCGNANCGGGGACGAGGGCCAGGTCATAGCAGCCGCCCGTGGGAGCCGCCGTCCAGTTGATGATCCCGCCGGGACCCGCGACGGTCGCGCATTCGCAGCCGACCGGGCCGAAGACGCCGTCCTCGGCCGCCCGCAGGGCGTAGGTTGAGGGGCCGTTGATCGGTGTTGAGTCGACGTAGCTGGTGGTGTGGCCTTCGACGTTGGCAAGGGCGACGCCGTTGCGAACGATCTGGATGGAGCCCTGGTAGGCGCCTTCGGCTCCGGGGCCGTTGTTGACCCAATTGAGCACGACCTGGCTGGTAACCGTCAGGCCGCAGGACAACTGGTTGGGAGGGATGACTCGAGGTATTACCTGCTCGATCTGGTAGATNCGTCCGGAGCCGCCTATGACGGCGAACCGGTTCTGGCCGGCTCCAACCAGATAGGAGGTGATGCCCCGGAGGTCAGTCTCGGGGATNTGGCCGAGAGGGATCTCGATCCCGGTGCGGTAGGCGCTCAGCCTGTCATCGATCAGGACTCCCTCTGTCGTCANCTGGAGTATCTTCGAGGCCCCCTGGTCGAGGATGCTTCCGTAGGAGACATAGAGCAGGAGGGCCTCGCTGTCGAAGGACAATCCCTGGCCGCGGATCAGGGTCTCGTCGCTGATTTTTCCCGGCAGCAGGAACGAGCGGCTGATGTTTCCATCGAAGCCGATGCGGAGCACCAGGTCCCTGGCGATGTCGAGGGTCCANAATTGGCCCGATACGATATCGAAGCTCAGGCCGAAGAGGCTGGCTCCTTCTTCACCCTCGAGGTCTATGGAAAAGTCGAAGGCGGGGCTCGCGTTTCCATTTTCGTCGACAGCCCTCACCTCGTAGCGCTGCTCGCCCCGGAGGCCGGTCAGCGAGAGGACGAAGAGATTTCCCGTGGGGTCGTGAAAGGCGATGCCGCGATTGAGCGACATATTGCTCTCGGCGATGCTGCCGCTGGGATGAGGGTTCTCNGCCGTTCCAAGCACGGTGGTGAGATCGCGGCTGAGATGATAGATGAGGTGGTTTTCAACCGAGCTGCCGTTGGCGCCCAGGACCCAGAAGGTTCCATCCCGGGAATCTTCCGCCATGTCGATGAGCTCCCGGTTGGCGGAGTCCAGGGTGTCGCTGACGCCGAGGAGGTCTCCATTGGCCGCCTCCGCTCTGTCGGCAGCCAGGCAGAGCGAGACCAGGAGGATCCAGAGACAGGCTGCGAGCCTGGCGGGACCGGTCATCCTGGAGGTTTCATTCGACATCGGAAAACAACCTTCATTTACCGCGAGGGGTCTCGAGGGTGTGTCCCTCTCGGAAATGTGTAAAACTGCTTCAGCGGGAAAGAACAGGCGATAGTGGACAACGGCGTACGAAACAAACCACCAACCCGCGAAAATCCCGGCCTGGGAACTCACGCCCCCGTATCGAAAGGCAGTACCGAACAGGCAGAATCCGTTCTCAGTCGCATTGTCGGTCGAACAGACGGATCAAGAGAGCCTCTGACAGGCCGCCCAACCGCCGATTCGAGAGTCAAACCCAAAGATTTGAACTTCGATAACCCAATTATAGGCTTCTGTAAGGTTTGGACTACCCGTATTTTCTTTCNACGATTTCGGGNCCGCTATTTTTCTCNCTTTCTAGCTTTGGCNTTTAGGGTTAGACTTCGCGCCGATGAGCTTNAGGAGACCTCAATGCCGCGAGGGAGACAGGNAAAATGAGCGAAAAAAACCCGAACANAGTGGCGATTCGANCTTTACCGGAACATGTGGGAGAGGAGGTCCGNATCGCCGGATGGCTCTTCAACAGGCGCTCCAAGGGGAAGATTCACTTCCTGCAGTTTCGCGATGGCAGCGGCAGGGTGCAGGCCATCATGGGCAAGGCGGATGTAAGCGAGGAGCTTTTTGAGCGCTGCGCTCATCTTCCCTACGAATCCTCCGTCATCGTCACCGGTACGGTTTCGGCTGATGAGAGAGCGCCAAGCGGGGTCGAGCTGAAGGCCTCGGACCTGGATGTTCTGCAGGAGCCAACGAGCGAGTATCCCATCTCGAAGACCTCTGATATCGGCCCGGATTTTCTTCTTCGTCACCGCCATNTATGGCTGCGNCAGAGCAAGCAGCACGCNATCCTCCGGGTTCGCGACGCGGTGATCACGGCGNTCCGTAATTTCTTCGGTGAGCGGGATTTTGTCTGTGTCGACGCCCCGATCTTNACGCCCAATGCCTGCGAGGGGACGACCAATCTCTTCGAGGTCGAATATTTTGATGAGAAGGCCTACCTGACCCAGAGCGGCCAGCTCTATATGGAGGCCGCCGCGATGGCCTTCGGCAAGGCCTATTGCTTCGGGCCGACCTTCCGGGCCGAGAAGTCCAAGACGCGNCGNCATCTCACCGAGTTCTGGATGGTNGAGCCGGAGGTGGCCTTCGCCGACCTCGATGACATCATGGACCTGGCGGAAGATTTCGTATCCTCGATCATTCAATACGTTCTCGAGCACCGCCGTGCTGAGCTTGACGTGCTGGAGCGTGACACCTCCCTGCTGGAGAGGGTCGCGGCTCCTTTTCCACGCATCTCCTACTCCGAGGCGGTTTCCATCCTGAACGAAAAAGGGATCGAGTTCGAGGAGGGAGGTGACTTCGGAGCCCCGGATGAGACAGCCCTCTCTGAACATTTCGAGAGTCCCGTGCTGGTGCACCGCTACCCCTCGGCGGTGAAGGCCTTCTACATGAAGAGGGATCCGGAAGATGAAAATTACGCGCTCTGCGTCGATATGCTGGCCCCCGAGGGGGTCGGGGAGATCATCGGCGGCGGGCAGCGCGAAGATGATCTGCAGGTCCTCGAGGCGGGAATCGACAAGCATGGATTGCCCCGTGAGGCCTTTGAGTGGTATATGGATCTGCGGCGTTACGGCACGGTTCCGCACGCGGGCTTCGGCCTCGGTATCGAGAGAACGGTGGCCTGGATCTGCGGCACCGAGCATGTACGCGAGTGCATTCCTTTTCCCAGGATGCTCTACAGGATCTATCCCTGATTATCCCGGGCAGGATTCTGCTCTCAAGCACCGTGGAGCTGGTTTCCCATGAAGATCGGTATTTTCGGAGGCACCTTTAATCCGGTTCATCTCGGACACCTCGCCGCCTGCGAGGCCGTGCACGGCACGCGCGGTCTCGACCGGGTGCTGCTGGTGCCCTCCGGCTCCCCTCCGCACAAGCAGGCCGAAGAGGGGCTGATTCCAGGGGTCGAGAGGCTGGAGATGGTTCGGATCGCGGTTGAGGGAATGGATTTCCTGGCGCCGAGCGCGGTCGAGGTCGAGCGCCCGGGGCCGAGCTATATGGTCGACACCCTGGAAATCCTCCAGGAGCGGCATCCGGGGGATGAGCTCCTCCTGATCGTGGGTGGAGACACGGTGGGAGAGCTGACGACCTGGTACAGCTGGCAGCGGCTCTTCGAGCTCTCCCGGATCGTCGCGGTCAACCGGCCGGGTTTNAGCCCGGGTTTTGATGCCGCTGGCTTTCCGGGCATCAGCGAGGAAATCCTCCGGCAATGCGCCACCGACACAGTCGAGATGGAGGAGGTGGATATTTCCAGCACCAGGATTCGCCAGGCCGTGGCCGGGGGAGAGGACATTTCCAGCTGGGTGCCGGGGGGAGTGAGCGAGTATATCCGGACGCACGGGACATATTCGGCCTGATCGACACAACCCTTTTGATTAAAAGATGTTGTGAGGGGGCTCGGCAGGGTAATAAGCTTGAAACATCAGGGGGGCTGGTTAAGCTTGCCGCTTTGGAGCCCTCCGCGGCGTAGCTCTTTTTTCAGAAGGGTGTTGTCATGCCAAGCGTGGTCGGAATTCCTCGTGAAATCAAGGAAGATGAAGGGCGAATCGCTATCGCTCCGGCGGGAGTGCACGTACTCGATCAGGCCGGCCAGCAGGTCCTGATAGAGTCCGGCGCGGGACTCGGCAGCGGCATCACCGACGAGGAATTCAGCGAGGCCGGGGCGGAGATCGTCTCGAGGGAAGAGGTCTTTTCCCGCGGAGAGATCATCGTCAAGGTAAAGGAGCCGCTCGAGGAGGAGTACGACCTCCTGGCCCCCGGGCAGATTGTCTTCACCTTCTTTCATTTCGCCGCCTCGCGTGAATTGCTCGACGCCATGCTCGAGCGGGAGATTACCTGCATAGCCTATGAGACGATTCGTGATCGGGCAGGGCACCTGCCGATCCTCACCCCGATGAGCGAGGTGGCGGGAAGAATGGCCGTATTCGAGGGCTCGAGACATCTCGAGAGTCATTCCGGCGGCCGCGGCGTTCTCGTTTCCGGGGTGCCTGGCGTCGAGCCCGCCAAGATAGTGATCCTCGGCGGCGGAGTCGTCGGTCTCAACGCGGCCAAGATCGCCGCCGGGACCGGGGCCCAGGTAACGATCTTCGATGTATCCCACGACCGCCTGCGATATCTCGACGACATCCTGCCGGCCAACGTCACGACCCTCTATTCAAATCCCCTGCTGGTGCGCAAGAAGGTGCGCCAGGCGGACCTGGTGATCGGGGCGGTCCTGGTCGCCGGGGCGAAGGCTCCTGTCCTGGTAAGGCGGGAAGACGTGAAGCTGATGAAGGACGCCTCCGTTCTCATCGATGTAGCCGTCGACCAGGGGGGGTGCATCGAGACCTGCCGTCCGACCACGCACAGTGAACCGACCTACGTTGAGGAGGGAGTTCTCCATTACTGTGTCGCCAATATGCCGGGCGCCGTAGCCCGGACCTCGACCTTCGCACTGACGAATGTTACCCTGCCGTATCTCGAGGTGCTGGCCAGGGAGGGAATCGCCGGCTTTCTCGGCTGCGGAGAGCATGTCGCCGCCGGGTTGAACGCGCATGCGGGCCGGGTTTACCACGAGGGCGTCGCCAGCAGTTTTAAGCTGCCGCTGGAGTCGATGGAGTCACTGCTGAGTGAAAGCGGGTAGAATAAGGCCCCGGTTTTTTCCGGGGGAATTTGGGAGAAGAGCCTGAGAGATGGGAATAAAGGCACCTCTGGATCTGGATGCCATCTATCGGCCGATCGAGGCCGAGATGGAACGGCTGGATGAGTTCCTGCGCGGGGAATTCCAGGCCACCGAACCGTTTCTCCACGAGATTCTCGATCATGTCGCCGGTTTCGGCGGCAAGCGGCTTCGCCCGGCCCTGCTTTTTCTCTGCGCCCGGCTGGTTGGCGGCGAGGTGGACGAGGAATCCGTGCGCATCGGCGGCGTTATCGAGATGGTTCACACCGCGACGCTCGTGCACGATGACCTCCTCGATGGGGCGGCGATGCGTCGGCGGATGGATACGGTTCACGAGCGCTGGGGTGAGCGTCCCTCGATCCTGATCGGGGATTTCATCTATTCGAGGGCCTTTCAGCTCTCAACCTCCGTGCCCGGCATGGCCGAGGCTCTCTCGGAAGCCACCAATAAGATCTGCGCGGGGGAGCTGCTCCAGATCGGCAGCCGCTTCAAGAGCGATCTCAGCGAGGAGGCCTATTTCGAGATTATCGAGAAGAAGACGGCCGTGCTTCATTCCCTGGCGTGTGAGCTCGGAGGCGTTTTTTCCGGACTCGATGCCGCCAGGTCGAGAGCGCTCGGCGGGGTAGGGATGGACCTCGGGATGGCCTTCCAGGTGGTCGATGACTGCCTGGACTACGCCGGTGAGGAGAATGTCGTCGGCAAGAGTCTCGGCACGGACCTGCGCCAGGGAAAGCTCACCCTGCCGCTGATCTACCTGCGNGACAGCCTCGATGAGGCCGACTCGAGNTGGCTGCAGACCGCCCTGTCGGCTCCGATGGAAGAGGCGGTTGAGACGCGGATTCACGAAATGGTTCGAAATGGCGGTGTCCTGGTTCGTTCNTTCGAGCGCGCCCAGGCCTTTGTGCAGAGCGCCAGGGACACCCTCGATGAGATCTGCGCGCTCGATGACGTGGATGTCTGCGACCCGGTGCGCCAGAGCCTCGAGCTCGCCGCGGAGTTCGTCATCAGCAGGGAGCTCTGAGGGTNCAGTCCGCCGTCGCCTCCTCTATTCTTCGAGCTTCCANTCCCCGCTGCGGCCGCCGCTTTTCTCCAGCAGGCGGATCTCCTCGATCACCATGCCTCGGTCGCAGGCTTTGCACATATCGTAGACGGTCAGCGCTGCTGTCGAGGCAGCCATCAGGGCCTCCATCTCGACTCCNGTCCGCGCGGTTACCGCGGCGCTCGTCTCGATGAGGAGCAGGGCTCNGTCTTCGCCATCCGCGGCGGGCTGTTCCCAGCCAAAGACGATCTCGACGTGCTCGAGGGGCAGGGGATGGCAGAGGGGAATCAGCTCGCTGGTTCGTTTGGCGGCNTGGATGCCCGCGAGCCTGGCGGTCGCGAGGACAGCGCCCTTGGGATTGGTGTCGCCGGTGATCTGCTCCCGGGTCGCCGGGCTCATACGGATGCGGGCGCCGGCCTTCGCCACACGNCGGGTGGCCTCCTTGTCGCCGACATCGACCATCCGGGCTTCTCCGGCTGAGTCNAGNTGGGTGAGTTTTTCCGGTTTCATGGGTTCATCCTTGCCCCGNGACCGCCGGGAGTCAAGCGGCAGGCGGTACCGGGCTCCCAAACCTCTTNCCGTTCCCGGGCTCCGGTGCTTGACCCCCTGCGCAGAGAAACTACAATCTTGTCGCGAGGAAACGGGTTTATCCACTCTGTTCGAAGGTCCCGGGAGCCGATGTCCAATATCCAGAAACTGCCGGCGGATGTAGTCAACCGGATCGCCGCGGGCGAGGTGATCGAGAGGCCGGCCAGTGTCGTCAAGGAGCTCGTTGAAAATTCAATCGACGCCGNNGCCACCGAGATCCTCATCGATCTCGAAGATGGCGGCTGCAAGCGGCTGACGGTTCGCGACAACGGCTGCGGGATGGACGCGTCGGATCTCCAGATGGCCTTTGAGAGCCATTCCACCAGCAAGCTTGACGCGGCGGGCTTCCGCGAGGGGCTCTTTGGTGTCGGCACCCTCGGCTTTCGCGGCGAGGCTCTTCCGAGCATCGGCTCCGTTGCTGAGGTCGAGGCGATCTCTCGTACGTCCCAGGCAGAGCACGCCTACCGCTACCGCCTCGATGGCCAGCCTCCCGAGCCCGCGGCCGGTGAACAGGGAACGGTCCTGGAGGTCAGGAATCTCTTCTCCAAGCTTCCGGCTCGCCGGAAGTTCCTTCGCCGGCCGGCTACAGAGCTGTCCCACATCATCCAGCAGGTGACGCGGATAGCCCTTGCCTATCCGGGCATCTCCTTCCTGGTTACCAATATGGGCAAGCGCTCCCTCGACCTGGCCGCCTGCGACTCCCTGCGCGAGCGCCTCGGGCAGATTCTCGGAAGCGACAAGCTCGGTGAGCTCATCGAGGTGATCCATCGCGGTGACGAGAGCTCGCCCCATCTCCACGGCTTCGTCAGCTCTCCCTCGCTTCGAAGAGGAGACACCCGGATGCAGAACTTCTTTGTCAATGGCAGGTGGGTCCGCGACCGGCTCTTTACCGCCGCGCTTCGCGCCGCCTACAAGGGCTACCTGATCCCCGGAAAGCACCCGCTGGCCTATCTCTTCTTCGAATTTCCGGCCGAGGCCGTCGACGTGAACGTTCATCCGACCAAGTCCGAGGTCCGCTTTCGGAATCCCGGGATGATGTACCCGCTGATCTACAACGTGGTCAGCCGGGCGCTGGAGCCTGAAGATCGCGAAGTGGCCGCTGTCGAGACCGGCGGCGAAGAGGAAAAGGCGGGGGTCGAGCAGGCGGCGCTGGATTTCCTGGCCAATCCACCCCCGGCGGCGAGGAGGGAGGCGGCTTCCGGATCGGGTGGAGGCTCGCCCGGGGGCGGCGCCCGCTGGAGTGCGGCAAGAGACTCGCGGGAGCTCGCGCGGGAGCCTGCGGAGCGCCGGGAGGGAGACCTGGAGCCTGCCGGCAGGGCCTTCCAGATACTCGATTCCTACATCCTGGTGGAAGAGGAAGATGGGATCCTCCTGATCGATCAGCATGCACTGCACGAAAAGATACTCTTTGAGGGAATTTACCGGCAATTGCTCGAGGGAGAGGTCGTCCAGCAAAAACTGATGGTTCCCGAGATCCTGTCGCTCGAGGCCCACCAGGTGCCTTTGCTGGAAGACGGCTGCCGGCTGCTGAGCGCCTGCGGCTATGAGGCCGAGCCTTTCGGGGATGTGGAGGTGGCGATCAGGGCTGTCCCGGAGCTGTTCGAGGGCAAGGGGCGCAGGAGCAAGACAGCCGAGATTTGTGCCGAGGTGTTTCGCTGGCTCGAGTGCGAGGGCGACAGGTATCTGCGCGGCGATGAGACTCCGGAGGTTCTCGAGGAGAGGCTGCGGGCCCTCGCCAGCATGATGGCCTGCAAGCGGGCAGTCAAGGCGGGCGCCCGCCTGAGTCCCGGGGAGATTGACAGCCTCCTCGTTCACTCGGAGCTCGCCCGGGACCCGAGGAATTGTCCGCACGGCCGTCCGACGATGGTCCGGCTCAGCCGCCGCGAGCTCGACGGCAGCTTCGACAGAAAATAGGGCATTGGGCGGTCATGATCCAGAACAACAACCCGCCGATTTTTGAGCGCTTCGAGCTCGACAGCGGGGTGTCCCTGTCGGTGAACTCCAACAGGAAGCTGAAGAACATCATCGTCAAGATGTTCGTGATGGCCGATCTCGATGAGGGCTATACCAGCCGCTCGCTGGTGCCGATGGTCCTGCGCCGGGGTACGACCCGGCTGCCGGATATGCAGGCGCTTCGAAGACACAGGGAGAGCCTCTACGGCTGCGCCCTCAGCTCGTCGGTCACCAAGGTCGGGGAGTGGCAGGTGGTGGTTTTCTCGCTCGATATCGTCAACGAGGCTTTTCTTCCTGCTGAAGAGAGCCTGTTCGAGGAGGGCCTCGAGCTTCTCAGGGAGCTGATCTTCGACCCGCTCGTTCAGGATGGAGCCTTCAGCGGGGAGTACGTGGAGCGCGAGAAGGAACTCCTGGGCACCAATATTCGCTCCCTGGTGGATGACAAGAACGAATACTCGATCCGGCGTTGCACCGAGGAGATGTGTTCGGCCGAGCCCTACAGGCGCCACGAGCTGGGAAGCCTCGATGAGCTCGATGGGATCGAGCCCGCCGGCCTGCTGGATTTCTACAGCGATTGGTCATCGAGAGCCCCTCTCTCGCTCTATGTCTGCGGGGATGTCGATCCTGCCCGGGTCCGGGACGGGGTCGACGGGGTGTTTTCCTTCGAGCGTCCGGAGCAGAAGCCCCTGTCCGCTCTGCCCGCTGTGGTGGAGGCCGGCGAGGTGAGAGAGGTTCGGGAGCAATTTGAGGTCAACCAGGCCAGGCTGGTGCTGGGTTTTCGTCACGGCGTACGTCCCGGAGATGATGCCTATGAGGCCCTGGCTCTGCTGAACGCGGTTCTTGGTGGTTTCGCGCACTCCAAGCTGTTCCAGAACGTCCGCGAGAAGGCCAGCCTGGCCTATACGGCCCGGTCCTGGGTCGAGTCTACCAAGGGACTGCTCTACATGGCCTGCGGCATAGCTACGGAGAATTACGAGAAGGCTCTGGAGATCTCCCTGGACCAACTGGAAGCGATCGAGCGGGGTGAGATCAGCGAGGGAGAATTTGACGCCTCGCTGAAGACGATCATCAACCAGAACCGCATGCTGGAGGACAATTACCCGGCGCTGGTAGGCGGCGATTTTGTCTGGCGGCTCCATGGCGGGGAGCTGGATCTAGATGGTCTGCGCGAGCGCCTTGCAAAGGTCGGCAGGGATGACATCTCCGCCGCCGCCGCTACACTGCGTCATGATACGACCTATTTTCTGCATTCCTGAGGATGGCGATGAGGCTGTCGCGCTGAATTGAACTGGACCCGATGAGATGACCCGGCTTGACATAGAGAAGCTGAGCAATTCGACCCTCAAGGAGGAGGTCTACAGGGCGACGTTGCCCTCCGGGCTCGGGATTTCATTCTGCCCCAAGCCGGGCTTCCAGAAGCGCTACGCCTGTTATTCGACGCGCTTCGGATCGATCGACAACGAGTTCAGCGGCGCGGGTGGTGAGCTTCTGCGCGTACCCGATGGCATCGCTCATTTTCTCGAGCACACCCTCTTCGAAACCCCCGAGGGGAACGCCTCCGATCTCTTCGCTCTCAACGGCGCCTCGGCCAACGCCAGCACCTCCTTTACCCAGACGACCTATCTCTTCGCGGCCAGCGACAAGTTCTGGGACAGCCTCGGCCTGCTCATCGATTTTGTCGAGGAGCCCTGCTTCCAGGATGACAAGGTGGAGAAGGAGCGCGGCATCATCGAGCAGGAGATCAAGGGCTACGATGACAATCCGGGCTGGGTCAGCTACCGGGGATTGCTGGGCAATCTCTTCAGTGAGCATCCTGTTCGTATCGATATCGCCGGTACGGTTGAGACGATCGCTGAGATAGACACCGCCACCCTGCAGAGCTGCTACGACCGCTTCTACCATCCATCCAATATGCATCTCTTCGTGGTCGGGGATCTCGACCGCGAGGAGCTCTTCGATTTCATAGCGGGCAGATCCCGCGTGGCCGAGGCGCTTGATGGGGCGTTCGAGAGAAAATACCCTGTCGAATCGGCCACGGTGTTCAAGGCCGAGGGCCAGGTGGAGATGGATGTGGCGGCCGCCAAGTTCATCCTCGGCTTCAAGGAGCCCGATGCGCCCCTGGCGGGCGAAGAGCTGGTGCGGCGTGAGCTTCTCAGCGACCTGGGTCTCGATCTGCTCTTTGGCAGCTCGAGCGACCTGTTCCGGGAGCTCTATGAGAAGCAGCTCATCCACGATGAGCTCTGGAGCGGCTATGACGCGCTCGGCGGGGTCGCCTACGCCATGGTGGGCGGCGACACCTCCCGCCCGGAGGAATTCCCCGGCCGCCTTCTCGACGGAATCGAGCGCTGCCTCGGCGAGGCGCTCAGCAGGGATAACTTTGAGCGGAAGAAGAGGCAGTTTATCGGCGATTTTGTGAGGCGTTTCAGCAGCCTGGAGTTCATCGCCCACGGGTTCACCACCTACCTGTTCCGCGATTTTGACCTCTTCTCGCTCATCGACCTGATCAATGGTCTCGACAGGGAGATGCTCGAGGAGCATCTCGTCTCCCTGCTCGACCCGGCCAGGCATTCGGTTTTCAAGGTGCTTCCGCGGCCGCAGGGCCAGTGAGTTTTTTCCAGAGGTGAGGGTTTGAATAACGATGGTTGAACCCGGCGACAGGAATCCCCCAGGCGGCGTCCCGGAGCTGGTCTGTCCGAAGACGCATCTTCCCCTCGAGCCCGTCTCCGGGGAGCTGCTCGAGCGGCTACGCGGGCTGCAGGAGCGTGGAGAGCTCACGACCATCGAGGGCCGGGCTCTCGATTCGCCGCTCTCGGGAGCCTGGGTTCGAATCGATGGGGCGCTTCTCTACCCGGTGATCGATGGTATCGCGAGGATGGTCATCGAGGACGCGATAGCCCTAGAGGGCGAGGGCCCGGCAGCCGGGGAGTGAGTTCGTGGCGTCAAGCCTCGCTCTTGCCGGTGGTCCCGACGGTATCCAGGATCTTCATGGACAGGATGCCGTTTTCGAGCTGGAGCTGGGCAAGCTCGCCCGGCTTGATCTGGTCGAGGATGATCATCTCGGATATGGGGTCCTCGATTTTTTCTTCCAGGACCCGGCGAATTCCCCGCGCCCCTGTCCTGGAGTCGAAGCCGATCTCGATCAGGTGCTCTTTCGCCCCGGCGGTCACCTCCAGCTTGAGCTTCCTGCTCTCCAGCCGCTCTTTGACCTTGGCCACCTCGAGGGTGAAGATGTCCTTCACCTCGTCGTGGGTGAGGAAGCCGAAAGGAACGATCGCATCTACCCGGTTCAGGAACTCCGGCCTGAAGTGATTGTCCAGTGCGTCCTTGATGTGGTCCTGGATGGCGTCCTCTTCAACGGCGTTCTGTGAGGGGGCGTGGAAGCCCAGGGAGCCCTGGTCCAGGGAGGCCCTGGCGCCGAGGTTGGAGGTCATGATGAGTATCGTGTTTTTGAAATCGATGGTCCTGCCGAGGCCGTCGGTCAGGCGTCCCTCCTCGAGGATCTGCAGCAGCATATTGGCCAGGTCCGGGTGGGCCTTCTCGATCTCGTCGAGGAGCACCACGGAATACGGCTTCCTGCGTATCTTCTCGGTCAACTGGCCGCCTTCCTCGTAGCCGACGTAGCCGGGCGGTGAGCCGATCAGCCGGCTGATGCTGTGCTGCTCCATGTACTCCGACATATCGAAGACCATCACCGCCTCAGGATCGCCGAAGAGGAAGTCGGCAAGGGCCTTGGCAAGGAGGGTCTTGCCGACCCCGGACGGTCCGACGAATATGAACGAGCCCATGGGCCGGTTCGGATCCTTCAGGCCGGCGCGTGAGCGGCGGATAGCCCGGCTGGTCCTGGTGACTGCAAGATCTTGTCCGATAACGGTCTGGTGAAGTATCTCCTCGAGGTTCGCGAGCCTCCGGCTCTCCTCCTGCGCAAGGGTGGAGAGGTTGATTCCGGTCATCTGGGCGATGGTTTCACGCACCGTGTTCGCAGTGACCTCGCCATCGATCTCCCGCGAGCTCCTCTTCCAGTGGAAGATCTCCTCGTCCTTGTTGATCTTGAGCTTCTCCACCTTGTCTCTGATGGAGGCGGCCAGCTCGAAGTCCTGGTTGTGGACGGCATCGTCCTTGTCGTTTTCCAGGCGGCCGATGTCATGCTCGAGCTCGGTCAGGTCCGGCGGCCTGGTGGTCCGCTCCAGTCTCTCGCGGGAGCAGGCCTCGTCGATCACGTCGATCGCCTTGTCGGGCAGGTAGCGTCCCGAGATGTAGCGCTGTGAGAGCTCGACCGCGGCCTCGATCGCTTCGTCGCTGATACGAATCCTGTGATGGCCTTCAAACCCGTCGCGCAGCCCGTGGAGGATCGCCACGGTCTCAAGCTGGGAGGGGGGCTCGACGAGCACCGTCTGGAACCTGCGCTCCATGGCGCCGTCCTTTTCGATGTGCTTGCGGAACTCATCGAGGGTCGTGGCTCCGATGCACTGTATGTCGCCGCGCGACAGCGGCGGCTTGAGAATGTTGGCGGCATCGAGAGAGCTCTCCGACGCTCCGGCTCCCATCATGGTGTGGATCTCGTCGACGAAGATGATGATGTTCTTTGCCTCGACAACCTCCTTGATGATGCTCTTGAGGCGCTTCTCGAACTCTCCCCTGTATTTCGTTCCCGCCAGCACCGCCGCGAGGTCGAGGTTGACCACGCGCTTGTCGGAGAGCATCTCGGGGATGTCGTGATCCGCTATGCGCTGGGCGAGCCCCTCGATGATCGCGGTTTTTCCAACGCCGGGTTCACCGATGACCACGGGGTTGTTCTTGGTCTTGCGGCTGAGAATCTGGATGATTCTCTGGATCTCATTGTCTCGGCCGATGACGGGGTCGAGCTTGTTGAGCGCGGCCTGGGCCGTCAGGTCGATGCTGAAGGAGTCGAGGACGGTGAGCTTCGGGTTGCCTGATTTCGGGAAGCTGTAGTTGTCCTGTTTCGGCTGTTCCTCGTCGGGGTTGGGTCCAAGCATCGCCATGATAGCGCTCTCGATGTTTTCTCCATCCAATTTGAGATCCCGGAGGATACGGGCGCCGGCGCCTTCCTCTTCTCTGATCACTCCGATGAGGATGTGCTCGGTGGAAACGAACGAATGTCCGCTGCATGCGGCCTGTTCGCTGGCGATCTGGATGCAGCGCTTGGCGTGGGGGGTGAAGGGAATCGCATCTTCATGAGACCTCACCTTGACTCCGGCGAGGCTCTCTTCGATCAACTCCTGCATACGGCCCAGGTCGACCTCTTCTTTCAGCAGGGCCTGGGTCGCTATACTTCCCCGTTGCGACACGATCGCATGGAGGAAGTGCTGGGTGTCGACGTAGTCGTGTGAACGGTTACGGGCGGCCTCTCCGGCAGCCAGGAGCACCTTTTCAGCTTTCTCAGTAAATTTTACGGCCATGAAGCGCTGTACCTTGATCAGCCTCGGTTGTCTCCCCTCCAATGGTGTGGAGCCGTTGGAGAAGGCGGAGGATCGATTTCCTTTCGAGCCTAAGAAATCTATCCTACGCAGTGGAGTTTGCAAGTCAGGCCGGCTCCGGAGAGCTCAACTTGCCCGGCGTCCGCGGTTTTAGCCGCATCTCAGGCAATTCAAATTATTTACGGCTATTCCCCAATAATCCTGAAGGCAGGGTTTATAGGTACGTGGAGTCTTGCGGGGAGGAAAAAGAAGCCTTTGCGGGGGAGATGTTTTCCGGGGAGCCGCCGGCGGTTGTTGCAGGGTGGAATTTTAGCGGATTAGGGGGGGGCGGAGCGAATCGGGAGGCTGCCGGAGGTAAAGCAGCTGATTATTGAGGCGAAACCGGGTGAAAAAAGCCGGTGGAAGCTCCCGGACACCACCTGTTTTGTCATCCAGGCGAGCAATCCATGACGCGGAATAGCCCTAACCCCTTAGAGTAAAAAACTTTAAGGGGCAGGATGAGGCTGTGAAAAAATTGTGGAATTCACCAGCGGCAGTCTTGACTAGAAATTGGACAACGGCTATATTCATTGCTGTCCAAGGCATGACGGTTTCGCCTTGGCACCCAAAATCTGAATATTAGATTTTCTCTTCACTTCTTTTCTAAGGGCGTCTTAACTCCTCTGAGACGTCCTTCTTTTTTTTGCCCGCATTTTCCAGCCGCAACGGCAGCGATCAGCCGGGTGACGACAGCCCCGGGCAGGCGCCTTTTCTCCTTCTCCGGGCAGAGTTTCGTGGATGCGGCAGCTCGCCGGGAATCAGATTCCGGCGTTGAAGACCTTCCAGTTCTCCCCGAACCAGACCAACTGCTTGATGTAAAAGATGAAGGGAACAGGAGTTCCGTCAATCCTGAACAGCATCTTGCTCTGGCTCATGGTGGGTACCTTCTTTTTGAAGATACTGTTGTTGGGAGTGTAGGTCATTTTTCCAGGGACGAATTCGTATTCGAATTTCGCGTCTCTGATGGCCTTGAGGGTCTGGGTGACGGCCTCCTCGTTCTGCGCTTCCAGTGAGACACCGAGGATATTGTAGCCGCCGCCGGTAAGGATCGCCTTCAGGTCGTCATCGACGATCAGGAACTTCTTTATCTCGTCGAGATTCCCGGACTCGAAGGCCCGCCCGAAAAGGATCATCCTGTTTTTAAGAGTATCCAGCAGCTTCTTCTCATCGACGCCTTCAGGCGGGGTGGCTGGTGTTTTCGCGGGCTCCGGCGTCTTCACGGTTTCCGGCGGGGGCGGGGCCGCCTTGACGCTTTCCCCGGGTTTCCCAGACGGCGTCTCGACGGGTTTCCGCTCCGGTAGAGGTTCTTTCTCGGTGACCGCGACAGCTGGGCCTTCGGGCTGGATATCCTTTTTCAATTGCTCGAGATCGGCGGAGAGCTTTTTTTGTTCTCCGCTCCCGGTAGCCGGCGGGGACGGTGGTGGTGGAGCCTGATGCCCATTGGAGGATGAGTCAACTCCCGGTGAGCAGCCCAGGAGACCGCAGCCCAGGAGCAGGAGAAAACAGAGGGCTGGCCGCCGGGAGGAAACGAAGACGCCGTCACCGGGGGAATATAACTTAATCATCCAGCTTGAACTCCATACCAGGTTGGGTAGCCACTGCCCTTACCACGGGGCCGTCTCCGATACACTAAGGTATTTTATGGGCGAGGAATACCGGGGAGCGATTTTTTTTCTCCGTGGCCCGCCTGGTGGAACCTCGCCAGGTGGGCTCTCGCTTTCATTGACACTATTCCATGGCTGGACTACTATCCCGAGAGCGTCGGCCCGAAGTCGAACAGTCGAGGTGTCCGGTGCCGCTCTGAAATTATCATCTCCCGGTTTCCGGAACCGGGGCCCAGCCGCACTTCATAACGTATCTTTTCATGCTGCGATTCGAGATCCGGCAACACGGCAAAAAGCCCTACATTTTTGAGAGTGTCAAGAGCACGGTTTTCGTGGGACGTGACCGGTCTATGGACATGATTCTCGATGACCCGCGAGTCTCTCGCCAGCACGCGGTCATCACCAGCAAGGACGGCTGCTACTTTATCCAGGATGTAGGGGGCCGGAACCCTGTGAGGGTCAATCGAAAGGTGGTCGTGCGTCACCTGCTCCAGGCTGGGGATGCGGTACTCCTGGGGGATACNCACCTGAAGTTCCAGGTGGGGGGAGAGCAACCGGAGGCGATCGTAAAAGACGGCGGGAGCGCTGAAACCGGGGAGTCGGCATCGGCTGTCGTCGATGCCCGCGAGACGTTTCAGAATCTCAGGGATACGCCGGAGATGCTCAGCTCCGAGAGGACCATCTCGGGGACGGTGGATGACGATGAAGAAGATGTGGCGGCCATCGCGGGACCCGGAAGAAACCTCCGGATCCTGCGTAATTTCAGTGAGCTGATCAGGAACATCTCGGACCGCCAACGGCTGTTGGAATCCGCCCTGCATGCCGCGCTCGACAACCTCGACGTCAAGTACGGTTTCATCGGCNTGTTCGGGCCNGGGGGGGAGCTGGAGATCCGGGTGCAGAGGAGCCCCCGGGATCCNGCCGGCCCTATCTCCTACAGCNCCTCGATTGTCGAGCGGGCGCAGCAGGAGGGCATCGCGATCCTCTTCGGCGCCGACGGGGATGGGGATTCGGAGCCCTCNCGCGCCGGGCTGGATGCGCGCAGTCTCAAGCAGCTGCAGATCTCCAGCGCCATGTGCCTGCCGCTGTTCAGGGCCGAGGAGGTCTATGGGGTTCTCTACGTCGATGACCGGGACCGGGAGAATGCCTTCACCGAGGAGGATCTTTATTTCGCCAATATCCTCAGCAACCTGATCTGCCTGGCCGTGGAGAAGGAGGAACTCTACGAGCAGATTCGCGACGAGAACATCGAGCTGAAGACCATCCTGCATCAGAAGAATCGTCTCGTCGGCGTCAGCCCGCAGATGAAGGAGGTCCAGCGCCGGGTCAAGAGGGTGGCGGGCTTCGATACGACCATCCTGCTCAGCGGCGAGAGCGGCACCGGGAAGGGGCTCCTGGCCCGGGCGATCCACGACCGCTCGATGAGACGGGCGAAGCCCTTTGTCGAGATCAACTGCTCGGCGATCGAAGATGGCCTGCTGGAGATCGAACTCTTCGGCTACGAGGCCGGCCATGATATCGCCGGAGCGGATTCCCGCGGCAAGGCCGGCAAGATCGAGAAGGCGGATGGAGGGACTCTCTTTCTCGATGATGTGGACTGCATGAGNCTTGATGTCCAGGCGAAGATCCTCAGCGTNCTGGAGAAGGAGGCCGTCGATCGCCTGGGCGCCACCGCCGGCAGGAGCGTTGACCTGCGNATTGTCGCCGCGAGCAACAAGCCGCTTTCTTCCGTCGTGGAGAAGAAGGGCTTCCGCGAAGATCTCTACTACAGGTTGAAGGTATTCCAGATCGAGCTGGCNCCGCTGCGGGANCGCCGTGAGGANATTCTGCCCCTGTCCCAGCACTTTCTCTCGGNCCTTCAATACGAGGACAGGGGTTCGGTGGATCTCTCGCCGCGGGCCAGGGAGCTTCTCATGGCCTATCATTGGCCCGGGAACATTCGCGAGCTGAAGCATTTTATCGAGGAGGCGTTCCTGGTCTCCAATGGAACGACAATCTATCCCGAGAACCTGCCGGATGATCTCCGGCGGGAGGACAATCCCCAGCCTTCGGGAACTCTCTCGGAGATCGAGGGGCAACACATCAGGCGGGTTCTTCAGAGCGTCAACTGGAACAAGCGCCGGGCAGCTGAGGTGCTCGGAATCAATCGTTCGACNTTGTACGAAAAGATCCGCCTTTATCACATCGAGAGGCAGGAGGAGTCGCCTCCGGAGGCCGAGGCTGATCCACCTGCCTGATCTCCGGCGCTCCGAAGCTTTGGTTGTTGGTTTCTTGACAAATCCGCGGTGGGCTAATATGAACTCAGAGGTGACAATTTNTCCGGTGTTNCGCGGGGTCTCTTTGAGGTCGCGAAGCGGAGGCCGGTCTTCAGTCGGCTCNGGGATGGGCCNGNCGCCAGGGAATAGAACCGTCGAANAGGGATAATTCATGCCAGAATCAGTGAGTTCGGTCATCGAGGGGATGGACGAACATATCAAGCGCACAGTCGAGNTGCTCGAGAAGACAGATCTCGAAGCGGTCAGCGCTCTTGTCGATAAGC
This sequence comes from Planctomycetota bacterium, assembly GCA_002695115.1. GTDB lineage: Bacteria > Planctomycetota > UBA8108 > UBA8108 > UBA8108 > UBA8108. Next base: position 21,838 of record NZOA01000041.1, read on the forward strand.
TCTACGAGGCCTATCGGGAGGGGAGCCGTGTTTTTATCTGCGGCAATGGAGGNTCGGCAGCCACGGCCAGCCATTTCTCCGAAGATCTCGCCAAGAGCACCATCAAGGATCATACGGTTCAGAAACGCCTGAGGGTCAACAGCCTGACCGACAGCGTACCTTTCATCTCCGCCCTTGGAAATGACTGGGGGTATGACACCATCTTCCGTGAGCAGCTGGTGACGAACGCCGAGGAGGGGGATGTCCTCATCGCTATNAGCGGCTCCGGCAACAGCCCGAANGTGGTCAGCGCNGTGCAGTGGGCGTCGGAGAANGGATTGTTTACNGCNGGCTTCAGCGGCTTCAATGGNGGGAAGCTCAAGGGTATGGTTGACCTGAGTGTTCACAGCCCGGTNCTCGATATGGAAATCGCTGAAAACACCCATATGGTGGTCGTGCATCTCGTGGTCAGCGGATTGCGTGCGAAGATCAGCGAGGCCGNCTGAATCGANGAAGCTGTTNGCCTGTGCGGGGGTTCGATTTCCATGGCAGAAAAGAACGAGACTCCNGGGNGCCCGGATGGAGCTTCCCTGCGGCTCTACGATGCGAATCTCAACCGCGCCTCCGAAGGTCTGAGGGTGGCCGAAGATGTGTGCCGCTTTCAGCTCGACCTGCCGGGTCTCTCGGCGGAGCTGAAGGAATTGAGGCACCTGCTTTTTTCGGCCTCCNGCGCGNCGGGCATCTCNAGAGAGGANCTGTTGCGCGCCAGGGATATCGAGGGGGATGTGGGCCGAGATAGCGCGACCCCGGAATGTTCCACNGAAACGGTGGANTTGACCGNGNTCGCCTACCGGAATTTACGNCGCGCGGGCGAGGCGATCCGGGTTCTCGAGGAGGTCAGCCGCGCACGGGGCGCCGCCGTCGGTGTCCTGCAGGAAATTCGTTACCGGGTCTACTCGGTTGAAAAGGCCGTCTCGATCCTTGCCGGNGCGGATGTCAGCCGCGGCGAACGTNTCGAGAAGGTCAGCCTCTGCCTGTTGGCGACGGCCNCGGTCTCCGTCGCNGGNGACCTGCTGGACGTGGTGGAGCGCTGCATCGCGGCNGGGGCCGGGATGGTCCAGCTGCGGGAAAAACAGCTCGATGACCGGGANCTCCTCGATCGCGCCAGGAGCCTGCGCGAGGNATGCGCCCGCGGCGGNGCTCTCTTCGTGGTGAATGACCGGCCGGACATCGCCCTCCTGAGTCACGCGGACGGGGTCCACCTGGGGCAGGATGACCTCTCCGTGGCCCAGGCCAGGCGGATCGTCGGCGAGGGCATCCTGGTAGGCCGCTCGACTCATTCTCTCGATCAGGCCAGGGAAGCGGCGCGTGAGGGGGCCGACTATATCGGTGCCGGCCCGGTATTCGAAACCTCTACGAAGGACGCCGGTCCC
>NZOA01000042.1 GCA_002695115.1 Planctomycetota bacterium
CGTGAAACGGGCGAGACGCGGTGTCATTCCACGTCGGCGGCCAGACAGTAGATGCCGCCTGAGCTGCGCGTATGCGATCACGAGGACGTGGCGAAATCTCGACACGCTGTCTCATAACCCAGAGGTCGCAGGTTCGAATCCTGTCCCCGCTACCAAAACAACGCACCGGCCCGGAAGTTTCTCTTCCGGGCCGGCTTCGTTTCCCTTCCCTCGGTGGTGTCCATGGCCGGCCCTTTCCCCTATGATGGCCCCTCGATGATCTTCAAAACGGCAAAGGAGGTTTTCACCATGCGTGCTTTCCCATTCCACCTAGTCGCCGTTCTTCTCTTCCTGTTCACCTCCGGCGAGATCGCCAGGGCGGAGGAAGAAAAAAAAGACCCTGCGAAAGAAGCTCCCGTCAAGATCCGCTACCGCCCGCCGGAGATCATGCTCGTCACATCCGTCGACTGGCCGGCATCCGAGGAGCATCGGGAGACCATGGCCAAGTTCCTTGTCGAGAAAGGCATCAACTGCGTCGAGGGAGCCACCGATGTACTCGATGTCTGCCGCAGGAACGGTCTCTATGTGCGCGTTGGGGCGCGAAATGGAGATCTCGGAAACCTGCTGCNGGAGATNAANNANCTCAGNCTCAANGATGACCCGGCNGTCTTCGGCTATTTNATATCCGACCGCCGNAGAAGCAGCGCCTTCGCCACCTGGGCGCGCTGGGTNCAACTCTTCGANGAGNNGGANCCNAANCACCCGGCCATCTTCATCAACCGTGCCCTGTGGAANGAGTTCGGNCAGTTNGCCGANGTGGTNAANCCNATGATNCTCGACTTNTACCACTANCANTGGGANGGNAANAGAAAACCCGATCGCTACCACCTCTACCTGCACATGTTCCGTGATGTGGCGAAAAAACACGGCATCCCGGTGATGCGCTGCGTGGGAACGGGAGTCTCNCCGCCGCAGCTGCTGCAGACGATGTACGTCAGCCTCGCCTACGGCGTGCAGGCCTTCCACTTCTGGGTGCCCTGGCACGTCGGGCACCAGAAGGATGAAAAGGGTCCCATCCTCAAGGATGGAAAGCTCGTGCCTACCATCACACCCTGGGGTGAGACCATCGGACAGTTCGGAAAAGACATGCGGGCCATGGGGCCTACCCTGCTCAAATCGACCTCGCTAGCCACCTACTATACCGAACCCTTCCCCCAGTACATCGGCAAGAAGATCCCCGAGGAGCTCTGGTTCACGGCAACCGGCGGCTACCTGGTCATCGGACACTTCCAGGACAAGGAAAAAGAGGATTACCTGCTCGTGGTAAACAGCCACGTCGGACAGGATCAGAAGGCCGAGCTCACCTTCAAGGCCCCGGTCTCAAGCGCGCAGTGGATGGACAAGAAGACCGGTAAATGGAAGCGGGCGCCCGGAAAGGCCCTTGCCACGAGCCTGACAATCAAGCCGGGCAGTGGTGAGCTGCTTTGGCTTCAGAAGAAAAAAGCTCCCTGAGACGACAGGTGGGGGAGCTCAACCCGGGAAATAATCCTGGATCGCCCGCACCCCGTATTCAGAGGTCTTGAGCGCCCGGATTCCGCCAACCGCCGCACGGGCCGCCGCGATAGTGGTGATGCAGGGGATGTTCAGCGAGATGGTGTTCTCCCTGATGGATGCCTCATCTAGCTTGCCACCCCGGCCGGTAGGCGTATTGATCACCAGCTTGACCTTATCCTCGCTCATATAGTCGAGGACGTTGGGATGCTCCCCGGTCTGGATCTTGGGAAGCTCGACGACGCCCTCGAGCCCGGCGACATCGAGCGCCTTCTTCGTTCCGGGTGTCGCCAGCAATTCGAAGCCGAGCTCCTGGAGGTCCCTGGCTATCGTGGCGATATACTTCTTGTCCCGGTCGGTGACGCTGAGGAACACCATGCCATCGAGCGGGAGATCCTGGTTGGCGGACATATGCGCCTTGGCGAAGCTCATCCCGAAGCTGTCATCGATCCCCATAGCCTCGCCGGTCGATTTCATCTCGGGCCCGAGAATGATGTCGGAGCCCGGGAAACGATCGAAAGGAAACACTGACTTCTTGACCGCGATATGCCGGATCTGGACCTCCCTCTCAAAGCCGAGATCTGAGAGTGTCTGTCCGACCATGACCTTGGCGGCCAGCTTGGCAAGGGGAACCCCTATCGTCTTCGAGACGAAGGGGATGGTCCGCGATGCCCTGGGGTTCACCTCGATGATGTAGACCCGGTCGCCCTTGACCGCGTACTGGCAGTTCATCAGTCCACGCACCTTGAGGGCCTTGCCGAGCTTCCTGGTTATCTTGCGAATCTCCTGGAGGATCTGCTCGCTCAGCGAATAAGGAGGAAGGGTACAGCTCGAGTCCCCGGAATGAACACCGCACTCCTCGATATGTTCGAGGATTCCGCCAATCACGACCTGCTCTCCATCGCAGAGGGAATCGACATCTACCTCGATCGCCTCATCGAGGAATTTGTCCACCAGGATCGGGAACCCGGGGTTCACATCGAGGGCGAAGCTCATGTATTTTTCGAGCTGCTTATCATCCCAGACGATCTCCATCGCCCTTCCGCCGAGCACGAAGGACGGCCTCACGAGAACCGGGTAGCCTATCTTGTTGGCGCACTCGCGAGCTTCCTCATAGGACAGGGCGATACCGTTGGGCGGCTGGAGAAGGCCAAGCTCCGTGAGGAGATTCTGGAACAGGTCGCGGTCCTCGGCCAGGGCGATCGCCTCGGGGGTGGTCCCGAATATCGGGACCCCGGCATTCTGCAGTCCCTCGGCCAGGTTGAGCGGCGTCTGTCCCCCGAGCTGCAGGATGACTCCATCCGGACGCTCCTTGTCGTAGATGTTCAGAACATTCTCGAGGGTGAGCGGCTCGAAGTAGAGCTTGTCCGAGGTGTCGTAATCGGTAGAGACGGTCTCCGGGTTGGAGTTGACCATGATGGTCTCCCACCCATCTTCCCGGAGCGAAAAGGCGGCATGGACACAGCAATAATCGAACTCGATCCCCTGCCCGATCCTGTTCGGCCCGCCGCCGAGGATCATCGCCTTGCGCTTGTCGCTCACCCGGCACTCATCCTCGGATTCGTAGGTCGAATAATAATAGGGGGTAGAGGCCTCGAACTCCGCGGCACAGGTGTCGACCAGCTTGAAGGTCGCCTCCACCCCGGCCGCCTTGCGCGCATCGCGCACCGTCATCTCGTCGGTCTTCCAGCAGGTGGCCAGNTGGACATCGGAATAGCCCAGCCTCTTGGCCTCCATGAGAGCATCGACACCGGCCGCCTCCAGNCTCTCGCAGGCGGCCAGCCGGTCTTCGCTCTCAGACAGNTCCAGCAGGTTATCGAGGAACCANGGATCGATCCCGGTGAGNTNATNGATCTCCTCGACCCCTATCCCTCTCTTGAGCCCCTCGTAGATACTCACCANCCTCCTGCCGTTGGGAGTCCTGATGTTCTTCTTCAGCTCNTCGAGCTCCAGGTCTTCGAGCCTGGAGGGCCCCATCCCGAGCCCCAGCAGCTTTTCCTCCATGGACCGGAGGGCTTTCTGAAGAGACTCCTTGAAGGTCCGGCCGATGGCCATGACCTCACCCACCGACTTCATCCTGGTCGTCAGGGTGGGATCGGTGTCCGGGAACTTGGCGAAATCAAAGCGCGGGATCTTGACCACGCAATAATCGATCGACGGCTCAAAGCAGGCCGGCGTTTTTTCCGTAATGTCGTTAGAGATCTCATCGAGGGTATAGCCCATGGCAAGCTTGGTGGCGATCTTGGCGATCGGGAAGCCCGTCGCCTTGGACGCCAGCGCTGAGCTGCGCGAGACCCTGGGGTTCATCTCGATAACCACCATTCTTCCCGTCTCGGGGTGGGTGGCAAACTGGATATTCGAACCCCCGGTNTCGACCCCGATCTCACGAATAACGGTGATCGCGGCATTGCGCATCACCTGGTATTCCTTGTCGGTGAGGGTCTGGGCNGGGGCGACCGTGATGCTGTCGCCCGTATGCACGCCCATCGCATCAAAGTTCTCGATCGAACAGATAATGACGACGTTGTCNTTATTGTCCCTCATCAGCTCNAGCTCGAACTCCTTCCAGCCCTCGATCGACTCCTCGAGGAGTACCGTGCTGATAGGGCTGGCACGCAGACCGCCCTCCACCATCTCGCNGAACTGCTCNTCATCGTAGGNGATGCCGCCCCCCTTGCCGCCGAGGGTGTAGCTGGGCCGAATGACNATGGGCANCCCGAGATCTTCGCGCGCCGCATGGGCCTCCTCCATGGTGCCGACAACGTGGCTGCGAGGCACCTCGAGCCCGCATTTTNCCATCGCGAGCTTGAAGGACTCACGGTCCTCGGCCTTCTGGATGACCTCGTACGTCGCCCCAAGGAGCTTCACGTTGTGCTTCTGCAGCACCCCCGCCTCCCAGAGGTCACTGGCCAGGTTCAGCCCCGTCTGCCCTCCAAGGGTCGGAAGAATGGCATCGGGCTTTTCCTTTTCTATGATCCGCTCAACGGTATGAACGTTCAGCGGTTCGATATAGGTACGATCACTGAATTCCGGATCCGTCATGATGGTCGCCGGATTCGAGTTGACGAGGATCACTCGATAACCATCATCCCTGAGGGCCTTGCAGGCCTGGGTGCCCGAGTAATCAAACTCACAAGCCTGGCCAATTACGATGGGCCCGGATCCTATGAGCAATACGCTCTCAAGATCGTCGCGNCGTGGCATGGATTCTTGGAAGTGAAAAGTAGGGGNACTGCTTCAGCAGGANACCGATTCACCTGCTCTGCAAAATTTTCGGACCTTAACATTTTGTAAGAAGGTACGCAACACCTTGAAGGGACTTTGCTTCCCATGTAAGCTCCCTTCTTCAAGAAAACAGCATACACCGCGTCGCCTGATTGAAGGCCTCCCGAATCTAATCAAGGCCGATCTCAGCACCCCTACCGCGAGCCGACGAGAAAAAAACAATGAGCGCTGAATATAGCGAGTTGATAACCAGGCTGGAGGACTTCAAGGANCGCCTTGGCANNCTCTGTGAAGCTGTCGAGGTNGAAAAAGGCCTCGAACAGATTACCGAGCTCGAGGGGCGCATGGCGAATCCCGACTTCTGGAATAATAACGAGAAAGCCCAGAGGGTCATCAGAGAGCTCAAGGCTCTGCGCGGCGTCGTCGTACCCCTGAGAGATCTCTCGCAGAATTCCGNGGATCTCCTCGAGCTGGCNNAGCTCGCCCAGGAGGANGGTGATGACGANTCCCTCGCGGACCTCAACAGGGAATGCNAATCTATCGCCGGAGAGATCGACGAGGTGGAGTTGAGGACAACCCTCAATGGCAAGCATGATTCGTGCGATGCCTTCATGTCGATTCACGCCGGCGCAGGCGGCACCGAGAGTTGCGACTGGGCCTCAATACTCTCCCGGATGCTGGAACGNTATTGTGAGAAGCAGNGATTCAAGGTCAGNCTCGTGGANCGNCTGGAAGGTGAAGAGGCCGGAATCAAGANCGTCACCTACAACGTAAANGGCGACATGGCCTACGGCTATCTACGCTCCGAGATGGGNGTCCACCGCCTGGTGAGGAAATCNCCCTTCGATGCCCGTAACCGCCGGCACACCTCCTTCGCGGCAGTCAATATCATTCCGGAAATGCCGGATGCGGACAAGGAGATAGAGCTCCAGGAGTCCGATCTGCGAATCGACACCTACAGGGCCGGCGGAGCCGGAGGACAGCATGTAAACGTCACGGACTCGGCGGTTCGCATCACCCACGTTCCCACCGGAATCGTCGTCCAATGCCAGAATGAGCGCTCCCAGCATGCCAACAGGGCCACCGCCATGAAGGTCCTCAAGTCACGCATCATCCTCCTCGAGGAGAGCAAGCGTGAGGAGGAGCTCCAGGAAATGTACGGAGAAAAAGGCGAGATCGCCTTCGGCAGCCAGATCAGGAGCTATGTCCTCGAGCCCTTCACCCTCGCCAAGGACCGACGAACCGGCCATGAAACAGGGAATGTACAGGCCGTTCTCGATGGAGACCTGCTCCCCTTTGTCGAGGCCTTCCTGCAATGGAAGCTCAAGGGCAGCAAGCCCCGCCAGTCGGAAGCTGATCCCGAGAAAGACTGAGACTCCGAAAGGACATCCTGAAACCCGGCATCCAGGCAGGCTCAAGCCCTCGAGGAGCGTACAGCCTCGAGATCTTCTCTCGCCCGGGAGGCGGCCTCGCCCACCGCGGCACGCCAGTCGTCTTCACGGCCGTCAAAGGCGTAAAGGACCGATCGGGATGAGTTGACTACGACCCCTCTTCCGCCTTCGATGAAGAAAGGCGCGAGCTCCTCGGCCCCCGCCCCCTGCGCNCCGTAGCCGGGTACGAGGAAAAAAGCCTCGGGAAGCTCCTCTCGAACCGCGGCGGCCTGCCCTGGAGCGGTAGCGCCAACCACGACCCCAACCGGGTTCAGGCCTCCCTCTCCCCTGAGACCATCACCCCACCGGCCGACCAGCCTGGCGACCGTGAGGTAGAGCGGTTCCCCTGCGACCTCGAGCTCCTGGATATCAGCACCCGAAGGATTTGATGTCCGCACCAACAGAAAGAGGCCCTTGCCTCCGGAACACTTATCCAGGAATGGACGGACAGAGTCCTCTCCGAGATAAGGATTCAGCGTAACGGCATCCGTTACCGGCCCCAGGGTATCCGGAGCGTCTCCCAGTATGGAATCCGCGTAGGCTTCGGCGGTATGCCCGATATCACCGCGCTTGGCGTCGCAGATAACCAGGAGTCCCTGCCTGGCAGCGTGCTCGCTCACCTGGCGCAGACAATCGACTCCGGCAGCCCCGAAACGCTCAAAAAACCCCGCATTGGGCTTCACGGCTACGGCATGCTCGGCTACAACGTCAATAACTCCCCTGAGAAAGACACCTGTAGCTGAAGCGGCCCTGGCGGTCCAGCCCGGCTCTCCCACCGCCGGCACACCGACCTCAGAGAGCACCTCTCTCGGAAGGCGCTCCAGAACAGGATCCAGGCCGACTACAAGGCAGCTTTTCTTCTGCTCGATGGAAAGGTCAAGCCGATCTGCGAAATTCTGCACCATTCGTTTCCCGAACCTGGACTGAGAACTCGACTATTATTCTTTCGCGGCATCAAAACGCTTCGGCTTGATGCGCGTGTTTCGGGTTTTTCCCCGCCGCTTCTGGATTCGACCGATCTTTGCCCGGATCGATCGAATAGTCCAGCGCGGATCCCTGGGTAGCCCCTCCCCGTTACCGGAACCCGCTTCGTTGTCTTCCAGCTGCTTCAGCTCCTTGAAACGACTCGTGGCCGCCGGGTACTCATTTTCCGCAAGGCGGAAGGCCTTGAGCGCCTCGCGGAAAAAACTCGAGTGGTAGAAGCTCTGTGCCACCTGGTAATAACCCTCAAAGGCTCCGAGAGGATACATATGGGAATAGATGGCCTTCAGTCCCTTGGGGTAGGCGCTGCGGATAAAATCCTCGCTTCGATGGAGGTAGAGAGACCTGACGACAATCGACATGGAACGCATCTCCGGCAGGATCTTCTCCATACGTTCCCGCGCCTTTCCAAAGAGGTAACGGATCTGCGCCAGCTTCTTTGGAAACACCGTGTGGGCGTCGTCGAGGATGAATCTCAGCTCAACCTCGTCGGAATCACGCTCATACTGCGGAGCATAGGTCTTAACCGTGTAATGCTCCTCCTTCAGGATCGAGACCTCATGAAAGATATCCGACACATATCGATCCAGCGGATCGGTTCGATCTTCCGTCCTGAATACGGAATGGCACAAATTCTTCAATTCCTGGATATAACCATCACGAAGCGACTCCAGGCTCTTGAACTCCAGCAATCCGGCCAGCTCCTCAGTATTCAGACGCAGGGACTCACGGTCGATACCGCTGATCCTCGAGTAGTTCATGACCTTATTGTCATATCTCTCGTACTCCCTGCGGAACTGAACCAACGAGAGATAAAAGTATCGGATGATCGACCAGGTTCTATGGGCCTGAATCTGTAAGGTGTTTTGTACGCTCATACTGCAAAAAATCCGATTGGTGCTGAGGCCTTTTCAAAACAGGCCGGCACATTACGGGGCCCTCCAGCGCACTCCAAATTCTTCACTCACAGGGGCCCCAGCGACGATTTGGACGGCCTATGGTAAGAATCTCCCCCACCACCGTCAACTGAAAGACCAATAACACTCGCAGAGTATTCTCACTGTAGAAAAAGGACAAAGCAGTCCGAAGGTATGTATTCAGTCGGATGATCTGGGTCATCACCGGCTATCCCGGCTTTGTGGTCTGTAACCCGTTCATTTATATATGCTTACAGTAGAAATGCTGTCTGTATTCAGTTCTGTGAAGAGTTTTCAAATGAAGAGTGAGTGTATCAACAGGTTTCAAATCAAGCCTAACAAGGTTGATAGATATGAGTACATTTATGATGCGTAAAGTGAGTCCCAGTCTTTGTGTCGCAATCCTGGGTCTTTGTATGGTCTCCTGCCGAGAGACTCTCAAGCCCCGCATTTCGGTAGAGAATCACTCACCCCCGGATGGAGCTGAGAATGTCTCGCAGGACTCTGTCATCGAGGTAGATTTTTCCTACCGGATCAACATGAACAGCGTCCACCAGGACAGCTTCTCCGTAACTGGTGAACTGAGCGGTACCATCCTCGGCTCCTACAGCTACGACGATGCCAACCGAAGGGTTGTCTTCCATCCTGGAAAAACGTTCGAGCCGGGAGAGCTTGTGACTGTAGAGCTTTCTTCTCATATCCGCTCGACCGCGGGTACTTCACTCGATCCTGTCTCTTTCAGCTTCCATGCCGATGAGGGCAATGTAGAGCCTGAGCCCGTCGATCCCGAACCGGAGCCGCCGGCCGAGGTCGAGGATCTGACGATCGAAACCATCAGCCCCTCACCCTTCTCCACGGGCGTCCATCCATTGCAGGAAATTGAGATCGGCTACTCGGATTTCCTGAATCCTTTTACCGCCACCAGGGATTCCGTCCTGGTAAGTGGTGAGGTCAGCGGCCGGGTGCCTGTCATCGTTCAGAGTCTCACCGGCAACGGCCAGAGCCTGCGGGCAATCCCCCAGCGCCCCTACTCCCCTGGCGAAAAGATAACGGTCAGCCTGCTTGATGGCATCAGCAGTGTTGAAGGCAAGTCTTTTTCTGGCTACAGCTTTACCTTCCGCGCCGCCGCCTTCGAGCCCGCCGCAGAGGGCAGGCGAGAGGTAAGTTTCCAGACGACGGAAAGCGCTCGCGAGCTGCTGACCGTCGATCTCGATCACGACAGCAGGCCGGAAACCGTGTACATCAGTGAAGATGGCCATAAGCTCGAGATCGTCAGCTACCTCGGAAACGGCGTTTTCGGAAATGTTCTGAGCTTCGAAATGGAAAGGACGATCCTCTCCATCGCCGCGTCCGATGTAGATATGGACGAAGACTTCGACCTCCTGCTGGGACTGGACAACTGCCTCATGACGGTATGGAACAATACCAGGACCCAGGGCCAGTTCATCCTCGATGCAGGACCTGAGACCTATACCAGGTCACCTGTAAGGGGAATTACCGTCGCTGACCTGGACCACAGGGCGCCGAGCGACCTGGTCCTGAACACCGAGGCCGGCCTCAGGATCACCCTGTCAGGTTCCGGCAGCTCGCGGACCATTTACATTGGTGACACCCTGCGCGCCAGGACCCCAGTGGTCGCGGCTGACCTTGACTCCAACGGACACCTTGACCTCATCTACGGCAACAGCGCCGGCGGCCTGAGCTACCACCTCACCGAGGCGGGCGGCAACATCGGCCCCGAGGTGGTGCCCTATTCCGATGTCGAAGCCAGCCAGATCGAGGTCGACGACTTCAACCGCGACGGCACCCCGGACATACTCGTCCTGCTCCCGCAGACTCATAATCCCGACAACTCTCCTTTCGTGCTCCTCGTACAGGACAGCGAAACCGGGGATTTCTCGACCTCGAACGCGACCTCCATCTCCTCCGGAAACATCCAGAATCGATTCGTCTCTGGTGATTTTTCCGGACGAGGTAATATCGACCTGGCTCTCGCCCAGAGGACCCCCGGCAGGGTCTTTCTCTTTGAAGACAACGGCCTCGGAGCCAACTACGGCCAGGGAACTGGAGAAGAGCTCCTCAACACCCCGGAAGCCGGCCGTATCTGCAGGGCCGACCTCGACGGTGACGGAATCCTTGACCTCGTCGTCAATTCCTTCAACGAGCTCCACTATCTCCTCAGCGACTGGAGCTGGGAAGTTGTTGTGGAACCTGTTGAGCCTCCTGTGCCCGAAGACGTGCTGCGGTTCACCGCCGGCAACATCGACGTATACCAGGGTAATGACAGGGCCGGCCTCATGGTCTACCTCAGCAATTCCGAGCCGGTCGACGGCCTCAGCGTAATCATGGGCTTCGATCCCGCCGTGGTCGAGAACCCCTTCGCGAGTATCACCGACCTCTTCCTGGAAGACTATGGCGACTTCACCTACTGGCAGGTTCACGAAGAGGAAAACACGATGGGCTTCCATGCGATTGTCGATTTTCTTCCTCCTTTCGATGGAAGAACCATCCCGATCGGCACGGACACCGAGATCGTACGCGTCATCTTTGACGTCCCCGAAAACGCTCCCCCGGGAGTATCGACGTTCGATTTCCCGCTCTCCGCCGGCTCTCCCCCGGTCGAGAACACTGTCGTTGTCCGCGGCCAGAGCTTCGACCCCGAGGTCGTTCCAGGCACCATCACGGTTACCGAGGCTAATGTCTTGCCCTCGCTGCACCATTTCATGGTCGACACGGTTACGGGCTCACCCGGTGATTCGGTGACCATCCCGGTTCGCGCGATCAGCGAGACCGAGGCGATGGAAGGCTTCACCGTCGCCGGAACCTATGACCCCGAGATCCTCGAGATCACCAGTCTCACTCTCACCGGCAGCGCCACCAACGAGCTCGGCCCCGACTGGATCGGACCGGGAATCCTCCCCGAACTGGGCTGCTTCACCTACTCCGCCCTGTTTGATGTCTTCCCTCCCTTTGAGGGACGCGCCCTCCCTCCCGGGGAAACCTATATACTGTTCTCCATCGAGGCGAGGATACTGGCTGACGCGCCGAACGGACAGTCCATGCTCGAACTCGTCGATGGCCTGAGCAATCCTCCACTGGAGAACAACTTCACCCGCGCGGGCATCTCCTATACCCCGGAGCTGCACTCCGGCGCCGTCACCGTGGTCTCCGGCCCCGTCGGTCCCTCGACCCAGGGAGAGGGAGAGGCTCTCTTCCTTCGCGGCGACGTCAACGGAGATGGAGTCATCACCGAGGCCGATTCCAACCTCATGATGGACTGGATCTTCGGGATCACGGATGAACCGCCCTGCCTGGACGCGGCCGACCTGAACGATGATGGCTACATCAACGTGACGGACTCAAGGCTGCTCCTGGACTTCATCTTCACTCCGGGCTCACCGCCTCCCAGCTCCCCCTTCCCGATTCCGGGAGTTGATTCGACGCTGGACAGCCTCGGCTGCGAGACCCCGCTCAACAATTGAGGATCTGAATAGAAGAAAAAAGACCGGGTGAGCGCTCAACCGCCTGCGGGTTTCGACTGTTCACCATCTTCCGCGCCGGCGCCAGGGAGCTTATCGTCAGCACCACCACCCTCGGCGCCCGCGGAAGAGTCTTTTTTCTCCTCTGCGGGAGCCGCTCCACCCTCACCGGGCTTCTTGCCTGGGAGCTGGGGTCCTGGAAGCGGCGGCCCTGGAAGCACTGGAGCGGCAGCCTCACCCTCGGGCTTCTTCTCCTCCTCCGGCTCAGGAAGGAAATCTTCGAACTTCTTGTCCCAGCCTTCGTAGGTCCATTTGCTGACGGTATAGACGGCTTTCTCCTCGCCAGCCAGGGTGAGGTAGAATTCCTTGTCCTCCCCCTTCTCATCCTTGATCGCGTTGCCGAAGAGGACAGAGACCTCCTTCACGGGAGAATCAGCCTTACCCTTCACCCTGTACTTGCAGGTGGCCTTGAGCTGGGGCTTGTCCAGCCCGTAGGCCGCGAGCTCCTTGGGATCGGCGACATCCTCGATACGCAGGCTGCGCCCCTTGTCGATGAGGCTCTTCGCCGACCACTCCTTGTCCGCATCGACTCGCTGGGTCTTGCTCCCCGAGGTCGTGACGAAATACTCCACCGTCTTCGTCGCGGGCTCCTTCTTCTCACCCTCATCTTTCTTCTCCTCTTTGCCGGCGCCCTCGGAATTCTCATCCTCCTCCACAGGGACCACCTCGCTCTTTCGCTCGACGAGGAGATCATCCTGTCCGGGCCGTGAGAGACGCAGCTCGAAGATCTCATCTTCGCTCTCGAGCTTGAAGATCTCCTTCTCGATGTAGTTCTTGTTCTCTATCTTGCTCCAGAGCTTGGCATCGCTGCGAAGCTTGCTGGAGATCTTGTAGGTCTCATCATCCGCTCCAAAGCGTGCAAATATCAACGTCTTGTTCAGGTCACGTGATTGCGCGGTCTTTCCGACGACCAGGGAACCCAGCTCCACCCCACCTCCTCCAAAGCTGAGAACGCTTCCGCGAATATCATCCACCTCGAAGTTCTTGTGGCTGGACTTCAGCTCGGCGACTTCTTCTCCATCACCGATACCGCTGACGCTCTTGATGATGTCATCGGCCACCTTGGGATCGGCCTTGTAGCCGTAGGCGGTGCTCACCACCCACTGGCCATCCTTTTTCTCGAGCACGACCGGATCGGCCTTGCCCTTACCGATCTGGATGCGCGTCGTCGCCGCGAAATCGGCCTCCTGGAACTTTTTGAACCCGCGGCTCTTCTCCTCCTGGAGCTCCCCCCAGCTACCCTTGCTGGCAATATAGACGGCCACGAGAATCACAACCAGCCCGAGGCAGACGGTGATGGTCTTATTCATCGCTGCAGCTTCTCCTAAGTCGAATAAACAATCTGTTGATCGCGGGCACCTTACCGGCCCTGCAGGAAATCACGCTCGTAGGCCACGCTACGACTGTTCCTGAGCAGGTAGAACACCAATCCGAAGATGCCTACCAGGATGGGAACAGCGGCGAGGTTCCAGCCAATAATCCAGCCCGCCCAATCTTCGCTACCGTCCTTGAATTCCCTGACAGTCAGGTTCTTGCGCCGGATCTTCATCAGCCTGTCATCGAGAGCGAAATTCTCGATACAGTTGCGAAAAAACTCGGCGTTGTAACGGTAGGTGACCAGCTGGTCCGCATTGGTCACAAAATCATTCTTGAGCATATCGACGCTCGACAGGAAGAGAGCCCTTCCCTCCCGGACCTCGACATGGGCCTTTGGAGCCGGAGCTTTCTTTTCGACGGGCTTCTCCCCGGCTTCCGCGGGAACATCGGCAGCAACCGGATCCTTCTGCTCCTTACCGGGATCTTCCTGGACTGCAGGAGGAGCGGCTGCGGGGGCGACGGGCTTCTCCCCGGCTTCCGCAGGAACATCGGCAGCAACCGGATCCTTCTGCTCCTTACCGGGATCTTCCTGGACTGCAGGAGGAGCGGCTGCGGGGGCGACGGGCTTCTCCGCCTCCTCCTGGGGCTCTTCACCGGCGAGCGGATCGGAGGGATCAGGCAGGAGATCTCCATCGCGTACGGGCGGAACACCGGGCGGCAGACCCTGCTGGAGCCCGGGCGGAAAGCCGGGGATACCCTGATGAGGGTCGGCCCCACCACCTGCCGGCGCCTTCTTCCATTCAGGAACGCTCTCACCCTCGAACCGGAAAAGGAATTTACCCTTCAGAAAAGCGGCGAGAGCCATCGGCTTGACGAAATCGTTGAATTCCTCGGGGTTACGGTTGCCCATCAGATCCTTCTGGTATCCCGAAACAGTCGGACCGGCAGGAGGACGTCCACGATTGAAGGGATTGTTCATACCCGCCAGCGGATCGATCTTGACCGACCAGGACTGTTCGCCGGTGGTGACAAGCTTCTCGGCAACGAGCCCCTCGACCTTATTGATCTTCAGCCCGGCGGTAGCCGGAAGAGCCAGGCCGGGAATCCTGTTGGTGAGGCTCGACTCATTGTTCATGCTTTCGCCCTTTGGAGAGACCACGAAGGAGACCGGCGTCGGCATCATGGCGGTCAGGTTGCCAAGCACCCTGCGCGGCAGCATGATCGCCCCGGCATCGTTGGATGCCAGCATCTCTTCTCCCAGGCTGACCCCCCAGGACTTGAAGAGATCCTCCAGGCCGCTGTTGAGGATCGTAATGGGTATTCCTCTCGGCAGACCGGTCTGCTGAGAAATATCGATGGTGTACGGAGAGACGAGGAAGACCGTGGGAATCCCCATCGAGACAGCCCTGTTGATCTCGTAGACCTGCCGATCTTCAAGCGCGTGCGGCTGCGCGACCACCAGGCATTTGATGAAGCTCGCGTGATCACCATCCGCGAGAACCACCTCGCCGGAAGGCTCTTCTCCCCTTTCCTCCTTCAGTTTTCGATCGACATCTCCCTTGATGGTCTTGACCAGGTCATCGATGGAGTCGCCCTCCTTGAGAGAGATCTGCCTGACGTCGACCAGCTCCTGGAGGAAATTGATCACGGCCGCGTATTCCGAAGGCGGCGGAGGAGTGGGCTGGGCGGGGTTCATGGGAGGAGCGGGCGGCTTACGAGCATCGAAGAAGGCCACCACCGGCTTCTGGACCTGGGTCACCTTCACGATACGGTAGGCCAACTCGTACTCGAGACTCTCCAGCGAGCTGTGAAAAGGGATGACCTCGGCCGTTCGATCCAGATAAGAGATCTTGATCGAGCTGTAGACCCGCAGCTGCTTGACGGAGTTGGCTGTGCGGTCAGGGACGATGTAGGGGTTGATGCCCACCTCGGCCAGCGCGCGGAGTTCCTTCTGCTTGAACTCCGCCAGCAGGATCTCCCTGTAGGCTTCATCCTCGGTTTTTTTCGTGGTGTTGGCCCTGTCTTTGGCCCTTGCCTCGCGCCCCTTCATNATGTCNGCGGGGCTCTCGCGCTGGCGGCCGGCCATCATCGCCTGGATATCCATGGGCGGCTCAGGCTCTTCCAGGTCATCTCTATCCCCGGCAAGATACTTGGCCATGTAGCGATCGGTAGCTTCCAGGGCGTCACGTTCAGCGAGATCATCGGGATTGACAATCTCAAACCGGAGCTTACCACCGGAGATCTTTCTCAACTCCTCGAACTGGTCCTCGGTATCCCTGACGATGGTCGTGAGGAAGCTCGGCAACTCCTCGCTGCAGTAATAGGTGATCTTCACCTTATCCTCGAGCTTGCCGAAGATGTCCTTCGTGGCATCGGAGATCGTATAGAGACCGTCCTGCGTAAAGTCCATCTTGAAACCGCTGGTCTCATCAGCGGTCATGCTCAGGAGTGCCATCACCGCGATCAGAAGTCCGAGACTGATGACGCTGTTGCGGTAGTACTTTTTTCTGTATTGCCTGCTGTCAGCCATGTTGCGCCTCCTCCTTAGAACTTCCTGCCTTCAACGAACAGGTTGTTCAATACCAGGAAGAAAACCGTAAGGCTGAAGCCGTAGATCAGCCCCACGGGATTGATGAGTCCTTTTGAAAACTCCCGGAAATGAGAATCGGTTCCGAACCACCCGATGAAATTACCTATCCCCCCCAGCAAGTCATTGAGGAACTTGACGACCGGCGGATAGCCGATCCCCACCATAACGAGTGACAAGGCGATGGCGACCAGGAGAGAAACAATCTGGTTGTTGGTGAGGGTGGATGCCCAAGATCCCAGCGCGACATAGACGCTGGAGATCAGCAGGGCGCCGAGGTAAGAGGTGAAGATGACCCCCCACTCGATGGAGGTGACCGAGCTCAGGGTCAGCGGCACGAAAAGGGTCAGGGCGAGACTGACGGCGATAACGAAGAGGCCGGCGAGGTATTTCCCGATGACGATCTCCCAGGCCTGCAGGGGCCAGGTCATCAGGAGCTCGATCGTCCCCGAGCGCCTCTCCTCGCTCCAGAGCCTCATGGTGACCGCCGGAATAAAAATCGACAGCACCCACGGGAACCAGAAGAAGAAGTTCCTCAGGTCAGGATTCGACTGGGTAAAGAACGGAAAGAAAACGAAGAAGAGGAACGCCAGGATAAAAACGAACAGGATGATAAAGATGTAGGCGATCGGGGAGTTGAAATAAGCCGCCACCTCGCGCCGAAAGATCGTAAGGATATTTCTCATATTTCTCAGGCTCCCTCTTGGGCGGAAGCATCAGCTTCAGGCGCTTCAGATTCAGGCGCTTCAGAGCCGGACTCCCCGGCTTCCTCCTGCGCCGGAGCCTCGCTCTCGGGCTCTTCGGAGACAGGCTCAGCGACCTCCTCCTGCGCCGGAGCCTCGCTCTCGGGCTCTTCCTTATCCTCAGCCTTCCCCTGTGCAGCAGTCTCACTCTCAGACGCTTCTGAGGCAGGCTCAGCAACTCCATTGCCGGAGACACTCTCGGAAGCGCTATCCTTGGTTAANTCCAGGTATACGTCCTCGAGACTGTGCTCGTCAGGAGTAAGGGACGAAAGCGACCATCCGTTGGCGGTCGCCAGGCTGAAAATCGCCGAACCGACATCTACCCCGGAGCTGGTCAGCAATCGATACTCCGTATCCGATCCGCCACCGGAACTGGCCTCGACCGAGAGGACTCCATCCAACCCTTGCAGGGCTTTGACCACCTCATCACCGGGCCCCTGCACCCTGGCCCTGAAGCCCGCCTGGGCGCCAAGAGAGCGCTGCATGTTTTGCGGCGTGTCATCCGCCACAATCCTGCCGTCCTTGATAATCATGATCCGTGTACCGANCGCGGAGATCTCCTGGAGAATGTGGCTGGAGAGAATGATCAGCTTTTCTTTGCCTAGCTCCCTGATCAGCTCCCGGATTTCGATGATCTGGTGAGGATCGAGGCCGCTTGTGGGCTCATCCATGATCAGGATACTCGGATCGTGCACGAGCGCCTGGGCGATCCCGACGCGCTGCTTGTAGCCCTTGGAGAGGTGCCCGATGTTCTTGCGCAGCATCCGGCGAAGCCCCACCATTTCGACAACACGCTCTACCGCTGCATCCCCCGCGGGCCCCGACATCTGCCTGGCCCTGGCGACGAACTTCAGGTACTCGACAACCTGCATGTCCATATAGAGCGGGGTGGTCTCCGGNAGGTAGCCGATAGCCCTGCGCACCTCCATCGGGTTCNCNAGGGCCTCGACGTCATTCACNTAGACGCTNCCGGAATCCGCCACCACGTAGGAGGTGATGATCTTCAGCGTCGTTGATTTGCCGGCTCCATTGGGGCCGAGAAAACCGAGAATCTCGCCCTTGCCGACCTCGAAGCTGACATCGTTGACAGCAACCGTCGCTCCGTAGGTCTTGGTAATGTTCTGAACCTTGATCATAAATCCAGCTCCNCCTGTTNCCCCTGCCTCGAAGACCTTCGCCTCCTGCCTGAGTAGTCAGTCAAAGTCGGTTATTTAAACAAAACTCAACCGATTTTTCGAGCACCTTGTACCATGAAAATTGACGCACCGACTATATCCCAATAGGCTCAAGACTATATTAATTAATGTGTTACGAACTCCTGGGGGGCAAACACTCTCGTTTTCAGCAAGGGTCGATCCTGGCGCTGAGAAGAATATCCTCACCGAGGGTCTCCTGGCGCATCCCTGAGAGCGCGAGCGATTCCTGCAATTTGCTGAATCCTTCGCCGCCAACAGGCGAGGGAGCCCNCGCTCCGCCGAGGATTTTTGGAGCGATGAAGGCGGCGATCTCCTGCCCCATCGAATCCTTCAGCAGGGCACCCGCAAGCTCCGCGCCCCCCTCGACCAGCAATTGGGATATCTCCAGCTTCGAAAGTTCATCCAGCAACAGCTCGAGGTCGAGACCGCCCGCTCGCGGCGGCAGCAGCAGGACATCCACACCGCTGCGCTCCAGCTTGCCGAGGCGCCGGGCACTGTTGGCTCCGGGAACGCTGACGTAGAGCCTCCGCCCCCGGCCGGCGACCCGGGGCGAGGAGAGCAGCTTCAGCTTGATGGGCAGCCGCCCCCGCCGGTCAAGGATCACCCGCAGCGGCGTCCTGCCCCTGGCCGGCCTGGGCGTNAGAAGAGGATCGTCCGCCAGGGCCGTTTCGGTCCCCACCATGATCGCATCGACCCGCCTGCGCAATGAGTGCCCCCGGGCCCGGGCCTTCGCTCCCGTGATCCACTGGGATTCACCACCCGCCGTAGCTATCTTTCCATCCAGGCTCATGGCCCATTTCAGCAACACCCAGGGCCTCCTGTTTTTTCTCCAGAAAAAGTAGGGCGCGTTCTGAACCAGCGCTTCTTTCCGAAGAAGACCTCCNCGAACCTCCACCGAGGCCTGGCGCAGGATGCGCGGCCCCCTGCCACGGGTCGCGGGATTCGGATNGAAGGCCGCGAAAAAGACCCTCTTGATCCCGGCCTCGAGGATGGCCTCGCTGCAGGGTGGAGTCTTTCCATGGTGGGCGCAGGGCTCGAGGGTAACGTACAGGTCGCCCCCCCTGGNATTACCCGCATCGCGCAGGGCCTCTCTCTCCGCGTGTAGGCCGCCAAGGCGGCGGTGGAAGCCGCGGCCGATGACGCGCCCTCCACGGACNACCACAGCCCCGACGAGGGGATTCGGCGAAACACTCTCCAGGCCCCCGAGAGCAAGCTCGAGTGCCTCAGCCATGAATGCCGGATCAGGACGCGCAGCGACCACTCAGCTCCCTTTCCCTCGACGCTCCCCCACCAGCACCACCTGGGTCACCTCGGTGACCTTGACGGTGACGAGCTTCCCTGTGAGATCTTCGTTTCCCTTGACAGGAAAGACCACGATCTGGTGTTTGCGGTTTCTACCGCTCCAGCGCGTCTTGTCCTTCTTGCTGAGACCCTCGACCAGCACCTCCGTTTCCCGTCCGATCGATTCACTGTTGAGCTCGAGGCTGATGCCCCTCTGGATTCCCAGCAGGACCTGGTTACGCTCACGCTTTACCTCCTCGGGAACATCATTCTCGAGATCGGCGGCGGGCGTACCGGGACGCTCAGAATACTTGAAAATATAGGCGCCATTGAAGCGCACCTCCTCGACCAGCTTCACGGTCTCCTCGAACTCAGCATCTGTCTCCCCGCAGAACCCGACAATGAAATCCGTCGCCAGAGCGATTCCGGGCACCAGCCGGCGGCATTCATCGACCACCTTCCGATAGTGCTGGATCGTATAGGACCGCTGCATGCGCCGCAGGACATCGTCGGCGCCGGACTGCACAGGCAAGTGCAGGTATTCGCACACCTTCTCGAGCTCTCCCATCGCCTCGATCAGTTCCTGGTTCATGAACCTCGGGTGCGACGTGATGAAGTGAATCCGCTCCAGCCCGTCAAGCTGGTTCAGTCCGTAGAGCACATGCTGGAGACCGATCCTCCTTCCGGGCGCCAGGCGCTTACCGTAGGAATTGACCGTCTGCCCCAGGAGAGTAATCTCCTTCACGCCGGAGGCGACAAGGACCTCGGCCTCCTCGATGATCTCAGAGACCGGGCGGCTGACCTCACCGCCACGAGTACTGGGGACCACGCAATAGGTGCAGGCCATATCGCAGCCCCGCATCACCGACACGAAGGCGTGATGGGCCCGCGGTCCGAGATTCTCTTTCCTGGCGAACCGCACCGGCTTGTCCAGGTCGAGAGCGGCAACCTGCCCTTCTTCCCGGGCCTGGGCAATCAGCTGCGGCAGACGCAGGAACTCACCGGGACCGCAGACTATACCCACATGGGGATACCGGCGGAAGATGTCGTGCTGGTGATTTTGCGCCCCGCAACCGAGCATCCCGATCACCAGGTCGGGACGTTTCTTCTTCAGCCCGGTAAGATTGCCGAGCTTCGAGAAGACCCTGTTCTCGGCCTGCTCCCGGATCGCGCAGGTATTGTAGAGTATGACTCCAGCCTCGGAAGGATCATCGGTCAGCTGATAGCCGCTTTCGTTGAGAACTCCCAGCATCAGCTCGGCATCGAGCTTGTTCATCTGGCAGCCGAAAACCTCGAAATAAACACGCCGGTCTATCCCCACCCCACCGGCCCTCTCAGACCCGGGGCTTATCGAATGCTCATCACAGGAGCCCTCGCTCAGCAGTCCCTCACCGACTGGGGAAGCCGCCGAAGAAAAATCCTGGCCGGGGTTTTCGCCGTTTTCGGTCTGTACTACCGGTAGCCAACGCATGTCTATGCCACAACTTTACTTAATGAATACCTCCGGCGATATTAATCCGTCTACCCTGCAAGTCAAGCCTGACGGAGCTTCAACCCTGCCCGGTAGGGTTCTTGCGGTCTTTGCTGGCAGTGGTAAAATAAAAGACAGGAGGGTACCAGTGCACGGTTGCGGTGAGCGCTTGATGCGAGCATCGGATGTGCGAAGAGAAGCCGACTCAGACAGGCTGGGCGCGGCAGGAACCGAACCGGAACCCCAGACGAGGCAAGGAAGGCAACCCGAGATGAAATCCACCGATTGTTCCTGGAAGAATATGGAGCTGCCCGAGGACGCCACAGAGACCCTCAGTCTCGAGTTCGAGGCAGCCCTGGTGGAAACCGCGCTTGAGAAGGTCGACTGGAAAGCCAGGGGATCTGCCGGCCCCTCCAAGAAGGAGATCGGTTTGCTCGTCGCCTTAGGGCACCTCTACGCCCGTCTGAAACAGCATGACAAGGGAATCGAGGTGGACCGGATCCTGATCAATATCTGTCCCGACGATCCCTGCTTCTACTACAACCTCGCCTGCAGCCACAGCCTCCTGGGCCAGGTCGATGAAGCGATCAGCATCCTGGGACATGCGCTCGAATTAGGCTACGACAACTTCAAGGGCCTGCAGGATGACCCCGACCTGGACAATCTCAGGGAGGACCCGCGCTACGAGGACCTCCTGGGCGAGTTTGAATCCACCTTCTGAGCCCGGAGAGCCGCCCTCGCGGGAAACCGCCTCTGTCGATGTCCCGCCATTTTCCTGCCGGTCGCTAATCCGGCTCAGGTGACCTGCGCGGCGAGAGCCCCCCCCAGGGTCTCTATTATCTCCTGGGCGGTTCCGCTGGCACTGAAGCCAGCCGCCTTGGCATGCCCACCGCCGCCGAAACTACGCGCGAGCTTCTCGACATCCACGTTCTCAACCGACCTGAGGCTCACCTTGAAAGAACCCTCATCGACTTGTGACAGCAAGGCGGCGACATGGGCCCCCTTGACCCCCTTCAGCAAATCGATAGCCCCATCGAGATCATCTCGAACAGCACCCAGCTCATCCAGTGCCTCCTTCGAGACCAAACTCCAGACAAGCCTGCCATCGAGCTCCACTCGGTGTTCCATCAGCACCTTCCCCCACAGGCGGGTCTTCTGGGGACTCCTCGATCCGTAGATAAGCCCATGCAACTCCTCGGTGTCCAGCCCTGCCCCGAGCAGCCTTTGGGCGCATTGAAAAGCGAGCCGGCCCGCATTGGCAAAACGAAACCAGCCTGTATCGGTCGCCAGCGCCAGCCAGAGAGGCATGGCAATTTCAGCATCAACAACGACATCGAGTTCATCCAGCAGCCAGAGTACCAGGCACGCTGTGGCCGGAGCTTCCGCCACCACCAGGTGAGAATCGAAAGAATACTCCCCGTCGAGGAGGTGATGGTCAATACAGACCCTCTTCTGCCCCTCGGCGAAAACCACCGGCTCGAGGATGCCAGCGCGAGCCGGCTCACTGGTATCAAGAAGAACACATACATCGAATTGCCCGGCGAGAGCGCCGGCACTGGATCCATCCACCGTCTCAACGGATCCCGGAGCGATAATTCCCTCGAAACGCTCATCGACATCGGTCTCGCTGAATACGCGAGCTTCCTTGCCGAGCTTCCCGAGACCGATCGCGAGGGCAACGGAGCTGCCGATCGCATCCCCGTCAGGATTTACGTGAGTGGCGATCATGACTTTCCGGGCCTGGCGCAAGATCTCCGATAGCTCGCCCAGGACCTCGGAAACCGGTCCATCACGAACATCGTCGCGAAGATTCCCGACCGAAAAATTTTCGTTTGAATCAGAAGACACCGGCGTTCCCCATTTGTTCAATCATGAAAGTGGCCATGCAGAGCATGGTATTCCATCTTCGCGAAGCTGTCATCGATGTTCGGAGCAACCGAATCCGCCCGGCGGGAGGCCTCCCTCCGGCAAGCAGCCGAAGCAGGGAATGTGACTGAAAGAAATAAATGTCTTTTGTTCAAACTCATGACCAATAGAATAAGCCCAACCCCGCCCCCGGAGCTGGGCGGGTCGGTTCGGTGGACAAAACCTGGAGAGTATTATGCAGACTGGGCGCAAGATCATGAATCTCCGGCGCGACCGCTCCATCTCGCAACAGGACCTTGCGAGCTACTGCCGCATCACGCCAAGCGCGCTTTCCAAGATAGAGTCCGGACAGAATTCGCCGCGCGGTGGAGTCATCTTCCGCATCGCGAAAAACCTCGGCGTGACGGTCGAGTATCTCCTGGATGAGGAAATACCCTATCCCTGCATGGGACTCAACTACCGCCAGGAAAACCAGGCTGACATCGATCCCGATGGTCCCCACTCGCGGATGGAGGTCAGCCCGGAGGAGAGGGCCTTCCTGATGGCCTTGCGCCAGAGCCCGGACATGGTCCGAGAGCTGGCCCACTCTCTGCCGGAGGCGCCGCCGGAGACGATCCGGCTGCTTCACTTCCTCCTCTATCATTTCCAGATAGAGAATCCGGGACCCGACTTCCTCTCGCGCTTCGAGGGCATCATCACCCCCGGGACAGAGGAAGCGGACGAGAGCGGAACCCCCGCCGACCGCCGAAAACCGGCCAAGCGAAAAACCACCAGGAAAAAAGCCGCCCGTACGGCAAAGGCCGGGAAAAAAACCGGCGGGAAGACACGGCGCAAGGTACGCCCTGCCAAATAGACGGTCGAGACTCAGCCCTCGGAGGAGAGCATTCCAGCCATCGTCTGGCCGAGTTGGTCGGGAGTAAGGGCGACCTGCGCCCCCGCTGCCTCGAGCGCGGCTACCTTCTCGGGGGCGGTGCCCTTGCCGCCTGAGATGATCGCCCCGGCATGTCCCATCCNCTTTCCCGGAGGAGCTCCCCTCCCGGCAATGAAAGCGGCCACGGGCTTCGACATGCTGGCGGAGATGTACTCCGCGGCTTCCTCCTCAGCCGTGCCCCCGATCTCGCCGATCATCAACACTCCCTTGGTTGACGGATCTTCCTCGAAGAGCTTCAGGGCATCCACGAACATGGTGCCTATGATCGGGTCACCGCCGATCCCAAGGCAGGTGCTCTGTCCCAGCCCCACCTCGCTCAACTGGTGGACAGCCTCGTAGGTGAGGGTGCCGCTGCGGGACACGACCCCGATCGTGCCAGGCGAATGAATATAGCCGGGCATGATGCCGATCTTGCATTCTCCGGGGGTAATAACACCCGGACAGTTCGGACCGACCAGGCGCGTTCCGGGATGCTCACTCTTGAGGGTCTTCATCACCCTGGCCATATCCAGGACGGGAATCCCCTCCGTGATGCAGATCACCANNTCGAGCCCCCCCACCGCCGCCTCGAGGACAGCGTCCGCGGCGAAACGCGGCGGCACATAGACCACAGAAGCATTAGCCCCGGTCTTTTCAACCGCTTCGCAGACGGTATTGAAGACAGGGATGCCCTCGACCTCTTCGCCTCCCCGCCCGGGAGTCACACCGGAAACGACCCGGGTCCCATACTCCACGGCCTGGAGCGTGTGGAAGGTACCGGTCCTGCCGGTGATTCCCTGGACCAGGAGACGCGTGTTCTTGTCTACCAGGATACTCAACTGCCCCCCCCTCCCTGCGCCTGCTCAACGACCTTCCGGACAGCTTCCGGGAGACCGGGCGCCGAGATCAACTCCAGGCCGGAGGCCTCGAGAAGCTCCCTGCCTCGCTGGACATTGGTTCCCTCCAGGCGAACGACCACCGGAACCCTCAACTCAATGGTCTCCGCCGCCTCGATAATTCCCTCGGCAATCACATCGCATTTCATGATCCCCCCGAAGATATTGACCAGGATGGCCTTCACATCCGCATCCTCGAGGATGATCTTGAACGCCTCGGTCACTTTTTCCGTCGTGGCCCCTCCGCCGACATCGAGAAAATTGGCGGCCTCGCCGCCGAAGTGCTTGATGATATCGAGCGTCGCCATCGCCAGGCCGGCGCCATTCACCATGCAGCCTATGTCGCCATCGAGCTTGATGTAGCTCAGGCCGAACTCCGCGGCACGGGTCTCGAGAGGATCCTCTTCCGCGGGATCACGATACTCCTTGATCTCCGGATGACGAAAGAGGGCGTTGTCATCGAAAGAGAACTTCGCATCGAGGGCCAGCAGGCCATCATCGGTGGTCCTGACCAGGGGATTGATCTCGGCAAGGCTCGCATCGGTGTCCAGGAAACATCTCGCAAGTTTCTGCAGCAACTCACCCATCTCATCCAGGAGTCCTCCCTCCAGGCCCAGCCTGCCGGCAAGGCTCCTGCCATCCTCGACGGCCAATCCCTCCGTGGGATCAAAGCTGGCCTTGAAAATCTTCTCAGGCGTGCTGGCAGCAACCTCCTCGATATCCATGCCTCCCTCAGCGGATACCATCAGGACGGGCAGTCCCAGCTGACGATCGAGAACGATCCCTGCATAGAACTCGCTGGCGATATCACAGGCCTCCACTATCAGGACCTTCTTCACCTCGCGGCCTTCGGGACCGGTCTGGGGTGTCACCAGTTGCATTCCCAGGATGGCCTCACTGTGCTCTCGCACCTCATCGAGGCTGGAGGCGAGCTTGACCCCTCCGCCCTTACCCCTGCCGCCCGCATGGATCTGGGCCTTCACCACCCAGAGGCTGCCACCGAGATCCTCCGCGACAGCGACCGCATCATCGACGGTCTCCACGGCCTTGCCCCGCGGCACAGGAAGGCCGGCCGCGGCAAGAACCTCTTTCGCCTGGTACTCGTGGATCTTCAAGTGAACACTCGATCTGGGTCGCTATCCCCTGGGAAGGGACCAACAGCACAATGGAAGCTCGATTATAGGAATGCTCCCCCCCGCGACAAGCTGAAAAGCCTGCCCGGAACAAACATTGCCCCGCCGACCGTTCCCCGAATCTCAACCGCGGGAGGCGGTCGTCTCTTTTTTCTGCAGCCGCTTTCTGAGCCGCTCGTAGCCCCTGCGGCAGACCGGGTTGGTCCGGTCAAGGTCCTTGACGACCCTCAGGTATTCTTTGACCGCCCGGACATCCTCTCCCATCGACTCGTAGACGACACCCAGCAGCGCCCTCAGCTCAGCCTCGATCGGGTTCTTTTCCTTGAGCTCCGTGCTAGCCTTGAGGGTCTGCAATCCCCGACGGAGAGCGACCACAGCCTTCTTTGGTAGATCCTGGAGGCGATACACACGGGCATTTTTAAGAGCGAGCCGGATGCTCTCTTTCTCGAGTTCTTCTCGAACCACCAGGGCGTTTCGGTTATGAGCCCTTCTCTCGAACGGAAGATTTTCGAGCTGGGGAATATCGGCGGCGCTCAGGATCTGGATGCTGCCCAGGGTCTCGGAGATCTTCTTCTCGGCAAGAGAGTACCCTTCAAGGGCCGATTGCATCTCGATCTTCCTCTCAACCCCGGAGAGATCATTCTTACCTGTGGCGATTCCCCAATGGCAATCGGCGACACCGAGGATCGAGGGGATACTGGAGGGATTGAGAGCGAGGCTGTCTTCATACTGCTTCAGGGCCTCCCTGTGTTCCCCCTTGAGACGAAGGACATTGCCGAACTCGAAATATATCCAGTGAAGATCCTGCCCGGTAGCATCCGGCAAGGCGCTCTCGACGAGCCCCTTCAGAATCTGCTCCGCTTCGTCCACCATCGACGCTTTCCTCTCAGGATCCTTCTCCGCCGGCGCCAACTCGGAATAAAGAAGCGTCGCATAGCTGATATGGGCTTTCAGGAAGCTGGGGTCTTTCCTACGAGCCTCACGGAGATAGATGCCCGCCCTGTCGAAGCGGCCGNCGACCCAGAACTGGTGGGCCTTTACCCAGAATTCCCGGCTCTCCTTGCGAGCCTCGGTCTCGATCCTCTTATTGTTGAGAACAAGGAGAGACCTGGCCTGGAACTGCTGAGTATTCTCCTTCCACCACTGCCTCCATTTCTCAACCGCCCTGCCCCTGGCTTCAGGGGTCCCTTCAGCCTTGAACCCGAAACTCTGCCGGGTGGAATCCCTCAGGAGCCCGGCAGCGAGGGCCCTGATATTGGAATTCTTCTCTCCCCCGATCTCCAGGGCCTCGATGAGCGTCGGAATGGGAAAGAACACCCTGTTCCTGACAAGCGCGACGGCGATGACCAGCTTCAGCTCACCGGCGGAATCATTGTAGATCTCCAGGAGCGCCTTGTTCCGATTCAGGCGTCGCAGGATCTCGACAGAAAGGGATCGCACCCGGAAATGCTCTTGCTCATTGGAGATGATGTGTTTCGCCAGCGGAATAGATTCATCCGCGAACTTCGGATAGAGGACCTTGAGGAGAGATTCCCTCTCATCGAGGTTACCGTAGGTCAGCTCCATGTAGATCTGGGGCTCAGATCTCTGCATCGCGGAGGTCACGACTTTCTTGAGCTGATGGACGTGGAGAATCCTGTCGAGCACTCCCTGGATCCTTGTTTCCTGTGACTCGACGGCCTGCTTGAGTCCTGCTGCAGCCTGCTGGACCTTTTCGATGGCGAAGACCCCGCATTGAACGAGGAACTTCTCCGCCTGCTTGGCTTCGGTCGCCTCGCCCTTGATGACCATGCCGATGGCCTGGTCCATCTGGTTGGCTAACTCCACGGTATAAAAGTCAGAGGACGAGTCGAGAACCTGGTTTCGATAATGGACACGCAGGACCCGGTCGCGGCGATAGGTCGCCTTGTTTCCGTTCGCCAGCTCCACCCGTATCTCACCACCGCTCTCCTTCAGGATCTTGCAGGGGACCCGGTGCTCGTTGATCTTGAGAACGACCAGGTCTGTGTCGAGCTTCTGNTGTGAACGCCTACCCTCGTAGAACAGGATCTTTTCCACATCGGCCTTGAGAATTCTTTTCGCCGCACCCCGGTGCTGAAGGGAGATCGTATTCCCACCTATCTCCATCACCTTACCGTACTGAACCGATCCATCCGTGAGATGCACCTTGTCGAGGGAGGCGATGGTGTCTTCCCCGGCGCGGCGAGTAACGGTATTCTTCCCCGGAGCGGGGGTCTCGGAGGAGGATTCAGCTTTCACCGGGGCCTTTGAAGGTGTTTTTCCTCCAGCCTGCCCAGCCGGCGGTCCCACGGGTTCTTCCTGGGACCAGCCCTGCCCGGAAATTCCTAACCCCAGCACCAGCAAAAAAATAGGAAATCTGAAACTGCCCTGTTGAACTGCCAAAGGTATAGACTCCATTTCTTACCGCATCGCCTCGGGAGGAGGTTTTTCTCTTCACCTGGATCTGAACGCCCCGCAGGCCATCCGCCCCGGTCGAAAAGTCTTCCCGGAAAAGATGGGTAAACTGACCTTTCTAGCGTCAGAATCACTCCTGACCTGCCTGCGAGGTAAGATTGTAACGCTTTCAATGGCAGGGCAACAAGGAAACTTCGTAAGCCCTTTTATTAAAGACACTTAAACGTAGTTCTGGAAAAGGGTTTGCGGGCCCGGAAACGGCGATTACTATACTTCGACCATGACAGACCCCTCCAACGACGATTCTCCCAACACCCCTGGAGCAGCTTCCACACAGTGGATCCAGAGCCTTCGAAAGGGCGACCGGGTAACCGCTGGGACCTACCTTGTGGAAATCTCCAACTTCAAGCAGACCCGCAACCAGAAGTATTTCATCCAGATGAGCCTCCGGGACAAGACCGGTTCGATGCGGGCCATCAGGTGGGATGCGGATAAATCCCTCTACAACTCCTTCGCGATTGATGATTTCGTCGAGGTAAGCGGACGGATTGAAGAATATCAAAACCACCGGCAGTTCATCGTAGACACGATCCTCCGGCTCGACCCTCGCGACATCCTGTACGAAGACTTCCTCCCTGTCTCCGAACGCGGAAAGGATGAGATGATCGCTGAATTGCGAAGCACCGTCGAGTCAATCGGCAACGGGCATGTCAAAGCTCTCCTGCAGGCCTTCCTCGACGACGAGGACATTCTCTTTGCCCTCAGCCACTGCCCGGCGGGCAAGAGTCTTCACCATGCCTATATCGGGGGGCTGCTCGAGCATATCCTGTCTCTCTGCGAGTTGGCCCGCCAACTCGCCAGGCGCTACCCGAGGCTTGATGGCGACCTGCTGCTCGCGGGCTGCATCCTTCACGACATTGGAAAATGCAGGGAGCTCTCCTTTCAGAAGAACTTCAGCTACACCAACGAGGGCCAGCTGATCGGACACATCGGAATCGGGCTGCTCATGGTCGAGGAGAAGACCTCAGCGATGGCTGACTTCCCGCCAGACCTGCGGCTGCAGCTGCAGCATATCATAGCTAGCCACCATGGGCTGCTCGAACATGGCGCGCTCAAACGCCCCATGACACCCGAGGCGATCGCCTTCCATTATCTCGACAATCTCGACTCCAAAATGGGGACCATCGACAAGATGGAGAAGGAACTGCTCGGCGAGTTGCAGGCGACCGACAATACCTCCGGCTTGTGGAGCGACTACAAGCCCCACCTCGAACGAAAGCTGTACTTTCCCGGCCGAAACAGCGACGGCGACAGCGACTGAGGGGGCCAGCCATCCATGCCCCGTTCCGCACGCGGCATCCCCCGGGCAAACACACCTCAGACCTTAATTTCGAGTCCCGCGAGAACTCCCCGCAACAGTTGGCGTGTCTCATCCTTAGCACCCACCAGGGGAAGGCGCAGTTCGCCTTCAATCAATCCCTGTATTTCAAGACAAGCCTTGACCGGGATCGGACTCGTCTCGACAAAGAGCCCCTTCATGAGTGGATAGAGTTGATGATGAAGGTGGCCGGCCGAGGCAAAATCCCCCGAGGCGGCAAGCTGGACCAACTCGGCCATTTGAGAGGGTGCCACGTTGGCGGCGACCGAGATCACTCCGCGGGCGCCAACCGCCATCAGGGACAGCGTCAGCGAATCATCCCCGCTCAGAACCGTGATATCGCACTCAGCGAGGATTTCAACGGTGCGGTCAATCGAGCCGCTGGCCTCCTTCACGGCGACGACATTCTCAATCGTGGCGAGCCTCCCGATGGTCCCGGGCAGGAGATCGATACCTGTGCGGCCCGGCACGTTATAGAGAACAATGGGGATATCGCACTCTTCGGCAATCGCCGCAAAATGGCTGTAGAGTCCATCCTGGGGCGGCTTATTGTAATAAGGCGTGATGACCAGGGCGCCATCGGCGCCGGCGTTCTGGGCGGATTTCGTAAGGCTGACGGCCTCGCTGGTGGAGTTCGAGCCGGTACCGGCAAGAACCGGAATCCTTCCCGCCGCCTTTTCGATGACAAACTCTATGACAAGCTCATGTTCCTTATGGGAAAGCGTAGCGGACTCCCCCGTGGTCCCGCAGGGGACCAGGCCATCCGTGCCCGCCTCGATGTGATAGTCCACCAGGGAGCCGAGACGATCGAGATCCACCTCGCCGTTCTTGAAAGGCGTAACCAGGGCTACATAGGATCCGTGGAACATTTTCGGCCTCTATAAAAACCTTCGGGCAGCAGCCGCCCTGCCGCAAGCGCTGCATTATAGGGGTGCCCACTGTGCAGGTCCATCAGCGATGCGCCTCTATGGGAGGATACTGACAACCCACAAACCTCCCCGCGAGGGCATCCGGATCACTTCGTCCCGATCTCGCCCTCAACCACCCGGCAGATCTCATCGCAGAGCTCTTCGACCAGGNCCTGCCGCGGCCCTTCCAGCATGACCCGCAGGAGTGGCTCGGTGCCTGAATACCTGAGCAGAACCCGGCCTTCATCTCCCAGCCGCTCCTCGACACTCGCGACTACTTCACTCAACGCGGTGACCTCCGCCAGTTCGATCTTTTCCCGTACCTTCACGTTCTTGAGCACCTGAGGATATCGCGTCATTATCGCAGCCCCCCGATCGAGATCCATCTCATGTTCCCGCAGAAAGCTCATCAACCGTATCGCGGCGAGGATCCCGTCGCCGGTAGAAGAATAGTCCATGAAGATGATGTGGCCGGATTGCTCACCGCCGACCGGATGATGTCCATCTCTCATCTGCCTGAATACGCTCCTGTCCCCTACCGGCGTTCTGAGCAGCTCGATTCCAGCTTCTCCAAGGGAGCGTGCCAGGCCGATATTGGACATCACGGTACCGACCACCGCCTTCGCGGGAAGCTTTCCCGCGGACTGGTAGTGCCGCCCCGCCAAGGCAAGAACGACATCTCCATCATAGACATTCCCTGTCGCGCTGACCGGTATCATCCGGTCCGCATCCCCGTCGAAACAGAAACCTATATCGAAGCCCGACTCGTTCACGGCGCCTGCCAGGACATCCGGATGGAGAGCGCCGCAGCCATCGTTGATATTCCTGCCATCAGGCTGACCTCCCATCAATCTCACCTCTGCGCCAATACGCTGAAAAACCTCAAAGGCGAGGCTGCTGGCAGCTCCGTTGGCGGCATCGAGGAAGACCTTCTTTCCCTCAAGCCCACCCTCACAACTGGAAACGAGGTAGTCTGCGTAGAGTTCGAACGCCTCGGCGGACAGGTCCCGGAGGCTGCCGGGGCTCGCGGGGTCGGATTTCACGTCCTCACTGAATCTCCTGGAGACCTCAGCCTCGAGCGCATCGGAGACCTTGGCTCCGGCCGAAGAGAGCAGCTTGATGCCATTGTCCCCAGCCGGGTTGTGAGAAGCGGACAACACGATCGCCAGGCAGCACTCCGGGGCGACGCGCGCCACCTCCGCTATCCCCGGCGTTGGCAGAATGCCCAGGTCACAGGCATCGAAGCCCGCGACGAGGAGCCCCGCGGACAATTGTTTCAACAGCTCAGGGCCGGAGGCCCGTGTGTCGCGGCCGATATAAACAGCCTGGCCCCGCTCCGCCCCGATATCCGGAGAAAACTCCTCGCGGTCCTGAAGAACGGAGGCCAGCGCGCGGGAGATTTTCGCGACTGATTCCGGCGCAAGAAATCCCTCTCCCGCGCGGTCCCGCACACCATCGGTACCGAAGATGCTCACTTCTCTCTCCTCAGCCATCCCTATTTCTTTTCGCTTCCCTCAGCAGCAAGAACATTGATCTCGTAGGACCAGAACGCTGCCTGCTGCGCCTTGCGGCTCTCATGCTGCAGGACACTCACGCCGGGGAAATCCTTTACCTTCAGATCCGCCTCGATGAAGTTGAAGGTGCCGCCTTTTTCCGCATCGAATTCAGCGGGAGCGGGAACGATGAGGGTGATCTCAGGAAGCTCCCGAAGCTGCTGGATCGCCTTGCGGGGCCCGTCGAAGGCGACAGGAATGGTCGCTGTCCCCAGGGGAACATCCTTCAGAGAAACCTTGCAGGCGACCTGGATCAACGGCAGCTGAAAGAGCAGGCGGGCCCGTTCGACAGAGAAGGTGTCCGAGCTCTCCTCTATAACCGCGCTTACATGTATCCTCACCGGATCCGTAAACCAGACCCACCTCGGCGTTTCATCCGGCTTCAGGTCAAAGTCTTTCCAGACCTGGACAGTCTGCTTCACCTTTTCGTTATCGGGATGGACCCGCAAATCAAAAAGCCCATCCACCCTGCCCTGGAAATTCATCGGAACCGTAACCCTGAGCACGACCTCATCCAGGACGGAGACCGGCCCCCGGATCCTGAGTCCAGCCGCAGGGCCAGCGACCTCTATGCTGAGCTTATCTTCGGCTCTCTTATTGGGAACCTCGACGATACCGGGAAGATCCGCAATCGTTCGCTCCTCGATATCATTCATCTCTATCCGCAGGCGCTCAGGCCGAAAGCTCCGGATAGAAACTCCGTCGGCGGGAAAACCGAAGTCCGCCTGCTTGAACTCATGCGATTCAGCATCTTTTTGAACGGAAATGACAAAGAGCTTGCCGTCCCCGGCTCCGCGGCTCTGGTCTACCTGCTCACGCGGGCCCTCTATCGTGATCTCCACCTCACACTCGCCGCTTGGCGGAAGAAAGCTCATGTTTTGTCCCGGGCGGCGGAATCCCACGATCGCTGTCTTATCGGGTTCACGAGGCTTGAAACGAACCCTGTACTTCAGCGTAGCGCGTTTCGCCTCCGACTGGTAAGCGACGAACCAGATACTGATGGCAAAGAACAGCGCGATCAACTTGCTGCGCCAATTCTCAGTCAGCAGGTTCTTAAGCCACATGACTATCGTCCCCCCCCTCTGGGGCTGGCATTGTCCTGACTCGTATCCACATCGGCCATTTCTTCCTCCTCATCCAGCTCGACGAAGTGACGCTGCAGCAGCTCACGCAGCCGCTCCGCATCGACTTTTTCCAGCTCTCCCCGGCTGACGAATGAAACGTTTCCGGTTTCCTCCGAAACGACGATGACGATCGCATCGGTTTCTTCGCTGACCCCGAGAGCGGCGCGATGCCTTGTCCCCATGACGTTACCAAGCCCGGGGGTGTCACTCAGGGGAAAGAGACAGCCGGCAGCGGCAATCCTGTCCTCGCGAATAACGACAGCGCCGTCGTGAAGGTCCGAGCCCGGGAAGAAGATCGTGGAGAGCAGCCCACTGCTGACGACCGCATCGAGCTGATTTCCGTGCTCTATGTAATTCTTCAGGCCCACCTCCCGCTCGATGGCGATCAGGGCACCTATCTTCCTGCGCGACATCCTGAACGATGCCCTGACGAGTTCCCCTACAATACCCTTGGTTTCCCGCTTGAGGAACACGCCCAGGAGCCTGGTCTGTCCAAGCCTGACAAGGGCCCGCCGCAGCTCAGGCTGAACGACAATGAATACCGCGGGAATCGCCGCGGCACCGAAAAACCGGATGATAACCAACAGGCGATCCATGTTGAAGTCGAGGTCGGCTTTTTCGAGCTGGTCGGCGACGATCGCCAGGAGGATCGGAAAGGTCAGCATCAGCAGGGCGATGCCCTTGAGAATACCCTCTCCCCTGGTCCCCTCCATGAACCGCAGGAAAGCGTAGATGACCAGGAAGATCACCAGTATCTCCACAAGGTAGGCTATGCTGACCAGGCTCCAGAGGCCTGTAAAGAAATCCTGCACTCAAGCACCTCCCCCGCCCGAGGGCTGCAGGGCTTCCTGCGGAAGATCGCCGGCCGTTTCCAGCCGCAAGGCCTCCACCACATCGATCAGATCCCTGGTGTAGGGAACATTGTGAACACGCAGGACAGAGGCGCCGTTCAGCACGGCGATCATATTGGCGGCCACCGTGGCGACATCCCTCTGGCCGGGATCGCGTCCACGGTCGCTGGAATCACCGAGTATCTTCCCGAGAAAAAACTTACGCGAAGCCCCCATCAGCACTGGACGGCCAAGACCGCAAAGCTGGCGCAACCCCGCCAGGATCTCGATATTCTGCCCGGTCTCCTTGGCAAACCCGATGCCCGGGTCGACCAGGATTCTCTCGCGTGAAATACCACCGGCCGCCAGGGCCCCTATCCTGCCCTCGAGAAATTCACAGATCTCGTTCAGGATGCCATCGGGATAGCTGGTGTCCTCCTGCATATTGGAAGGAGTCCCCCGCATGTGCATGAGGACCACCGGGCAGTCATGATCTCTCAAGACAGGCAGCCAGTCCGGATCCTCACAGGCGCTGACATCATTGATGATATCCGCGCCCGCCTCGAGGGCGGCACTCCCCACCCCCGGATCACGGGTATCGACGGAAACGAGGACGTCCGATCTCTGCCGTATACCCAGGATGACGGGAATGACCCGCTCCAGCTGTTCATCGAGCGAGACGCTATCGGCCCCGGGACGAGTCGATTCCCCCCCGACATCGACGACATCCGCCCCGTCCTCGACCATCCGGCAGGCCGCGCCCACAGCGGTTTCGACATCTCCGTAGCGACCGCCGTCGGAAAATGAGTCTGGCGTACAGTTCAAGATTCCCATAAGCGCCGGACGCGAACCGATCTTCCAGTTCCCTCCGCGCGGGAGAGTCAACTCGAACTCGGCAGGGCTACCACCCGCACCGTTCAGTATGCCTCGATCCTGGGGCGCCATCAGATTTCGCCTCCGCCTGCCATGGGACTACCAGGCCTCTACCTTCAGAAGAATTTTCTCGGCGAGATTGTCTACAGCCCGTCTTCGGGCGGCATCGATCTTCTCTCCTCTCGAAGCGGAGATGGACTGGGTTTCGACCACCTTTTCCTCGCGAACTGTACCGTTGACGTAATCCTCGATCCTCAGGTCTATCCGGATCGACACCATCGACTCGAGCTTCTCGTCCAGCTCTCCCTCGGCGAGCACGCGTTCCCTGAACTCCCTGATCCAGCCATAGACGGTCATGTCGGAGCTGCCGTCCGGCACCAGCCGCAGGGCTGTGCGTCCCTGGATTTCTTCCCGCAGGGCCGAGGTCAACTCGGTCTCAATATCTCTTCTCAACGGGAAGGTCTGGTTGGTGAAAGTCGGTACCGCTATTCGATAGACCCCGGGAGGAGCCTGGACACCCAGCCTGTAGCCGCAGCCGGAAAGCGGAAACAGGGCCGCGCCAGACAACAGGATGGTAAATTGGATCCTGGTCACCGAATTTGCGTCTTTTCTTTATTCTCGAGGCTGCTGCGCATTTCCCGGGCGGCACGAGCCGCGAGGGTATTGGGATACCTGTCGAGAACGAGCCGAAGGTAGATGTCACAGGCTCGCAGGCGCCTCTCCCTGAGATAGAACCTGGCGATGTCGAGGTTCTTCTCCCCCTCCATCTCGTTGATCTCGATGAGCTTGCCTCTCACTTCATCCACGTATTCGCCACGGGGAAACTGCTGCAGGTAATTCCTGAACCTCCTGCGGGCCTCCAGGAGCTTGTTCTCATCATATACCGCGCCACGAACCTGGTAATACTCCGCCAGGGCGCCCTTGAACGCGGCCAGCTCCTTCCACTCCTTGTCGGTCATCTTCAGGATGTTGTCATAGAGCGGGACCGATTCGGCGAACTGCTTCTGCTCGAAATAATAATTTGCCACCTCGACATAGGCATCATCGGCGAAGGACAGGTAGGGATTTTCGGTGATCAGACCTTCGGCGGGATCCAGCAGGAGATCGATCCCGTATTCCGGCGAGGTCACGCCGAACACCCACAGGACATCCTTGGTTTTTCTGCCCCTCATATAAGCCAGGGCTATTTCGAAAACCCTCCGCCGCGATTTGTCTATCAGGTCCGGCGAAGGAAAATCGGCATTGTAGACCTCCTTGAGATGCTCGATGGCATCCTCGTACCTGCCGAGCTGGTAGAGGCACTCCCCCATGTAGTAGCTCAGGTCGCGCATCCGGGCAGCCGCCGGAGAATCGACAAGATAACTGAACGCGCCCATCGCGTCAGCATAGGCGCCCGCCTCGAAAGCCTTCAGAGCCTCCAGGCGAACCTTCCCGGGCTCACCCCATGCGCCCCCGGAGGCGAGTGTCCAGCCGCTGTCAGCCGTCCAGAAGGTGGCACCCTCGCCGGTACGGGTCCTCACGCCATCGTCTTCCTCCGGAATCTCCGAGGTGGCGCAACCGAGCGCCAGCAGAGTGAGGAGCAGGCCCGGTAGAATTCGACCTGGAACGATCATGAAAGGTATTCCTCTACGGGGATCAACAAAACGAAGACGGGCTGAGCTACAGCCAGCTGGCTTGATATCTTAACATCTTGAGCGGACGTTCCAACAATGCGGTAAAGCTGTGAACGAGGCAGGAATGCACCTTTCTCANGTTTTTTTTCTCTATGCCGTTGGAATCAGGAGGCGAAGGCAACTCCGAGAGGTCCTTCAAGAGCCTCACCCCGCTGCCGGGCAGGGTGATCGAACCGCCGGGGATGGTCTCGCTCTCACGATTGCAGCCGCTGCAAATGAGCCCCCCGACGAGGGGATTAAAAAACGCCGGGCGCCGCCCTCCCGGCCACGGCAACCCACAAATGGCGCAGGAATCCACAGCCCCGAGGAAACCGAGCAGATGTAAAGCGCGAATCTCGAAGTGCAGCATATACCACGGGAGGCTGGCGAGGGGGGCGGCGGAGAAGAGGGTCAGGGTCTTCGCTGCCAGGTCAAAGAGCTCCGGGGTCCGGTCCGCGGGAAGACTCACCCCGCGCAGAAACTCCACCAACTGGCTGGCGAGAACATGCCTCTTCCAGCAGGAGCGCAGGCCCCGCCAGCCATCGACCACCTCCGCCTCGGCGATAATCGACAGACCGGGAGTGCGTCGCTTCAGGTAGACGACATCATAGATGACGGCGAGATCGAATGGCCCCTGGAAGGAGTTTCTCGGACGGTGAGCTCCCTTCGCAATCCCTTCGAGAAGACCTTCTTCCCGGCTGAACATGGAAATGATCTGGCTGGTATTGCTGTAATCTACACAGCGAATGGGAATTGCAAGGGTCTTGAGTTTCAACTCTTACGGCGACCTCTGAAACGAACAGGACCTTCCGATCGAGCAGGCAGGGCTTCAGTCCTGTCCATCGTCACCGCCTCCTCCAGCGCCTTTGTCCGACATGCGCAATTGCAGCCTGTGGACACGCCTCTCATCTGCGCTGGTGACCTCGAAGTGCACCCCGGCCACATCGAAGGTGTCTCCGACAGCGGGGATCCTCCCCATGTTTGAAAAAAGAAACCCCCCGATCGTGTCGTAATTCTCGTTCTCCGGAATGCCCAGGTCGAGCTCCTCGTTGAGATCATCGACGTGAACTCCCGCGTCTACTGTCACCAGCCCGTCGGGGAGCTTCTGGATGGGAGCCAGCTCTTCGCGCTGTTCGTATTCGTCGCTGATCTCACCGACGATCTCTTCAATGACGTCCTCGATGGTAACCAGGCCATGAGTGCCGCCGTACTCATCCTGGACTATGGCGATGTGAAGACGATGCTGTTTGAACTCCTGGAGAAGATCATCTATTTTCTTCGAGCCCGGAACACGGTAGGGATCTCGAACGAGCGCCTCCAGCTGAATATCTTCCTTGCTGTATAAACTCTTGAGAAGATCCTTCACGTAGAGGATACCGACAATGGTGTCCTTGCTCTCCTTGTAGACCGGTATCCGCGACAGCCCGCATTC
Source organism: Planctomycetota bacterium (assembly GCA_002695115.1). Classification (GTDB taxonomy): domain Bacteria; phylum Planctomycetota; class UBA8108; order UBA8108; family UBA8108; genus UBA8108. The sequence goes on from NZOA01000042.1 coordinate 37,188, forward strand.
GATAGCCGTCTCGAGATTAGCGGCCAGCGGCTCGTCAAGATCCAGACAGATCATCTCCGTTCGCGGGGTCATCACCTCGGACACCTCTACATCTCCAAAAGAAATGATCGACTCGATCATTTCGATCTCCTCGGACTCGAGCAAGCCCTCGCGCTCCCCCTCCTCAGCCTTGGAGAGCAATTCCTCCTCCAGGATGTCAGCTGAGTCTCGATGGGAACTACGGCCGGAAACCCGGGCCAAGGGGCTCAGGATCCTCTCCACGAGCCAACGAGCCGGGGCGAAGCAGGCGTGCAAGAAACGAATGAGCTTCGAAAACCTGGCCAGCCAGGCCTCCGGCCAGAGTCGGCCGATGATAGACGCCAGCAATTCCAGGACCAGGATCTGTACCGCGACGATTTTCAGCACCAGGATTCCGAACTGGAGCGCGGTATCGGCGCTCAACTCAAACCCACCCTCGGGCAGCCCTCCAAGCAGCATGCAACAGGAGATGATGCAGCGCAGAACGATGTCCAGATTGCCGAGCGTTCCCTCGTAATCTTCCTTGAACCGGGCAAAACGCTCGACGCGCTCCTGGCTCCAATCGACAGATCTCTCCATCATCGCCTTCCTGGAGAAACGCTCTGTAGCTTTGCGGCAGATAGAGACGAAGAGTCCGGCCGCGATAAAAGCGAGAGAAACCACCAGCCAGAAATGCTCATAAGACAGCAGTGTGTCCAATTCTACCTCTGCGAAAACGTTACCCGTGGATCAGGGAGCCGATTACCCGTGACTCCGCTCAAACTCCTACTCCTCTGCAGCTTCGCCGGTCTCACCGTCTTCCTCCGGAGCGGGCTCCGGAGGCTCTCCCCCGGCTCCGTCCCCCGGGATCTGCTGCTGCGCCTTCTGGAAATCCTCGGCCAGCTGAATCACCAGGCGGCTGACGTTCCCCTGGCGCTGGTGGAGGCGATCGAGAGCCCTGGCCCATTGCTCTGAGCCGCTGCCGTCATTGCTCTGGCGAAGGTCTTCAAGCTGCCCGGTCTGCCTGTTGATCTCGAGCTGCAGGTTCTTCAGCATCAGCAGTTCAGCAAGCATCGACACAAGGGCCGGGTTCTGTTGCTGTTGCTGCTGTTGCTGCTGCTGCTGCTGTTGCTGTTGCTGTTGCTGACGTTTCATCACCTCCAGCTGTTCTTCCAGGGAAGCGATCATTCTCTCGATATCGACCACGACACCCTTCTGCAGGAATTGCGTAAAAGAGTCCGTCTCGAGTTCGAGCAGAAGATCCCGGACCTGCTGCATATCGGCACTGACGTTTTTCAGCATGAAGCTGAAAACTCGTGATGACTCCTCCTCGAGGCGTTCGATAAGAGCGAGCATGCTGTCAGCCAGTTCCCCCTCCCGCCCGGCCAGCGGTTCGAGCATACGCTGCAGAAGGGCCCGGCGGCGGCGGCTCAGGCGACCCTCCGGTCTCTGCTGTTGAGCCTGGGCGGTTTCAGTGTTGATCTTCAGCTGGGCATCTTTCGCCTCTGTCAACTCCTTGATCATCGAGACCAGCTCCTGCTCACGCTTGAGCTCTTCGAGGCTCTCCTCTTCCTGCCTGAGCTCCTCCTCCTGCTCTTCGAGCTTCGAGAGCGCCTCCTCCTGGTTCTCTTCAGCCTCTTCGGGATTGCCCTGCTCCAGGTTCTTCGAGGCCTTCTCCATCTCCCTGGCGGCCTCCTCCAATTGCTGGGACCGCTGCCCTGAAGACTGTTCCTGCTGGGCGGCCTGGGAGGTCTGACGGGCCAGTTCCTGCTGCTCGCCGGCCTGCTTGTCGAAGCGCTTGCGCCGCTCCAGCCTTGCCAGCTGGTCTTCTTTCTTCTTCTCGACAGCTTCTTCAGCCTTCTTCAGACGATCGAGCGCCTCTTGCTGGCGCTTGCGACTCAATTCCTGGCGCCCCTGGCTGGAAGCTTCCGCCGACTGTGTCATCTTTCGCGCGGCCTCTTCGAGGGATTGCCCCGCCTCCTGCAATCGTTCAGGATCCTGCTCATCCTTGCGGCGCAGCTTGCGCTCGAGCCGCTTCGCCTCACGGGCGGCCTCGTTCGTCTTGCGGGCCAGCTTTTTCTCGAGGTCCTGTTTCTTCTGCTGTTCAGAACGTCCCGCCAGGTCGCGCTTGGCATCCTCCAGCTCTTTGCCGGCACGCGCGAGAGCGGCCTCGGCCTCCTTGCCGGACTGCCGAGCCTGCTCCTGGCGCGCCTCGCTGAGCGATTCACGGGTCTGCCGCATCGCCTGCGCGGCCTTCTGAAAGAGGGATGCGCCCCTCTGCAGGGCATCCTTCGCGGTCTGCGAGAGACTTTTTTCCGACTCCTGCGCCAACTCCTCTGAAGCCGAAGACGATTGCCGCGCCAGCCGCTGCTCTTCCTGCTCCAGGCCGGCAGTCTGGAGAGCGTTCCTGGCCATCGCCTCCTTCAACTGGCCGGCAATTTTTTCCCGGGCCTTCTCGAGTTCCTGCGTGGCGGCCTCCTGGCTTCGCTCGGCGCCCTGGTAGTCATCGCGCTGAATGTCCTCGGAGGCCTGCCTGTTCTTGCCTGTGGCTGCCGAGACGCTCTCCCTGGCCTCTTCAGGCAGCGCCGACTCCCTGAACTTGCCCTCGGCGCGCTGGAGGTTGCCCTGGTGCTCCTGCGAACGCTCCTGCANCTCATCCTTCAATCGCGAAATCTCCTGGGCGGCCCGCGCAAGCTCGAGCTCACTGACGCCTTTTTTGATCTCCGGATTCCTCTCTCCCTCCGGGCCTTTCTCTTCCTGCCCCTCGCCGGATTTTTCACCTGTCTCCGCCGGCTTCTTCTCCCCTTCTCCTTCTCCGGGATTTTTCTTGCCGGCCTCACCCTCGGAAGAACGCTCTCCCTCCTGGCTTTTTTCTCTCGGCTTGCCTGCCTTCCCGGTTTCGCCGGGCTTGCCCTCTGAGGAATCCGATGTTTCACCTTTCGGGNTCTCGCCCTTCGCGGTCTCNCNCNTCNCGGTCNCAGCTCGGCCGACCTGGAGCCAAGCTCCCTGGAATCCTGCGTAAGCCCTCGAGCCTGCCTGATGAGTTCATCCAACTCTTCTATAGCTCTCTTGGCATCAGCTATCTCCCGCTCATCACTGGCGCGCTCATCACCACGGGGCAGCTTGTCCAGACCCTCGTTCACGCGTTTCTGCAGGTCCTGGAGAGCACGGGCGGCATCCAGCGCCCGCTCGAGGGCCTCCCGATCCTTCCCCTCGCCAGAGGAGTCGATTTTCTCCGCCGACTCTCCCTTGACGAGGCCCTGCTGCATCTTCAGGACATTCCTGATGAGTTCCTGCAGCTTCTCGAGTCCCTGCACACCCTCTTTCTCTCCCAGGAACTCCCTGGTCTCATCCAGCAATCGTCCCTGCTCCTCTTTGAGCTTCGCCGTGATGCGTCGCTGTGACTTGATCCTCTCCAATTGCTCCCCGGAACGGCTCTCGCTGAACTGGCTCGCCTCCAGGACGGTCAGGATATCGTCGATGATCCTGATCGCGTCGTTTTGCCGGGACACAGCCTCGATGAACTGCTTACTCGAAAGCATTCCCTCGATCTGAGAGAGCGTATCGGGCAGCCGCTGAGTCCGGATCTGACGCGCGCCCGTCCNCAGACGCTCGGCATCCTGTGGCTCGCTCGCCTCAAGCTTATCAGCCACCTTCTCCATATCATCGGCCAGCTTGATAACGATAGCGCGAATCTGTTCCTGCTCCCTGGGCAGATCCTTATCTGAATTCCGACCTTGTTGAGAAAACACCGGTGGAGCGACCGCAAAGAAGCAGGCAAACCAGGAGAATAAAACAGCCTGTCGAAAAAGCTTGGAGGTGCGCATAACGTCTTTCATTTTACCCGACTGCGCGATGGAAGACACCTGGGTCATCATTCTTCTTTGTCCCCCTCTCCATCGGCTCCAAGCCTGCTTTTCGTACTGTCCCGAAGCCCTTCCTGGCGGCGCTTGATCTCCCGCATCAACTGTATCAGGCCCCGCAAATCGCCAAATTCACTCATCCTTACCACGATCGCATCGAGATCCCGCTCCACCTCGAGCTGGGAAGCCACAACCCCGGCGAGAGCCGCAGGATCCTGGTCAGACTCCTGGACCAGGGAACGCAACTCGTCGAGGTCCGAGGCGATGCTGTCGGACTTCAGTGATGCGATGTCCTCGAACTCTTTCTCCAGGCCCTGGAGCCAGTCTTTCCATTTCTGTTCGCCGACCTTGTTCATCTCCATCTTATCGAGCAAATGGCCCAGGTTTCCGGCAAGCTCCTTCACACCCTCGGATACCCGGACCTGGTCCTGACGATGGCGTGAGAGCCGGGCGGCGGCATCCCGGTCCATCTTTCCGCCAAGGAGAAACTGCTCCTGCGAATCCTCAAGATCCTTTCGCACCGACTCCTGCCGGCCCCGAAGCCTGTCCGTAACGTCGCGAAGCGCCATCACCTCACGCGCATACTGGTCCTCGAGATAATCGGGATCGACCACCTGCAGGAGATAGGCCTGGGACTCGCCGATATTACCCACAGGTCGGCCCTCGGAGGTCTTGTTTCCAGTCTCTCCAAAATCCTCGGCGAGGACAAAATACTCGAAGCGGGCGCCCGGGGAGGGCGGACCACCATCACCTGATCCCAGGTCGGCGACCTTGAGAACATAGGGCTCCAGCTTCGGCTCGCTCTGCGCCGCCCGTGGCCCATCCGCCCCGGCGTCAAGCAAGGTGACCCGGCTCCGCTCCGGTTCCGACTCGCCGGCGGCATAGTAATTTCCCGCCAGGTCGATCTTCTTCACGGAGTAGTCATCCTTGACCCAGACGAGGATGGGGATCTCCGCCCGGGGAGAGACATCTTCCGTCATCCTGGCCGGCTCGACGATGCGCACCATCGGCTTGCGGTCAGGAATAGCCTGTATCCTGAAACGCTCAGGCTGGGTGCTCCGGAAGCCCTCAGGGTCTTCAAACTGGAAGTAATAGCTGCCGCTTTCCTCGACAACGAAGCTTCCCTCAAACTGTTTTCCGTCACGGACCTCCAGGCTGACAGCGGCCGGATCCGGCCACCCTGAAGCCCGGGCCGCGGCTTCCCGCTCCTCCTCAACCCCCTGTTTCAGGATGAAGAACACCTTGGCGACAACCACATTGGTGGCCAGGGTGAAGCGAACAGCCGTTCCTACAGGTACCTTCAGGTTTCCATGGCGCTGGGTGACATCCTCCTCCGCCTTCCCCGTATAAGGGGGATTGCGGTAGACCACCTGGTTGAGGCCACCCTCCTCCCATTCTTTCATGTCGATCCGGGGGCGCTGCCTGACCTTGACCTCGACCGTCTCAGTACGGCCCTCTCCGCTGCCGTCAATGGCCCAGAAGCTCAGGCGCAGGCCCACATTCCTGAAGACGTAGACAAAACGGTCAAAGCTTTCGGTTCGGACTCGCGCTCCCGCGTCCTCCAGCAGGCGCTTGAGCTCGATGCTGCGGCCTGCCTGCAGCCCACGCGCGAGGAGCCCCTGGCCGGCCTCGATGGCAGCGGTACGCAGCTTTTCATCGATGCCCGCCTTCACCAGGACCCTCTCGAGGCTTTCGTCTCCCTCCCCGACATCCTCCAGCCAGAGGTCATCTGACTGCTGGGGACTCGCCTCCATGGGTTTCCTGCCGCCGACCCCATCCGCGAGCTTCCAGTTCATCTCGATGGTCCTGGGCGCTCCGCGAACCACTCGCACAGCGACAGGAAGATCATCCCCCATGGCAATAACCCCCGGGGTCCCTGGTTCGATCTCCAATTGGATCGTCCTGGGCCATTCGACCGCACCATCCAGGAGCAGGTTTCTCTTGAACCAGATCGCGGCGAGATCGGGCTGCCAGCCGGCCCCGCCAACGACCAGGACCGCCGCCATGAAGAACAGGAACAGGTTTCGCATCAGCCGACGGTGATTCAGAACACCGCTCGACAAGAGGGTCTCCGCTCCATCTTCGACCTTCCTGACCACGGAATCCAGCATCTCGCGGGAGACGTACCTGTCACCCGAGCTTCCCTCACCGGAGAGTTCAACGGCGGTGAGCAGGGACTGGTTCAACTCCGGGTTGGCCTCCTCGATAAGCATCGCGAGCTCCGAATCGCCGAGTTTTCGCGACAACGGCGCGAGGATTCGCCTGGCAAAGAGGACGATCACCCCCACCACGGCCGCGAATACGAAGAACTGCCTTACAGCCAGCGGCAGCCTCAGAAAATAATCGAGCCCGAAGGAAACCAGCAGGCCGATGGCGAGGATGAAGCCTATCCATACCATGGCGCTGAAGAGCGACACCGTACGTATCCTCTGGCGCAACTGGCCGAGTACAGCCAGGCTCTTCTGCGGAGTCGTGCCGCCGGGGTGGGGCTTCGAACTTTGCAAAGGATCAGTTTTCCGTGATGGGCAGGTACTGGTTGGGATACTGCAGGATGATGGAGGCCATAGCCGTCGCGTAATTGGCTCCCACCAGGTCTGTCCACCTGCCATCGGACTCCTGCAGAAGAAGCAGATCCTGCCGGATCGAATCGTACCAACGCTCCCAATAGGCGCCACCCTTCTGGAAGGCGGCCTGAACGGCGTAGTACTGGAAGTAGTAATAATCGAAGGTATACCTTGCCTCGCCTCTCATAGGACGCTCGCGCAGGATATAACGCAGCCCCTCGTTGATCTGAAAAGCGTCGTACTCTCCGGCTGAGTAGAGGGTGGTGACCCCGGCCGCAGTCAGGGCGGGTGTCCAGCGACTGTGCACCCCCCTGAACTCGAGCCCCAACTGGTAGGTGAAGGCTCCAACCCCGGGGACAAAGCTCTTCTTGACATAGTTCACAGCCCTCTGGATCGTGCCCAGGGGGACCTCCACACCGGCATTGCGGGCAGCCCGAAGAGCCATCACCTGGCAGACCGTGATCGACATGTCCGAATCCTGAGCTCCGGGGCGGTAACGCCAGCCGCCCTCGGCGTTCTGGGCGTTGACGATCAGCCGGATAGCGTTCTTAAGGGACCGCCTCACCTTCTCGGCATCACGGTAGGAACCCGTCCCATAGACCTCGGCCAGGAACAGGGTGGCAAAGGCGTGGCTGTACATGCGGGAGCCGTTGGCGCTGATGAATCCATTGGCCGCCGACACGCGGCTCATCACGTACTCGAGGGCCTTCTCCAGGACATCGCAGTAGCTGATCTTCCTGCCGTTCTTCATGACAAAGCCGGCAGAGCCCTGGCCGGGAAAAACACCGTGGGCAAGAAAGGCGATACCCACGAGTCCGGTCACCCCGACATGAGGAGCCACCGTACCACGATAGGTCATGTGCACCTTCCGGCCGACCCTGTCCGTCCAGGATCCATCCGGGTTCTGATGCATGGCCAGATAGCTGAGGCCTTTTTCCACCGCCCGGGCGGTGGAGGCGGGGATCGTGAGGGTCGGAGTCCCGGGCCTGGCCCCTTTAGCCTCGGGTTTAGCNCCCTGTTTAGCCCCCTGTTTAGCCTCGGCTTTCACCCCCTGGGCTGCGAGATGCCTCCCCGGAACCCCCAGCCAGCAGACGATGAGAACCAACGCCACCCGCAGAAAAAGCGAATCGACGAGCTTGTTTCCGGCTTCTTTCAACACTCTTGCGCGATCCATCGAGGATATCTGAACTGCTCCGCAGCCCGTCTGCGGCTTCCTCGGGAATTCTACCGCTTAAGATACGTAAAATCAGGCGAATAAAGGCTTTTCAGCCATGGACACGCCCTTTTAGGCTCAAAAAGTCGGCCCGCTGAAGGCTGTCAGGGACCTCTGGGAGGAAATGATGATCTGCCCCGCCCCGATATGGATACCTCCAGACATGTCGCCCAGCGAAAGACCGCTCCTCACGGCCACCTCTTTCGGCAGCAGAACGTTGCGTTTGCGAAGCTCGAAGTCGACTGCCTGCAGCTGTCCGCTGCTGGCATAGATCACCCCGCTGGAGGTAAGAAGGCCGCGGGCCGCTATAGAACCCGTGCTCCATACCAGTGGAGAACCGATACGGGAGAGGCTGGGCAGGCGTGACAACCTGTCACTATTGTTGTCGGCGGCGACGGTCACCCCGGAACCCAGCAGGGCTTCGAGCCGCTTGCGGGCCGCGGCATTGCTCAACGGTCTCGGCGCCCGCGGCCTGGCCGTCACATCTCCAGCCGCGTCGAGAGAAGAAATGTCGAGAGCGAAGACCCCATCCGGCCCGGAGAAATACAGCTTGCCCTGGTGGACTCCAAGCAGGTCGCGAAGATCGCCTGCTGAATTGTCATAGACCCAGCGAATCTCCCCCGCTCTCCCCCTGCCAGCCGGCCCCCTGCCGGTGTCGATGGCCAGCAGGTACTGCGAATCGCGAGGCGCGACGACGAGCACATTGCCCAGTAGCAGGGGAGCGTTCAGGCCCCAGTACAAATGCCGCATCCGGGGTATTCTCCCCACGGTAGCAGGAGGCTTAATGTAATCGTAGGCCGTCACCCAGAGCACCCGGCCGCTGCGGCTCTCGATGGCGGCCACCGCTCCGAGATTGGAGAGATAGTAGAGAACACCTGCCTCCTCCAGCAGGAAAGAAGCGAAGGGTTCGCGCCCAAGCTCCCCGAACATCGTCTGCTCCATCTGGGCGGAGGAGATGGGAACTTCCCAGGCCGTCTTGCCGGTGCGCAGGTCCAGCGCCCTCACCAGGCTGTTGATATACCCATCCTGCTTCCAGCCACCAGCGAAAACGAGTCCATCTCGAACCACGACCGGAGACGAATAGCTGATTTCCGCGGGAATCTCGTTCGGACCGTAGATATCTTTCTGGACGGAGGCCCTGAGATCCTCGGTACGCCAGAGCAGGTCACCGCTGCCGCGGTCAAAAGCGGCCAGGGAGCGGGTCGGTATGCTGACCGTTATGTCGTAGCCCATGTAATGGCGGCGGCGGGAAAAACCGGCAATATAGTGCGAGAGCAGGATCTCCCCGGGTAGCTCGTCAAGACCCCGGAAACGATCCACTCCCCCCTCCCTGCTCCTGTCCCACAGGGTCACGGTGTAGATGGAAGAATCGCTCTGCTCACGGTANCGCCCGCGCAGGTTCGGCGGGGTCGGCTTCTCTATCTGCCGCAGCAGCTTGCCAACGCCGGGCCGTCCATCGATCTCGTAGATGCTGTAGACACCCGAAACGAAGACGGAATTCCTCCGCACCAGGGGCACAAAGGGGTAGTCGATCCCCTGCGGCTGGCGCATCTGCCCGCGAAAGAAGCTGTTGTTCAGCAGCGGGTCCATATCCGCGGCAACTGTGACCGTCGACGCCCAGTCGAGGCTTTTCCAGGATGCTTCCATGGGGCCNCCGGGCTGGTCAGGAAGCCCTCCCGCACCGAACCTGGGCGAAGCGGAGCCGCCTGGGATCTCCCCCCCCCANTAGCTCGCGGGCACTCTGCCGGCGTCTGCCGGCAACCCTGCCTGCAACTGGAGTCCATCAAACTTCTTCAGGAGCGCCTGGTAGCGCTGGAGCGTCTGCTCACCGGCGGATTGAGCCAACTGTCCGCAGCGCTCCTTTTCATGCTCGAAAAGAGTATCCGCGCCGGCGAGTTTCAGACAGGCAAGGGCCTTCTCNATCAGCCGCAGCAGCACATCGGGGCTCCCTTCGCTCTCGATACGGTCACCGAGTACAGCCCGGTAGCTGACCCAGGCGGAATCGAAGCGGCTGGCCTCAAAGGCCAGGTCGGCCTCCAGCTCACGGGCGAAAAACCCCGGCTCGGTGAGAGGATAGAGCCTGCTGACCTGCCGAATGATCCCGGGATCTCCATTCTCTTCGTACTGNCGAAGAAGTCTGCCGGCCGCCTGGCCGTAGAGCTTCCTGTATTCAGCGCGTCCCTGCGCAGGGAGCATCCTGAGGACCATCTCAGCCGCGCTCGACACGTTGAGATAACGCCCCCACTCTTTCTCACTCCTGGTGGAAGAAAATTGCGACGGCCTGGCGAACTGGCCGGGTCGCGCGGGAGCGGGCCGCACCGCGGGAGCCGGCGCGGGCCTGCGGGAATCGGAGGAGAGGCGGAGCTTGAGCTGGCTGAGATCCGCAGCTCCAACGGGCATCCTCACCATCCCTCCCTCATCAGAGCTGAGCAGCCGCTGGAGCACCTGGGCGCCCCTGGCGTAATCCCCTGCCTCTACCGCATTCAGCGCCTCGAGCAGGCGAGATGTCCACTCGCCCCCGGAACCGGCGACGAGGACCTGCTCGCGAGCCGACAGGACACCAGCCACACATAGCAGCAGCAGAAAACCGGCAACGACCCTGGACACCCTGTTCTTCAGATCTTCTGCAACTGTCATTTCTTTTCGTCCACTGGNTTGCTCAACCCGTCCTGCTTATCTTATCTTCAGCCTGCGCGCTTCGCCCATTTTTCTTTGGCCACATCCGTCCCTCAGACCAGCCGCACGGTCTTTCTCAGGATCCACTCGATGGCGAGAATCGAGGTGATGAGCACAATGACCCACCACTCGTCCCAGAGATTATCATCCTCTACAAGGCCCTCATCGGTCTGGCTCAGGCCCTGGATCTTTCCCACAGCACTCATGATCTCGTTGAAATCAAANTAGGCGCCACCGGACAATTTCGCTATCTGCCGACCCANCGTACGGTTGAGACGGGTGTCNCGAGCCTCCAGGGCAGGCACCTCGACGGTATAGGAGGTAAAGGAAAACCTGTCGCTGGGAGTCCCAAGCCACAGATCATGCCGTCCCCTCGCTCCAGCTGAGATGGTCCCCCTGTAGACCCCCTGTCCCTGGAGATGCAGGGACAGGTCTATCTTCTGTGGATCCTCANCCCCCCCATCCTGTTCCTGGTGGTAGATGGAGATGGCCTCATCCTCCGATGGGTTCATATTGGCATCATAGACCTGGCACTCGACCCGGACGCTCTCCCCGATGCTGTAGACCTCCTTGTCCACGGTGATGCTGTAGCGTGGGGTTTTTCCCAGCAACCGCCCGGCCGCGACAAAACGACAGAGCTGTCCCCAGAACCGGTAGAAGTAGAGATTGTCTACTCCCGCCCGCCAACGCCAGGTATTGTCCACGGCACTGAAAAAGGTCCTTCCCTTGCCGTAATTCATGAACGCGAAAACAACCAGCGGCTTTGGCGGGTTGCTCAGCGGCTGGAGCTGCTGGGGGTGACGCGCCAGCACCACTGCATTCCCCTTCGCCCTGCCGACCCTGGCAAACCAGAAGAAGCCGGGCAGGTGTTCGTAGAAACGGCCATCTTCGTTCTCCCACAGCTGGAGGTTACGCTCCGGATCGTTGTCGAGCCTCATCACCGGGTGCTCCCGCCCTACCGCGCTCAGCTTCACGTTGAAGGACTCGGTAACCGGCGCGTCCCGGCCTTCGAGACCCCCCGTCTCACTTACCTGCACAGGCAGGATGGTGTAAAGATCAGAGGCCTGCGCGTACCGTGAAGGATTTGAATGCGGACCACTGAGGAAGATGACCCCTCCGCCCGAGGCGACNAATTCCTTGAGCAATTCCTGTCGTTCGGCCCCGAGGTGACGTTCGGGATCTACATCCCCGAGAATGATCACATGGTATTTGAACAGCTCATCACGCTGAGAAGGAAAGGCTCTCAGCGGCGGCACCCCGGTCGATGAGTCCTGGGTGAATTCGGGATCCGCCGAGAACAGGAAGACCTGCGTCTCCATGGTCTTGTCCCGGATCAGGGCGTTCTTGAGGTAGCGATACTCCCATCGCGGCAGGTACTCGGCGTAGAGCACCTTGATCTTCTGGTCGAGTACGGTGAGGTTACGCGACATCGAGTTGTTGTCGTAGAAGACCTCGCCACCCTGCTCCTCCACCTCCACGGTGGCTGTTATCTTGCCGGGCTTTCTCGGCTGGTAGAGGAACCGGAGCCCCTGGCGCTTCCCGCCGCCTTCGAGAACAACGTACTTGGTGCTCTCGACAGCGGAATCGATCTTCAGATCCACCCTGACACGATCTCCCTCGAAGCCATCGGCCACCAGCGAGACGTCGAAGGGGACATCGTCATCCACCAACACGACATCGTTGACGTCCACGTTGGTGAGCCGGATATCCTTTGGTTCATCCGGGTTCCCCACACCGACCGTGAATACCGGGATCTTGCGCTCACCAAGTCCCCGGGCGAACTCGCTCACCGAGATCGTGTCGGCGTTCTGCTGAAAATCGCTCAACAGGATCACTCCTGACACCTTCTCCCGCCGCTTACCGAAACCGAGCCCGAGAACTCCGGAAACCGAGTCCCTGAGCCCCTCGGCAACCCGGGTCTCCTGGACCCTCGGATCGTCGCGGACCTTCGAATACGGCGGCAGCAGCTCGTCATCGCTCACCCCATCGTCTCCGGGTGCGCCAGCCTCGGCGGAAGCGTCCTGGTCCTCCTGGAGCTTCGAAAATCCTCCCAGGCCATTGACGGAACCACCGAAGGTATAGACCGCGAGCTTTCCTTTTTTTCTCAGCTCCCTGATAAAGCCGAGCTTCTCATCCCGCACCAGCCTGCGCACCAGATCGTAACGCGTCATTCCCTCGACGATATCGGCCTGGGTCCTGAAAAGCCCGGCCAGGGACTTCGGGATTTCGCGCTCGGAGTACTTGTCCTTGATGTCCTGGCTGAGCGAATCGTCCACCAGCAGCACCAGCGTACTGTCCCTGCGCTCGTAGGTCGTCTTCTGCCGCACCGGCCTGGCCAGCATCAACAATGCCAGCGCCACCACCAGCAGCCTCAGGGCGCCGAGAGCCCATCTCCACCGCGGATTGCCGACCGGCTTCTCCCTCTTGTAGAAAAATCCTACAAAGGCGACCAGCAGGGGCAGGATGAGGAGAACTACCACCCAGGCCTCGGGCATCTCCAGCCAGCGGATCGTCTCCTCGGTCTCGGTCACCAGGTCGGCCGCCCCACCCTGGCAGAGAAAGCTGGCTGGCAGGATTCCTGTCGACATCAGCCTGCCCTCCTGCCAAAGAACTGCGCCAGCGCGGTCTCCAGGAGCAGCAACGCTATGACGGCCGCCAGGCAGTACTTCCACAGCTCCAGGCCGCGCCGCTGCTCTTGCTGCTGCTGCCTGGCCTCGACCTCCTCGGAATAATCCAGAAACTGGTCGGACTCGATGCTGAAGTGGGTCTCCATCTCGGAGGCGCCGATACCGCGAAGATCGCTCTCCTGCGTCGAGACATTGACGCTGAAAAACTCGGTCGTGCTCTTCGCCACGGCCCCCTCGCCCACGGCGCTATCAGTGCCGTGCCTGAGCTCCAGCCTGTAGAGCCCGGGGACTTCCGTCTGACCGTAGACCAGGGAGAACCTGCCGGAATCGTCCAGCTCGCGCATGGGTATTCGCACTGTGCGGCTGCCCGCAAAGCTCCTGCCGGGCAGGGGCGGAGCGTGGAGCATAACCTCGTAGGCAAAGCGGGAGCTGTCGTAGAAGCGCTGAAACTCCTCCCCGATCCCGAGGTTGTCGTTCAGCCTGCGAAATCCGACCAGGTAGGCGATCGACTCGTAGAGGAAGACCACGTAGTCCTGCCAGGCGGGAAACTCGTTCCAGTCATCATCCGCGGACGAGGTGAACCACAAGACCCGCCCACGGCCGTAGGGGTTGTCGAATACGGCGGGGCTCCTGTCCAGATCGTTGTAGCGGCAGAAAACCCTGGCGCCCGATTCCTCAGCCCCGGTCGCCATGTTCAACTTCATGAACCGGTAGAAGGGGACAAGGGCCCTATGCAACTCGGTTCGCTCCTTGTGCTGAGAGAAATAATCCGCCACCGGGTGAGAATTGTCGGAGAATTGCAGATAAACGGGACTGAGGCTGTCGCCGCGCTCCTCAACAACCTCGAACGGCAAGAGCTTCCCCGGGCCGGGAGCGTGAAAGAGCCTGTTGTAGGTCTGTGGATCGACGTTCGAACCCATGAAAACGACCAGGAAGCCGCCTTCGGCAACGTACCGCCGCAGGCTCGCGAGCTCCTGGGACGGCACCTCCGCCACGTTGGCCAGGACGACCATCGAAAACCTCTTCCACTCCACATCCCGAAGGAGGTCCGCCGTCATATTGACCGGCTGAAAGGGCGTGATGCGTCCCCCGAGGGCGGTCATGGCATCATCTCGCGGCTGCAAGGCCGTCTGCAGGTAGAACGTCTCACGCTCCAGGGGATCGACCGAGGGATCTCCATCCACCAGCAAGATCTCTATCTCATCACGCACATCGACGGTAAAGAACCTCTTATTGTCAACCACGAGACCATCACTGCGTACCTCGGCAACGACCGTGTGATAACCGGATTCATCGAAACGGTAAGGAAGGCTGCGGGTGACCGCGCCGCCGGCGGGAATCCGCAGGATCTCGCCGGCCTGCGCCTCCCCTGGGTCGCCGCTCACGGGAGGATCGACCCGAACCGTAAAATCGAGTCCTTCGGCTTCCTTGTCGCCAAAGTTCCTCAAGGTAACCTGGATTTCGACAGTCACCCCCCTTGCGAAAAGATCCGGCTTCACCGAGAGACTGGTAATCGCCACGTTGGACCTGTTGCTCTCGGTGGAGGCGAGCTGGGAAAAGATAACGTCGTGACCGTCCTCGGCAAGTTCATCGAGGAGTTGCTTGATCTCGGGAGAGCGCGGCCCCTCCTTCCCCAGCCAGTCCTTGCGCTGGAGATCGCTCAACAGGACGATCCGGCACGGCTCGGGCTCGCCGCCATCGGCACTGGACACGAACTGGTCGGCGAGTTCCTTGACCGAACGCAGCGAGGTCACCAGCCGCACCCCCCTGCTGGTGCTGCCCAATCGATCCAGGTCGGAATCCAGCAGGGCCCGGTTCGGACCGTTCATCTGGCTGCGCTCGAATACCACCCGGGGCTGGTGGTCAAGCGACATCACCGCCACATAATCATCGTCTTCGACATAGGATTCAACGACGTCCGAGATGGTCTGCTTCGCCCGATCCAGCAGGCTCGAAGCCCCTTCGACCCACTCCATGCTGTAGGAGGTATCGATGGCGAAGATCCAGTTTTTGCTGCCCTCGGAGGAAAAAGCGAGAGGGTTGGACCGCATGACAGGGCGAGAGGCTGCGAGGACGAGCAGGAGGACGATGAGGCAGCGGATCAGGAGCAGCAACAGGTTCTGTATCTGCAGGCGGCGACGGCTTTTCTTGAGCGCCTTGAGCAGGAACTCCATCGCCGCCCACTGGCGGCGGCGATAGCGCTGCCGGTTGATCAGGTAGATGAGGATCGGGACACCCACAAGGGCACCGAGCCAGAGCAGACTTGGATTAAAGAAACTCACCGTCTCAAGCTCCCTGCGCGCTTGGCCAGATAGGTGGAGAGAGCTACATCGAGGGAATCGCAGGTGTCGATGGCGACGTAGTCAAAACGATTGTTTCGACAGACCCTCCGCAGTCTCCCGAGAAAATTTTCCAGTTCCTCGAGATACGCTTCTTTCAGGAGACGTGGATTCGCGAGGACATCATCGAGGCCCTCCATCCCCTCAAACATGGTCATGTTCTGGAACGGGAAGGTCCGCTCATCTTTATCGAGCAGGTGGAACAGGATGACCTCGTGATTGCAATAGCGCAGGTGCTTCAATCCCCGCTCGATATGTTCGATATCATCGAGCATGTCGGAGATGATGACGATCAATCCCTTCCGGTTGATCCTGTCGGCGAACTCATGAAGGATGACCCCGAGATCGGTTTTTTCCTTCAGGCCCGGTTTTTCGACCACCTCGAGGAGGGTCTTGAGGTGGGAGCCTGTAGAGCGCGCGCCAACGAGATCGCGAACCTTGTCATCGAAGAGGGCCAGGCCGACCGCGTCCTGTTGGCGAAGAAGCAGGTAGGACAGGGAGGCGGCCACCATCACGCCGTAATCAAACTTGCTGACCCCGCCGGAGGAGTAGTTCATGGACTCCGAGGCGTCCAGCAGGATGTGGGTGTTGAGGTTGGTCTCCTCCTCGTACTGCTTGATGTAGAAACGATCGGAGCGGCCGAAGACCTTCCAGTCAATGTGACGGACATCATCTCCGGGGACATATTCCCTGTGCTCGGCAAACTCGATGCTGAAGCCGTGATACGGACTTCGATGCAGACCCGAGATGAAACCCTCCACGATCAGCCGGGCCTTGATCTCCAGCCTGGATATGCCGTTGAGGACCTTGGGATCGAGGTACTTGGAAGGCGATTCAGCAGCCAATCATATTCCCCTAATACTGCAATCCGATGAAATTAAAGCACTTAAGCGAGCAGGTGACTCGACCGGAGTGACCTGCGGCCCCGGAAGGTCCATCACCCGCTGGCAGCGGCACCGGCTTTCCCCGTATCGTGGACGGGAGTGTCCTCGATCAGGCGACCGATGATCGTCTCGGGACTGACCCCCTCGGCCTCCGCGCTGAAGTTAGTCAGGATCCTGTGGCGCAGCACCGGATAGGCGACAGCCTGTACATCTTCAGCCGAGACGTGGTTACGCCCGTAGAGAACGGATCTCGCCTTGGCCCCGAGGATCAGGTACTGAGAGGCTCTCGGGCCCGCGCCCCAGGCAAGCCAGTCCTTGATGTACTCGGGTGCCTCATCCTTGGTTATCCGGGTCGCCCGGGTAAGCCTGAGCACATAACGAATCACCTCATCGGCGACCGGAACCCGCCGAACGATTTCCTGCAGCTGGATGATCTCCTCCCCGTTGAGAATTTCTTCGACTGCCGCTTCCTGGCCAACCGTCGTCCTCTTCATGATCTCGACCTCTTCTTCCTCGCTCGGGTAATCCACGAGAATATTGAACATGAAGCGATCAAGCTGGGCCTCGGGAAGGGGATAGGTCCCCTCCTGCTCAATCGGGTTCTGGGTCGCCAGGACAAAGAAGGGCTCATCAAGCTCGTGCTTCTTGCCCCCCGCGGTCACCTGGCGTTCCTGCATGGCCTCCAATAGGGCGGCCTGGGTCTTGGGGGGAGTCCTGTTGATCTCATCGGCGAGAATGACATTGGCGAAAATGGGACCCTGGAGAAACCTGAAGTTTCTCTCGCCCGTGCCCTTGTCCTCCTGGATCACCTCGGTGCCGGTGATATCCGAAGGCATGAGATCCGGTGTAAACTGGATCCTTGAAAAAGAGAGGGAGAGGCAACGAGAGAGTGTGGAAATGATCAGCGTCTTGGCAAGCCCCGGAACNCCCACCAACAGGCTATGTCCCCTGGCAAAGATAGATATCAGGATCTGCTCGAGCACCTCGTCCTGTCCGACGATCACCTTNCCCAGCTCGGCNCGGATCNGGTTGTAGCTCTCGCGCAGNTTCTCTACCGTTTCAAGATCACCCGNGCCGAGGTNACTCTCGNCNCCGGNTGCCTGNCCGGCCTGTCCCGNACCATCNNCAGTCATCTCTGGGGGTTTTTCTGATTCGCTCATCCCTGGCTTCTATACCCTTTCCTGCAGGTCAAAATGCCNNCTCGTTTTCAACCAGNCNGCACTCCNCAGATTGTTAAGGTTGGATCCTGAATTGTTCCCGAAACCCGGCACCCCTGA
This sequence comes from Planctomycetota bacterium, assembly GCA_002695115.1. Taxonomy (GTDB): domain Bacteria; phylum Planctomycetota; class UBA8108; order UBA8108; family UBA8108; genus UBA8108. The sequence goes on from NZOA01000042.1 coordinate 54,628, forward strand.
AGCCCCTCGGAAAAAACCTGGGGCGCATCCTGCTGAAGTCAGCAATAGCTTCGTAAACCAAGAGAGTGAAAGGGTTTCAAGCCGAGGGGAATGATAAAATCACCCCTGTTGCTAGTCAAACACTATATAGACGGCCGCGAAGCCTCCTGGGACCTGTTTTTCACCCGGAGCCACTGCGCTCTCGGCACTCAGCCGCCTGCCGGATGCCGAAACTCCCGGACTCTTTCAGCCCGGAATTCCGGAACAGATGCCACCGCGGCCAGAGAGGACCGGATAGGCTGGGAGTTGTTCTTGCTTTCTCTCCCGCGGCTCATATACTTACCCGATCAAATTTTCCTTAAGCTACGATCAGCATTACAATTGTCTGATTAAGTGACTGGCTTTTCAGNCGACGANCCTTGATGCGATAACCCCAGGGAGCAAGAAGATGCACTCGGACGGGGAAACTGCCGGCGTCCTCTTTGAAAGAGGAGATGGTCTTACCTATAACGACTTCATCGTTCTGCCCGGCCATATTGACTTTGCCGCNACCGAGGTCGAGCTCTCAACGNATATAACCCGGCGGATCGCTCTCAAGAACCCCATCTGCAGNTCGCCGATGGATACCGTGACCGAAAGCCGCATGGCCATCGGCATGGCTCTCCTCGGTGGAATCGGNATTATTCACTACAACAACACCCCCGAAGACCAGATCGATGAGGTTCGCAAAGTCAAGCGGTTCGAAAACGGGTTTATCACTGACCCAGTAGTCCTCGGACCGAAAAACACAATTGCCGACATCGATACGATCCATGAACAGCAGGGATTCTCGGGAATCCCCATCACTGAAGACGGAACCCTGCAGGGGAAGCTGCAGGGNATTGTCACCAACCGCGACATCGACTTCGAGCCTGACCGGGGAAGGCTNCTCGAGGAGGTCATGGTCACCGACCTGGTAACCGCTCCCGAGGGCGTCACCCTGAACGAGGCNAACAACATCCTTCGCGAATCGAAGAAGGGCAAGCTGCCTATCATCGACGGAGACGGTCGCCTGGTNTCNCTCGTGTCGCGAACGGATCTCAAAAAGAACCGNGACTTCCCCGAGGCCAGCAAGGACGAGAGCAAGCAGCTCAGGGTCGGAGCGGCCATCTCGACCCAGATGGCGGATCGCGAGAGACTGGAGGGCCTCGTCGAGGCCGGAGTCGACCTCGTCGTGATCGATGCCGCGCAAGGCGACTCTGTATTCCAGCTGGAGATGATCAANGAGCTCAAAAAGAGCTTCCCTGATGTCGACGTTCTCGCGGGCAACGTGGTAACCACGAGCCAATGCGAACACCTCATCGACTCAGGCGCCGACGGTGTCCGTATCGGCATGGGGCCGGGCTCTATCTGCATAACCCAGGACACCATGGCTGTTGGCCGCGCCCAGGCCACCGCGGTATACCAATGCGCCAAGTACTGCAGGACCCAGGGGATACCGGTGGTCGCCGATGGCGGCATCAACAATACCGGGGCTCTGGGCAAGGCGCTGGCCCTTGGAGCCAACGTAGGAATGATGGGATCGATGTTCGCCGGTACCCAGGAAACGCCTGGCGACTATTTCTACAAAGACGGAATCCGGGTAAAGAAGTACAGGGGCATGGCCTCCGTGGAGGCCATGGAGCGCGGCGGCGACAAACGCTACATGTATTCCAACAAGAACATCAAGGTCGCNCAGGGAGTCTCCGGCCTGGTGGTGGACAAGGGTTCCGTCTACGACCTGGTCCCCTATCTCGTCCAGAGCCTGCGCCAATCCTTCCAGGATATGGGACACAGTACGGTCGAGGCTCTTCACCTTGCCCTGGAAAATGACGAGCTCCGCTTCGAGAGGCGCACCCCTTCAGCTCAGAGAGAAGGCGGGGTCCACGGTCTCATGGCCTACGATGAGCCCTTTCGCGAAGGCGGACGTGACCGACAATAATCATTCCCCCTGTTGGCCTGTCGCTTGCTAAGCTATCGTTGCGTTTNCCAGNCGGCCCCGNCGGCCTGACTTTCTTCCAATCATATATTTCATCTCAAAGCCGTGCCTGAATTCGTCGCCATATTGGACTTCGGTTCGCAGTATACGCAGCTCATCGCCCGCCGTATTCGCGAGCATCGCGTCTATTGTGAGATCCTCAAATGCGACACGAGCATCGAGGAATTGTCCGGGAAAAAGATCAAGGGGATCATACTCTCAGGCGGCCCATCCGGCGTATACGAGGAAGAGGCCCCCCGTTGCGATCCGAAAATCTTCGACCTCGGAGTGCCGGTCCTTGGAATCTGCTACGGCATGCAGTTGGGCTGTGAACTCCTGGGCGGGAAGGTGATTGCCGCCCAGCACAGGGAATACGGATCGACCGAGATAGAGGTCTCCGGGGAGGACCCCCTCTTCAGCGGCGTCAGTTCCTCGACCACCGTATGGATGAGCCACGGCGACCGCGTCAGCGAGATCGAGGACGGCTTCGCGACCACCGCGAAAACGGACAACTGCCCTCACGCCGGCATCTGGCACCGAGAATCCGGGTTCAGGGGGATCCAGTTTCATCCGGAGGTGACCCATACGNCCGAGGGATCNAAGATCCTCCATAACTTCCTCTTTGCCATATGCGNCTGCTCCGGAGACTGGTCTTTGAGCAGGTTTATCGAAGAAAAAACAGCGGAATTGAAAGCGACCATCGGCTCCAAGAATGTCGTTCTCGGACTCTCGGGGGGCGTCGATTCGAGCGTTGTAGCTCTCCTGCTCGATCGGGCCATCGGCAACCAGNTGACCTGCATCTTTGTCGACAACGGCGTGCTGCGCAAAAATGAGCGCGATCAGGTTGAGGGCATGTTCACCGACAACTACGAGTTCAACCTGCGGGTTGTCGACGCCACGGACCTCTTCCTCGAGAGGCTCGCCGGNATTCTCGACCCGGAAGAAAAACGCAAGNGGATCGGCAANACGTTCATCGATGTTTTCAAGGAGGCCGCCGCGGATCTCGACGATGTCGAATTTCTCGCGCAGGGCACCCTCTATCCCGATGTCATCGAGAGCCTCTCGCCGATCGGAGGCCCCTCGGCAACCATCAAGAGCCATCATAATGTCGGCGGTTTGCCCGAGCAGCTCGGCTTCAAGCTCATTGAGCCCCTCAGGAATCTCTTCAAAGATGAGGTCCGAGAGCTCGGCAAGGAGCTCGNCCTCGCCCCGGAGCTCCTCCATCGCCAGCCGTTCCCCGGNCCCGGACTCGCGGTCAGNATTATCGGCGAGATCACCGCCGACAATCTCGACGTTCTGCGCAACGCCGACGNCATCATCCAGGAAGAGATCGAGNAATGGGAAGGCTATCCGGGCATCTGGCAGTCCTTCGGGGTGCTGCTGCCCGTGCAGACCGTCGGCGTGATGGGAGACCAGCGAACCTACGACAACGTTGTCGCCCTTCGCATCGTGGAATCTCTCGATGGAATGACGGCCAATTGGATCTGTCTTCCGCAGGACATCCTGGCCTCTATTTCATCGCGCATCTGTAATGAGGTCCACGGGGTCAACCGGGTCGTCCTCGACATCTCCTCCAAGCCNCCATCTACCATAGAATGGGAATGAGGNGACCGGAAATGACTGAACAGGAAGNCAAGCTCGATGCCGGCGGTAAGANTTTTGCCATCATCGCCTCCCGCTTCAACGACTTCGTTGTCGAACATCTAATCAAGGGAGCCAGCGACGCCCTCCTGCGGATGGGAGCCGGCGAAGACGCCATCGANCTCTACCGGGTTCCGGGAGCGTTTGAAATACCCGGCGTCGCCTGCAAGCTTGTCGATGGAGGCGGCTTCGACGGAATCATCTGCCTCGGCGCTGTGATCAGGGGAGCGACCCCCCACTTCGACTACGTAGCAGGCGAATCCGCGCGGGAAATCGCCCGCCTGGCGGCGCGGAGCCCCGTGCCGGTTATCTACGGAGTGTTGACGACCGACACGGTTGAGCAGGCCATCGAGCGGGCCGCGCCAAAGATGGGCAATAAGGGNGGGGATGCCGCGATNGCCGCGGTGGAGATGGCCGGGCTCTACGCCGAGCTGAANCGAAACCNGACGCCTGATGCCTAAACGAAACAGGACACTAGCCAGAGAAATCGCCCTCCAGGCCCTCTTTCAGCAGGACCTGGCGGGAGACGATCCACAGAAAATCTCCGAACTCCTGGCCGAGGCCACGGAGGACTCCAGGGAGCGCGAATACGCCAGGAGCCTGGCCCTCGGCGTCCTGGAAAACAGGCAGGATCTCGACAGGAGGATCGTGGAGGTCACGAACAATTGGAAACTCGACNGGATTGCCGCCGTAGACCGCGCCATNCTCCGCCTGGGGCTCTACGAGCTGCTGGAGATGATGGACGANGTCCCNCCAAAGGTGGTAATCAACGAATCCGTCGAGCTGGCAAAGAAATTCTCAACCGCCAAGTCGGGATCCTTCGTCAATGGAGTGCTTGACAGGATCTACCAGGACCTGTCAGCCAAGCCCGGAAGTTCGCCGGGAGAAGAAATCAGCAGAAACTCGGAGGCNGGCTGAATGGCATGGTTCAAGCGCTGGAGATCGTCCGGGAAGGAAGAACCTGAGGGTAAGCCTGCGGATGCCGAGGCCGCTCCGATCGAGCCAGCTGAGCCTCCAGACGAGACCTCCACAGCGAAGGAAGAGCCCGGNTCCGGAGACGCTCCGCTTCCCCCGCCGGAGCCGGAAGAAACGAAGAAACCGGAAGAAANGAAAAAATCTGCCTGGTCCATCCTGCGCAGGGGCCTGGCGAAAACCCGCNAGAGCATCNCCGGGTTGTTCAGCCTTGGAGGAAAGGTNGATGAGACGATGGTCGATGAAATCGAGGCCGGTCTCTACGGAGCTGATTTCGGACCGGANACCGTTGCCGAGNTGATCGATGGGGAGGCTGGATTACGCAGCGCCTGGAAGGAGAAAAAGTTCAGTGAATCGGGNCAGGTGCGCGACTATCTCAAGAACCTCNTGAAGGACAATCTCAAGAGGAGAGACAACCGGCTTNTAGAGGCTGAAACAAAACCGACGGTCATCCTGGTCTCAGGAGTGAACGGCACCGGCAAGACGACCAGCATCGCGAAGCTCGCCCATCGGCTCACCTCGGAGGGGAAAACCGTCATCCTCGCCGCCGCCGACACATTCCGCGCCGCCGCCGTTGAACAGCTGACCATCTGGAGCCAGAGGCTGGGTATCGCGATCGTCACGGGCGAGGCCGACTCGGATCCCGCCTCGGTCGCTTACCGGGCGGCGGAGCAGGCGATCGAGGACGAGCTGGATTACCTCATCGTGGATACAGCCGGACGGCTCCACACGCAGGTCAACCTGATGAATGAGCTTGCCAAGATCCGCAANGTTCTCGAGAAGCAGATCGGCGGAGCCCCTCACGAATCACTGCTCGTGCTGGATGCGACCACGGGACAGAACGCGCTGCTGCAGGCCTCGAACTTCCTCGAAGCCGTCGACATAAGCGGGATCGTCCTGACAAAACTGGATGGAACCGCCAAGGGAGGAATCGTGGTCGCCATCAACAACCGCCTGCAGATACCCGTCAAGTTCGTCGGCGTAGGAGAACAGNTNGAGGATCTCCAGGTCTTTGAACCCGACGGTTTCGTCGATGCGCTGCTTGATTCGTCCGAAGGTCCCGACTGAGCGNGATCAGCTNCNCCNGCCCTGGNCCGATCAGAATCCGAACGGCAGGCAGCCNGCGTCGTTCAACCTGAAGGGCAGGCTGAGGCTCTGGATGGACTGGGTCTCGCCGGTGCCGTACTTCGACTGGAAGAAGACACGGAACCTGACGTACTTGGTTCCCTTCAGCTTGCGGGGATCCCTGACGAGTCCCTTCAACTCACCAGGCTGTCCATGGACATCGAGGCTCTCTCCGGCGCTCTCCCAGACNACGATGGCCCTCGTTCCCGGAGGCTGCTGGAAGGTATTGTAGACCACGCGCGCTCCATCCAGGAGCAGCGAGTGACTCGAGGCAGAACGGCCGGGACCGACGCCGATTCGATAAATCCGGGAGACCGCGACCGACTCGACGATGTCCGGAAGGAACGGACCTGTCGTCACGCTGGGGTTCACGCCCTGTGAGCGGACCCTGGACGAAGGCGAATACTCGATACGTATTCGGCCATTTGACGAGGCTCCACCCAGGCCGCCAAATGGCGTNCCAACCAGGGCCGGAAGGGTATTCGTCGATGCGGCCCGNATGTTGCCCTCGTAGAGGCGCACGCCNCTGGAGAAGAAGGGCGGCANCCNNTTGGGCAGACCGGCGCTCACGTNGAACTGGATNCCGGGCTCCAGGGTGATCGTATTCTGNACCTGCAGGAAGATGGTCCCACCGGCCCCGGCNCCNCCGTTTCCGGCGAGGTCGATCGACTGGTAGGCATCTCCACCGCGGGAGATGAGACGCGCNCTCGANCGCAGGTACATGTCCTGGGCAACAATATGGATAATTCCACCNCCGCCGCCGCCNCCGGTACCNGGAGCGTAGAGCGCCTCTCCCTTGAAAGGATAATTGCCGAGGATACTTTCGTTACGGTACGCACGGCTGATGTTGGCGCTGGCTCCCCCACCGCCGCCGCCGGTACCACCCACCAGGGCGAGCCCGACCGGCTGTCCGGGAAGCGAAAGACGCTGATCCCTGAAGTTGACCAGGTCTCCGCTCTGGCCGGCAAGTTGGCCTTCGAGGGCTCCGTTGCCCGGCAGGAGCTTGACCTCGCCATCTCCACCCGCCCTCAGATTACCGCCGCCGCCGCCGCCGCCGCCGGATTCAAAACAATCGAATCCACAGGTGCGCCCGACCATGCTCGCGCCGCCGGTCGATCCATCGATGTTCGGAATTCCCGGCCGCGCAAACGGGGGAAGCCTGTTGATATTCACTATAAAGTTGGGGAGACCGGAGGCCTGCCCGCGAGTCACCTCGGTATTGGCGGCGGTGCGATTCTGGGGGTTTCCATCGCGGTGCGTAACCATGCCGCCCGTTCCGCCGGAGCCGCCACCGGCACCGGGAACGCCTCCCAGTCCGGACAGGGGCGTTTCCCCGCCCTCGGTAAAGCGAATCGCTCCGCCGATGCCGCCTGAGGCATCGATCGAACCGGCAATCTCGGCGTAGTCTTTCACGGAGATGGTGAGCGGGTTGGGGCCGGTCGCTCTCAGAACGACATCTTCATCGATGATGAGCGCCGAGAGGTCGAGGAAGCCGGGGTTAAGGTCCGACTCGCGAGTCTCCTTGACGACATTCCCGAGCGGTGAGCGGAGGGTGCTGGTCTCCGTGTCGAAGGCCCAGACCGAGACAGGACGACCGGTCGCTTCATCTACCATGATTTCGCCGGTATCGGGATCCAGGCTCTGAATAAAGCGCAGGTGAACGACCCCATCTCTACCGCGACCGAAGGTAGGCTCCTCGGGAGACTCGATAAATCCTCCGTTCATCAGGACGGCAGGATCTCTGGCCGGCTCGATGGTGCTCGGATAGATAAAGACCTCGGTATTGCTGGAGTGAGAAGTCCTCGTTCCCTCGACAGCCCGGCTGAGACCGGTGAAGGTATTGGCGGTCTTGCCGCCGTAGCCGATGACCTCTTCTTCGATCTTCACGAACCCGGAGGACGGGAAGGCCTGCGTAGACTGCACGCGGATTGTCTGGTTGCGGTTATTGGAACCACTCAAGGTCGAGGTGAGACGGGTAGACGCCTGCAGCGTCATACAGAAGGGGGTCCCACCGACCCCGCTCTCGAGACGAATAAAGCCGTCGCCTCCATCTCCCGCTCCCCCGATGCGGTTCTGCCCGTTGGAGGGACCGCCGCTTCCCGCCTCTCCACCCTGGACCTGCAGGCTGGCGCAGCTGCTGAGGTCTACCGACCCGGTGGCGCGCATGTGAACAGCTCCTCCACTGCCGCCGCCGCCAGCACCGCCATTCGTCGTCCCGGCGGGAGCCTCTCCCGGAGGAACCCTGCCGGAGCCGCCGAGACCACCGTTGGCCTGGACGGAACCTATAACGACCACGCTGCCGCGCGCCGTCAATCGAAGGGAACCGCCCCCTCCTCCACCGCCACCACCGCCGGTCGCGGCGAACTCAGCGCCCATCGAAACGCGGGAAAGACTGGCTCCCCCACCGCCGCCGCCGGAACCTGAGGTCAGGGGCGTGAGCAGGGCATTGCCGCGCACCACGCCGCCCCTGCCAACCCGGGGCGTGACAAAGTTAGCTATGTTGGTATTTCCATAATCACCGTCCCCGCCACGCTCACGATGCCCTCCACCGCCGCCCGGGGCTCCGGCAAAGGTCGAGTTGCGCGCCGCGTCGGGATTGACGGCCGCGGGAGTCGAGCCACCGCTGCCGCCTCCGTTGGAGCCGGCCATAGCCGGTTCCAGGAGCATAACGGCCGCAGCCGAATCGTTGGCAAGCTGCATCAGGGATCCATCCCCTCCATCTCCACCGCCAGCGGTTCCCTGGCCACCCTCGCCTCCGACAAGAGAGCCATCGGCACCGGCACCGCCGTTGAGGTCGAGAATTCCCATGACCGTAAAGACCGGATCGGTATCGGAGGCTGTATTGCCTCCACCGGAGCAGCGTATTACGAGCGGCCTCTCGCCCTCTACAAAGACGTTGGTCTGGGGCGCGACATTGAAAGTGGCGAAGTGGAATTCATCGAACGCTTCACCGGGGTTGTCCACCGGGTTTCCATCAACCGTTCCATCATCGGTCAGCCGATAGCTGCTGGACTCCTCGATGATGACCGCGGGTTCGCCTTCGAGAGCGACGTTCCGCAGGAGAATATGGAGGATGGAGAGACGATCAGTATCCATCACATAGTACTGGCCCGTGATCGTGTCAGGATCGAGGAAGTTCTCCGTCGGCTGGATCTCGAGATATACCTGCGCAAGGCCCTGCCCGAACTGATAAACATCATTTGTATCCGTCTTGCCCTCGAGGAGCCCGGGGTTGTAAGGGGCTCCCCAGCTCGCATCGGTCTCGTTGGTGTCAAGGTTGGTGTCGGTGTCGAAGGACTCTACAATCTCGCCGGATCTCCAGTCCGGCACAGGATCTTCAGGACGATCCTCGAGCCAATAATAGATAAACGGCGACGCCTCGAAGGCGTGATTGCTGAAGTCGCGATCTCCAGCATCGGGTATGGGGCGCACCCTGAAATGAACTGTCCAGAATCTCTGGGGAGTGATGCCCGCCTCGACCGTTTCATTGAGATCCCTGAAGAGAGGGTCGCATTGGGCGTCCCAGACAAAGGTCCGCTGGAGTCCGCCGGAAGGCAGCAGGCGCTGGCCGGGGTATTTGTGCTGGATGGTTCCACAGGTAATCTCGAATTTCCCGTCATTGTCGGGATCTTCATCCCGAGGCTTGGCGGGCTGCCATTCGAGCTCCCCCAGGCTGTTTTCAACGGCCCATTCAAACTCCATGGTGTAGGAGGCGTCAATCACCAGCTCGTAGCAGGTGTAATCGATCCGGACGGAACCGGTCGCTATCCCGGTGGGCCCCCTCATCCCGTTGACAGCCGCCCCGATGACCTCGATCAGGTTCTCATTGGCCACAGGTATCTCTACCCTGTTGGAGGAGCCGGCGTTGCTCCTGGCCACGATTCCCAGGTTTTCACGCGCCAGGGCGAACGGGAAGGAGAAGTTGTTGTTTCCATTGTTCCCGTCATTGAGAACGAAAGAGAACGAATCGTATCCGGAGGAAACACTGCCGGGCGTGAAACCGCCGGTGTTCTGGTTTCTGATGAAGGTGCTCGAGGGCACGCGAACACTGTTGCCGCCGCCATCATCGAGATCAAGGTAGTTCACGTCCGTGAGATTGATCCCGTAGAGATTTACCCTGCTGTTCTCCTGGAAACGGGACAGCAACGGCGTATAGACCACGTATTCATCATCTTCATTAGCCCCGAGCGTGACGGCAAAGATGGCCGGGCAGGCGTCAAAGCCAACCGCCCCGGCAGATAAGCCGTGACAGAGCAATTCGATGTTGCCGTTGGTCACGCCTGTAGGAACGATGACCTCGAGGTAAGACTCTATAGTAGAGCTCTCGAGATCCACCCGGCGGTTGACCACGTCAAGTGGCATACCCTGGATAGCTCCATTCCCGGCGGAAAAGAGAATCTGGTGGTCATCCAACTCGTCAGAAAAGTTGAAGCCATTGAGCCGGATGATGGTGCCGGGACAAAGCGGGTCTTCCGCACTGCCGGCCCCTATTCGCTCGTAATTGAGCAGAATACAGGCTGTGAGGTCGCCGAGTTCCGGCCCTTGCGGGTTGAAAAAATCATCCCCGCCACCAGCACGCGATTGGTCCCAGGAGAGATCGCACCCCCCTACAAAGACAGAAGCCCCCAATAGGGCAATGATGAAGAGGCTATTCCGATTCATGGACACCCCAGACTCCTTATTCAGATACCTGCCGGCAGTAAACTGCCATTTCTTACTAAACTAATAAACTCACAACTCCACCGCTGTTTCCGGTTCCTGAAAAAGAGCTCAGGCTTTCGATTAAGAAAGCGGCTGAGAGAAACTCATCCCTTCCAGGCCTTCGAAATATCTTCCCATTCAAACCCGCCAGTCCGGTGGAACAGGCAAATTTCAGGCGACAGCCAGATGTATCGTCTGTAACTGTTTCCAAAAATAGTCAGGAAGGAAATGTCTATTTCAAACATATGCCGGCACGCGCCGAAGACCCCGTTTCCGAGCGACATTACAGGGCTCACAAAACCGGATCGCATACCGAATTAGCGATGTTAACTCTCTACTATGGGTTTTAAAACCCCCTTTTCTTCAGAAAGACGGGAAGCTGCAAAAGGCTCTCACAACAATAATTCCGACTCCTGGAAAACATCCCTGATATCAATCAGCCTCGCGGTTTTCTGACTGGCTGAATTCCTTCAGAACACTCCATAAGGATACGCATCCTATATATCGCAATTGTCGTTCCGCCACCCGCATTTCAGGTAATCTTCTACTAACCAGTATAACCCAAGGAGTTTATGGGAAGCACAATCAGCTCATTACAGGCCCTCGATTGCAAAGGCCACAAACAAGTGTGTCCATTCCGTCCCACCTGCCCAGGAAATGTACAGGGATCATCCGCCTCGAAGAGCCTGCCCTTGTCGATCCGTAAATATGGGCAGAGGTGTAACATATGGCTTACAATGCAATAGAAGCCTGCTCAGGATTGGTTTTCAACAAACAGCAATTCACCAGCCCCCTCCGAAGATGTTCCGCAGTTTCAAAATTCTCTTCGAACGCGAACGTGAGTTTTTCGCTCGCCTTCGCTCCTCCCTGAAAAAGAGCAGGCGGACTCACGGCCCTTATGGCAGACGCTCTACGAGGCGAACCGCGTTTCCCGAGCCCGCACCGGTCCAGCAAATTACCTTTCGCCGCAGATCTCCGCGGTTCACCAACCTGTGGGCCATCGGCATCTCCATATTCTTCCATCTCACCATCGGCCTGTTGATCATCACACGGCTTTTTGAGAAACCAAACCCGCCTCCACAAAAAGAATTCATCGTCTCAATACGTCTGGCTCCAAAGAAGCTGCCGCCGCGGAAAAAACCTGGGGAGATCGACAAGTCCCGGCCTGTGGAGAAAAAAAACGAGCCGGAAAAGAAGGCGAAAGAGGTCGTAAAAAAACCTGTCCGGAAGCCCCCTCCCGTCAAGAAGATCGCGAAGGTAGAGGAAAAAAAACCTGCCCGGAAGAGTGCTCCCCGCAAGCAAAGCAAACTGGACACCCGGAGCCTGCGACAATTCAGGAAGGCCCCGCCGCTTGGCCTCGGCGCCTCCCCGCCGGGCCTCGCTGGAGGCTCGAAAATCGGCAGCGGAGCGCTTGGCTCTCGCGGCCGCGATGCCAAGCTCGTAGCGCTGCAGCGCTACGGTGGCAACGGGCGCACGGAAAACGCCGTCGACCTGGGACTTCGATGGCTCGCAGCCCACCAGGACTCCGATGGCGGCTGGGATGCGAAGGACTACCAGCGTCACTGCCGCCACCATCGGCCCTGCAAGGGGCAGGGACTGGTGGAGTTTGACACGGGAGCTTCAGCGCTTGCGACACTCGCCTTTCTCGGTTCAGGACACTCACCCAATAAGGAAGGCCCCTACCGGCGACACGTGACCAAGGCCCTGCAGAACCTGATCAATTCCCAGAGCGGGATCGGCAGCTTTGAGCCCCAGGGCGACAAATACCTCTACAACCACGCTCTCTCGACACTGGCGATAGCCGAGGCCTACGCCATGACCCGCGACCCCTTCTACAAAGACAGTCTAGAGAGCGCGCTCAAATACTCCTTCGCCTCCCAGCAGATCGGTGGAGGCTGGGATTACTCGTCCAGGAAAACGGGGCGCAACGACCTCTCGATCACGGGCTGGCAGGTCATGGCCCTTCGCGCGGCCGAAAAAGCCGGAATCCCCATCCCCGCGAAAATCCGCCAGAACATCAGCCACTTCATCAACCGCGTATTCACCCCCAGCGGATACGGAATCTACGCCAACCTCGCCCCGGAAGCCGGCCGCAAGGGAGCCAACATGGTAGCCGTCGTCCTCCTGTCTCATCTCTACAGCGGAGGAATCTCCTCGGACTCGAGGGCCAGGGCCGCCATCCGCCACATCGTCCAGGGGAACCCTCCCGAAGCGAAGGGCTTGCTTCGCTGGGAGTTGACCTTCCAGTCCTACTATTACTGGTATGCGGCCACACTCGCCCTCTTCAATATAGGGGGCAAAACGTGGGAAGCCTGGAATACCCTGCTACAACAAGCACTCCTGCCCCTGCAGAGCCGCGAAGCCCACAGCGGCGGCAGCTGGGACCCCGAGCCCAATTGGGTCGGCCGAAGCGGTGGACGTGTTTATTCCACCGCGATCAACATACTTACCCTCGAGGTCTACTATCGCTACCGGCCGGTCTTCACATCGCGCAAATCATAGGTGGAGCGCCCCGCAGGGGCTCAACAGGATCGTATGACAAAAGCGCGAGCTGAAGACCCTGAGACCATCCGCCAGTGGGATCGCATCGCCAGCGAGGAATACGGTCTGCCCGGGATCGTGCTGATGGAAAACGCGGGTGCGGGAGCCGCCCGGATCATTTCGAGACTGAGCAGAGAAGAGCCTGAACATTTCCCGGACCCGTTCATCATCCTCTGCGGCCCCGGCGCCAACGGCGGCGATGGCTGCGTAGTCGCGAGGCATCTGTTCAACTCGGGATATGACGTGGAGGTATACCTCTGTTTCGAACCCGGGGGACTGGACGAAAACTCGGATGCCGGCGTAAACCTGGCCGTCATCGAGAAGATGGAGGTCCCGACGGTAAGGCCGGGGCAGGATGAGATTCGCCACATCCTGCGGCGAGAGGACCCGGCCACTGTAATCGACGCCCTCCTGGGAACAGGACTCAGCCGCGCCCTCAAAGGCCCTCTCCTCACCTGGGTCCAGGCCGCAACGGCAAGCGGCAAAAGCATCATCTCTCTCGATATCCCCACCGGGCTTGATGGAAAAAACGGCGAAATACTCGGCGACTGTGTTCCTGCGAGCCATACGATCACCTTCGCTGCCCCGAAAACGGGGTTCTACCAGGGTAGCGGACCTGACATTACCGGACATATCCACGTGGTAGAAATCGGTCTGCCCCGTGACATCCTCGAAAACAGGGAAAAACAGCAGAGGTGAGGCCTGTTTTTTCGATACTTTAATAACGAAGTTCGCTTCTCCCGGTACTCTAATAGGTAGAAGATCCGACACCATCGGAACCCGGAAAATCCGGGGTATTTCAGCATGATTGATAAAATTGAAAAGATCTGCCATGGCTTCTGCGGACTGATCGTCCTGGTTGTAGCCGGGCTCTATGTCTGGCAGCCGGTCCCGGACACCTACCCCAGGGAGTTCATCCCTCCCTCGTTCGTCTCGGAGGGTCATCCGCCAAAGAAGCTGATGACCCCCATGGATCCCAAAGATCCCAAGACTGCCGCCCTTACCCAAGACAAGATCACGGGCACGAAAAACCTGGTGATCGGCAAGTTGAAAGATGCCTCGGTGAGGCCGGGGGAGTTCTCGGCAAGGACCCTCAAGATGAAATACCTGCAGATTCCGAAGCCCAGCTTCAACTTCATAAAGAACGAGGCCAACTGGCTGCCGGAATTGAAGCTGGCCAAAAGCGTCATCAAGACCAACAAGAAGGATGGGAGCAAGTGCCTTCAGCTCACAGAGATCAAGGAGGACTCGCTGCTGCGATCGGTCGTCGGGCTCGAGAATGATGACATCATCGAGTTGATCAACGGTGAGAGATGGGACTTCAACAGTGAGGCTTCTCTCGATTACCGCAACCAGGCGCTGAAAATGATGGAGGCGGTCGAGAGCGGCGGCACCATCAGCCTGACCATCACGCGTAATAAAAAGCCCCAGCACCTCACCTTCAGCCTCCTGGAATGATCAAGAGCTCCCGCGCCATCGGGCACCTGATGGATCTTCTGAAAGTCCCCGGCCCCAGCGGCGGAGAGTCCGCTGTTGCCCGGCTGGTCACCGAGAAGCTCATCGCGTGCGGCTGCAAAAAGACCTGGGTTCGCCATGATGCGGCCCACAATAAGATTGGCGAAGGCTACGAGGTGGGCAATCTGATCGCCAGGCTGCCAGGCACCATCAAGGCTCCTCGACGACTCTTCTCAGGTCATATGGACACAGTGCCCCTGTGCCGGGGAGCCGTACCCGTGCGACGCGGCGACAGGATAGTCCCGCGCTCGAAGACAGCCCTGGGGGGCGACAACCGCACGGCCATCGGCTGCCTGCTGAGCATGATCGAGGTCATCCTCCGCGAGCGGCTTCCCCATCCCCCGCTCACGCTCCTCTTTACCGTCGGCGAGGAGGTGGGGCTGAAAGGAGCGCGCCACGTCAGGACAGCGGACCTTGGCAAGCCCGCCATGGGCTTCAACTACGATGGCGGAAACCCCGCCAGGATAACCATCGGGGCCACCGGAGCTGATCGTTGGAAAGCGGAGGTCAGTGGAATATCCGCGCATGCGGGAGTCCATCCGGAGGATGGCGTCTCCGCCGCCCTGATCGCGAGCCGGGCCATCACGGAGGTCGCGACAAAGGGTTTTTTCGGATCCGTGAGGAAGGGAAAGAAAACCGGGACCTCGAACATTGGCTCCATCCAGGGAGGAGAGGCCACCAACCAGGTAACGGATCTGATGGTCCTGTATGGTGAATGCCGCAGCCATGACCCGGCCTTCCTTGACCGCATCACCAACTCGTACCGAAGCTCTTTTGAGAGGGCGGCCGCCTCGGTGAAAAACACCGCAGGGGAATCCGGCAGCATCAGGTTCACCGTCGCAAGGGACTACCATTCCTTCGAGATGAAAAAAGACTCCAGCGTTGTCCGCCGGGCGGAGGAAGAGATCGAAAAGATGGGCCTCACGCCGAGCCTGAGCATCTCCAACGGCGGGCTGGATGCAAACTGGCTCAACTCCAAAGGCATCCCTACCGTGACGCTGGGCGCCGGCCAGCACAACGCCCACACCTTGAAAGAATACGCGGACATCGGAGAATACCTGCTTGGCTGCAAGCTGGCTCTCGCCCTGGCGACAGCTCCCTGAGCCGGCTGCGGAGCGCCCTCAGGACCCGATACCGAGCCTCCTGATGAGGTTGTAGAGGGTCTTTACGTTGATGCCTAATTGGCGCGCGGTCTTCATCTTGTTCCCCCCGTTGGCGTGCAGAACCCGGCTCACGTGCGCCCGCTTGACCTCATCCAGGCTGGCGGAGGATAAAGCCGCGGTCTCTTCAGGCGACCAGCTTATCTCCTGCTGCAGGTGCTCGGTAATATCCGCCGTGGAGATGACCCTACGGTCACAGAGCAGCAGCAACCTCTCTACGAGATTCTCCAATTCCCGCACATTGCCTTCCCACTGCAGGCCCGCCAGCGTCTCGAGCGCCCGCGGGCTGAACTCCCGCTCCTCGAGGTCCATCTCAACGGCAAGGCGCCTGGAAAAATGAGCGACGAGCCCGGGAATGTCCGAGCATCTCTCTCGAAGCGGAGGCAACTCAAGAGTGACGACATTCAGACGGTAGAAAAGATCTATGCGGAAACGGCCCTCGCGAACCTCGCTTCGCAGGTCCTTGTTGGAGGCGGCGAGAATCCGGACATCCGCCTCCAGCAGCTTTGTCCCTCCCAGCCTCCTGAACTCGCGAGATTGCAGTACCCTCAACACCTTGACCTGCATCGCGGGAGTCATCTCACCCACCTCATCGAGAAAGACTGTCCCCCCCCCTGCCATCTCGAACAACCCCTGACGCCGGCCATGCGCGCCGGTAAAGGCGCCTCTCTCATGGCCAAAAAGTTCACTCTCCAGCAGGGATTCAGGCAGGGCGCCGCAGTTGATAGCGACGAAGTTCTTCCCGGCCCGCCGGCTGTTCTGGTGAATATGACGGGCGAGGACCTCCTTGCCCGTACCGCTCTCGCCCTGGATCAGGATGGTCGCATCCGACGCGGCGACCCTCTCGCCAAGAGAGATGATCTTTTTCATACGGTCGCTTTCACAGATGAGTTCGACCCTTTCGAGGCCTGGAGATTTCCCCTCGCCCACGGAGCGCGCACGCGCGGCGATGCACAGCAGCTTCGCCAGCTTGTCTGAGAGCTCCGCGGCGGAGCTCTCGGCAAACAGGAAGTCGTGGGCCCCGGCGGCCATCGCCTTCACCACCAGGTCGCGACTCGGATCGACGCCGACGGCCATCACGGAAAGCCCCGGGGCGGCCCGGCCTCGCAGTTCCCCGATGTCCTCCACCTGCCCGGCGCATTCGACGGAGACCAGGAGAAGCCCGGGCATGAAGACCTCGAGGTAGCCGCTGGCCTCCGTGGCATTTTCAAACCATTTGCCGCTGAGTTCACCGATGCGGATCACCTTCTCCAGGAATATCTTCACCTCGGGATCGCGGTTGACGATGACCAGGTCATGCGCCCTCACGCTCCGGCAACGGCCCGGGACGCGGCGGTCGATTCTCTCGGCTCCGATCGAAGGATCAGGCACTGGCGTAGATCCTTTCCCTGTAATAGGAGAGCTTGTCGAGAAAGACCGCTACGATGGATTGATCCAGGTGGCCGCCGCCGGCCGCCGCCAGGTTCTCTCGAATCGTAGATTCCGCGAGGCTGCCCTGGTAGGGACGCCGACCCGCCATGGCATCATAGGCATCGCAGACCGCTATGATCCTCGCCTCCAGCGGGATGTCCTCCCCCGCAAGGCTGTCGGGATATCCCATGCCATCGATTCTCTCGTGATGATGACGGACCGCGGGCGCAGCCCAGTCACACCCCATCAAACGCGCCAGCGGCGCGATCAGGGTTTCTGAATGTTCGGGATGGGCCTTGATCTCTTCGTATTCTTCAGGCGACAGCTTGCCCGGCTTTCTCAAGACCTTACCTGAAACGGCCAGCTTGCCCGCATCATGGAGCCCGCCGACCCATTCGAAATCAGCGGCCCGCTCTTGCGGCAGACCCAGGTCCAGGGCCAGCATCGTCGAGAGCATCCCGACACACCTGCTGTGCTCATCGAGATACTCAGCCTTGCGCCGCAGGGCAGCCATGAGCTCCCTGGTGCGCTCCCGGAGAATGGCCTCCGAGGCGGTTGCGCCTGGAGAATCGAGACCGCAGATGGCCGCAGGTTGCGAAAACGTCGCGAGGGAGCCTTCCAGCAGGCAGCTGTCCTGTACGTCAGCAGAGGCCAGCTCTCCCCTGATGCCCGGCATATCGCAGTCGGTGAGCAGTGAAGAAGGCGAAACGACCTCACCCGCTGGATCCGTGGCGGGGCCCTTGGCGCGACGAAGCGTCCGGGCCGGGTCTTTTCCGCTGGTTGTTTTATTATCGCGTGACATTTCAAGCTCCCGTTTTCACGACGCCTCGGCATCTCAAGGCCCGGGCTTTACGGATCCATCTCCCCATTCCCCGGACGTCAACAACAGGTTCCCGAACTCGGCATCGAGCCGGGCGAGAATCTTGTACTCTTCAATGCTTTCCGTGAGCTGTTCATGAACTCTCCGTACATCGGGCCGCTCAGCTCCTCCGCTCCAGAAGCTCGCTATTGATGCCGGGAGATTGTCGAGCTCGATCTTCGCGTCGACGGATCGCAACAGCTTCCTGAGCTCATCCTCGAGTTGCTGGTAATTCCCTGGCCACGGATAGGTAACGAGAGCGCCGTATGATTCGGGGCTGAAGACAACGGTCTCCTTTCCAGTCGAGAACTTGCTCACCTGGTGATCAACCAGGCAGCCGAGGTCCCGGGTCCTCCGCCGCAGGGGCGGCAGGAGCAGGGTCGAGTCGGAAAGCAGGTCGTACAGGCGCCTGGAGAAGAGCCCGGCCGCGACCAGGGAGGCAAGCCTCCTGGCGCTCGAGAACATCACCCTCACCCCTGCTCCCTGCCGTCCCCGGGCAGACCGGCAAACCGGCGCCGAAGCCTCGAGGTGTTCGGCGAGGCGTTCCTGTAAACGGGGAGAGATCTCTTCGCAGTTGGCAAGATAACAGCCCCCCCCGCCGGGCCTGTTGAGAGAACCCGAATCGAAGAGACTGTGCTCAAGCTCATCGGCAAAGGACAGAGAACAATCGAAGACCTCGAAGGAACGACTCCCCGCGGCGGAGCTCTCATGGATCAAGCGAGCAACTCGCTCCTTTCCGCCTCCCCGCTCTCCCATCAGCAGCAGAGGCCCGTCGAGCCTCGAGACAATCCGGACAAGATCACGGATCTCCGCCGCGAGCGAGCTTGAACCGGCCAGGACCCCACATCGGATCTTTTTCATGGAGTACCCCCTCCAGGATTGTTCGAGTGAGGGCTGGCTGGCCCCAGCTCGAGGGCCCTGAACATGAAACCGTGCCGGCCGACCGACAGCCGGCACCGGTTTCTCTTTTCACCAAGGGCATTCCACCGCGACGGGGGAAGACACCCCGCAGCGGGTTTCCTGTTCAGCCCGAAGGGACCGGGAGCGCTGGAATTCAACTGTCCTGACATGGTCAACATCCGCAAAATCAACAGGTTCCGCCCGGATGGAGACACTGCCCGGGCCACTCGCCCTGCACAAACCCCATCCGCCAACCTGCCTGTCAGCGATTGAAAAACCCCAGAACCCACTGCCGTAGAAGTATATTGCCTCTTTCATGCACCGTCAAACCAGCCGAGGACACCGATAAAAACAGCCCTGGGAGCCTCTGGAGAGCCCTCAAAGGCGTCTTCGTAACCATCCGGGAATACCCCCCCAGGACAGGACGGAGGCAGTTTGTTTTCGGAAGTTCAGGCGATCCGGAAAACTCAGGCCGAGTTGCTGGCGGCCATCGCCTCCATCTTGTCCGGATCGTAAGACTCCAGTGAAACAGAGACCTGCTTGGACACCCCGCGTTCCTGCATGGTGATGCCGTAGAGAGTATCGGCATACCCCATCGTCACCTTATTGTGGGTGATGATGATGAACTGGGTATTCTTCAGGAAGTCGTCCAGCAGGACCGTGAACCTGCCCACGTTGGCATCATCGAGGGGCGCATCCACCTCGTCCAGGATACAGAATGGACTGGGCTTGGACTTGAAGATGGCCAGCAGCAGGGCGATGGTGGTCATCGTTTTCTCGCCGCCGGACATCAGCGCCAGGGTGCGAAGCTTCTTGCCGGGCGGGCGGGCGACGATATCGATACCCGCCTCGAGTATGTCCATCCCCTCCTCGAGTACCAGCTCGGCTCGTCCACCGCCGAAGCACTTTCGAAAGAGCTCCTTGAAGTTTTTCTGTACTGAGTCGAAGGTCTCCTGGAAAAGCTGCCTGCACTTCGCGTTCAGCTCCGCGATGATGGCATGGAGCTTATTTGCAGCGTCTTCGAGGTCCGTCTTCTGTTCCATCTGGAACTTATAGCGTTCCTCGAGCTCTTCGAGTTCATCGAGGGCCTCGAGGTTTACGTTGCCGAGCCGCCGCATCTTCCCCAGGACATCGTCCAGCTCCTCCTGCGCCGCATCGCAATCCCAGCCGGGGATGGGCTTCAGAAAGCGCTCCTCATCGCTGATCTCCCCGGGCTCATCGACCGGCGCGGCTCCCGCGGACTCCTCCGCGGACTCCTCCACCTCAGCCCAGTCCCCGGCGTTCTCCACCAGGGACTTGAGATCGAGGCCGTACTCCTCCTCGATTCGATCAAGCGCCGAATCCCTGCGGTGACGTTCATCCTGGTCTTTGAGGTGGAGAGACTGCTTCTGCTCTGAATATTCGGAAATTTTCGAACGCACTCCATCGCATTGCTTGCGGATCTCGTCCTCTCCCCTGGAGAGAGCCTGCTCCAGCTGCTCGAGATTTTTGAATTGCTCAGCCATGCCGGTCTCCCTCTCACCCAGTTCCAGCAGCAGGGCGCGTGAATCCACCTGCTCCCGGCGGGTCCGGCGGAGCCTCTCCTGGCCCAGGCGAATTGACTCTCGCAGGCTTTCGCAACGAGCCTCCTGGTCTTCCAGGTTCCTCACCTGCCTCTCGAAGAACTCCCTGAGATTTCCGGTCTCATTCTCGACCTTCCCCATCGCCAGCCTGGCCTCCGAGACCAACTCCTTCCCCGCCTCGGTTCGAACCGTCATGGACTCCAGCTCCTTGGCGAGCCGCTCGACCAGGGTCTCGGCTTCAGCGCACTCTGAATCAAGACGGGCGACCTCGCTGGAGTAATCGGACTCGATGGTTGCCTTGCGAGAGATCTCCTTGAGCACCTCTTCTCTCTCATGGACACTGACGCCGAGCTCACGCTCGAGCTTTTCGACCTCGCGGGCTGCCTGGCCGACCTCTCCCTCACAGACAAGGGCCCGGCGCCGGGCGTCATCGACGGACCTATCCTTGCTCTTCAACGCCAGCCGGAGCTGGCCCAGCTTTCGACGCAGTTCCTCGACAGAATGGGCGAGCTCATCGCACTCCTCCTGGCGAGCCCTGACCGACCTGCTGAGCCGATCTAGCTCAGCAGCATCCGCGGCCCCGCCGGTACGTTCCCCGGGGACCGCGAGCCCCCCCCACGGCTCGAGCAATTCTCCCGCGAGAGTCACGAGCCTGCAATTGCCGGCTCCATTGCGTGAAAGCGAAAAAGCCGCGGCGATATCATCGACGAGCACCACGTTCGCAAGAAGACGATCGGCGACCTCTTCGAAACCGGGCTGGACCTCCACAAAATCCCTGAGAGGCCCAATGACCCCTTCCGCCCCGGGCAGCGCGTGGACACCGGGCGCCTCGATACGATCGAGAGCGATGATACCCGCAGACTCTCCATCTTCACGGCGAACATGACCGAGGAGCTCGAGAGCCCCCTCCTGCCCCTCCACGACGACCGCGTGACGCATCTTTCCCAGCGCCGTATCAAGAGCCCGGGCGTAGGCCTCTTCAGCGCTGATGACAGAGCCTACCTGTCCATGTACCTGCGCAAAGGAATCAAATTCTCCGGACCGACGGGAAAAAACCGCTGAGCTGTCCTGCAGGGAGTTGAGCGCCTCGAAGCGTGAGGCCTCACGGTTCAGCCCATCCCGACGCTCCCTGAGCTTCTCCTCCCGCTCCTCGATTCGAACTTCAAATTTCCCCATGGCATGGGACACCTTTTCGCGCTCGGACTCCACCTGCCCGAGGTTCACATTGCTCTCATCCGTTTTCTTATCGAGCCCCCTGCCGCCCGCAGAGCAGCGCTCCAGCGCCTCCTTCTGCCGGGCGATCACTCCATCGAAGTGCGTCTTCCTTTTTTCCAGGGCCTTCAAATCGGCCACCGTCTGAACCAGGTGATTGTAGGTCGCAGCCCTCTCCTGGAGCCCTTCCACCAGCCCCTCCTTGCGGGTATCGAGCAGACCCCGGGTCTCAGCCTCGCGGTCCCTGAGAATCTTCAGCTCTTCCTTCGCCTCCGAGAGGGATGCGCCGCAGCGCTCAACCTCGGAATCCAGCCCACCGAGCTTCTCGCGCTCTCCCTCCACCTGGCTCTCCGTAACCCGGAGGCTCCCAGCGGTCTGCGCGAGCTCCCGCTTCCTGGCCCCCTCTTCTTCGACAAGCTCGATAAACCTCTTGTCCGCCTGGTCTATCTTCTCACTGGTCCTCTCCCGGGCGATGCGCTCGGCTTCCACCTGGTCCCGTGATTCCTGGAGCTTTTTGCGCAGCTGCTCGCGCTCGCTTCGCTTGGATTCTATCGAAGCGGCCAGGCTGCTGAGCTCATCCTCCAGCCCACTGATCCTGCCAAGCACATTGTCCAGGCTGCTGGAGAGCCTGGACCCTTCGTCCATGGACCCCTTGTAGGCATCGAGAGCGATACGAACCCGCAGCTCCTTGATACGCTCCGCGTAGGCCCTGTACCTCCTGGCCTTGCTGGCCTGGGTCTTGACACGCCGAACCCGCTTGGCGACCTCATCGATCAGATCCTGGAGCCTGTCGAGGTTGTCCTCGACCCGCAGCAGGGCTCTCAGGCTCTCCGCCTTGCGGACCCTGTACTTCGAGATCCCCGCCGCCTCCTCGAAGACCACCCGCCTGTCGGAATTGGTCGCCTGCAGAAGCACGTCGATCTTGCCCTGCTCGAGAATCGAATAGGATGTCGCTCCAAACCCGGTGTCGAGAAAGAGACTCTTGATGTCCTTGAGGCGGCAGCGCTGCTTGTTGATGAGATATTCGCTCTCGCCGCTTCTGAACAGCCTCCGGGTGATGGCGACTTCCGTAAAGTCGAGCTCGAAGTAGTGATCCGTATTGTCAAAGACGACGGTGACCTCGGCATAGCCCAGTGGCTTGCGATTCTGGGTTCCACCGAAGATGACATCCATCATCTCGGTGCCCCTCAGCCCCTTGGCTGACTGGCTGCCGAGGATCCACTTGAAAGCATCGACGACATTCGACTTGCCACAGCCGTTGGGGCCGACGATGCCCGTGATCCCGGGTTTGAAATCGAGGCTTGTTCGATCTGCGAACGATTTGAAGCCTACGAGTTCGAGCTTCTTGAGATGCACCTTCTACCGTCTCTCTTCACTTCCCTGGGGCCCTGGAATGGTCCAACCTGGCACCATCTCCCTCCGGGGCCGACTTTTTTCACTTCTTCAATTCTTCGATCGAGGGCTCCTCGGCTCTCTCCAGCCGCCGCCTTTTCCGGGCCGAAGAAAGCTCCAGCGCCTCCGCGACAAACTCCGAGAGCTGCCGCTGATCCAATTCGCACAGGTCGAGTCCCGCTCCCACGACTCCTCCGCGGGGAACGACACTCCTCAAGAGGGGAACATCGAATTCAATGGCATCCAGGGGGTCCCGCTCACGGGCGCGCACTCCATCGGTATACAGGTGACCCGCCTCGACAAGTCCTGAGACGAACTCGGGGTACAGGCGCCCATCGAGCTCCTGCAGCCGCCGGAGCTCTCCCCTGTTACGGCTCTCTTCCAATACCAGCTTCAGTCCGAGGCGGCCCTGCTCCGCCCTCAACTTTTCAGCGATCCGATCGATGAGTTCGAGCCCCTTGTCCATAGCCTCGGGAGCTTCGTGCAGCTGGGAACCGCTGAGGTAGCTGACGCATTCGTTCAGGCCGACCACACCGACAATCCCGGCCCATTCCTGTTCAATTCCCCCAACGCCAGGACCACTGAGGCCCCGGAGACCGGCAAGGGGGCTGTTCTCATCAGAGCAGAGCCTCGAGATGAAGCTGGTCCTCTCCAGGAGTCCCTTTACAGCGAGGTCGACGATCTCATCCAGCTCATTCTCTATGCTTGCTCCCGCCTCCCGCGCGGATCGATAGGCCGCCCGGGGGAGGTTGAGCGTCACCTTACCGGCCACGATGAGGGGCGCTGTGCCGCCGGGAAACTCCCCACAGACCGGGGGCAGAAGCTCGACAGCCGCCCCGGCGGTGGCAAGCTCCAGGAGCCGGCCGGCGAAAGGATAAAATTCCTCCGCGGCAAAAGGTGAAAGCCTGATGATACAGGAGGGCCCGGTCTCTGCCCGGCGCGCGACCTCGAGCAACTTGCCGAGAATTTCCAGGCAGCCTGTATCCGAGCAATCCATCTCGAAAACAGCCCCCGGCGAGAGCACGTCCGGAGACAGCGCCGACGAGGCGCCGCAGGCCAGGCGGACCTCCCTCGAGACCAGCTCCTGGAGACCTGTCAATTGTCCGGCGACAGCTTCGTCGAGGGCGGTTCGGATCCTGTAGCAGCGCAGCGGATCCCTCAGGCTGTGGACGTAGAATCTTCCATTTCGATGGGCTCGCGCGACCTCGGGAGAGAACACCTCATCGAGCGAATACTGAAGGAGAATTTCCCGGGCGATGCGACGCTCCGCCTCACGGGGAACTCGGCCCTGCCCTGCCCCACCACCGTGGATAAGCTCCTCCATATCGTATTTCGGCAGGCTCAGGGGCGCCTGTTTCTTCAGCTTGGCGTCATAGCCGCGCTCAAAGAGCTCGTTGTCCACCAACTCCCTGATCAGTGAAGTCGAGATCAGCAGGATTCCCGTCCGTAGCACCTTCGCCTCTACGCTTGCGGCGACTTCCTCCGCCAGGGAGGGGTCGAGATCCGCCTCCCTGATCAGGGCCGCCGTGATGCTTGCCTTCTTCCAGGTGGAGACTCCCGCATCGGTTTTCTCTACCGATGGAAGCCCGCCATGCATCGCTGAACTCCGCCCTCCACCACCGAGCGGGGTTTTCTTTTCCCTGCGGACTTCGAGCGTCTCCCGCAACAGCTCACGCTTCCTGCGGTAGAGGATATAAGACTTGGCCACCTCGCCGCAGTCCGGCCTCGCCATGAGAACCTTCTCCACCACGTCCTGGATCTCTTCTATATGAGGTATTCCATCGTCGCGACCGCCAGCGACCTCCGTACACAGAAAATGCTCGACGACATCGGCAAGCTCCCGGGCGTAGGTCCTGTCGCCTGGACCGACCGAGAGCTGCGCCCGGTGGATGGCCTCGGAGATCTTATCGAGCTCAAAAGGGACAACCCTGCTGTCGCGCTTTCGCACTTCACGGATTTTACTCATGATATTCGCCAGGGCCCGCACCTGCCCTGCTGTATTCTCTGCGGTGGATCGTCTAAGAGTCGAAACCCGCAACAGTGTCACACAATTAGGGGGCAATGCTCAATACCACTCAGCCCAGGACTTCATCTTTTTGATCCGAGAGCACGGCCTCCGCGCTGCCGGCGGAAGAACGCCGAAGAGGCTCGATGGCCTGGCCAAATTGCTCCACGTCGGTAAATTCCCGGTACACCGATGCGAAACGTACATAGGCGACCTGGTCGATATCCTTGAGGATTTCACTCACGTGCTCTCCAACCGATCGGGTGCTGACCTCGTTGTCGTATTTTTCAAACACCTCGGCCTCCACCCGGCTGGCGATGGCCTCGAGTTGCTCCTCCGAGATCGGCCGCTTCTTGCAGGCGAAGCGAAGCCCCTGGAGAATCTTGTCCCTGTTGAAATGCTCACGCCGCTGATCCTGCTTGACCACAAGCCGGGGCGCGGCCTCGATACGCTCATAGGTCGTAAACCTCTTGTCGCAGCTGAGGCATTTACGCCTCCTGCGAATAGAGCGGCCCTCGCCTATTACGCGGGAATCGACAACCCTATCGTTGTCCTGTTTGCAGAAGGGACACTTCATATAGACTGAACTCCTCTAGTAGAGACCGCGTAAACATCCTGCACCGAAGGCGCAAACGCGACCATCGACAGACGGCGGCGTGCCACGCGGACCAACCTGCAGCCCCTCCACCAATTGGAGGGCTTTTCACTGCCTTCTCTTCTTCTCTCTCTTCTTTCTTCGAGACTTCTTTTCTTTTTTCTTCTCTTCAGTCCCGCTACCTCTGGGACGGGTACATTAATTAACACACAACCATCAGTGGTGCAAGGGTTAGTGTTATCGGGACAAGGTCTTTTTAGGCTTATTTCCCTACGCAAAAGCCCGCAAAAACCCTGTCGAGGACGTCGTCCGGCGTCACCTCGCCTATGAGATCCTCGAGGCTTCGCAATGCATCGCGTAAATCCGCCGCCGCAAGCTCGAGCCCTGCCCCGGAATCGAGGACATCCAGGGCCCTGTCAAGAGCCTCCCGGCTCAGCTGAAGAGCCGCCTCCTGGTGCGAGCTGACCAGGAATCTCGCGGGCTCCCCCGCCAGCGAACCCTGGCGCGAAGCGGCTGCCGTGCATTTACCGACAGCCGCGCGCAGCTCATCGAGTCCCGTCCCATCGAGAGCGGACGTCAACAGAGCCGCGGGATAACGCCCGGCGAGGGAAGCTCTGGCCGGGGCATCCAGGAGATCCACCTTATTGAAGACCAGCAGCTTGACTGCCGCCTCGAAGGATTCAAAAGCCTCTAGGCTCTCCGGGTATTCGCCGGCCGCATCGACCAGCCAGAGCACCCCATCGGCATGCTCCAGCTCCAGGCTTGTAAGACGTTCTACCGCGGCCCTGGTCTCCGGGTTCATCCTCCCATCGAGACCCGAGACCAGCCGCTCCCCGGGCCGCGGGTAGCCGCCCGCCAGGTCGACCCAGGTCACGCTGAGCGCGCCTTCACGGGTCGTCCCGCGTACCGGATCCCGGGTCGTACCCGCGAGCTCGGACACGAGGGCTTCGCGCCGCCCCAGCAGGGCGTTGAGAAGACTCGATTTGCCCGCGTTGGGGAGGCCTGCGAGGACACAGTGAAAAGAGCCCTCACCCGCCAGTCGAAGAGAGGTCGAGCGCTTGAGCCGGTCGACGGCCGCGACGATCTCTCCGACCTCTCCGGACAGCCGCCCGCCGGAGAACTCGGGGATGTCTTCATCTGCGAAATCGATACAGGCCTCCATCAAGGCGAGCGTCCCGGTGAGACGATCTGCCACAGCCCGCACGACCGCTCCCAGCTCTCCCGAGAGACCACGTCGCGCCGCCCTCAATTCGGCCTCCTCGGTGGCGCTGATGACCTGGGCGACCGCTTCGGCCTGGGCGAGATCTATTCGCCCGTTGCGGAAAGCGCGCAGGGTAAACTCGCCGGGGCCGGCCCAGCGCACCCCATCCCGGATGACGAGGGCCCGGGCGAGCATCCCCATCAAGGGAAGGCTCGAAGGCAGATGAACCTCGACGACATCCTCCCGGGTATAGGAACGAGGCGCCCGGTAGACAGTCACCCAGGCGTCGAGCCGGGCTCCATCCAGTTCCAGCGCGAGCGCGACGGATCCGAAACCGGGACATCCATCCAGGACCACGGGATTCACGGCGAGACTCCTGAGCGAGGGAATCGCGGCCGGTCCGCTCAGGCGCAGGACACCCCGTGCGGATACCCCGGGCGCCGTGGCGCAAGCGAGAATCGTTCCCTCCAGCAAGGCCGGCCTCCTTCACTCGTGCGCCGCCGCCTCAATTCACCTGCGGCGTTTCTTCTTCTTTGCCGAAGAGGGTACCACGCTCTTCTCTGGTGATTTCTTCTTCGTATAGAGAGGCGCCGGCGCGGCCAACGCGGCGTCCGCGCCGTCTCCGCCCGTCTCCAGGTCTTCCCTGGCAAGCTGGGCCTTGATGATCTTGCTCTCGGCGATTCCAAGCGCCGCGCTGGTCATGATGTAGAGCATGAAGCCGGCGGCAAACGTGTAGAAGATGACTCCGAAGAGGATCATCATGTAACCCATCATCTTCTGCTGCGTCGCGGCCTGCGGATCCTTCGAGCGCGGCTGCATCTTCTGGTTGACCATGGTCAGGACGACGTAGAGAACGGGCAGGAGATTGAATTGGTCCCCCAGGAACGGGATGCGAAATGGCAAAGGAAACAGCATGTCGGGCTTGGTGAGATCCTCTATATAAAGGAAGGAGGCCTGACGCAGACCGATGGAGTAATCAAGGCTCCAGATAATGCCGATCCAGATCGGCATCTGCAGAAAGATCACCAGGCAGCCGAGCATCTGCTTGCCCGGGTTGACATCGTGTTTCTTCCAGAGCTTCTGGACCTCCTGGGAATACTTCATGCGGTCCTGGCCGTATTTCTCCTGCAGGGCATCCATCTCGGGCTTGATCTTCCCCATCACCTTGCCCATCCGCATCATGCCGCGCTGGTTCTTGCGGGTGATCGGGTGCAGGCAGAGCTTGACGAGCACCGTCAGGAGGATGATCGCCAGGCCCCAATTTCCAAGGGTCACCGTGCGCAGCAGGCTGAGAACTCCCATGAAAAAATGGATGAGGCCGCTGGTCATCCCGAAATTGTTCGCCTCACTGAAGTCGAGTGCTTTTTCCGCCTCGATAAAATCGCTGACGCGTGGACCGATATAGAGCCCGAATACGTGCTCTACAGGCTCTCCCGGGGACAGCGATCTGGAGGTGCACTTGAGACCGGTCCTCAGGGTCTTGGTTTCATCAGGAGGAAGCTCTTCGGATCGCGGCCACGAGCCCGCCTTGGGATAGTCCATTTCCTTCGCATAGATTCCCCGGGCGCCTTCTTCTCGGGAAAGAGGAAACATGAGAGCCATGAAATAGGAGTTTACTGTCGCCAACCAGGCGACCTCCCGATCATTGGCGAAACTGGGGAGGTCCCCGGAATCATGGATTTCAGATAGCACCCCCTGCTTCCTGCCATAGACTCCGAAGGCGAGTTGAATATCGAGACCGGCCGACCTGACGGATGTCGAAGAAATGGCGCAGGGGCCGTAGAGCATGAATGAAAGAGGGAACTTCTTCTCCCCAAGATTTTCCAACTCGATGCTGATACGCAGCAAGCTCCCATCGGCAAGCGCTCCAACCCCCTCCCCCAGAAGTTCATCAAACTCATCGGCCTTTGCAGGAGAGATCTTCTTGCGAATGCGCACATCGCCGCCGGTCGTAGTTATCTTCTTCTCAAAGACGATCTGCTTTCTTCCACCATCCAATTCCTCTTCCCGCTCGATCCACCCCTGGCTGTAAGTAGCATTCGCGGGCCCGTCCGGCCCGAGGGAATCCCCCATGCTCAGGAGAGTGGCACCAGCGGCCGGTTCCAGGAGCAGGGACTGCTCTTCCCTTTCAGGATCTCCTTCCACCGCCGTGAAGTGGTTGAGCAGGGTAATACCGGATATCGAGCCCCGGCTGGAATCTACCACCACCCGAAAGCGCCCCGGCACGAGGTCTACCTTTTTCCCAACCGGCTTTTCGCCGCCGGCCTCAGCCTCAACCGACTTTTCACCGTCTACCTTGACCGGGATCGGCTTTGCGCCGCCGGCCTCAGCCGCAACCGGCTCTTCGCCATCTACCTTGACCGGAATCGGCTTTGCGCCGCCTTTGGCGCCCTGCCCAGGCTCAACGGCCACCACCTCCGCGGCCTGCCCCTGTTTTTCTTCCCGCCCGGCACGATCTCCCTGCTGGGGATTCTTCTTCCCCTTGCCCTCATCGACACCAGGCAAAAAGACCCACAGCACGATGATCGACAGCACGAAGGCTAGTATGTAACGCCAGACCATGCTCTGAATAACTGGTACCTCAGTGGAATAAGACCATCAGGACCAACAACAATAAAGCGTTGCGTGGGAAAGTCCACCCCTGCCTGGTTTTTTGTACCCGGAGCAAAAACGAACCGCAAAGGGAGCCGTTTTCGATTGCAAGTACTACATGGAAGAGAAGCTTCGTTGCCCCTGCGCGTGGAAATCAGCGCTGGAGTGGAACGCCGGAACCACCTCCCTGCCGGCAGCGGAATCCCGCCGGCGGAGCGGCCTATACCCGCCGCGGGAGCCCTATGGAATCACTTCCCTTCCTTGAGCCTCTCGGCGAGGTATTCCGGCAGATCAGGGCACTCCTCGAAACGCTTGAGGGTACGCTCCATGTCGTACTCCAGGCGGCGGAAGTGGATGGCCTTATCGTCAACGATGACGTAGGAGGCTCTCTTGTCACCGTCACGGGGCTGGCCGACCGAGCCGACGTTCACCATGACCCGCTCGGGACGGCTCGAGTACTCGTAGCGGGAATCGACCTCGCGGGGATCGAGAAACATATAGGGCTTCGACTGGGCGAAGATGCCGGGATGATGGGTATGGCCGGCGAAGCACACCTTCCATTCGAAATCCGGTGGAGAGGAGAAGAGAGTGTCCATTTTGGATACATCGCGAATGTCCTGCTTGAAGACGTACTCCCGCGTGGGATCCCTCGGAGAGCCATGCACATAGAAGATATCGCCCTCCTTATGGGATTTCGCGAGGCTCCCTATGAAATTCCACATTTCGCGGTTTTCCTCCTCCTCGCCATCCAGGCTGAGCTGCTCCTTGGTCCAGTCAATCGCCGCCTTCGCCTTGGGGTTGAAGCCGATGGGACCGAAGAGAACCGCTTCTTCGTGATTGCCGAGCAGGTTCAGAGAACATTTGGCGGCCAGGGTGATGCACTTTCGAGGATCGGGCCCGTAGCCGATGATGTCGCCAAGGCAATAGATGTCCTCGCACCCCTGCTCCTCTATATCGGCCAGGACGGCCTCAAAGGCGGCGTGGTTCGCATGGATATCCGAGATTACAGCGCGCTTCAAGGAAAGTTCGCCTCAACACATGCCTGAGTTCAGGAATAAAGCCTGTAGAAAGCTTTTTCCCCGCATGAATACCTGCCCTTCGGCGATGGGCCCAACCCGCTCCGACCGACCGGGCCTGTGGATTCTATCCATCGCTAACTTCTCGTCTCCAGACAAACAAGAGCTTCAACTGTGCGTAAGAATCGACAGAGCAAGGGGCTTACGAGTACAAGAGGGATAACGATACCTCTCGCTTTTACACCTGTCAAGCGCCAACGATCCCCTCCATCATTCGCAGATACTGTCTTCTGTAGGATCGGATCCTGGAACAGGAAATGGAGCGGCCAGCATCTCGCCGGGGTCATCGGGATTCTGAAGATGACTCAACAGCCTCATCAGATCTCCGAAATTGAGCTGGCCATCATCGTTGGTATCCGCCGCATCGCGGTTATCCGGCCAGAGACCCGCCCCCCCGAAGAGCAGGCTCGAGAGCAGGGTGACGTCGGAGTCGGTAACCTGCCGGTCCCCATCGACATCGCCGCGCACGAACATCGGAGGATCCTGGTAATTGAGGAAGACCTCGCCCTGGGCAAGCGTCAGGGGGTCGCGTACCTGCAAAGTGGCCTGGCCGGCGCTAACCCGGCTCGGGGCGAAAAAGCTCAGATGCTGGCCCGAGTGGAAGACAAACCCGGAACGATCGACCATCGCTCCATCGACGAGAACCTCGCACCGCTCGGTGAAGCCGTTGCCAAAGAGATCGACGTGATTGCCGCCGCAGATCGACACGGAGCCGGGCTGGATGAGATTGACCACGATCATATTGGGAACCACCGCCGCATCACAATCACCTTCGATGATGTCCAGCGGCGTCGGCAGGGACAGGCTCTCTATGGGAGCGCCGGCAAGCTCCAGTGGGTCCAGCACCTCGACCACCACGAAGGCCTCATCCAGGACAGGTAATCCCTCGGTGGGAGCTCGAACTAGCATCGTGCGTCCATCATTGGATATGGCGGGCCTGCCGGAGCGCCCGAAAGGCGCAGCGACAAGGGGCTCGAAACCATCCACCTGCAACTTCACCACGGTGCTGCGCGAGAAGCCGGTGCCGCTCACCTCGATGAAATCACCGCAGGTTGCACGCAGGCTGCTCACGTCCACACCACCGAGGCTGGGCGTCTCAAAGGAATAAGCCTCCGGGAGCAGAACTGCCTGGTCTCCGATTGAGAGCTCGATATCGTAGAGAACACTGCTTTCGGCGGGAAGCGTTACGGGCCGCGCGCCGAGAGAATCCGGGACGACAAAGGAGATCGAGCCCTTGTTCAGGACAGTGATGCCAGCGACGGAAACCTCCAGGATGTCCGTATCTCCTTCGACGGGAAGAAGCCTGATCGCAGGAACAAGACCACCCCCATCGAAGCCGTCTCCGGAGAGCCTCACCTCGTTGCCGCCGGTAAGCGGTCCCGTCACGGGAGAGAGCGAGAGCAGTTCGAGGACCGGAAGATCCCCGCCAAGCGAGATGCTTGCGTCAAAGAACGCATCGATGACGGGCCTGCCCGGCACAGCCTGCTCCGGGAAGAAAGCCGTAGGCTGCTCGGCGCCGGGATCGGACAGGAAGGAAATCTGCGAGAATGTCCGGCCTGCGGTGTCATCAAGCTTCGACCTGAAGCTGAGCTCCAGGACCGTTGCGTCTTCGAACGGCTCGATAAGGTCCGACTGGAGCGTAGAAAAATTGAAGCTGATCCAGCCCACCCGCAGGTCACCGGTGGAATTAGTGTCAGGGAGGGTGGATTCTACGGGCAGGAAGAGCTCCCCGAGACCTGCCGCAATCGTCCCCTCCTGCTCCTGGTCAACAGGCAGGAGCTCGAACTGCTCGGGATTGAACTGCAGGTGAATGTTGTACGCGTTGAAGCTGTAGCCGGGGATTTCCGCGGGAGCCCGCAGGCTCCCTCTTACGGCGACGTGGAATACCGCCGGGTCCTCGGCATCGGGGACGACATCGAGCTTCAGATAGCTGTTGGCGTATTGGATACTGCCCTCGCTCGCTTCGATGGAGCGCCAGCTCTCAAAACCCGCGAAACGGATACGAGCGTTTTCGAGGCGAATCTCATCTCTTTCGGGAAGCTCCGCCGGCAGCTCCGCCACGAGTCGCGCCAGGACGGCCTCAAGGCCTCCAACTCCCCCTGCGGACTCTACAGGCAGG